>CAZRBW010000032.1:0-21158 GCA_964598395.1 uncultured Roseivirgaceae bacterium
AATATTTGGATATATTATTTTATTTAGGTTATTTCAAGTCCTTTTCCGTTCGGGCTAACCACCCGGCAGAACATTCTGAGTTTTTGACCTTAAGAATCCCGTTTAACCTGCGGGATTCTTTTTTTGCCAATTCTCAAAAATGATAATCCCAGCCTAAATTCAAGGTCATTAATGTGAATCTTGTGTCGATTTCAAAGCCTTGTGAAGGAATGGTGAAAGTGCCAATAGTCACCGCTGGTGTGCGCAAATTAAAAGGTTCTGGTTTGGCTGTAAGATACCTAGCGGTGAATCGAACTCCATGCCTGCCGACGAGTCCTTTTCTTACTCCCACTTGCCCTCCATATACAAAACCCATTCCTGTTTCGGTATCAATATTCGCAGATAGTGGCCCCAAACTTACTTCAAGCTCAGGCGAATTAGCCATAACTAATCCCGCCAAGGGTGAGGCTGTAAATTGAAAATCATTGCCGAGCTCTTTTTGAAATTGGACAGCCGCCAGTATAGAATGGCTCCTCCATGCTCCAGACGATAAAGTAACTCCGGGAACAAATACATTTAAGGACTCTAACCCTTCCTTATCAATAGGATTGCTGGCTAATTGGTATATAGCACCAACTCTAAAATTCTTATTGATAGGAATTAGTAAACCAGTAGATACATTGATTCCAGTTTTTGCAAAGCCACCACCATCAACCAAATTATCCGAAAAGCCCTGCAATGGGATGGAGGGTCCTAATTCCAAAAAAAACCTTTTCAAAGCCAAGCCATCGTCAACTTGTGCTTGGCCTACAAAGCTCAGAGAGCAGAAAAAGAGAAGCAGTAAATATTTTTTCATCTTCTAATTTAAGCTTTTTTAAAGAATTTAGTTTATCGAGTATATCCTTAATGAATTGCCATCTATTAGATAACCTTTATCATTAAAAATCACAGCTTGGGTAGCATTTGACGGTAAAATGAAAATCCTTATTTCTAGTGAATATAAGTTTTGGAGAGTAAGTTTATTTGCCGTGAGATATTGGATTTCATCCTTTTCAAAAGCTATCCAATCTATACCTCCCGCTTCTATTTTTTGCTCGTAATTACCCAGATTGTCAAATATTAAAACACCAGAATTTTTATCTACTAAAAAAAGCCTGTTTTGATACTCTCGTAAAAAAGTGAATTGATAATTCTCTAAATCCGCCATTAAATTCAAAGGCGTAATAATTGAAAATTCACTGGTATTGGGATTATACTTTTTCAAACTAAAATCCCGGTCATCTACCAGCCATATTTGCTGATCGGCACTGAGTGTAGCAACATTGATAAAACCAGCGGGAGGAATGCTCATCCGCTGATCGGGAGTGGGCACCAAAAAGCGATCGAAAAGTCTATAGTTTTGAAATTCCTGATAAAAAGCAAATATCCGTTGAGTATTCCATGCCTCTAATATCGACAGTTTACCTTGTCGTGGTGGAGAGTAATTAAGCTTCTCAAGGCCAAGCGGACTGTATTGGTAAATATTTCCTTTCTGATCCGATAGGTATAATTGCCCTCTGCGGTCAAAACTCATTTTATCCAAGCCTTCCAATCTCACTTCGGATTGCAGCGTCCAAGTTTGTGCAAAAGCATTGGAGCTTATCAGAAGGAGGATTGCAAAAGCTGACTTAAGCTTGGAAATATTTGAGCTCCAGATTTTTTCCATCAAATTCGGCATAACTAAAGTTGGACAACCATTCACCTAAATTAATATATCGACTACCATCTCCAACGGGCAAATCGAGCGGGAGGTGGCGATGACCGAAAATATAATAGGAATGTGGATCTTTTTGATGTACTTCTTTACAATATGCCCAAAGCCATTCATCATCACCTTTGAATTGCTGTTCTTGATTTTCAGATTTGCTACGACTTTTTCCAGACCAGAATTTGGCCAATCCTATCCCAAAATTGGGATGTAATCTGGCAAATGCCCATTGGCAAATTGGGCTTTTAAATATCCCTTTTAGGAATTTATAACTGCGATCTCCTGGCCCAAGTCCATCTCCATGTCCAATCAGAAATTTCTGATTATTGAGCACAAACGAAACGGGATTGTGGTATATAGGAATGCTTAATTCTTTGGGAAAATAATCGAACATCCACATATCATGATTACCTGTGAACATGATAATCGGCACTCTACGGTCGCGTAGTTCAGCCAATTTGCCTTGAAATCGAATAAAGCCTTTGGGAATGGCATGCTTATATTCAAACCAAAAGTCAAATATATCGCCCATTAGAAAAATGGCTGCGGCTTCATCGGCAATTTGATCTAGCCATGCGATAAGCTTCTTTTCCCTAATCAGACTTTTCTCTGCATTTGGAGCACCTAAATGAAAGTCAGAAGCGAAAAAGATTTTCTTTCCCGCTGCTAATTGTGGTGATAAATGAAAGGGATCTTGCTTGGCCAATTTTTGAGATTTGCTGTAAAAATAAAAAGATCAAGCTTTTGGCCTGATCTTTTTCTGAAATTAAAATTTTATTTACTTATTGATAGAAGATTCAGTATCCTCGCTTTTGGGCTTGCCATTCTTAGGTTTATCATCTGCATCGTTCTTGCCTTCTGTTTTGGCAGCATCTTTAGCTTTTTTCTCCTCAGCCATTTTCAAAGCCAAAGCTTTTTTAGCGTCATCTGCTTCTTTTTCTTTCAGCTCTTTTGCTTCGGAACGCTTGGTGTATGCCTCATAAGTAGTTTCTCTTTCGAAAGGCCTCTTACCTATCAATCTTTCTAAGTCAGACTGGAATATAATTTCTTTGTCTAATAGTTCCTTAGCTAAGATCTCCAATTGAGGTTTTTTCTCAGTAAGCAAGTCTTTAGCTCTTGTATAAGCAGAAGCAATAATTTTGCGAACTTCCTCATCAATAGTCTTGGCAGTTTCCTCAGAATACGGTTTGTTGAAATTGTATTCCGATTGCTTAGAATCATAGTATGATATATTACCCAATTTCTCATTCATACCATAAACAGTCACTATACTATAGGCCATTTTGGTAACTCTTTCCAAATCACTCAAAGCACCTGTGGATATTTTATTGAAGATGATTTCTTCAGCTGCTCTGCCACCGAGTGTCATTGCCATTTCATCCATCAATTGCTCTGTTTGATACAGGAATTGTTCTTTTGGTAAATACTGTGCGTAACCTAAAGCCGCCACACCTCTTGGTACAATACTCACTTTCACCAATGGATCGGCATGTTCTAAGAACCAACCTGCCACTGCGTGACCAGCCTCATGGTATGCAACAATTTCTTTTTCCTCAGGAGAGATGATTTTGTTTTTCTTTTCCAATCCACCAATTACTCTATCAATGGCATCTTGAAAATCATCTAAATCAATAGCAGATTTATTTCTTCTTGCTGCGATCAATGCGGCTTCATTACACACATTAGCGATTTCAGCTCCAGCAAAGCCAGGAGTTTGTGCAGCAAGTTTTTTAGAATCTACATCGTCGCCCAATTTCAACGGCTTGATGTGCACTTTGAATATTGCCTCCCGCCCAGCAATATCTGGTTTGTCGATACTAATCTGGCGATCGAAACGGCCTGCTCTTAGCAATGCGCTATCCAATACGTCGGGACGGTTGGTCGCAGCAAGGATGATTACACCCGAGTCAGTAGCAAAACCATCCATCTCCACTAGCAAGGAGTTTAGAGTATTCTCTCTTTCGTCATTTGAGCCTGGCATTTGGCCTTTGCCTCTTGAGCGTCCTATTGCATCAATCTCATCGATAAATACGATACAAGGAGCTTTTTCTTTAGCCTGCTTAAATAAATCCCGAACACGAGCAGCACCTACACCTACAAACATTTCCACGAAATCGGAACCTGAAAGTGAGAAGAATGGAACGCCAGCTTCACCTGCCACAGCTTTGGCAAGCAAGGTTTTACCTGTACCTGGAGGGCCTATTAATAGGGCGCCTTTAGGGATTTTGCCACCTAGTTTAGTGAATTTGCCAGGCGTTTTCAAGAACTCTACAATCTCTGCAACTTCTTCTTTTGCTTCATCCAATCCAGCCACATCGTTGAAAGTAATTTTTACTTTATTCTCCGCATCGAAAAGTGCAGCTTTAGATTTACCGATATTGAAAATCTGACCACCTGGACCTCCGCCACCCGTCATGCGACGCATCAATATGAAGAAACCTAAGATTAACAGGAAGAATATACCCCAGCTGAAAAATACATTTGTAAAATCAGTGCGATCGCTTACTTTCAAGTCAATCTTAGCATCCTCAGCCATTTGAGAATTAAGCTCATTGATGAGTTTGTCAAATCCTTCAGGAGAAATCACTTTGAAAGCATAGTGTGGTCCGCTGCTCAAGGCAAGTGGATTAAAGCTTTCAAGTTCGTTTTTATATTTGCTTCGGGCCAAAGCCTCATTAGTCAAGGTAATTTCAACCAAGTCTTGATTCTTAATAAAATCCACGCGACGAACATCACCATCCAGCACCATTTGCTTGAATCGTGATTCACTTACGTCGACCGTAGAGCTTCTATTGAAGAATGAAATGGCAAGAATTACAATAACTGCTGCAAAGATTACCCAGAGTTGGATTCCTGGTTTTTGAGGCTTTTTGGGCAGCATTTTGTTTCCTCGCTTTTGATTACTTAAGGGATTTTCAGCCATTATTTTTTAAGGGAATGTCAACAAATGATTGTTGGTAAAACGTTTTAAACTATAAGTAGTTCGATTAGGAGATTCGTTTTTGTTCTGCATCACCCCACAAATCTTCAATGGCATAAAATTCTCTTTTATCCTTTTTGAAAACATGAGCAACTACATCTACATAATCTATTAAAATCCACTCTTTGTTTCGCTTGCCTTCATGGCTCCATGGATTTTGTTTGGAGTTTTTAAAAACTTCTGCTTCTACAGACTCCGAAATAGCTTCTAATTGGGTGTCAGAGTTGCCAGAGCAAATAATAAAAAAATCTGCAATTGCATTTTTAACTTTCCTCAAATCAAGCATTACTATATCCGATGCTTTCTTTTCTTCCATACCTTGGACAACCAAGTTGGCTAACTCTTGTGAATTCATTCAATAAGTTTTTAATTGCGATTCTTTTATAAGCCCGCTAAATTACGAAATTTCTTTGCACAAATATTTCACCAATACACTATTTCTTGGAAAGGTAGCTCATTACATGCCATCTTGTCACTCAACGAGCAGTTTAGTCATGGATTTTATCCGTAAAGGGCAGGCTCATGAAGGCTTGGTGGTTTGGGCAGGTCATCAAACGGCAGGTCGTGGGCAGATGGGTAATACTTGGGAGGATGCTGATGGCAAGAATCTTTTGATTTCCATTTTATTAAAGCCAAGTTTTATACCTGTTAACAGTCAATTTCAACTTACTATGATGGCATCCTTGGCTGTGTACGATACGCTTTCGGCCTATTTGCCAGCAAATCCTCAAATCAAGTGGCCCAATGATATTCTATATTTCGGACAAAAGGTTTGTGGAATATTAATTGAAAATACAATTAGTGGTGGACAAATTGAAAACACCATTGTCGGAATTGGTGTTAATATAAATCAGAAAATTTTTTCTGTTCCCAAAGCGACTTCATTGGCCGAAATTTGTCAACAGGATTTTAAGGTCGAGGAAATAGCAGGGTACTTACTTATCAATTTGGAAAAGCGTTATCTAGAACTGAAAGCAGGCAAAATCAATTCTTTGAAGGAGGACTACCATAGTAAATTGTATCAAAAAGACGAATGGCACAATTACGAGGAAAGCGGGAGGGTTTTCGCTGGGAAGTTAATTGGAGTTTCAAATGAGGGCAAATTGAAGTTGGAAGTTGAAAGTGGATTGGAAAAAGAGTTTGTTTTTAAACAAATTTCCTTTCTATAGTCAGATGCTTGAAGGTCAATTACTTGTTTTTACTAGTCAAATGCGTAATTTTGCATATTATCCTATAAATTTTATAAAAAATGATTGAAACACAGTTGAAGTACAAAGTAAAAGATATTTCACTCGCCGAATACGGGAGAAAGGAAATCAGACTTGCAGAAGCTGAAATGCCTGGTTTGATGGCTACAAGAGCTGAATTTGGCGCCTCAAAACCGCTAAAAGGAACTCGTATTGCGGGCTGTCTTCACATGACTATCCAAACGGCAGTACTTATCGAAACTTTAGTGGAGCTGGGTGCAGAAGTAAGTTGGTCTTCTTGTAATATATTCTCTACTCAAGATCATGCTGCGGCTGCTATAGCTGCGGCGGGCATTCCAGTATTTGCTTGGAAAGGCTTAACAGAAGAAGAATATGAGTGGTGTATTGAACAAACGCTTTATGCATTTGAAGGTGGCAAGCCTTTGAATATGATTCTTGATGATGGTGGTGACCTTACTAATGTAGTATTAGATAAATATCCTGAGATTGCGAAAAGCATCAAAGGTATTTCTGAAGAAACTACGACTGGAGTACTTCGCTTATACGAAAGAATGAAAAAAGGTACATTGCCTGTGCCTGCTATCAACGTGAACGATTCAGTTACAAAATCGAAATTTGATAACAAGTATGGCTGTCGTGAGTCATTGGTAGATGCTATCCGTAGAGCTACCGATATCATGCTTGCTGGTAAAGTGGCAGTAGTTGCTGGTTATGGTGATGTGGGTAAAGGCTCAGCGCAATCATTGCGTAGTGCAGGTGTTCGTGTTATTGTTACTGAAATCGATCCAATTTGTGCTCTTCAAGCATCAATGGACGGCTACGAAGTGAAGAGAATGGCTACAGCAATTCCTAGAGCAGATATAGTTGTAACAGCTACTGGCAATAAGGACATTATTCGTGCTGAGCATTTCAAATTGATGAGAGATAAGTCGATCCTTTGTAATATCGGTCACTTCGACAACGAAATCGATATGAAATGGCTAAACCAAAACTACGGACATACTAAAGATACTATCAAGCCTCAAGTGGACTTATACAATATCGACGGAAACGAGATCATTGTATTAGCTGAAGGCCGTTTGGTAAACCTTGGTTGTGCAACGGGTCACCCATCTTTTGTGATGTCAAACTCATTCACCAACCAAGTAATGGCTCAAATGGAACTTTGGAACAATGCTGGTGAGTACGAAAATGCAGTTTACACATTGCCTAAGCATTTGGACGAAAAAGTGGCAGCCTTACATCTTGAAAAATTAGGTGTTGAGCTGGAAACTCTTTCTAACGACCAAGCTGAATATATTGGAGTTCCTGTTTCAGGTCCTTTCAAATCAGATCAATACAGATACTAATATTCATTCCATATCATTGATATTCAAATAGCAGGCCATTTGGTCTGCTATTTTTGTAGATGCTTGGATGAGTTTTATTAAAAGAAAAATCCCTATTCCAGATAATTCTGAAATAGGGATTTTTTGTTTTTCGAGGGAACAATTATTCTTAGCGTTGACCTCCCGCTGGCGCTGGAGTGGCTCTAGCTTTCATTTTGTCCATATAGCTAATGCCATCAGTGATCCATGCTGGAGCTGTTTTTCCTAACACGAAATGGTCAAACCATTCTCTGGTTTTAGTGGTGTAGTCCAGCTGATTTTCACGCTTAGCCAAGCCATGATTTTCTCCTTCATACACTAACATCACATGAGGTTTTTCCATTCTGCGCATTGTTCCATACATCTCAATTCCTTGTTGCCAATCTACAGCTCCATCTTTATCACCAAATGCGACAAGTAATGGAGTTTTGATATTTTGCGCACCATAGATAGGTGAGTTACGCTTATGAGCATCGTACTGCTCGTACCATGGGCCGCTAAATCTACCTTGGCTAGTTTCGAATATTTTCTGATCAGGAGTGCCAGTATTCCAATAAATACTCAAGCTCATGCTGATCATATCTGTAAGTGGAGCACCTGCGACCGCTCCCGCGAATAAGTCAGTTTGAGTAATAAGAAAGCTGGTTTGATATGCACCCCATGAATGTCCCATTAGTGCAACTTTATCCTTATCAATCATCCCAGTGCCTAGCATTTTTTCAACGGCAGGTACTACACATTTTACAGCAGACATTCCAGGGTCGTCGATGTCATACACAATATCTGGTTTGAAAACGAAATAATCTTGCTGACTGAAGTTAGTAGTATTATATGCACTTCGCTCGCTTGGGTTGCTATATCCATGAACAGTATTCGAAAGAATTTCATAGATATAAACCACCATAGGATATTGTTTGCCAGGCTCATAATTAGCAGGGTAAGTAAGAGCGCCTTGTAATTCTTTACCATCGGCGTTTGTATAAGTTACTAATTCCGATTTACCCCAGTTGAAATCATCTTGCTGTGGATTAGTACGAACGAGCACACTTGGGCTTTTGAAGCTATTGTCAGTTACATACATTATTGGTGACACATCACCTGCTTGCTTAACAAAGGTGAATTTGTCAGCTTTTTTAGCTTTTGACAACCTGTTGATGGCCATATTTTCATAAATAAGCTCAGACATTCTGCCACGTGCATCCATTCTGTAATAGCCAAAATACTTTGTTTTATCACCGTAGGCACTCAAATATACTGGCTGTGTGATGTCGATATATGGCTCTTCAAAATCTAACCTATTAATGCGGAATACTTTTTCATCTGCTCTACCATCAGTTAATTTTCTGCTGGTTTTATTGTCAAGGCTAATTGCATAAATATCAAACTGATCATAAATCAAAATATCCTTATCATCTTTTGAAAATCCAGCTAATCCATAAGGTGGTGGTGTGCCAGGCCCATCGTAATTGACATTGTAAAGTGGGACTTTAATGTCTTGTGTAAGATTAGTATGTGTATTATTACCAATATTATATACCCACCAGTTTTGATCTTTGAAATAAGCAATGAACTTACCTGCTGCCGATGTTCTTGCACTGTTGAAATTACTTAATTGCTTTTCAAGCATTTGTTTCTTCTCACCAGTGGCAGTATTTACAATATAGTAGTCTGCATAATCTTCTTTGAATGCCGGCTTATAATCATTAGGATTGAAAGCAATTGCAAATTTATGATCCTCTGTCAAGCTTGTATTTGGTTGGGCATCATCACCAATCCTTACAAATTTGTTATTTGCAGGCCACCAAGCCGAAAGGTGAGTACTATTTTTATCTTGGTTATATGTCACTTTTTGTCGTGGCTGTATTTCAGTGTCTTGCCAATGCCAAACATCCACTCCAGGAAGTTTTTCATCCTTCTTTTTAGTTTTTGTAGTGTCTTTGGGCGTCCATTCCTGTATTCCAAAGAATACAGCATCTTCTGCCTTAGATATCGCAATATTTGAACTTGCTAGGATACGCATATCCTTAGGAAAATTATTAATGGAAGTATGGTCGAAAGCTTTTAAGCTTGGTGTGGCATAAATACCACTATACAACATCACCTGCTGCGTTTCTTCTTCATAATCTTTATGCTTCATTGTTTTGTAGAAGGCCAAAGAACCACCTTCTTTATGCCATGTAAGCTTTGAAAAGCTTATTGTATCACTTGCAATCACTACTTGACTTT
Organism: uncultured Roseivirgaceae bacterium; assembly: GCA_964598395.1. GTDB lineage: Bacteria > Bacteroidota > Bacteroidia > Cytophagales > Cyclobacteriaceae > CAXBDP01. The sequence goes on from CAZRBW010000032.1 coordinate 9,508, forward strand.
GATTGGCCATGCTGATCATTTCAACAGATTTGAATGCCTGATTTTCAGTAATGAATGCTAGTCGGTCGCCTTTTTTATTGAAGCCAAATTCAGTAACATTCCCGATATTTCTTGTAGTGCCCTTGACCAAATCTCTCAGTAATAATGTGCTTCCTTTTTCTTTGCTATCCGCAGGTTTTGATAGATAAATAGCCAAGAATTTACCGTCATCAGAAAAGCTAAATCTCGAAAGGCTATTGATAGTTTCAATATTGCCGCTACTCAAGTTTAATAGACCGAGCTTATATTCAATTGATTTTTTCTGCTCTTCTAATTTTTGAGATTCGGCATAGGATACGCCTATTCTATATGCATACCATTGATTGTCTGCGGAAAATGAACCACCATTTGCAAATGGCAAACTATACATTTTGTCGCTACTTGTGTGTTTCACGAATACCGTATCACTGTCTTCCTGTCGGCTGATAGTGTAGGCATTCCAATTGCCATCATCAGAAAGGCTACTTGCCCCAAGGGAGTGCCATAATTTGAAATCTTCAGACTGTAAGTTCTGTTTTTGTGCCATTGTGGGCATGGCCACAAAAAGACAAAGGATGAAACTCAGCCAAATGCTTTGCTTACTGTTAATCATCTTGATATAATTGAGTTTAATGTGATTTTACTTTAATGTTAGGAATTAAAATTTTCCTAAACAAAAATTTTAAAATAAGCTAAGCTGATCCGGAAGCAGTTTGAAACTCATCCGATGGATAGGTGAGGGACCAAATTCTGCAATTGCTTGTCTATGAAAGCGAGTGGGATATCCCGCATTTTTTTCCCAGCCATATTGTGGGAATTGGATGGCATATTCTTCCATCACTTTATCACGATAGGTTTTGGCTAGTATCGAAGCGGCTGCAATGCTCAAGTATTTGCCATCTCCTTTTATAATGCAGCAATGCTCAATTGCTTCATATCTATTGAATCTATTTCCATCTACAAGAATAAAATTTGGCACTTTTTGCAATTGCTTCAATGCTCTATGCATAGCAAGGAAGGAAGCGTTTAAAATATTGATTTGATCAATTTCTTTTGGATCAACCAAACCAATGGCCCAAGCCAATGCCTGTGATTTAATCTGAGGCACTAATTCCTTCCGCTTTTTCTTACTAAGTTGCTTGGAGTCATTGAGGCCAATTAGCTCAATTTCGGGATTCCAGATCACTGCTGCAGCTACCACTGGGCCAGCCAAGCACCCTCTCCCAGCTTCATCACATCCCGCCTCTATTTTCTCTTTATTCAGATATGGTAGTAGCATTCATCGCTCATTTTTTCAATTGGCAAATTAAGAAAAACAAGCTACTCTATATTCAGTTCTGTTGCTATGAATTTCGATGATTATGTAATTGTTTGGCTAAAGCGCGATTTGCGTTGGGCAGATCATGCTCCATTGTGTGCGGCCATCAACAGCGGCTATCCTATCTTAATTATCTACATTCTGGAGAATTCCCTAATTCAAGATCCTCATTATTCTGATCGCCATTGGCAATTTGTTTCAGATTCTTTGCAGGAAATGGACTATACATTAAAGTTGAAATTTGGTACTGGTGTAACAGTAATTCACTCGGAGGCTTTAGGTTTCTTTCAAAAACTGAATGCTTGGAAAAAGCCTAAGGCAGTTTACTCTTACTGCGAAACGGGATTGGGAATCACATATAATAGAGATAAGGCATTAGCTAAATTTTTGAGGGCAGAGGCGATAGAATGGCAGGAATTTCAGCAAAATGGAGTAAAGCGTGGTCGTGGAAATCGAAAAAATTGGCGGGAGGATTGGGAGTGGTTTATGAGCAGACCATTAGATACGCCTCGTTGGGCCAATTTCAATGCTTTTTCATTGCCAAAAGAGGAGTTTGCGACAATGTTGATTTCTGCCGATTTGCACTTGACAGGGAGGACTTCCATTTTCCAAAAAGGTGGTGAATCTCAAGCGCAGAGGTATTTGGAGAGTTTTCTGAAAGACAGGGTAAGGAATTACAGCAGTCATATTTCCAAGCCAGTTTTAAGCCGCAAAAGTTGCAGCCGATTGTCACCATATATCGCTTGGGGCAATTTGTCCATGCGCCAAATTTTTCAGCGGATGGAGCAGTCCAAACCGCAATCGCCATCCCGTTGGCATTTATCAAGTTTCGGTTCTCGATTGCGATGGCATTGCCATTTTATACAGAAGTTTGAAATGGAGTGTAGCATGGAATTTCAAAATATCAATAGTGGCTTTGATACTATCCGAAATGAATGGAATAATGAGCACTTTGAAGCTTGGAAAAATGGTCGAACAGGTTATCCTTTGGTAGATGCTTCGATGCGATGTGTGAGAGTAACGGGCTATTTGAATTTCCGCATGCGTGCGATGGTTGTGTCATTCCTTACACATCATTTGTGGTTGGATTGGCACAAGGGAGCGGAGCATCTAGCAGCATGCTTTTTGGATTTTGAGCCAGGAATTCATTATCCGCAGTTTCAAATGCAGGCGAGTGTTACCGGCATCAATACGGTGAGAATTTACAATCCTGTGAAACAATCGCTGGAAAATGATTCGGAAGCGGTGTTTATAAAAGAATGGGTTCCGGAAATAAGCCACCTCCCGCTGGCTTTTATACATGAACCTTGGAAAATGACCGAAATGGAGCAAATGATTTACCACTGTAAATTAGGCGTTGATTATCCTCTTCGAATTATAAATATTGAAGAAAGCGGGAGGAAGGCCAGAGATATTCTATTTTCTATGCAAAAGGAAGCATCAGTCAAAATTGGTAGTAAGCGCATTTTGAAAAAACACACTAATCCCAATAGGATGCCATGAGTAAGATGAAGAAAAAAGGTGATTTGCCAAGTAAGGTATGCGTAACATGTGGTAGACCATTTTCCTGGCGCAAAAAATGGGAAAAGGTATGGAATGAAGTAAAATATTGTAGCAAAAAATGCAGATCAGAAACTAAGGTTTAGATCACTATTTGCCTCATTTGTACACTCCAATAAAAAATAGCAGCCACAACAAAAAGAACAGTACATAAGAGCAAAGCACAATTGCGTAAGCAACCGATAGTTTTTTCTGAGCCGTCCAATGAATACCAAATACGAGGATAAACCAATAGGCAATTTCAAAAAGGTTGAGTGACTTGAGTGGATATATGTACTTTGGGTGAATAGTTTCGTAATCAAAAAAACTCATCATACTAAGTGGGTAGAAATTTTTGATATCCCAAATATTGGCTTCTGTATTAAAGAACATAAACCAAAAAATTTTGAGTCCTTCGGCGCCCAAAAAGATCAACTCGGCAAACATTACAATCTGCCAAACTCGATTGTAATGAATGCGGTAGCCAAACATAAAACTGCCCACCCAAAGGGTAAAAGCTATGCAAGTGAATTTGAGAAAGTAAATAAGTGGGATACTAAAATATTGCAGACTATTGAGTAATTTAAACACACCGAATTCACCTCTTTCTTGCAAAATTTGAAATGCATAAGTTTCTGCTTCCACAAAATTCTTTTTAAGAAAAAGAACAAAAAAAGTAAGCAGACAAAGCACTACAAAAAATAGTCTTTTGTCAACTTGGAACAATTCAGAAGCAGTACGCCTTATCCACATAGTTTTACTGGTATGACCTTTGCAATTTATTTTAAAACTTATTCATATACTCACCTCGTTTAATAGAAGGCTTATAATTAGGATGGTCAATCAAAAAGCAAGATTAAAAAATCTCACTCAAAATAATAGCTTGAAAAGCATTCGATTTTACTCACTAGCACTAATCTTTACAATAGGTAGTTTAAGCAACTCCCATGCTCAAGGTAGTGGATATATCTATGCTGATAGTAGCAACAATAAAGAAATGTTGCTGCTTAATGAATCGATCCAAATTGAGATTACTGAAGCTGTAAATAATATGTACAATTTCAAATTTCAAGAAGCTGAGCGTGAGTTCCGTTATATGAAATATCGCTATCCAAATCACCCATTGCCAGACTTTCTATTAGGGCTAAGTGAGTGGTGGAAGATTATGCCCAATATTGAGAATGAGCGATTTGATGCTAGATTTTTGATGTTTATGGATTCGACCATTTACAAAGCTGAAAAATTGTTGAAGGCAAATAGCGAAGATAAAGAGGCTTCTTTCTTTTTGGCTGGTGCGTATGGATTTAAAGGACGCTTATATAGCGAGAGAAAATCATGGAGGAAAGCAACTTCTGCAGGTAGTAGTGCCTTAAAATATCTTAATCTCAGCCGAGATGAAAATGCCGATTTTTTTAATCCTGAATTGATGTTTGGAGATGGTCTCTATAATTATTATTCTGTTTGGATACCTGAAAATTACCCGCTGCTGAAACCTGTCTTGGTGTTTTTTCGCAAAGGAGATAAGCAATTAGGAATTGATCAATTGAAAGAAGTATCGCGAAATGCGTTTTATAGTCGCACAGAAGCGCAGTATTTCTTGATGAGAATTTTATATACAGAGGAAAAAGATGTGGAAGGTGGGTATCAAATATCAGAGTATCTCTATAAAACATATCCTGATAATGCGTATTTCCACCGTTACTACACCATGCTTACATATATGCGTGGTAGAACTGCTGAAACAGAAAGATTATCCCTGAAAATACTTGAAAATCTGGATGCTGGAATGCCCGGCTATGAGGCAATAAGCGGGAGGTACGCATCTTTCTTTTTAGGCCATATTTACGAAGCTCGCAACGACAAGCCCAAAGCAATCGAGTATTACAAGAGAGCAATAAGTTTTGGCGAGGAAACAGAATCTCAGGAGTCGGGTTATTATATCTATTCGTTACTCAATTTGGGTAAAATACACACAGGACTAGGCAACATACGAGAGGCGAAAGATTATTTCGGGCAAGTTAGAAAGCATGCGAAGCGAAAGCACCCAGCTCATAAAGAGGCAAGAGATTTCTTGAAGGAGAATAAACTTTGACAAAAAGGTAATAATACCTTTAAATAAAAATAATTTTCGCCGATAGGTAGAATTTTTAATAATCTTATTAACTTTGAACGAAATTTTATTTTGAATTAATACTAATTAGATGAGTGCCATAAAACTGGATAAAATAGATCGCAAGATTCTCGAGATTTTACAAGCCAATGCTAAAATCACTAATGCCCAATTGTCTAAAGAAATTGGTCTTTCTCCCGCTCCTACATTGGAGAGAGTAAAAAAACTGGAAGTTTCAGGAATTATAAAAAGCTACCATGCCAAATTAGACCCTGCAGCGATAGGATTGGGTGTGACTACTTTTGTACATGTCACTTTGATCGGACACAATAAAAGAAATATTGAAGCATTTTTGGAGCAAATCAATAAAGTTGATGAAATAATCGAATGTCATCACATTACTGGCTCTGGTGACTTTATTCTCAAAGTAATTGCCAAAGACATCACGTCTTATCAAAACTTAATGCTTGATAAGGTGAGCGAAATTAAGGAGGTAGATAATATGCAATCAATGGTGATTCTATCTACTTTCAAAGATTCTAAAGTGCTTCCAGTTCCTTAGGATTTATTGACAGCAACTTCAAAATCCCTTTCGCAATCGATAGGGATTTTTCATTTATACCTCCTGCAGTTTGGCTATTGACTCGTTCGGGTTAATTTTGTTGATAATAAAGCCATCATTTATGAGCCAATCACAGAACAAAATACTTGATAAGCTACAAATCCTTCAAAAAATCCGCAGGATTGCTTATCAGATATATGAAAACCATTATCTCGAGCCAGAAATATATATGGCGGGTATAGATGGTTCAGGTTATATTTTAGCCGAAATGATTTGCAAAGAGCTAGAAAATATTTCAACCAATAAAGTTAACCTGATCAAGATCTCTGTGGATAAATTTGCTGTAACACAATCTAAAATCGATTTAGATATTGATTTAGTGAGCCTTAATGGTAAAGTTGTCGTTATGGTAGATGATGTGCTAAATTCAGGTAGGACTTTGGCATTTTCATTCCAACCATTCCTTTCACAATCAATCAAAAAATTAGAAGTAGCAGTTTTAGTCAATCGAAGCCACAAAAGATATCCCGTGAGTGTAGATTACGCAGGGTATGAGCTTGCTACCACATTGAGTGAGCATATTCATGTGGTTCTCGATTCAGATAAAATGGCTGTTTATCTTCAATAAAAAAACTTTATGTCGATTCACAAATCCAATATTAAGCTTATTACCACGCATCAGTTACAAGAGATGAAAACACGTGGAGAAAAAATTTCGATGCTTACTTCCTATGATTTTTCGATGGCGAGAATTTTAGACGAAGCGGGTGTGGATGTGATATTAGTTGGTGATTCGGCTTCCAACGTAATGGCAGGGCATGAGACGACTCTACCGATCACTTTGGATCAAATGATCTACCATGCAAGTAGTGTGGTGCGTGCTGTGCAGCGAGCATTCGTAGTTGTGGATATTCCATTCGGTTCTTATCAAGGCAACTCAAATGAAGCATTGCGTTCTGCGATTCGTATAATGAAAGAATCCGGTGCACATGGTGTGAAAATGGAAGGTGGAAGTGAAATAAAAGAATCAATCACTAGAGTGCTGAGTGCAGGTGTGCCTGTGATGGGTCATTTAGGCCTTACGCCACAATCAATCTATAAATTTGGTACCTACACGGTAAGAGCAAAGGAAAAAGACGAAGCTAATAAGCTCATCGAAGATGCTCAGCTTTTAGAGGAATGTGGCTGTTTTTCATTGGTACTAGAGAAAATACCAGCAGAATTGGCCAAGAAAGTAGCTGAAACAGTAAGTATTCCGGTTATTGGCATTGGAGCTGGCCCTGATGTAGATGGGCAAGTGCTAGTGGTGCATGATATGCTGGGCATTACCAAGGAATTTAAACCGCGCTTTTTGCGTAGATATGCAGATCTAGGTAGAATAATGGATGAAGCGGTAAAAAACTACATCAAAGATGTAAAAGGCCGCAATTTCCCAACAAATGAAGAGAGTTATTAAAAAATATTAACATAAATACATACATAATGACAGGAGAAAAAATTACGATTTCGAATGGTGTACTTAATGTACCAAACTTCCCAATTGTGCCATTTATCGAAGGAGATGGTACAGGTGTAGATATATGGCCAGCAGCCAAATTGGTGTTGGACGCAGCAGTAGAAAAAGCCTATAATGGCAGTAAGAAAATAGTTTGGAAAGAAGTATTAGCTGGTGAAAAGGCATTCAATCAAACTGGCGAATGGCTTCCGAAAGAAACCCTAGACGTTTTTAAAGAATACCTAGTTGGTATCAAAGGCCCATTGACAACTCCTGTTGGTGGCGGTATTAGGTCTTTGAATGTGGCGCTACGTCAAGAATTAGATTTATACGCTTGCGTACGTCCTGTTAGATGGTTCAAAGGAGTTCCTTCTCCTGTGAAAGAGCCAGGTAAAACTGATATGGTGATTTTCCGTGAGAATACGGAGGATATATATGCCGGAATTGAGTTTCAAAATGGAACAGATGAAGCAACTAAATTCTCTAAATTACTTCAAGAGAATTTTCCAGATAAATTTAAGAAAGTGCGTTTCCCAAATACAGCTTCATTTGGTATCAAGCCTGTTTCCAAGGAAGGAACTGAAAGACTTGTGAGAGCAGCAATTGAATATGCTTTCGCTCAAAAAAGAGAATCAGTTACCCTAGTGCACAAAGGAAATATCATGAAATTCACCGAAGGATCATTTATGGACTGGGGTTATGCTCTTGCCAAAAATGAATTTGGTGCAAAAGATTATCAAGGTGGTCCTTGGCAAGTGATTGAGAAGGACGGACACAGCGTTATTATCAAAGACGTGATTGCTGATGCCTTCTTACAACAAATCCTACTTCGCCCAGCTGAATATTCAGTAATTGCTACGCTAAACTTAAACGGCGATTATATTTCTGATGCATTGGCAGCCCAGGTTGGTGGCATAGGTATAGCACCAGGCGCAAATATCAACTATATCACAGGTACGGCTATTTTTGAAGCTACTCATGGTACTGCTCCTAAATATGCTGGCCAAGACAAAGTAAACCCAGGTTCAGTGATTTTATCTGGAGCCATGATGCTTGAGTTTTTTGGTTGGAACGAGGCTTCCGATTTAATTTTCAAAGGAATTGAAGCATCCATTGATGCTAAAAGAGTTACCTATGATTTTGAACGCTTAATGGAAGGTGCAACGCTATTGAAATGCTCTGAATTTGGCGAAGAGATTGTGAAAAACATGTAATTTTATTTTATTTTAAATTAAAGCCTTGCCCTTTGGCAGGGCTTTTTCGTTATAAAGAATTGTCTTAATTTGCTTTTAAATGTCCAAGTTGAAAATTGCATCAATTTTACTATTACTAATACTCGCAGTTTATATTTCAAGCTGCAGTAAAATTGAGCCGGAAGGTCCTGCCCAAAGCCTACTTGATTCTACTTTGGTAGTGCCAGTATCCACAATCACTATTCCTATTTCTTATGAAGTGCGAAGTCTTGAAGACCTTGTAAACAAAAAATTGGAAGGTGTATTTTTTAAAAAATGGTTAAAGTTGAATAGTGGAGGTGATAGCTTATTTTTAGAATTAGAAAGAACCTCCCGCGCTCAATTAAGCTGGGTAAATCAAGCCTTGGAAATTGAGTTTCCAATCCATGTATCAGGTAATTTTATCAAAAAATTTATGGGAATGAGCTTGAAAAATCAAGCACCCATTGAAGCTGAAATGATTCTCCATCTGACTACCGGAATTGAAATAAATCCAGATTGGAGCTTGAAAACTAGTAGTAAATTAACTAAGATCAATTGGAAGAAGAATCCTGAGCTAAAGATCGCAATGGTATCATTGGATATAAAAAAACCTATTGAAGATCAATTGTTTGCAAACCAAGGAGCCCTTCTAGAGCAATTGGATAAAGTGCTACTAGAAGAAATAAAAACGCGGGAGGAAGTGTCCAAAATTTGGAATGATATTCAAAAAGAAATCATCATAAATAAGGAAGAACCGAAGATATACATGATCGCGCAAGGCGAGTCACTATCTGCCAAGTTTATTAAAGACAGTCCTGAGTTTCTAACATTGCTTGTCCAAATGAAAGCTTATGCCGAAACAAAAGAAGGTGAATCGCCTCCATTTATTGAAAAGCCTTTACCTCCATATACAGATCAAATTAATAATGATGATAGTGTTAAAATATTTGTGTTAGCCAAGTTGCCATTTAGTAGAGCTAATGAGTTGCTAAAAAAAGAGCTAATTGATAAAAAATTCACTTTCAGTAATGCCGCAATCAATATAAAAGATTTGCATTTGTACGCCACAGATGAGGGCTTGGCGGTGAGAGTAGATGTAAAGGGCGCAATGAATGGTCAATTGTATCTAGTGGGCGAACCAGCTTTTGATGAAGTAACAAGTACATTCTGGGTGGATAAACTAGATTTTGATATTCATACTGAGAATATTTTGGTGAAGTCGGCAGACGCAATATTTCATGATAGTTTCCTCACTTTTATTGCAGAATATTTAACATTTGACGCAGCGCCATTGATCAAAGACTTGCCAAATATGATTGAGACAGCTCTTGCAAAAGGGAAAAGTGGTGAAAAAATGGACATTGAAATTAGCCATATGCACGCTAGACCTTACTCAATTTTATTGACTAAAAATGATATCCAAGTGATTCTTGAGACTCGTGCGAGTGCAGACTTGAAATTGAAAGGATTGAAAGGTTCTGCAACTCCTGTGAGAGTCAACTAAACAATGCTTTTTTGTTTTAATTAACAGTAAATTGACAAATGAAATTAGCTTTATTTCCACTAAACTTAGTTCCATTTCCGAAAGAGAAACTCAACCTACACATATTTGAGCCAAGGTATAAGCAACTGATTGGTGAATGCTTAGAGCAAGGTTTGAACTTTGGAATACCCTCGTATATTGACAATAAAATCGAGTATGGTACAGAAGTGCAAATTTCCAAAGTTGAAAAATTATATGATGATGGCCGAATGGATATAAGAGTAGAAGGTCTGAGAGTTTTCAAAGTAATTTCTTTCGACCCTTATGATTCTGAAAAACTATATCCTTCAGGCGTTGTTTCCTATCTACAGAATATCGAAAATTCAACGGCCGAATCACAAATGGTATTTCATACTGCATTAGTGGAGTTATTTTCTTTGATGAATCTGGAAGGCAAAGTTACGCTTCACGAGAATATCAAATCCTTTGAGATTGCCCATAAAATGGGCTTAACTTTAAATCAAGAATATGAATTACTTTTGATTGAAAGTGAGCGTGAAAGGCAAGAATATTTATTGACTCATATTCGCGTAGCTCTGCCCATACTTCAGCAAATGCAAAGAGCTCAAGAAGTGATTAAAATGAATGGGCATTTCCGATATTTCAACCCATTAAAACTGTAGAAATGGAAACACATTTATCCTCATTCGGAGCAGCTATAATTTTCATGATTGGTGGAGCTTTGTTCGTAATCGCAGGCTTATTTACTTCTTCGCTATTGAGACCAAACCGTCCAAATGCGGAGAAACTAACCATTTACGAATCGGGTGAAGATACCATCGGCTCAGCTTGGGGACAGTTCAATGCACGTTTTTATGTGATTGCACTTGTGTTCATTTTATTCGATGTGGAGATTGTTTTCCTTTTTCCTTGGGCAACGGTATTTGGCGATGCCATCCTCAATAAGGTAACTGATGGGCTGTGGGGTAACATTGCTATTTTTGAGATGTTTCTATTCCTAGCCATTTTGGTGCTTGGCTTGGCGTATGTCTGGGCCAAAGGCTATCTTGATTGGGCTTCTGACAAGGGAAATAAAGAAGCTACAGCTAAATCAGAAAGCCCTATTCCAATAGAAGCATACAGTAAATACTTAGACTAATGGGCGGATATTTAGATCAGAAATTTGGAGCGGGTGGCGTAATAATCACCCAAGTAGATGAGCTGCTAAATTGGGCTAGACTCTCCAGTCTATGGCCAATGGGCTTTGGTATCGCCTGCTGTGCTATCGAATTTATGGGCTCGGTAAGTGCTGCTTACGATTTGGATAGAATGGGCTTGATCCCTCGTGCATCTCCACGTCAATCGGATGTGATGATTGTGGCTGGCACTGTTACATTCAAAATGGCCGATAGAGTTCGCCGACTGTATGAGCAAATGGCCGAACCGCGTTATGTTATTTCCATGGGCTCATGTTCCAATTGCGGCGGCCCATATTGGGAGCATGGCTACCATGTGGTAAAAGGTGTTGATAGAATTATTCCAGTGGATGTATATGTGCCCGGCTGCCCGCCAAGACCAGAAGCTCTTATTGGAGGTATAATAAAATTGCAGGAGAAGATACGTGGGGAAAGTAGGTTGAATGAAAGCTTGGTAGAAAAGCTATTGGAAAAGAAAAAAGCGAAAGCATGAGCATTGAAGAGATAAAGGAAATGATTAATAACCATCTGCCTGAAATGGGGCGGGAGGTTATTCAGAATACTACACCTGCCACGCTTTTGGTGGATCCATCTCGCATAGTTGAACTTTGTGCCTTTTTGCGAAGCGATAAATCACTGTATTTCGATTCTTTATCTTGCCTCACTGCCTTGGATAATGGGCCAGAAAGTGGAACAATGGAAGTTGTTTATACGCT
>CAZRBW010000032.1:21258-32150 GCA_964598395.1 uncultured Roseivirgaceae bacterium
AAATACGGTGAAAAGGATTTGAAGACGGGCGAAATGATTATAAATATTGGGCCGCAGCATCCATCTACTCATGGTGTGCTGAGGCTGGAAGTGGTAACTGACGGTGAAATGGTGGTAGATGTAGTGCCACATATTGGCTATCTGCATCGCTGCTTCGAGAAGCATGCTGAATCTTTAGCTTATAATCAGATTATCCCATACGTGGATAGGATGGATTATTTGGCCGCAATGAATTCCGAACATGCCTATGCCATGGGAGTGGAGCGAATGATGGGTATCGAAAAGGAAATTCCAAAACGTGTAGAATATATCAGAGTATTAGTAGCAGAGCTTAATCGGCTTGCCTCTCATTTTGTAGCGATTGGTACCTATGGGATGGATATTGGTGCGATGACCTCCTTTTTCTGGATGATGCGGGACAGGGAACATATCCTGCGCTTGCTAGAGTGGGTTTGTGGAGCGCGAATGCTTTACAATTACATTTGGGTGGGTGGACTTTATTACGATTTGCCTGTTGGCTTCGAGGAGCGTTGTCGGGAGTTTATCAATTATCTAGAGCCGAAGGTTCGCGAAATGGATAAGCTATTGATTGAAAATAAAATCTTTGTAGAGCGGACAGCCAATGTAGGCGTGCTGCCATTGGATGTAGCCATCAATTATGGCATCACTGGGCCGATGCTGCGAGGCTCCGGTTTGAAATTCGATTTGCGGAAAGTAGATGGCTATAGTGTGTATCCTGAAATTGATTTTGATGTCCCTGTAGGCAAAGGTGAAATGGGAACCAAAGGCGATTGCTGGGATAGAACCTACGTGCGTATGCAGGAATGCTACCAATCGATCCGGATTATCAGTCAAAGCTTGGATCAGCTGCAAGGAGAACATAAACGCACCCGAGATTTTGATCCGAAAGCGATGGTTCCAAAGAAAATTCGTCCAAAAGCACAAGATTTATATGTTCGGGCCGAGAATCCAAAAGGAGAGCTTGGTTATTATTTCAGAGCAGATGGTAGATCCGATCAGCCATTTAGATGTAAAGTACGAGCACCGTCTTTCGTGAATTTATCTGTGATTTCTGAAATCGCTAAGGGAGGTTTGATTGCAGATTTGATTGCAATTATTGGCTCTATCGATTTAGTTTTAGGAGAAGTTGATAGGTAGTTCCAACCATTTGCCTCCTCCCGCTGTCTTAAGAGCATAATGAGGAACCAAATGCGAAAATTATCCACTTTTTTGAGCTTTGCTGCAATCGCACTTGCTGCGATTCAATGTCAGCCCTCAGAGGATATTGAGCCTAATCTTCCTGATTTATCTCCTCTACAAACAATCGAATTGAATACTGTGCAAGGAGGAAATGATTTCTCCTTTGACCTATTCAACAAAGTGGTTCAATCCGAACCGGCTAATACGAATGTATTTGTTTCGCCTTTTAGCGTTTCTATGGCTTTGGCTATGACAAGCAATGGAGCAAATGCAGAATTGAGAGCTACCATGGCTGCCATTTTAGGCTATAACGATTTGAGCCAAGCGGAAGTCAATAGCGCCTTCAAAAGCTTAGAGAAAAGAGTGAAGGAAATGGACAATCGAGTTCAATTCAATAATGCAAACTCTATGTGGTATCGTAGTGGAAAAGTAGTGAAGAGCAGTTTCTCGGAGTCTTTGATCAATTACTACAATGCAGATATTCGTGGAGAAGATTTTCAAAATCCGCAAACAGTAAACAATATTAACAATTGGGTAAGCAATAAAACCCAAGGAAAAATACCTTCCATTATAGAGCAAATTAATCCAGAGCATGTAATGTTTTTGATCAATGCACTGTACTTCAAGGCAGATTGGAAAGTACCTTTTGACCCGAAAGAAACGCAAGATAGAGGGTTTCAACTAGCCTCTAATGAAACTGTGCAAGTGCCTACTATGATGACCAAAAAAGCTAAGTATCGCTACTTATCTCATCGTGATGTGGAGTTGGTTGACATACCTTATGGCAATGGACAGTTTTCGATGACTGTGCTAATGCCGAATTCTGATATTTCCTTGAACAAATTTACAGAAAGCTTAAGTGTGATTGCCTTGAATAATTGGCTGAATGCATCCGCCGAAGTTGGGTATGATTTGTATTTGCCAAAATTCAAATTGGCCTATGAAATAAGCCTCAATAGTGTGCTTACACAAATGGGAATGGGTGAAGCTTTTAGTGGCAGTAAAGGTGGGTTTTCAGAAATTTTTAATGACAATCAGCACCATGTCATTAGCGAAGTGAAGCATAAAACTTTTGTAGAAGTAAATGAGCAAGGGACAGAAGCTGCGGCAGTAACTTCCGTAGGTATTGTGGTTACTTCCATGCCACCTTCAGTTAGGGTAAACAAGCCCTTTGTATATGTAATTAGAGAAAAACATACGGATGCCATTCTTTTTATTGGTAAGATGGAAAATCCGCTTTTATAATATTGCAACCAACCAATAATCACAGGATCGAAAACGGAGGATTAGACCACCTCCGTTTTTTTTATTTTTAGGCGGGAGGAAATTAAATGACCCTCAAACTATTCTCCCTTACAAATACTTCTTGGTCTTTCCAGCGGATTCTTAGCCATACATCTTTCTTTCCAAGCACAGAAACCTTGTGACCTTTGCCAATACCTTCGACCATATCACTGCCGACACTTGGGCCTTTCATAGCCATAGCATAGTCTGACTGTACGATTGCTTGCTTGGCAATACCTAGTTTATTGAAAACTACTGCGGATAAAATTAGAAATACCACTATGCCAGCAAATAGTGGAGCAGGCTTTTCGTTGAATTTTCTTTGGCGATAAATGAATATCAAAAAAAGTAAAATGGCGAATGAAAGCAGCACCGCAGCGATTTCAATATGATAGCGACCGTAGAAATCGATAAACAAATTTGTGTCGCTGGTTTCGTATCCGCGGAGGTTAAATTCTTGAGCTAATTCAGAAATTTTAAGAAGAGCGGCTTGGTCTCGACTCACTTTTTGGTAGTGTTCTAGGTAAAAAAGTGCATCTGCAGGCTCATCCATACCCTCACTTATGAATGCCATCTTCAAAAGCATGGCAGGACTTTGAAGTTTTTCTTCATTAAATAGTCCCTCATAAATGGCTAAAGATTCCGTGTATTTTTTTGCAACAAAAAGAGAATCAGCCTGTTTAATTGAGGCGCTATTATCTTGTGCAGTGGCGGTGTAATTAGCCACTACAATAAAGATGAAAAAGAATGTGAATAATTTGAATTTGTAGCTTTGCATTTTGATTGGTAAGGTTTACCTTTGCAACCGCAATTAAGGGAAACGCCTTTAATAAAGCAAAGCAAAAATGATTCCGTAGCTCAGCTGGTAGAGCAATACACTTTTAATGTATGGGTCCTGGGTTCGAGCCCCAGCGGGATCACATAAGCCTTCGAGAAATCGAGGGCTTTTTGCGTTTATTGGGTTTAGGTTCTGGTTTATAAAAAACCTGCAAGAACTTTTATTTTTTTCAACAAAAAAAAAGGCTTAATAAAAAGCCCTTTTCCCCAATCATTATTTCTTAAAATCTAATACCCCGCAGCCTGGCCATCCTTCCTAGACTCCGAAGCGCCAAAGTAGATTTTACGAACGGGATCCCATTTTATGGCTTGGTATCCACCATATCCACCAAAGCCCCAGCGTACTTGGTGGCCTTTGTCCATTAGTTGGCGTATGGTGTCCCAACCAAAACCATCTTCAAGGGTAATGTAACCACCATTAAGCATGCGCTCGCCTGTAGGTTCTGATGAGCCCAAATGATCTATCCGCGGTGCGTCACCTGCTTCCTGTATATTCATACCGAAGTCTACCATATTCATCACGATTTGCACATGGCCTAATGGCTGGAAACTGCCGCCCATTACACCAAAACTCATCATCGGTTGACCATCCTTGGTAATGAAGGCAGGAATAATCGTTTGGAATGGGCGCTTGCCGGGAGCATAGGTGTTGAATTGGCCTTCGTTCAGATCGAAAAGTTCGCCTCTATCTTGCAATACAAAGCCTAATCCATCGGGCACCATTCCGGAACCCATTCCTCTATAATTACTTTGGATTAGCGATACCATATTTCCGTCTTCATCGGCCACGGTTAGATAAATAGTATCACCCTCCCGCAATGCTGGATTGCCAGCATCATAGGTGCGAGCAGCTCGATCTGGATTAATTAATGCCCTTCTTTCGGCTGCATAATCTTTGCTAATCAGCCAATCTAATGGTATATCTTGGAAGGCAGGATCTGCATAAAATTTAGCTCTATCTTCAAAAGCAAGTTTCTTAGCTTCTACAAACAAATGAATATGCTCAGGACTGCCGTAAGGAATTTTAGAGAAATCATATCCTTCGAGGATATTTAGCATTTGTAATGCGGCAACACCTTGGCTATTTGGAGGTAATTCCCACACATCATATCCGCGATAATTTACCGAAGCCGGCTCCACCCATTCCGAAGTATGCGAGGCCAAATCCTCATAGCTCAAAAAGCCATCTTGCTTCTGAATAAAGTCGCTAATAGTCCTTGCGATGCTGCCTTTATAAAATTCATCCCTCCCACCTTTTGCTATTTTCTCAAAAGTATTGGCAAGGTCAGGGTTGGTTTTAATATCTCCTGTTACAGGCTTTTTTCCATTAATACTGAAGGTCTCCATAAAGTTTGGATATTCACCCAAAATATCGATTCCTCTAGCCCAGTAATAGGCAATGTATTCTGGAATAGGAAAGCCATTTCGAGCATAGCCGATCGCAGGATTGAACAATTCTGCCCAAGGCTTAGAACCAAATTTCTGATGCATTTCCCACCAGCCATCCACAGCACCTGGTACGGATACGGGTAGCGGGCCATAAGCGGGAATCCGAGTCATGCCTTTTTCCTTGAAATATTCTAGCGTAAGACTTTTTGGAGAGCGTCCACTGGCATTTAGCCCATGCAATTTTTGGGTTTTAGCATCCCAAATAATCGCAAACAAATCGCCTCCCATTCCATTTCCAGTAGGCTCTATCAAGCCCAATGTGGCATTTGCTGCAATGGCGGCGTCAATGGCGTTCCCGCCGGATTTCAGCACGTCCAATGCTACTTGTGTGGCCAATGGATGACTAGTTGCAGCCATTCCTTTCTGTGCAATTACCTCCGATCGAGTAGCGAAACTCTTGCCTACCACGCGATCTTGCGCTAATAATGCAAATGGTGTAGCCAATAGAATAGCCACTCCAATAAATATATTTTTAGTCATAATGATGTGTATTGTAAAGCTTTAATTTAAAGGGTTTGGGATGAAACACCTACAAGAATTTTATAATAGGAGATTATTGGTCTAAATATGCAAAATGTTTTATTCAAATTAAGGCACCTTACCAATTAGCGCAATTGTGAAAAGCGGTAGCTTATATTTTGAATCCTAGACTTTTTGTTGGAATATTATCTATCTGAATATCTATAAAATCTAGTTGAACCATGAATCCCAAAAAGACCCGACCTTGGCTAATTTTATTTTTCCTTACAGCAATAGCTAATTTGATTGGCAATTCCTTTGAATTGGAAGGGTTAGCAATTTTGAGCAAGCCAGGTTTAATGCTTTTACTTGGTATTTATTTTTACAATTCGGTAGAAAGGAGCATTAAACATGGTTTTGTCAAATACACTTTAATTGCTCTTCTTTTCTCATGGCTCGGCGATGTGCTGCTAATCTTTGAAAATTTATTTCTTTTTGGGCTAGGCGCGTTCTTGCTAGCACAGTTATTCTATGTGATTACCTATGGAAAGGCAGTGATTCAAGTAGCTAATAACCGAAGCACATTGATTCGACGAGTTTTTTGGTCGGTCACCATGATATTCTTCGGCTTGGTTTTGATGTATATAATGTATCCTTTCTTAGGCGATTTGCTCATTCCTGTTTCCATTTATTGTCTTGTTATCGTTTCGATGGGCATAATGGCTGTGCAGCGAAATGGTAAAACTTCCCAAATAAGTTACAGCCTCACTTTATTCGGAGCGCTTATGTTTCTTACCTCAGATGCCATTTTGGGTCTGAACAAATTTGTAGGGTCTATAGAGAATAGTGGTTTTCTAGTCATGTTCACTTATATCCTTGCGCAGTGGTTTATAGTTGAAGGATTGATCAAACATTATCAATTTTTGCAAAAGGATTCGATTCCGGATCAAGAAATATTTAAGTGAAAAA
Source organism: uncultured Roseivirgaceae bacterium (assembly GCA_964598395.1). Classification (GTDB taxonomy): domain Bacteria; phylum Bacteroidota; class Bacteroidia; order Cytophagales; family Cyclobacteriaceae; genus CAXBDP01. Next base: position 27,457 of record CAZRBW010000032.1, read on the forward strand.
TTCGCCTTAGCTTAACTCAAACGGCATTTTATTTTGATAAGTGGAATAAAATACAATTAAAATTTGACTTTAAGTTTTATTTTCAGGATATTCAACTATTCTTAACCTAAACCAAAATGCTATGAAGACTACTGCTAAGCTCGAAGAAAACGCAGGTCTAGGCTTAACCATCCTAGGATTTTTAACAGCGACAGGTTCTTTTGTATATGTTTTAATTGTCATTTTTCAATTAGTTGCTGCTTATACACAAGGTTCGGCCTTGCCAGAAAATATAGAAGGGTTGCTTCCATAATTGGAGGTTTAAATTTGCTCAAAATGAAAAAGGGCCACATTGTGACCCTTTTATTTACTTTTTATTTTCTTAATCAACTAACTGGAACAGGATATGAAATTAAATAAGTGTTCATACAATTGATTTTAAATGTTAGAGTTGTTGGCATAATTAAAAGCAAATCAATCATATTCTAATTTGGTAAAACATACTCATCGATGTAACCAGTTCTGAAACTTGAAGCTAAGAGTTTATCTTCATCTACGAGAATGCATAAATAATCTTCATTCAAGTCGAGTTGGAAAATGTTCTTGATAATCAGGTTGTCCTTAATTAATTCAAGTTCATAAACCTTATTAGTAATTGAACTTTGATCTTCAGAAATTTCAGTAACTAGTATAAATATTCTCTCACCACTTAAATAAATATCCTTGAAGAGCCCTACCGAGACATTTAGGGAGCCATAAGATTCTCTTATTGTTTTTGATATCTTAATATTATTTTCAATAATTTCATGACCAGAAATTACGCCTGTGTTTATGACTTCTCCTGCTTGGTTTAAAATTGCAAAAGATGGAAAATTGCTTTTAGCAATGGAAATGTAAACATCATTGATTTTTAAAATACTTAATTCTTGTCCTCCCAATTCTTTTGGAAAGCTCAACTCAATTTCTTGGAGAACCTGGCCGAACAAATCAAGTTTAACTATTTTAGGAGCAGATGCAAGTTGTGGCGGAATGGGACTGAATAATAAATGATTATTATCAAAAAGGATTTTATTGTCCCATAGGTTGAATTTAGGTAATTTCAACTCTTTAATGAAATTACCATATTTAGAATAGAAGAGTAACTTATTAGTTGAAATGTCATTAATAATAAATTCCCCTGTAGTAGGGTTAGAATTCGATAAGCTTCCTATTGATTGAACTTCGCCAGGTCCTTCGCCAAATGTAGTTAATTGCTTGAAGTTAGTAAAATCTTTATCTGTTATATAGGCAGCATCTCGCTTACCATCAAGATAAGTATATCTATCTTCTAACAAACCCATAGATTTTATCGAAATAAAAAGTTCAATTTCACCTTCTGCATTCTTGAAACTATCAATGGATCTTTCTTTAGTTAACTCAAAGTATTTTATTGGTGCTGAATCAATGATATTGCATGAATTGCAAAATATGATAAAGAAAATTAATGTTAAACTAATGATGTTAATTTTCATTTATGTTTTTTTAAGTTATAATGGTTAAGGCATTCAGGACATTTATTGCCTGAATGCCTTAATTAAAACTATTCTATAGTTACTGGACATGTTGGACAACCATCCAATGGGATTTTTACTATCCCGCATCTCAAATACTTGCAATTTACTAATTCGCAATCTCCATTTGAATTAGAACACGTTATAGTGTCAGTACCAGTGCACTGGAATGATTCATCGCAGTCGCCAAGTGCAAAAGAGTTGCTTTGGATAAGTACCATTGCAAAAAACACAAATACCATAAAGAAGTTTTTCTTTTTCATTTTGGTGTGATTTTAGTTGGAAATAATTTTGTTATACAAGGATATTAAATTTGATTTTTAAATCAAAGTGATATTTAAAAAAAAATTGCATGGTGCGATTTTTTACGAAATTTATTTTGTTAGATGCTCATTTTTCGAAATTAATTGTGTGATTTTAAATTTAAAACAATATTAAAATTCTTGCTTCTGATTAAGAGGGGTGTCCTAAAGTGAGATATTCTCCTACACTACATGATAACATTTGTATTTACAGTTAGATTGTTTTGAGTGTTAATAAATACTAAGTATTTTCTTTTTCAAATCGCTTAGTTTCAACTAATAATTAAAATAATTTTTGGTTGAAAATTAGAGTTTATCCTTTGAGATCGGATCTTTTAATTATCTGTTGTAAGGTAAAATTCGTGGTATCGGATAAATCTCTGTTTGTCTACCATCAATATATCTGAACTTCCCATTTTCATCAAAGTAGCCATCTTCTTCTAGCATTATCCGTATGGTCTTTTTCCATTCTGGAATCTCCACTGCAGCATTCAATTCAATGGAATAAGCTGTTCTGTAGTTTAGCGGATAATCACCTGCACCTACCGTTCTGCCCTGATTGTCCCACATGCCAATAGTTGGCCCTGACGCATGACCATAATAGCCGATGGGGTGTGTGTAAATGGTGCCATTGATTCCTTCAGCTTTTGCATTGGCAAGAGCCTTTGAAAGTATTTCATTTCCTGATAAGCCTTGTTCAAATTCATTTGTAAGCAAATCTTGCAAACGATTTCCCTTCTTGAAAGCATCTTGTAATAGCTTTGGCACTTCAGTTTCGCCTGGTTTCAAAATATAGGCATGCTGTTGTGTGTCAGTATTTAATCTCAAGTAAGTGATGCCAAAATCCACATGAATCAAGTCGCCAGGATAAATCACCTGCTCTTCGGGGCGGGAGGAAAAAGTCCTTAGATGATCAAAGTTTTCTGGATCAGCTCTTTGCACATCGACTGATGGATGAAACCAAGTGTCTAATCCTAGTTCCCTATTTCTATTGCGAAACCACCATACCAAATCATTGGTAGTAGTTACGCCTGGAGTGATTACTTTTTCTGAAAAACCTTCTTGAATAATCACATGAGCAATCCTGCAAATGTGCTGGTAAATAGCCATTTCATTGTCGGTGCGAGTTTCGAGCCATGCCACACCTAAATTCTCAGCAGAAACCACTCTTTCTTGAAACTTAGAATCCAATTCGGCCATAAACTCTTTATGCTCTGTATATGTGAGTCCATCCACATGCGCATAATTGGTGGAGAAATTAAGCGCAATTTTGTTCGGATTCCGCTCATTTATTAAGCGAACCAAAGCTTTCCATTGGTCGGGTTGCGTAGCTTGATTCCAAGCTCCTTTAAATAAATTGCCCACATCGTATCGCGCAATAGCCAATCTTTCTACTCCAAGTTCCGGGCCTCTATCATACATCACCATAATGGTTCTGCGACGAGCCGATACCCAAGTGGAAGGCAGCATAGTACGCATCACTGGATCTTCATTATATTCTCTAGAAATGATAATCCACATATCGATTCCATGTTTCCGCATTAATCCCGGAAGCACAGTCTCGAATCGTTCTTCTAATAATTTGTCTACGATAATGGAGCGCTCTTTTTCCTCCAATATGGCTGGCATTTCCAATTGAAATTGAGCCATTGCAGGAAAGGCAAAAAGAGCAATAAATAGTGTGGATAGTATTCTCATTTGTGAATGGTTTAGAATTGATTCACAAAATAGCTAAAGAGGTTCTTATGGAAAAATTAAAATGAATATTTGGCAATAAAGTAGGTTTCTGAAGAATTGGAAAAACACTTTCCTATTGCATCGCCTTCCTCAATTTCCTTGTCAACTGATCGAAACGATAGAACATGGTGATGGCTGTAACTCCCAATCCAAGAGACAAGCCATACCATACGCCTTTGATGCCATAGTCAAACTCAAATGCTAGTAAATACCCAACTGGCAAACCGATAATCCAATACGCAATAAAAGTAGCCAAGGTGGGTACTTTCACATCTTGCAAACCGCGGAGGATGCCCAAACTTACCACCTGCACACCATCGAATATTTGGAAGAATGCCGCGATAATTAATAAACCGGATGCAGTGGCAATTACGTCAGCGTCCGCAATAAAAAGTGTAGGAAGGAAATCGCGAAATACAATAAATAAAACGCCACTAACAGCCATAAAAGCAACAATTAATAAGAAATTACTAAACCCAGCTACTCTAAGTGTTGGAATATCCTTGCGGCCTAATTGATTACCAATTCTGATGGTAGAAGCTGCAGAAACGCCCGATGCCATCATAAATGTGATGGAGGCTAATGAAATACCAATCTGATGTGCAGCTAGAGCATCCGCACCTAGCCAACCTACCATTACTGCGGCAAGACTAAATGCACTCACTTCAAATAAAAACTGCATTCCTGATGGGATTCCCAATCCCAAAAGGCGATTAAATCTCTCTTTATAAAATCGCTTGAATTGCAGGTTTTTGATATATGAAGCAAATCTCGGCGCGTAGGCTACGAACAAAAACATTGCAATTGCCATTACCACCCGCGAAATAAGCGTTGCCCAACCGGCACCATTCAAACCAAGCGCAGGGAATCCCCATTTACCAAAAATTAACAGATAGTTTAGAAAGATATTCAGCAAATTACTAGCAATAGTAATGACCATCGCTTGTCTAGTTTGAGATAAGCCTTCCGTAAACTGTCTGAACGTTTGAAAAACCATCAAAGGCACAATAGAAAAAGCAATAATGCCCATGTACGGAATTGCCAGTTTTACTACTTCGGGATCTTGCCCCATGTAATGCAATAGTCCTGATCCTGATGCTATCAAAATGAAAATCATCAGTCCGGC
>CAZRBW010000033.1:0-31887 GCA_964598395.1 uncultured Roseivirgaceae bacterium
GTCTTTTTTGAATTTGTGGAGGTTTTTGAAAGCCTTTGCAAACGCTTCAATGGTTAAGTCTTCTGCATCATCAACATTACGAACCATTTTCAGGATCATATGATAAACAGGTTTTTTGTACCTCTTCAACAAATCTGCATATGCTTGCTGATCTTTCTCATCAACCGCCTGGTCAATAAGTTCGAAATCCTTTAAAGCCTTTTGAGAAAAACCACGTGAAGCTACCATTTTATCCTTTTAGAAAACTGTGCAGATATGCCAACCAATAAATAATATTTGAGATAAAAAATCTCGGAAAAAATTAATAAAAATCCAGCAACTTTCACACCAAATCGCTTAGCAGCAAGAATAAAAAATGTATGCAACAAAATTAACCTTAAAAGGAATCCTCCCGCCGCTATTCCAAATAAAAGTTGGTAGTCTAATAAGTTCTCCCAATAGAAAGCTAAAACCAAGGCATTAAGCCACATAAGTGATAAGGATATATGAAAAAGGCCTATTCGAAACTTATCTCTGAATTTGTAATGCTTTCCAGCAGCCAAATGTCTTAATTTTTGTGTGTAGTAAGCTGACCATGTTTTTTTTGGAATAGACAATACTACAACATCAGCACCTATACACACCTTAGTGAATTTTTTCTTTGCATATTTATTGATGAATAAATCGTCATCACCACCAGTTAATTCCATCATGCCATAAAAGCCTTTATTCTTCAGAAAAAAACTTTTTCGATAGGCCAAATTTCTTCCAACACCCATGTAAGGCCTAAATGCCAGAGCAGATGAAATATAAGAGATTCCTGTGATCAATGTTTCAAACTCTATTTGATTGCCTAGGAATCCACCTGATTTTTGATAGTGAGAATAGCCCAAAACAATTTGGGTTTCAGCGTCAAAAGTCTTTGCCATCTGACTAGCCCAAGATGTGCTATTTGGACGACAATCTGCATCGGTTAATAAAACGATATCGTTTTTAGAAGCCTTGATGCCAAGGGTTAGTGCATATTTCTTTGAATTGAAGGCGTCAGGTGTAGAATCAATCACAACCAATCTCAATCTTGGGTGCTTTAATTTTTCCTCGGTCAGAAAGTCATAACTACCATCTGAAGATTTATCGTCCACTATAATCACCTCGAAGTTTGGATGATCTTGATTTAATAATAATGGAAGCAGCTCTCTTAGATTTTCCTCTTCATTATGTGCACACACAACGATAGAAATTCCTTCCATTTCATTTTCATTCTTAATCTTCCTTTTGAAGAGTGGAATTCTAATAAAGTAAACTAAATGATAGAAGAGTTGAATAAATACAAGAGTAATCAGGCCGTAAAGCAGTAAAGGTATTATCATTTGAGAGTCCATGTTCAATTCTTCTCAAAGATAGTCTTTCAGGGATTATTTAATGTTATTTTTGCGACTTGAAAAATGAGACTTGTTGTAGATGAAATTTGAACTGAAGGCAAAAGACCCAAATACAAAGGCTAGGGCAGGCGTATTTTACACTGCACATGGGGCAGTAGAAACGCCCATATTCATGCCCGTGGGTACAGCCGCTACTGTAAAAGCTGTTCATCAGCGTGAGCTAGAACTTGATATACAAGCTCAAATAATATTGGGTAATACCTATCATTTATATCTCAGACCTGGCCTAGATATATTGGAACAGGCGGGAGGATTACACAAATTCAATGGCTGGGACAAACCTATTCTGACAGATAGTGGAGGCTACCAAGTGTATTCTCTTTCAGGAACTCGTAAGATTAAGGAAGCTGGCGTTGAATTCAAATCTCATATAAATGGAAGTAAGCATTTTTTTAGCCCAGAGGGTGTCATGGATATCCAAAGGAGAATTGGAGCGGATATTATAATGGCTTTTGATGAGTGCACGCCATATCCTTGTGAGTATAGATACGCAAAGAAATCAATGGAAATGACTCATAGATGGCTAGAAAGGTGTTGTACTAGATTTGATGAGACTGAGGGTATTTATGGTTTTGAGCAGCATTTATTTCCTATAGTCCAAGGAAGTGTTTATACTGATTTACGAAAAATATCTGCCGAAAAAATTGCTTCAATGGATAGGGTAGGTAATGCAATTGGAGGTTTGTCGGTTGGCGAGCCAGCTGAAGATATGTACGAAATGACAGAGGTTGTTTGCGATATACTACCATATGAAAAGCCACGATATCTAATGGGAGTTGGTACACCTGCTAATTTGCTTGAATGTATCGCTTTAGGAATTGATATGTTCGATTGTGTAATGCCTACCAGAAATGCCCGAAACGGAATGATATTTACCACCGAGGGTATTTTGAATATGCGTAATGAAAGATGGAAAGATGATTTCAGCCCAATTGACACTGGACTTAGTGCGCATTCAAGTAATTTTTATTCAAAAGCGTACTTAAGACATCTTATTACAAGCAAGGAAATGCTAGGAGCACAGATTGCTAGTATTCAAAATCTTAGCTTTTATCTATGGTTGGTAAAGCAAGCACGAATACATATTATCGAAGGTGATTTCGCAAGTTGGAAAAAGACAATGGTTGAGAAAGTTTCTCGTCGATTGTAATCTCGTCAATGATGGTTCAAATTTTGTTTAAAGCATTCCCAATTCTGCAGACCTATTGAAAATTTTAGATAAATATATTCTAAACAGATTTCTTGTCACCTTCATTTTTGTAGTGCTACTACTGGTATCTATCATATCGGTATTGCACTTTGTTGAAAATAATGACGCCTACTTAAAAAATAATGTAGGTGCCTTCGAAATCCTAAAATATTACTTGTACTACGCCCCCTACATGGGAAATGTACTTACTCCTATTACCATTTTCATTGCTACTGTTTTTATGACGTCTAAGCTCGCTTCTCACACAGAGATTATCGCCATGCTTAGTAGTGGAATGAGTTTTCAACGACTTTTGAGGCCATATATGGTAGGAGCTTTTATGATAACTGTTGCAAGTTTTCTATTGCAAGGCTGGGTTATACCTATGGCAAATAAACCGAGAATTGAATTTGAAATTAATTATATTGATGGACAAAAGATGTTTGGACAAACGAACTTTCACGTGAAAGTTGGGCCAGAATCTTATGTGTATATGCAAAGCTATTCAAATGCAATAAATACAGGTTTTCGCTTTACTATTGAAACTATCAAAGGAAATCAACTAATAGATAAACTTTATGCAGAGCGAATAATTTGGAAGCCCGATTCTGTTGGTGAGTCAGGAGTGTGGCATTTGGTAGATTGGAAGTATCGTAAGTTTGATGGAATGGAGGAGGAGGCAAGGACTGGAAGGGAGTTGGATACGCTAATTAATCTTTTTCCGGAGGATTTTGAAATCGTAGATAATAAGCAGGAGATGCTCACTTTGACTGAATTGGACGAATACATTGCGTTATTAGAATCCAGAGGAGCAGACAACCTCATTATTTACAGGATAGAAAGGTATTCAAGGTTTATGGCGCCATTTGCTGCCTTGGTGCTTACACTTTTGGGAGTAATTGTTTCCTCCCGCAAATCTAGAGGCGGTACAGGCGCTCAGATGGCCGTTGGTTTTGCATTAGCAGCTGTTTTTATCATATTCTTTTTAGTCTCCAAAAATATTGCAGAAGGCGGAGCCATAAATCCACTATTGGCAGTTTGGATGCCAAATATTGTTTTTACATTTATCACATTGATATTGTATAAAACACTGCCTAGATAATGACCGCTGATCGTAAGGATTTTTTTATGCTCCACTTAATTGTGCTCCTATGGGGTTTTACTGCAATCCTTGGCGTATTGATAAGTATACCTTCTGTAGAAATCGTTTTTCACCGCACCTTATTAGCAGCTCTTGGTTTAGGCATAATTTTACTTTTCCGCAAACACTCATTCTCGATAGGGCGAATAGAAATTTTGAAAATGCTAGCTACTGGACTATTGATAGCAGCTCATTGGATACTTTTTTTCGGAGCTGCTAAGGTTTCTACAGCTTCTATTTGCTTGGCTGGTATGGCCACTACTTCCTTATGGACTAGCATAATCGAGCCTATAATGACCAATAGAAAAATAAAATTCTTCGAAGTTGCTTTGGGTTTGGTTGTGATTTTCGGACTTTATATCATTTTTCGCTTCGAGTTCGATCACGTTCTTGGTCTTTCAATGGCTCTTGGCTCCGCATTGTTAGCTGCCGTTTTCACCGTAATCAATGGTAAATTTACCAAAAGACATCATCCTTATATGATTAATTTTTATGAGATGGTAGGTGCGTTTTTGGGAACTGTATTATTTCTTCCTTTTTACTCAATGTACATGACCGATGATATTGGGCTCCAACTAACGCCAACTGGGATGGATTTTGTCTATATATTAATATTGGCGCTGCTATGCACTGTTTTTGCCTATTCAGTTTCTATTGAACTGATGAAACGAATTAGTGCTTTTTTCTTAAATTTAACTGTAAACCTAGAGCCTGTCTACGGAATTATTCTGGCCGTAATTGTATTCGGTGAGAAGGAGAAAATGAGTGAGCAATTTTATATCGGAACTCTAGTTATTTTACTTTCAGTGCTTTCATATCCTATTCTGAACAGATTATTACAAAGAAGGCCTTTGTCCACGAGACTCTTTAAATGATCAAAGTTTTCCTCTCCATACAGCATAGCCTGATTCCTTCCAACTTTCTATTTGTGGCTCATTTTTAAATAGCCCATACATAGCAGAACCGGATCCTGACATAGAAGCATAGACGGCACCTTGTTGGTAAAGTGCGCCTTTAATTTCTTTCAATATTGGAAAGGCAGGAAAAATGGTATCTTCAAATTGATTATGCAAATGATTTTTCCACTCTTCAATTGGCTTTGATAGAGCTTCTTCTATATTAATTCCTTCAGCATTTGGAACCACATTTTTGTAGGCTAGAGCGGTGCCTATTGCAATATTTGGATAGATTACCAAAGCGTAATATCCATCTGGATTGAAGTTCAGGACTTCCAATTCATTGCCTCTACCTCCCGCAATAGCAGGTTGATTTTTGATGAAAAATGCGCAATCACTGCCTAGCTCTGCTGCGATTTCTTCTAGTAAATCATCCTCTAAAAATAGCTGAAAAATCTCTGACGCAACTTTCATTACAAAGGCCGCATCTGATGAACCGCCACCTAAGCCTGCACCAAAAGGAATTACTTTATGCAAATGAATTTTTGCATTTGGAAGTCCATAGGCTTTTTGCAATGCTTTGTATGCCCGAATGCACAAGTTGGATTTGTCATCTCCAGGCACTTCCAATCCTGAAGTACTTAATTCAAGTTTCCCATGTTCAATAATTTCAATAGCATCTTGCCAGTCAATAGGGTACATGCACGTTTCAATGTCGTGAAAACCATCCGATCTTTTTTTCAGGATTCTCAAACCTAGGTTGATTTTGGCATTTGGGAAGGCAATCATTGAAAATGGAATTTGAGGTATTTAAAAAGAAAATCCCCGTTGAGGTGCAACAGGGATTTTAATTGAATTAGTGAATTTTTATTTACGCATTTGCTCTACGATTTCGTCGGTAATACCTGCGCAGGAGAAGCCTCCATCATGGAAAAGATTCTGCATGGTAACCATTCTGGTGAAATCTGAGAACATCACTGCAATATAATTTGCACAGTCTTCGGCAGTTGCATTGCCAAGTGGTGACATTTTATCGGCATAGTCATAGAAAACATCGAATCCAGTGACACCCGTGCCAGCAGTAGTTTTTGTTGGCGATTGAGAAATAGTATTCACACGAACATTCTTTAGCTTGCCAAAACGGTGTCCGTAACTTCTTGCAATAGACTCAAGTAATGCTTTTGCATGCGCCATATCTGAATAGTCTGGGAATGATCTCTGTGCTGCGATATAGCTCAATGCCATAATGGAACCCCATTCGTTCATTGCATCTGTTTTCTCAGCTGTCTGCAACACTTTATGAAAGCTAGCTCCTGAGATATCCAAAGTTTTTAGAAACCAATCGTAATTAAGATCTCCATAATCGCGACCTTTGCGAACGTTTGGACTCATGCCGATAGAGTGAAGTACAAAATCAATCTTTCCTCCCAATATCTCCATAGACTTAGTGAACAGGTTTTCTAAATCTTCAACAGAAGTAGCATCTGCTGGAATCACTTCTGATTTACATATTTCTGCAAGTTTTTGAATTTCACCCATTCTCATTGCCACTGGAGCATTGGTCAGTGTGAATATTGCGCCTTCTTCTTTACATTTCAATGCAGTTTTCCAAGCAATAGAATTTTCATCTAAGGCGCCGAATATGATTCCTCTTTTTCCTTTGAGCAGATTATTTGACATATCTCTTTTAAGTAAAATTTGACAAAAAAATATAGTTATAATGTTTTTAAAACTCTTCAAGTAGTTTAATCCTCTTTTCGATAGGAGGGTGTGTGGCAAATATACCACTTATCATGCTTGCAAAGCCTTTCTTATTTTTGGAAGAATTATCAATAAATAAAGCTGATACATCTTCGCTTTTCAAAGTTCCCACCTCTGAATTTCCACTAATTTTTCTTAGTGCTGATGCTAAGGCTCTTGGGTTACGAGTCATTTCGGCCGCGCCCGAATCAGCCATATATTCTCGACTACGCGAAATGGCAAATTTGAAAATAAGGGATAGGAAATAAGCAATTGCTGCAATTACCAATGCGATAATTAATGCACCACCGCCTTTATTATCCTTGCCTCTTCTTCTGCCACCACCATATATAAGCATTCGGAAAAGCATTTGGGCTACGAGTGAGAAAATACCTACAAAGACAATACTTATGACCAAAAGTTTCACATCGTTATTTCTGATGTGCATTAATTCATGCGCAATTACGCCTTCAAGCTCATCATCATTTAGCTTATCAATGATTCCCTGTGTGAGGGTCACCGTATATGTTTTTTCATTTATTCCACTTGCAAATGCATTGAGAGATGGATCTGGAATTACATTGATTTTAGGCATTTTCATTCCTTTACTTATGCAAAGGTTTTCTGTCAGATTGTAAATCCTCATATTCTCTTTTCGTTCCAATGGCCTTGCTCCTGTAGCACTTTGGATCATTTTCACATTGAAGAAAAAGGCAATGCTAAACCAAATGCCCACGATGATCAACGTAGCGGGAATGGACGCGACAAAGTCGTCCTTCACCATTTGGTCGTCTATTCCTCCCGCTGTTTGATCAAAGCTGGTGAAGTAAATAAATGCATAAACTGCAACCAATACCAAAGTTGGAAATGCAAGCAAAAGTAAAATGGACTTCCTATTATTAGATCGGATTTGACCTTGTATTCCTACATATTTGGACATGGCGGGAGGTTGAGGATCAGAATTTTATATCAGGAGCTTTGTCTACATTTGCACGGTCTTCCATGGCAATTTCAAACATTTTCTCAGTTTTGAACCCAAACATTCCCGCGATGATATTGGCAGGAAAACTTTGTACCCCTACATTCAATTCTCTTGTTGCAGAGTTGAAATATCTTCTGACAGCAGCAAGTTTATTTTCAACGTCGCTGATTTCAGTTTGTAAGTGCATGAAATTTTGGTTGGCCTTCAAATCAGGGTAGGCTTCTACTTGTACCTTTAGTCCAGCAAGTGCCGAACCTAGTTGCTGTTCAGCATCTATTTTACCATCGATTGTTGTAGCAGACATAGCGCGAGTTCTAGCTTCTGTTACGCGGGTCAATACTCCTTCCTCATGTTGCATGTAGCCTTTTACAGTGCTTACAAGCTGTGGAATTAAGTCATGACGTTGCTTTAGCTGAACATCAATGTCTGCAAAGGCATTTTCTCTAGTTACTCTGAGGTTTACCAGTTTATTATAAGTTGCGATCAAGAAGATGGCAATTACGGCAATGGCAATTAAAGCGATTATCATAGTGTTTTTATTTTCAAAGTACGAAAAATGTGACAGAAAAGAAGCATTTGTAGCTTGATATTTATACTATTCTGGTTTGAGCAGGTAAACCATATACTTTTTGTATTTCTTGAAATTCTCCCCATTTCTTTGTCCTGTGAAATGCTTGTTCTCCATTTTCTCAAATTTCTTCTTGAATTTCCACTTCACCAATTTCATAATTCTCGGCGCACGATCTTCAGCAAGTTCGAATACCGATTTCCAAACTGGAGCCAAAACCTCATTGGATAGTTGATGCACAATATCCATAGTAACGGAGGTTTCTTCTGTGATATCACGCTCAAAAGCCACTTTCACGGGGAAGTTTGCCAATTTGCCTTGCCACTCTTTATAGTTGTGTCCGCCACCCAATGGACTTTTGCCTGGAGCATCCGTTTTGAAAAAATCTGCTACAATTATGCTTCCTCCAGGGTTTAATAATTTCAGTGCTCCTGGAATTGAATTATCCATCGGGATATATTGAAAACTCTCGCTGAAAAGTATCAAATCGTACTTTTTATCAATTGATACATCTTCAAATTTCTTTTGGTGAACCACTGCCTTATCACCTAAAAGCTTCCTCACTTGTGCTGTGAGGATTTTACCTGGAGATACGCATTCTACTTCATAGCCATCATTTATTAAAGATAGCGCAGTTGCACCTGAGCCACAACCTACATCCAAAATGGTTTTGGTACCTTCTGGTATTAGGCTTTTAAGAAGTTCAGTATATTTTTCTTGGGCAGGTTTCAAGTCTAATACATCTGCTTTCAGTCCATCAGTAAACAGACCATAATGTAAGTGATCGGTTTTAAGAAAAAATCTGAATATCACCAGACCTAATTCAAGTCCTACTTCTTTAGAATCAACTTTCTTTTCTCGAGCCATAATTTATATTTTGGGAGTAAGTTTTAATTTTATTAGTTAACGGTTTCAAGCAATTCTTTTGCATTTTGGATAGTGGTAGCGCTTGGATCATCTCCACCAATCATTTTTGCAATTTCAAGTAATCTATCATTTTGTGACAATTCACGAATACGACTTACCGTTCGAGGTTCGCTATTATCTTTATATACAAAGAAGTGTTTTTCACCAGCCACCGCCATTTGCGGGAGGTGGGTGATGGTAATTACTTGATGTTTCGACGCCATTTTACGCATCATTTTAGCCAATTTCAAAGCAATTTCACCTGACACCCCTGTATCAATCTCATCAAAAACTATCGTTGGTAAAGCGGTCTTTCCAGCTATTATATATTTAAGTGCAAATATCAATCTGGAAAATTCACCGCCAGATGCCACATCCTTTAATTCACCGGGTTTCAAACCTTTATTTGCCGAAAACAGAAATTGAATTTCATCTGCCCCTGAAATTTTCGGTTCTGCTGGCTTCATTTCAATCTGGAAATTCCCATTGGGAATCCCAAGCTCTTGCAATATGCTCACAATTTCTTTTTCAAGTTTTGGAGCAACGTCCTTGCGAGTTTTACTTAGTTCAGCAGCAGTTTTCACTAGATTTTGCTCTAATTGAGCAATGTGTGATCTCAGTTTATTAAAAGCAACGTCTGTATCGTCAGAGTCAAGCAATTTAGCTGAATACTGTTCTTTTATTTCAATTAGTTCGGAAATCGTAGCTACTTGATGTTTTTGCTGTAAGCGATAAATCAAATCAAGTCTCTCTTTCAATCGAGTAGCTTTTTCTGGATCAAATTCCACTTCTTCTACTTCATTTTCCAGTTCTTGACCAATATCGTCAAGCTCAATAAATGCACTCTCTAATCTTATGAAAAGCTCATTCAATCCTTTGCCAAATGAGCTTATTTGTCCTAAAAGCGATCGCGATTGTCTTAAGGCATCTAATGCAGGAAAATCACCTTCTTTCAATAAAGATAATGCTTCAGCAATTTTCAGTTTGATTTCCTCTGCGTTTTCTAATACTTCCAGTTGAGCTTCAGTCTCCTCTTGTTCATTTATATTTAGTTTGGCAGCATCCAGCTCGTCAAACATAAATTGATTGTAATCTTGATCTTTCTGTAGGTTGAGTCTTTTGAGTTCCAGGGCTTCCAAGTCATCTTTGGCATTTTTCCATTCCTTGTATATGGATTGGTAATTTTCTGAAAGAGCTCGATTACCAGCAAATGCATCGATGATTTTGAGTTGAAAAATTTTTTCGCCTAGTGCTAAATTTTGATGTTGGGAATGTACATCCATAAGTAGCGAACCAATGATTTTCAAAGTTTCGAGCTTCACTGGTGTATCGTTGATAAAGGCTCGAGTTCGGCCACCTGGACTCATTTCTCTGCGGATAATGCAAGGGTTCACAAAGTCTAATTCCTCCCGCTCAAACAAACTCTCCATTTGGTAAGCAGCAATATCAAAATGCCCTTCGATAATGCATTTTTCTTTATCCTCTAGCATTACAGAGGAATCCGCTCTTTCTCCCAACAGTAAGCCTACAGCGCCTAACATTATCGATTTACCTGCGCCTGTTTCACCAGTAATCATATTGAGTCCTGTGGATGGGCTCATAACTAGTGTTTTTATCAGCGCGTAGTTTCTAATACTTAATTGCTGCAACATAATAGCGCAAAATGGATGGATTTAGATTGGTATCAAAAATACAAATCTAATTTAAGATTATAGCTTTGAAATGCATTAATGAAATGAATTAGCCCTATGGATTGATTCGGCTATATTTTTCAGTATTGGTAGGGTCAAGTTCACGGAGGATCTCTACAGCTTGTCGTCTTTTGCTATCGTTTCCCTGTGAGAAAATATTTGCTAGTTCGTCTGATTTTGCATCAAAAAATGAATTGATGATAACAGAATTTGGTCTTAATTTATTGACATCTTTAATTTTTTGCAAAGCGGTAATAATGGCGTCTCTACCTTGTTCTGGATCGCGGCCAAACATATCCAAGCCAAGCCTGTGGTATTCATAAATTGCTTCACGCACAGGCACCATTTGACTGCTCATAAGGTTCTCGGTAATCCAATATCTATTCCGGTTGCTTTCGAATTGCTTCCAACCAGCACGAGGGCTTTGCTGCGCATTGATCACAACATTGAAAGCGCGATCAAAAAATGCTGAGCCGCCCAATCTTGAGAATGAATCATAATCGTATCCCAAAATGATATATGCATAAA
This sequence comes from uncultured Roseivirgaceae bacterium, assembly GCA_964598395.1. Classification (GTDB taxonomy): domain Bacteria; phylum Bacteroidota; class Bacteroidia; order Cytophagales; family Cyclobacteriaceae; genus CAXBDP01. The sequence goes on from CAZRBW010000033.1 coordinate 11,063, forward strand.
AACCCAGCATGGAAGTGAGATTGGTGTTGAATGTATTCTCGTTAAATTCTAATGGAAGTGATTCTGTGTAATCAAATTGCCAATTTCTATCCGCAAAGTTGAAGACAACGGTCTCATAATTGGTGCCATATACAGGACGCAATACTTGTATTTGAAGCGATGCTGTGAAGCTGCCAATATTTGGCATAGTTTCCATCGTTAATACCATATTACAACGGATGCGCTCCTCAGGCCTGAATACCTCGTTGGTCCATCGCCTATTATTCAAAAATTGCTCAAAGGCATTTTCCATATCTTGGAAAATACTACGGTCACTTATTTGAATGTTTTGTGCATTGATTGTCACATTGCAATTAATTTCTTGCGCTAGTATAGAGTAGCTTAAGAAGGAAAAAACAATCAGTAGGAGTGACTTTTTATACATAACCAATAATACGAAAAATAATCTAATTGAGATGAAAGATTTAAACTCCTTCTTTTTGATTTAGCAAATTCACAACGTATTTAATAATTTTAGTTGCGGTTTCATCCTTAGTCAAAAGCGGGAGGGCAAGTGAATCTTTTGAGGTAATCAAGGTTACTTTATTGGTATGGTGCGCAAATCCGGCTCCTTCATCTTGTAAGCTATTAAGGACAATAAGATCGAAGTTCTTTGCTTCCAATTTCTTTTTAGCATTCGCTTCTTCATTGTCCGTCTCCAATGCAAAGCCGATAAGCAGCTGATCCTTCCGCTTTTTTGCACCAAGTGTTTTGGCAATATCAGGGTTTCTGGTCAGCTCGATGGTGAGTGTATCTTCGCTCTTTTTAATCTTTTTATTCGCCACAGTCTTCGGAGCATAATCTGCTACCGCTGCCGACAATATACCAATAGTAGCTGAAGTGAAATTCTCCTCGGCAGCCAGCAACATTTCCTTTGCTGATTGCACTCTTATCAATTTTAATGCTTCATTTTCAGGTATTGACTCATTGCTTGGGCCGCTAATGAGTACTACTTCGGCTCCTAATTCTAGGCACGCCTTGGCAATTGAATAGCCCATTTTGCCAGAGGAATGATTTCCAATAAAACGAACCGGATCTATTGCTTCATAGGTTGGCCCAGCTGTAATCAGTACTTTTTTACCGGCTAGTGATTTACTTTTCGAAAAATAACTATCAATGTGCTTTAGAATATTTTCAGGCTCAGCCATTCGGCCTTGGCCACTCAAACCAGAAGCTAGTTCGCCATCCTCTGCATCAATTACCATGTTGCCAAAAGATTGGATGGTCTTAATATTCTGCTGAGTACTTGGGTGGGCGTACATGTCCAAATCCATTGCGGGCGCTACCATGACAGGGCATTTAGCGGAAAGGTATGTTGCCAAAAGGAGGTTATCACATATGCCATTAGCCATTTTGCCAAGTGTATTGGCGCTGAGCGGAGCTATGAGCATAAGGTCAGCCCAGAGTCCAAGTTCTACATGGTTATTCCATTCTCCATTTTCGTTTTTAACAAATTTTGTTAAAACTGGATTTTTGGAAAGCGTAGATAGGGTGAGTGGGCTAATAAAATCAGAAGCAGATGTAGTAGAGATAACTCTTACATCTGCTCCCGCTTTTACCAATAGTCTTATTAAAAATGCTGCTTTATAAGCAGCAATACTACCACATACTCCCAGTAAGATTTTCTTATTTCGGAGCATTATAGATGATTAAGCGTTTTCGCTATCCTCTTCAGGTAGTCTAGCGTAAATCTTTCCTTCCATAAACTCTTCGATTGCTAGAGTAGATGGTTTTGGAAGTTTTTCATAATATTTTGAAATTTCAATCTGCTCTCTGTTTTCAAAAATTTCTTCAAGATTGTCCACAGAAGATGCGAACTCGGCTAGTTTACCATTAAGTTCGTCTTTCATAGTTACTGAAATTTGACGAGCTCTTTTGGAAATGATTGCGATAGACTCATATAGATTGCCTGTTGGCGCAGCTATTTTGTCTGTGTCACGAGTAATGATCGAAGGATTAATTGTAAGCTTACTCATTTTATGTATTGGATTTACTGATTTTACTTAATTCTGTTAAACACTGTTCATAGACTTTTTGTGCCTGACCAGAGTATTTACTACCTGGGTAGTAATTTAAAAAGTCATCATAAAAGCCAATGGCTTTGTATAGTCTTTCCTCTTTTTTAGCAACTATTGAGTTTTGTGCTATTCTGAATTGAGCTTCAATTTTCAAATAACCTAACTCTTCTCTGTAATTTGAATCAGGAAAATCTCTTTCGAAATTCTCGAAAGTCACAAGTGATGCCTCTAGATAGCTTTGGTCGAATAGACCTTCTGATAAGTCCCAGTATAGTTTGGCTATATCGTATGCCTTTGTTTCAAGCCTTACTTGTAGTTCGTCGATGATTTTGGTAGCATCTTCTTTTCTTTCGGAGAGAGGAAACCTATTCAAGTAATTCTGCATCGTTGTGATGGCTTCTCTTGTTTTGGTTGCGTCTAATGATGAAATTGGTGCATCTTTATAAATAGAAAAGGCTTGAAGATAAAATGCTTCTTCGGCTCTTGGACTTCTACCATAATTCTCATGAAATCGCCTAAAGTGGTAATCTGCAAGTAAATAGTTGCCCACTAAATAGTTGGCCATGCCTACTTTAAAACTCACATCTTCTGCTTGGCTGCTACCAGCTAGGGCAGGTAAAATTCGTTCATATAGCTCAGCCGCTTTACGATATTCTTCGTTTTCGTAGTACTCATTCGCAGCAGCTAGTAATACATCCGAATCTGTTACTTTTTCCAGTTTGGCATATTTGGAACAAGACGATAGCGTCAAGCTTGCCACAAAAATGATTAATATGAATTTGAATAATCGCATAAGCCCGCAAAATTACGTAATTTAAGCCAGATTTACCAATTGAAATACTGTGGCTTTGGTTTCAAATTTATTTGATGAGAATTTAAAGGTAAATAATTCTCCCGCTTTTCTTCTTCACCTTCCTTTTTCTTGGTATTTTCTTTTTTCTTTCCAGATTCAGACTCCTCTTCCTCTTTTTTCTTTTCCATTTCGCCAGCTTCGGAATTGCCTTTTTCTTCTTCTGAGGTTTCTTCCACTCCTCCTTCAATTGAAGACTCAGTTTCTTCTTTTAATGGATTGGCTAATTTATCGTCAACTATTATTTCTAAATCAATTTTAGTGCTATCAGGTAGTATTGAATTGCTTAGTGAATCTGGTTTTAATAGCAGAGTGGAGTCCATAGGAGTAACCACGAAAATAGAATCACGAGTAGGTTTAAGGTCTATTTTCCAGTCGAATCCAGGGAGCTTCTTTTCTGGCTCTTTCAACTCATGCGGAGGAATAAATTTCGCATCGGGCTTAGTAATAAATAATACTTCTACTACATCTCCATCTACAAAATTGACATTGATATCACTGCATTCAATTTTATTCATTCCCATCAATTGATAGGTTGAATCATTAAGTGCGAAAAAGATACTTTCGCCATTTCCATTGACTAATATTTGATGCATTTCATCATCAAGAAATTTGGCTGTCATTGTGCGGCCTTTTACCTGATTGAAATTTTCGAGGGTATCTATGTTTGCAACAAAGGAATTATTGAGAAGTCGAGCTTCATGGATTTTTTCTTTGATAAACGTAACTTCCATTTGGTCTGCTACCAATTGATTTTTGTTGGTCCATAGGATGGGATCACGAATTAGGTATAGTGTGGAATCTGATGCGCGGTAATGCAAAGAATCTGCTCTGCCTTGAAATTCGACATTAAAGATTTTCACATTTCTATTTGCAATAATTTTATTTTGGCTACTATCCTCAAACTCTAATGAGGTGAGTGTATCCGCACGCATAAATATGGTATCTCCCTCACTTATTTTCCTGAAAATGGCATCGCCATAAACTTTTGTAATTCCCTGTTCCTTATAATAATCGCCAAATTTTCCAGTAATTAATACGCTATCTTCCTTAGACCAAAGGCTTACTCGATTAACTGCTTTGTAGATTTTGCGTAATTCATCCGCCGAAATTACATCACCTGTAAGTTCATAAGTATCCGTTTTGATTATGCCATCTGTAAATTGGCTTTGTTTCAAATCAGTTTGGTAGGTACTTCCTTCTTCTGCCAAAATGATTTGGCCATCCTTATCGATGATTTCAGTTGGTCCAAATGTTTGCGCTTCTCTTGATAAAGTATTGTATTTTAAGGTATCAGCTTTCAATGTATATTCTGGATTCACTAATACTACATCGTTATAAAAATCTAACTGCTTAATCCGAGTTACATAAGTGCCGTTTTTACTTGTAAGCACGTTGATACTGTCTAGCAGTCGGCCACCTTCAAAATAGTATGCAGTTGCAGAAAACCTGTAATAGTCCAGATTTTCGGTGAAGAGTTGAATGACCATATCATTAAACTGTACGTCACCTCTAAGGATAGATTTGCCAGAATTTCCATCATAGTTAAGGTAATCACCATAGATTACGACAGAATCGCCATCTGTAATTCTAACTCTGCCAAAAGCTTCCATGGAATTGGTGTCTCTGTATAAATGCACCGAATCTGCTGTCATTCGAGTGTCATCTTGTCGAAGGTTCACATTGCCACCTTTGATAATATTAAATTTGCGACCATTTACCTCCGCACCGATCAATTCAGCAGCACCTTCTTCTAAAATTATTCTAGATCCTTGCTGGGCAAATCCCGTAAGAGAAAAGACTGTAAAAAGTATAAGAAGGAGGTTTTTAATCATTTAGAAGAAATTCTGACAAAAATAGGGAATAAAGTATCTTTACGCTATGATCCACGCTTTTAAAAGCTATATCGGCAAGCAGCAACTCTTATGCCACGGAAATAAAACACTAATTGCCATTAGTGGTGGCATGGACTCCGTGGTATTAACGCATCTTTTTTATCAATCAGCATTACCATTTGCATTGGCTCATGTCAACTTTGGCTTGCGTGGGGTTGAGTCTGATGCGGATGAGGATTTGGTGATCCAACTTGCCAAAAAGTATGGCGTTGAGTGCTATGTGAAAAAAATGAAAACGGAGGAATTTGCTTCCAATAATAAAGTGTCGATTCAGATGGCTGCGCGCGAACTTCGATACGCATGGTTTCAAGAATTGGCCCTAAAATTTAATTTCAATCAAATTGCTACAGCACATCATTGGGACGATTCAGTAGAAACTGTATTGTTGAATTTGGCTAAAGGCACTGGCATAAGAGGTTTGCATGGCATATTGCCCAAAAAGGGAAATCTAATCCGGCCATTGTTATTTGCAAGTAAAGACGAATTGAAAGCGTATGCAGTAGTGCAGAATTTGATTTGGCGGGAGGATGCTTCCAATGCCATTGACAAATATCAGCGCAATTATATAAGGCATAATCTGATTCCTCAATTTAAGCATATAAATCCTGCGTGGAACGAAAGCATGAAAAGTAGTGTGGCCTATTTCCAAGCTGCCGAAACACTGATGCAAACTACCCTTGACAAGCTGAAAGCCGAGATTGTATCGCATGAGAATGATTCTTTCAAAATCAACCTCCCGCTTCTTTTGCAACACTCGCATCCTGCCTTTATACTTCATGAGTGGATTTCAGAATTGGGATTTACAGAAAGTCAATGTCAGAATATTACGGAGATAGAAAAACCACAATCTGGAAACCAATTTTATAGCGATTATTTTACTGGGTTGATTGACCGAGATTTTCTAATTATTTCTCCTAAAAGGATTGAGGATGAAATTCTTTCTAAAGAAATAATATTAAAACTTGATACAGCAAATGGAACATTTGAAATTAAGGAATTTGGCAAATTAAAATGGGAGTTAATGGATTTTGAAGGTATGCCTAAATTTGAAAATCTGGATATTGCGTATTTGGATGCGGATAAAATTCAGATAGAATTAACGATTAGGAATAGGAGAGAGGGCGACCGTTTTCAGCCACTTGGCATGACAGGCAAAAAATTACTGAGTGATTTTATGATAGATGCTAAAATTCCCTTAAACTTGAAAAGTTCTGTTTTACTACTTTGCTCTGGTGATAAAATTGCTTGGGTGATTGGCCACAGAATCAACGATAAATTTAAGCTTACAAATAACTCAAAGCGAATATTAAAACTAACTTATCAGCCTCATGATCAATCCATTTAAAAAACGCTACACGGATAAAGAGTTGGTATTATTCCGGTTTTTGAGAAAAATAAAGGTTTTTGAACGCTTAACTAACAAGGAGATATCTGTTTTTCTGCCCTATTTATATTTAAGGCATTATTCTTCTGAGGAAGTTGTGTTTTTTAGGAATGACCCCGCAAATGCATTTTATATTGTGAAAAGCGGGAGGGTGGCTTTGACGGTGGATGTAAACGACACCTTTGAAGCGCTAACGGAAATCACTGCTAATAAGGCTTTTGGGGACAATTCGCTTTTGGAGAATGCACAGCGTATTTACACAGCTATTGTAAAATCTGAATCTGCGGATATTTATGTCGTGCCGCATGTCAACTTAATGGAGATTTTCCAAGATCATGTGGAAATCAAGGCTAAGGTAATGACTTCCTTGTCGGAACTTTACAACGGCTACACTCAAAATCTTTTTAGGGCCTATCAGTCTTCCTTTGGATTTTTTGACCTATCACAGACTTATAATAATCCTTGATAATGATTGCCTTCTTTGTAAAAGACTTTTCCTTTATGGGCTTTGGTAATTAACTTAGCGCCATAAATAAATCAAAATAATAAATCTCATATAAAATGAAAGTAACTGTAGTAGGAGCTGGTAATGTAGGAGCAACTTGTGCCGACGTATTAGCCTATAAGGAAATTGCTAATGAAATAGTGCTTCTAGATATTAGAGAAGGTTTTGCTGAAGGCAAGGCATTGGATATCTGGCAAAAAGCACCAATCGATGTGTACGATAGTCGTACCATTGGTTCGACAAACGATTATTCTAAAACAGCTGGATCAGATGTGGTAGTTATTACCTCTGGTTTGCCAAGAAAGCCAGGAATGACTCGTGATGACTTGATTAGTACGAATGCGGGTATTGTGAAGTCGGTAACCGAAAATGTGGTAAAATACTCTCCAAATGCCATCATCATTGTGGTTTCCAATCCACTAGATGTAATGACTTACCAAGCGCATATTACATCAAATTTTCCAAGAACTCGTGTATTGGGTATGGCTGGTATTTTGGATACAGCCCGTTACAGAGCATTTTTGGCAGAAGAGCTAAACATTTCTCCAAAAGAAATTCAAGCGATACTCATGGGCGGTCATGGTGATACTATGGTGCCACTTCCAAGATACACTACTGTAGCTGGAATTCCTGTTACAGAATTGATTGCTAAAGATAAATTGGATGCGATAATTGAGCGTACCAAATTTGGTGGTGGTGAACTTGTAAAACTGATGGGTACTTCTGCTTGGTACGCACCAGGATCAGCTGCTGCACAAATGGTAGAAGCGATTGTGAAAGACCAACGTAGAGTATTCCCAGTATGTATGCAGTTAGATGGCGAATATGGTATTAAAAATTGCTACTTAGGTGTGCCAGTAATATTGGGTAAAAATGGTGTGGAGAAAGTAATTGAGCTTGATCTGAACGATGAAGAAATGGCCTTATTGAAGGTATCTGAGCAGCACGTACGTGATGTTATGGCTGTATTGGAGAAACTTTAATAGAAGAAATTAGTAAACTAAACTTTTCTGAACCGCCTTCAATTGAGGGCGGTTTTTTTATTGGACAATTAATTGTTGGGATCTTAGATTTTTGAGGCGCTCGTTTTTAGTGTAATATCTCTAATAATGTCATCCATTTCATGAGCAGAAGTGATGATATTTTTATGAATATCATTTTGCTCCAATTCTGTCAAGTCATCATCTTTGAGGAGTTCAATTAGTGCCATTATCCTAGCTAGTGGGGCTCTCACTACATGAGATTGCACCCAAGCTATTTCTTTCAATCGATTGTTCTGATCTTCAATTTCTTCGATATACCGAACTCGCTCTGTAATATCTGTGGCTAGTATTAACTCTGCCTTAGCCCCTTTGAAATCAATGTAGTTAGATCTGATTTCAACCAGAATTATTTCTCCAGTCTTCTTCAAATGCCTAAAGTGATCTTTGAATCTATAATTCTTTGTTTCCTTACTTTCCTTAAGTGCTTGCCATAATTTCAGTAAATCTTCTTTTGGTCTTATATCTTCAATTGTCATCGACAAATACTCATCAATGCTGTAGCCATAATGATCGATTGCTGCAGAGTTTACATCCAGAAATGCCAAAGTTTCTAAGTCGTACACCCACATGGGAATTGGACTTAAGTGAAATAATTCACTATATTTTTTTTCAGATTCTTGTATTGCATGGACAAACTTGAATCGCTCGATATTGTAAACAATACTTTTGTAAAGGGCTGTTGGGCTTATATTTTCTTTGATTAGATAATCAGAAATCCCAAGTGAAAGAGATTTGATGGCAAAGTTGAGGTCGCCAAATCCAGTAAGTACTAAAATCGGTGTTGTGTTGGCTATTGCCAAGGTTTCAGTAATCAATTCCTCACCACTTTTGTCGGGTAGTGACAAGTCGAGCAGGATTACATCATAATGGGTTGCTGTATCAGATAGATAGGCTTTTGCTTGTTTGAAGTCCTTAGCGTGAGTAAGTTCTGGCTGAACGATTTCTTCAATCAAGTAATCCTCCACCAAAATGAAATCACCCAAATTATCTTCTACTACAAGTATTTTGTATGGATGTGGATCCTTTTTCATTTATTCTTTGGCAATTTCACGATACTAAACCAAAAATCTTCAAGCATAGAAATGGCACTTAAAAAATCATCCACATCTACAGGCTTGGTGATAAAGCAATTTGCATGATTTCCGTAAGATTTTCTTACATCCTCTTCGGATGATGAAGTGGTAAGTATAATTACCGGGATCTGTTTTGTGAGTTCATTTTTTTTTATTTCTATCAGTACTTCATGCCCACTTTTGAGCGGGAGGTTAATGTCCAATAATACTAAATCAGGTGTTGACTCATTTGTATATTTACCTCTTTTAAACATGAAGTCAATCGCATCTCTACCATTCTTAACTACACTTACCTCATTAGCAATTTTCTTTTCTTCTAAGGCTTCAGTGGTAAGCAAGATGTCACCTTCATTGTCCTCTACTAATAAAATGTGAATTGGCTTCATAGCTTACTGTTTTTTTAAAGTGAAAAAAAATGTACTTCCAAAACCATACTCAGACTCAAGCCATATTCTACCACCTAGTGTTTCGATAATTTTCTTTACAATTGATAACCCCATGCCTGTGCCTTTTAACTCGTCTTTTGCATGCAACCGTTGAAAAATAACGAATATTTTGTCGAAATATTCATGCTCAATTCCAAGCCCATTATCCTTAATAGCAAATGTCCAATAAAGGTCATCTTCAATTACGGAAATTTCTATTTCAGGGGCAACTTCTTCTTTAGTATACTTTAGGGCATTGTTAATAAGATTCTGAAATACCTGCTGAATACGAGCCTTATGAACATGGACGGTAGGCAACTTATTAACTATTATTCTTGCTGATTTTTCATTTATTAGTTGATGTTGCAAGGAAATTACTTCATCTATCAATTCATTCAAATCAACCTTTTCGATTTCTCCATCTTTTCGACCAACCCTAGAAAACTCTAACAAATCCAAAATAATTTGTCTCATACGTTTTGCGCCATCCACTGCAAAGTAGATGTATTTTTCAGCTCTTGCGTCCAATTTATTGCCATAGTTTTTCTCCAATTGGGAAAGGAAACTGGTAATCATCCTGAGCGGCTCCTGCAAATCGTGAGATGCGACAAAAGCAAATTGCTCAAGTTCAGCATTTGATAAGGCGAGCTCTTTGGCTCTTATATCTAACTCAGCATTTAGTTGTATTAAGGATTCCTCAGTTTCCTTTCTTTTTGTGATATCCATCATGGCCCCTACCATTCTGATGGCCTTACCCTTATTATCTCTAATAATAATTCCTCGATCAACAACAAAAGCGTATTCTCCAGTAATTTTTGCATACCGATACTCTTGGGTCCACTTAAGGCTATTTTTGTCAGATAATGCATTATTAATGCTTTCCGTAACTCTATCATAATCAGCAGGGTGTATGCCTGTGTTATAATCTTCAATTACAAAGTTTTTGTCTATTACATCTAAGCCAAAAATTGTGTTGAAACCATCTCCTCTAAAGAGTTTACCATTTTGGATATCCCAATCCCAAATAGCATCATTTGTAGCTTGGGTTACTTTGAGGAATCGCTCATTCGTTTGCATAATTTGCTCTTCAGCATGCTTTCGAATGCTTACATCTTTGAAATAAACCGAAAGTCCGCTCTCAGAAGGGTAAGCAGATACTTCGAACCATTTATTGGCGGTTGGATAATATTCTTCAAAAGTGACCATTTCGCCAGTATTCATAGCTTTATGGTACTGAGTGTAGAACTCTAGTTCGATGGCGTCTGAAAATACATCCCAAAGATTATTACCAACTAATTCCTCCCGCTTCCTGGCCAAAACAGCTTCGGCTTGTTTATTCCAATACGTAACAATCCAGTTTTTATCTAATGCAAAAAATGCATCTCCAATACTTTCCAGGATGGTGTTTCTTTCTGTAAATAAATCCTTTAGCTCCTTTTCAGCTTCAATTCTTTCTGAAATATCTGTATGGATACCATAGATTGCAATCAGCTCATTTTGCTCATCGAAGATAGGTCCACCACTTAAATAGAAGTTTAGAATATTTCCATTTTTATCTAAAAGTTCGATGTCGCCTTTCCAATTTTGTTTAGAAAGTAAGTTTCGGAAAACTTCTTGGGCAATTTTTTTATCGGCATATACCCCCATCGGTCCACCCGCTTTTTCTAATGACTCGGCAGTGTGGTCAAGCATACGGACAAAGCTTGGATTGAGATAAATTGCCTCTCCATTTTTATTTGCCATCGCAATTCCATCTTGGGAATTTTCAATAACGTTTTTGAATTTAATTAGCTCAATTTCAGCCTCTTTCTTTTCAGTGATATTTTTAAAATATACTGAAATCCCTGTGGGAGAAGGGTATGCTGTAATTTCAAACCAGCTTTTTATTGGCTCATAATAATCTTCAAATTGCACCTTTACTTTCTCCGATAGTGCTTTGTGGTAATAGTCATAAGAAGGCAATGAAGTGGCGTCTTCAAAGACTTCCCATAAGTTTTTGCCAATGATTTGCTCGCGGGGGGTGTGAAGCATCTCTTCTGCTAGACGGTTCCAATAAGTAACAGTGAAGTCATGATCAAGCGTAAAAAATCCATCCTGAATACTTTCTAGCGTGGTTTGAATCTGCTTATTGGTTTCTCTTAAATCAATTTCAGCTGATTTTCTTTGATTTATATCTTGAAAACTGCCAATAAGTCTCACACAAATACCATTTACGAATTCTGCTCTGCCTATACACCGAACCCATAGTTCGCTTCCTTTGGCAGTGATTATTGTTAGTTCAAGATCCCATGGAGTGCCATTCGAAATGCTTTTTTCAATGGCAGATTTCATTATTTCTTGGTATTCATCTTTGTAAAAGCTCAAACCATTTTCTAGGGAGGGAATAAAATCGTCTGAAACTTCATGAATTTGTTTGGTGATAGGAGACCAATAAACTTTATTATTGATTGTATTTAATTCCCATCCGCCGATCCTCGCCATTTTGTAGGCATTGTCGAGGAGGTCTTGTAGTTCCTTTTGTTCGGTAATGTCACGACCATAGGCGAAAGACATTCCATCTTCATAATGATATGGTGAGGACTTCCATGATATCCAAATCAATCGTCCATCTTTAGCGATGTATCTATTGACGAAATTAGAAACGTACGGTTTGCCTTCTACATTTTCCTTTATTTCTTTCTGAGTGCTAGCTAAGTCATCTATATAAACAAAATCAGTAAAGGGTTGGGAGGTTAATTCGTGTTCGGTATAGCCTAACAATTCGCAAAATGCAGGATTCACTTTAACGAATTTTCCATTTGTACCACCTATGCAAAGAATGTCAGGTGAATTTTGGAAAATTAAATACAACTCCTCTTCAAGTTTTTTTCGGTTTAATTCCGACCCAATTGTACTTTCCAGCTCTTTGAATAGTTCCTTGTAATATGAAAGATTATTTGATAATTTAATGGTACCAAATACCATTACCCCAATCACCTTATTATTGTGTGTTAAAGGAAGTCCTAATACTGATTTCAAACCAGCTTCAAGTGCAGCTTCTTTTCTAATAAATTCATCTTTTTGGTCAATGTGATTCCATATTTCAATATTATTATTTTGCCATACTGCACCTGGTAAACCTTCACCATAACTTAATTCAGTAACATCAGCACTTATTTCATAAAATACTTTAGCTGAATCATCTCCAATATGTTTAGTCAAAAGAGTCACTCGTTTTTTATCAGCACTCACTATCCATGATTCTGCAAAGCTAAATTCTCCAAACTCCACCAAATGAGCCAGTACAATTTCCAAACTCTCCTTCAGTCCTTTTTCGAGGTTGAATAATCCGCCTATTTCATTTAATAGCTTCTTCTGTAATTCATCTTGCTTTTGCTTGGTTTGATCTCTTAATGAGCCTATCATCCGTATCGGATTACCCGCTTCGTCACGGATCATGTGGCCAATTTCTTCTACATACGCGTAGGTACCGTCCGCTTTTCTGAATTGAAATTTCTTGACCCATTTTGTTTGGGTAGGATTGGCTACAAACTCATCCCAGATTTCCTTATTTTTAGCATGATCTTCCGGATGGGTGAGCTCTATCCAGTCTTTTAGTTTGAATACTTTGCCCTCCACATTATGCCCAAATATCCTTTCGAAGCTATCATTCCATAAGAAAATATCCTTAATAGTATCCCAATCGTAAATGGCGTCTAGTGTGGCTTTATGTACATATTCGTAGCGCTCATTTATCTTTTCAATAGTTTTGATGTTTTCTTCTCGTTCGGTCATATCAATGCATACAGCGATGATGCAATGCCTATTTTCAAACTGAACCAAGTGACCAGAAACATCTACTCTGATGGCCTCACCATTTTTTTTGTGATGTGTAAATAGCCCAAAGTGGATTGTGCCATTGTTTTCTACAATCTCCTTGTGTGCCTTGCGGATAATCGATAACTCTTCTGCTGAGTTAAAATCCTTCAAGGTCAATTTTAGAAATTCATCTTTGCTATAGCCATAATGCTTTTGGGCTGTGTCATTTACATCTATTAGTTGGAGACTATCAAGTTCATATATCCACAATGGAAGTGGACTTACATTGAATAAGTCTCTGTATTTTTCTTCAGATTTTTTTAAGTTTTGCTCAACCCTTTTTTGTGGACGCAGATCTATATCAATACAAAATAATTCTGGCGGCCTTCCAGGCAATTTCAATATGATATGATTGGAATATACGGGAACTTTAGTGCCGTCTTTTCTTTGAAGTTCAAGTTCATCTGCAGGATGTTGCTGGCCAGTTCTAATCATTTCAGCAACGCTTTTCTCTACAAACGGGCGCATCTCATGTGGGATAATTAGCTCTGTCAACTTTTGTCCCAACGCTTCCTCTTTTGTAAATCCATAAAGCTCTTCGCTAGCTTTATTCCAAAAAATCACCTCCCCATCTGCAGAATAGCCCTGTACTGACAAATTGGTAACCTCGTCGAATAACTGCTCAAATCTCTTTTCAGTAGCTTCTAGCGTTTCTTTTGCTATTTTTTCTTCTGTGATATCAATAATTATCGAATCCCATATAATGCTTCCATCTTCCAGCTTGGTTGGGTTGCCCGATCCTCTCTGCCATTTCACATTTCCATCAGGATGGTTCACTCTCCAGTCGCATGTCCATGGACTAAGTTCCTCTGCTGACTTTTGAATACTTTTCTGCACCTGCCCAATATCATCTGGATGAAAAATCTCCCAGACCTTTTGGTTGTTATCCATACATTCTTGTGCTTCAATTCCCCACAAAAGCTTAGCACCCTGGCTCACGTACATCATTTGATCTGTGCCATCAGGATGAAGCCTATATCTAAATATTGCTCCAGGAAGGTTATTATTAATCGACTGAAGAAAATCGGCAGGTATTTCCATTTGATTCAGATTTAATAATTTGATCTAATTAATCCGTCCACGCATTATTAATTTTACTTATAATTAAAATAATATTCAGTACTATTAAGCTAGTAATAATCTGAGCAAAATTGGTGGAATCAGGTATTTATAATCCGCATTGAATAAAAATAGTGTTTTACATGAAATTATTCTGAATTTATAAAATTCATTTTCTTATTTCTTAAATGTAAGTTATGAAAATTGAACTAATAACAATGTTTAGGATATGTAGAGGGTCTTGGGTTCATTTAGTGGTAATATGCGGGAGGGTATTGTTCTATAATGCGAAGGATTGATTAAGACAATCATTCCATTGGGCTAATCATTGGCAATTTCTCCATTTCGCTTACTTCTAGCATTGGGTAGCCATAGTCTTCTACGACTTTGCCTATCAGCTTATAAAACCCTGGCCCTCTAAATGGATATTTCTTTGTGGTATTTGGAAAATGGGTGCTGTCAAATACATGCCCTTTTGCATCGGTAAAGCAGCCAAAATGCATCAAGTCTCCTTTTACGGTTCGAGTATTTTTAGTGGTAACTAGGTAGCCAATAATCTGTATTCGCTTGCCTAGCTTTCGCATCAGATCTTCCGCAAAAGTATCGCCGAAATCTTTTGTCTTGAGCAAGTCGAAAGGATTGCAAAGTGGGAAGCCGAGCAGCTCCAATTCATCAAATGGATCCTGTAGAGGGTAGGGTTCCAGTTGAGGTAGTTCAAAGCTTTTGGCCTTTGTGCTTTTGAACAAGCCCTGCTCTGTATGGTGGGATTTTCCGCCTTTGCCAAAGTGTAAGTGCGCTTGCCACATTAGTTCTCTTTTGCTAAGACCTGTACTACGGAAAGCTCCCAAGCGGATCAGAATACAAGTTTGCTCCAATTTGGATGGAATACGCGCCAAAAAATCCTGCAAATCGGCATAATGACCATTTTCCTCCCGCTCTTTGGTGATCAGTTTGCCGAGCTTTTCTTCTAGGCTTTTTACATGAATAAAGCCTAAATACAGCTCTTTTTCATGTAGTGAGGTGAGGTATTCGCTTTGGTTTATACAGGGAGCTTTTATTTCTGCGCCTGCCATACGAGCTTCATGTACATAAAACTCGGTGCGATAAAACCCGCCAAAATTATTGATAACAGCAACCATAAATTCCAGCGGATAGTAAGCTTTCAAATACAAGCTTTGGTAGCTCTCTACCGCATAGCTGGCCGAGTGCGCTTTAGAAAATGAGTAGCCCGAGAAGCTTTCGATTTGTCGCCATACTTCATGGTAAATTTCAGCGGGATAGCCCATTTTTTGGCAGTTATCGAAATAGGAAGCCTCTACTCGCTTGAATTCCGCCCTCGATCGAAACTTACCCGACATGCCTCGTCGCAGAATATCCGCTTCGCCTAAGTCGAGTCCTGCAAAGTGGTGCGCTACTTTGATCACATCTTCTTGATACACCATAATGCCGTAGGTTTCTTTCATCAATTCCTGCATTTTGGGATGGATGTAGCTGTAGGTGTTTGGATTCAAATGCCTGTGAATGTACTCGCGCATCATGCCCGAGCGCGCTACACCTGGCCGAATAATGGAGCTTGCTGCCACCAATGTGGTATAATCCGAGCAGCACAGTTTGGCTAGCAGCTGACGCATAGCAGGCGACTCTACATAAAAGGCACCCATTGTCCTCCCGCTTTCTAGCAGCTGGCGTACTTTATTGTCGGTCTTGAATTCACTCGTACGGGTGATGTCAATATCGATTCCTTTATTTTTCTTCACCATCTCTACCGTATCATGAATATGCCCCAAGCCTCGCTGACTAAGAATATCAAATTTGTGGATACCAATATCTTCCGCACCATACATATCGAAATGGGTGATCGGGAAGCCTTTTGGCGGGAGGTCGGTGGCGGTGTATTGATGTAGCGACTTTTCGGTAATTACCACACCGCCCGCATGGATGCTCAAATTGCGCGGCATATCATGTAGTCGCTGCGCATATCGCCAGATGAGTTTGCTTATGTGATCCTGTGTGGCCAGTTGCTCCGGTCGTTCGATCAGCGCATCAATCTCACGTTTGGGCAAGCCAAATACCTTAGCTAGTTCACGCACCACTGATCGGTTTTGAAAAGTAGTATGTGTCGCCAAAAGTGCGGCATGTTCCGCACCATATTTATCCAAAATATAGCCTGTCACCACATCTCGATCTTGCCAAGAGAAGTCAATGTCGAAATCGGGCGGGGAGCTTCGGTACGGATTGAGGAAGCGCTCGAAGTACAAGTCCAGCTCGATGGGATCTACCTCGGTGATGCCAATGCAATAGGCCACCATACTATTGGCACCACTGCCTCGACCTACGTGAGCGAAGTTTTTGTGATGAGCAAATGACACAATATCATGCGCAATAAGGAAGTATGCTTCGAAGTTGCGCTCAGCAATTACATCGAGTTCGCGTAGCAGGCGTTGCATTCCATAAGCATTGTATTTTTGATAGCGTCGGGTAAATCCTTCTAATGCTAATTTTCTTAGTTTTTGATGATCGTCTTTTTTGCTTTTTCCGAAAATAGCTTTGTTCTTATTGCTGCCAAATTCGATAGAAAATTCGCAATCGTCGAGGATAGTTTGTGTATTGGAAATGATTTCGGGATACTGCCAATAATGCTTCAATAGCTCGGAGGTAGGAAGCATGCATTCATCGGGCATAGCTTGGGCGGGAGGTGGAAGCTTGCTGAGCAATACATTCAGGTCTATAGCTCTTAAGAGTCTATGCGCATTGAAGCCTATTTTATCCGAAAAGTTTACTGGTTGCCATATCACACATTTATGAAGTAGCGTAGGATCGATATGTGATTTCAGGTATTTTACATCACTGGGTTTTACACCTATAATTTCCTGTTCATTAATAATTTGTGGTATTTTGTGGAAAGAATACATAAACCATACGTCCTCCAGAATAGGTGCACGCTGAGGGATGGGTTCGCCACTAATATTGTGATGAGACAAGAAGCGACATAGCTGCTCGAAGCCATTGTTATTTCTAGCCAAGCCAATATATAGCAGTTGATCTTCCTGTCTGAATTCGATGCCGAGGGCGACTTGCAGATCGTATTCCTCCCGCTTTTCATTGCATATTCGTAGTAGCTCAGGCCATGCCGAAGTGTTGTGAATGTCGGTGAGGATGAGTTTCCTTATTCCATTTTTTTTTGCTTCTTCAAATAAATTCGTCGGCGATAATGTGCCGTACATCAAACTAAACCAGGTGTGGCAATTGAGATACATAGAAACACAAATTACTAAATATTTTAGCAATTAATCAAAGCGTGATAACTAATTATTTTAGGTAATAGGCTAAATTTAGTAGCGATAGAACAAAGGAACTTTGTATCTTTAGCTACTTGTTGAAAATGATATTTGAAATAAATTAGGCATAATTGAAAAATCAGAAAACAGTAATTATTGGAGCAAGTACTAATCCCTCCCGCGTTTCGTATAGGGCGGCGTATATGCTGAAAGAGGAGGGAATAGACTTCGTGCCGGTGGGAATCAAAAAAGGTGAGTTGGCCGGCAAGCAAATTTTAGATCTTAGACAAAAGCCAGAAATAGGAGATGTTGATACAATAACTCTTTACATTGGTCCGCAAAATCAGCCAGAGTGGTATGAGTACATTTTTTCATTAAATCCACGTAGGATTATTTTTAATCCTGGGACAGAAAATTTCGAGTTGGTCAAAATGGCTTCAGAGAAGGGAATTGAAACTGAAATGGCATGTACCTTAGTGATGCTAAGTGTGGGAAATTACTGAGGCTCAAAAGCTGCGGAAGTGCTAATTAAGCGTAGTAGCCCATCATTCAAATCATTGATAATTTATAATCGAAGAAAATTCGGGAGCCAATTGTTTATATTCAATTTATACCCAATCACAAATAGCCAAATTCTTTTGGTTTCTTTACCAAAATAGGATGCGAAAACGGTCAAATTTTCGTATTTTTGGCTTTTTCCGAATTATTAGAAATGAGCAAAGATAAAAGTAACAAGCAACAGTATTCTGCGGTAAATATTCAAGTGCTGGAAGGCCTAGAAGCCGTACGTAAAAGACCTGCCATGTATATTGGTGATGTTGGAATTAAAGGTTTGCATCACCTCGTATGGGAAGTAGTAGATAACTCCATAGATGAGGCAATGGCTGGTCATTGCGACGAGATATGGGTGGATATCAATGAAGATAATAGTGTAACAGTAAGAGATAATGGCCGTGGCATTCCAGTAGATATGCACGAGAAAGAGGGCAGATCTGCATTAGAAGTTGTAATGACTGTACTCCACGCAGGTGGTAAGTTTGATAAAGATACCTACAAAGTTTCTGGTGGTTTGCATGGTGTGGGTGTGTCTTGTGTGAATGCACTATCTACCGATCTTAAAGCCACAGTGCACAGAGATGGAAAAGCATATGAGCAAGAATATAAAATTGGTATTCCTCAATATACGGTAAGAGAAATTGGTGATTCTGATAAAACAGGAACGATCATCAAATTCAAGCCGGATGAAAGTATTTTCATAGTTTCCGAATTCAAATACGAAACCATTGCTACTCGTATGAGAGAGCTATCATTTTTGAATGCAGGAATCAAGATCCATTTTCAAGATTTACGCGAAATGGATGATAATGGTCAACCAAAAGGACAAACGTTTTTTTCCGAAGGTGGCCTGGTGGAGTTTGTGCAATATCTTGATTCGACTAGAGAGTCATTGATTGCATTGCCAATTAGCATTGAAAATGACAATGGCACTACTCCAGTGCAGATTGCGATGAATTACAATACTTCCTTCACGGAAAATTTGGTTTCCTACGTAAATAATATCAATACCATAGAAGGCGGTACGCACGTGGCAGGTTTCCGTAGAGCGATTACCCGTACACTCAAAAGCTATGCAGATAAATCTGGCTTGCTGAAAAACGTTAAGCTTGAAATTAATGGTGATGACTTTAGAGAAGGTCTTACAGCAGTAATTTCGGTGAAAGTAGCTGAGCCGCAATTCGAGGGGCAAACGAAGACCAAGCTTGGCAACTCGGATGTGATGGGCGCTGTGGATACAGCAGTAGGCGAAACGCTTTATGCATACTTGGAAGAACATCCAAAAGAAGCTAAGATAATCGTAGATAAGGTGATATTGGCCGCGCAGGCAAGACACGCAGCTCGTAAAGCTCGTGAAATGGTGCAGCGTAAAAATGTGCTCTCTGGAACAGGCTTGCCTGGTAAATTGGCCGATTGTGCAGAGAAAGACCCAGCCTTATGCGAATTGTATTTAGTGGAAGGGGACTCAGCGGGAGGATCTGCAAAGCAAGGTCGTCACCGTAATTTCCAAGCTATTCTGCCATTGAGAGGTAAAATCTTAAACGTAGAAAAAGCCCAGGAGCACAGAATTTACGATAATGAGGAAATTAAAAATATGATCACAGCTTTGGGCGTATCCTTCGGAAGGGAAGATGACGCAAAAGGCTTGAACATGGATAAGCTTCGTTATCATAAAGTGGTAATCATGACCGATGCGGACGTTGATGGAAGTCACATTCGTACGCTGATTTTGACTTTCTTTTTCCGCTACATGCGCGATTTAATTGATAAAGGATATTTGTATATCGCATTGCCTCCATTGTATTTACTAAAAAGAGGTAAGACTGAAAGGTACGTTTACACTGAAGATGAAAGAGCAAGAGCAATAAGCGAAATGGCAAAAGATGGCAAAGAAGAATCTATCCATCAACAGCGCTACAAAGGCCTAGGTGAGATGAACCCTGAGCAGTTGTGGTCCACTACTATGAACCCAGCTACCAGAACTTTGAAGCAGGTAACTATTGATTCTGCTGCTGAAGCTGATCACTTGTTTTCCATGCTTATGGGTGATGAGGTAGCTCCTCGTAGAGAATTTATCGAGAAGAATGCTCGATACGCAAAAGTTGATGTTTAATTAATATTGAATTTACTTTCCCATATCAGGTTTTCGCTACATTTATCCAGCGAAAATCTGATAGAAGGATAGTCTAATGCCTTTTCAGAATAACCTCCCGCCTATACCTATTTGCCATAATTTATATTTAGAATTTAATTGCTATCGATATGACAGCTGTAAAGGATAAAACACTTACGCTTATAGAGCAAAGTAACCTAATAAGCAGAGACTTAAGTTGGCTTAAATTCAACCAACGTGTGTTGGATCAAGCGAGGAACAGTGATCGTACCCTTTTCGATCGTCTAAAATTTATGGCAATTACCTCTTCTAATCTTGATGAGTTTTTTCAAATAAGATTAGGTAGTTTATACAATTATCTAGATTACGGCAAAGAGCGGATTGATTATTCAGGTCTGAGGGAAATCCCATTTAGAAAGAAATTATTAGAAGAAGCACAAGCGTTTACACGCAGGCAAAACGACTATTTTAGAAAAACTTTAAGACCCTTATTCACTGAGAATGGTTTTCAGATTTTAAATAATGGCGACCTCAACGATGAGGAAAAAGAGAAAGTAGAGAATTACTTTAAGAAGACAATTTACCCAATGCTCACACCCATGGTGTATGATTCGTATCATACCTTTCCGGTGCTGATGAATAGTATTATAATATTGGCGGTGGTTTCTAGGATTCCTCATGAGTCGATGGAAAACAAGAAATTATCCTTTGTTCAGATTCCACAGAACAT
>CAZRBW010000034.1:0-11116 GCA_964598395.1 uncultured Roseivirgaceae bacterium
ATAATGCTTTATTTGTCCATAGAGGATTTAATTTTAAATAAATTTCAACCACACAGCCACAAAAAAAGGTGCGAATTTCCATCCGCACCTTTCTTACTATAAGCACTTTATCGATTAGTAAATCTCTGGAAATCTGTTGGGATCTACCTCGTGCATTAATTGCTAAATACTTTCAAATCAATCTTATTCGATTATTTGACTGCTCCAAAGGAACAAAATTCATCCCAGAGTGATTTCGATGTTCAAGTTCCTCTTTCAATCATTTTGAAATAAAATATCCTATAAGGCAAGAAAACCATAAGGATACTCTAACCATATTGCTTTTTGCATTTGTTGGTTTTAAATAGATCTCTTTAGCATTAGGGATAGCTCGTTTACCTTCAAAATTAGACAATACAGCGTGTTTAAAATCATGGAAATCTTTAAAAACCTTAACTCCTAGAAATTCATTTGAGCCAATTTCCTTTATTTCAAACTCAGTTTTTGAAAAGTCAGTTTGTGGAATAGGTATGCCATTATCAACTCGGTTCATATGGAATACTTAGGGCTTAATATATTTTCACTTTTATGACCTAATCTATAAAACTAAACCGAGCATCCACTTTTTCAATTTCTTGAAAAGACATACCTGTAAAGCCCATTTTTTCAATACCAATTTTTAACCTCTCTGAAATGTAATAACCTATTCCCTTTGGTAAGTCCATGATCCGAAACATATCCAAATCTAATTCTTGTAAATTCAGAAAAACCTCATCGTATCTGACTTCAAACAGATTTTCATAAATACTTTTTTGACGGCAATTGTGGTATTCAAGATAATTCGCAAATTTTCTTTTCTCTGATAACTGTGAAGCCTTATAATAAATAGTAAATTCTGTTTTATTAAAGTCTATTATTTTCTCATCTATTGGTTTAGATAAATGGAATAACTTATAGTTAGTAAGCTTTGATAATTTGTAATAAACCTCAATACCCCATAACTGATGAGCTGGAATGTTCCAGCTTTTTAGAAACTCTATTAGTCTTTCTTCGAGTAGAAGGAAAATAATGCTGTTGATTGGCACTACGCTTATATAATGGCTCAAATAGGCTTCTTTTCTAATTTCTAAATCAGGCAGCTCAAAAGGTTCCTTTATCTCACCAAAAAAACCCAAGCCATAGTTTTGAATATCTCCCATTTTGGTTTTAACCCCAAGACACTGAGGGTATTTACCAATCTCGTTTTTATTGATTGCTGCTTGTAACTTGTAATATTTCATTCTGCTAATTAATTAATTCTGCAATCTGATTTAAACCTAAACTTGGATTATTTCTTAGGAGGCCATCAAGTTCTTGCATAAATTCTGATAATTTTTCGTTGGCAATTTCAGGAGTAGGTGTGGAAAAATCATATTAATCCTGGAATCAAAAAAAACATAGTTCAGACAATTTCGATGGCTGTATATGATTAGCTAAACCACATTCTCGGATTGCAAATCCTATTTATCTGCAGTACGACATTGCAAATGTCGAATAGTGGTTGAGAGCCACATTCTAATTTAATTGGGTTCTAAATCATAAGAGCTTTATTTTATTCATTTTTATTTTAAGAAATTGAATTGCCTCCAGATTTATCTGGGGGAAATAGTTTGTTTATTACTTGGCTTTAGCCAATTGCATGATTGAGCATAATGCTTTATTTGTCCATAGAGGATTTAATTTTAAATAAATTTCAACCACACATCCATAAAAAAAGGTACGAATTTCCATCCGCACCTTTCTTACTATTAGGACATTATCGATTAGTATATCTCTGGAAATCTGTTGGGATCTACCTCGTGCATCAATTGGTAAATTCGATCAAATACCGTTTCTACATTTGGCTTCGAGAAATAATCTCCATCTGATGAATAGGCTGGTCGATGCTCTTTAGCAGCAATCGTAACTGGCTCGGAGTCCAAATGGAAATAAGCCTTTTGCTCTTCCAATACTTTCTGCATCATATATGCAGAAGCTCCACCTGGCACATCTTCATCTGCAAATACCACTCTATTGGTTTTCTTTACAGAATCTACAATGCTATGGTGTATATCAAATGGCAATAAAGTTTGCACATCGATTACCTCCACAGAAATACCTAAGTCAGCCAATTGCTCAGCAGCATCCATCACTATTCTGCACATGGAGCCATAAGTGACTACAGTAAGGTCTTCACCCTCCCGCAATATTTCCGGCACACCTAATGGAACTGTAAGCTCTCCAATATTGGATGGAATTTGCTCCTTAAGTCTGTAACCGTTCAAGCATTCTATGATCAAGGCAGGATCGTCAGATTGTAGCATTGTGTTATAAAACCCTGCTGCTTGAACCATATTTCTAGGAGTGAGTACATAAATACCACGAATGCTATTCAAAATCATTCCTATTGGCGAGCCTGAATGCCAAACTCCTTCTAATCTATGCCCACGGGTACGAATAATCAAAGGTGCCTTTTGACCGCCCTTGGTTCTGTATTGCAAGCAGGCTAGATCATCAGATAAAATCTGAATAGCATAAAGTAAATAATCAAGGTATTGAATCTCCGTGATAGGTCTTAGCCCACGCAATGCTGCGCCAATTCCTTGACCAATAATGGTACATTCACGAATACCGGTATCAGTTACCC
The DNA here is from genome assembly GCA_964598395.1 of uncultured Roseivirgaceae bacterium. Classification (GTDB taxonomy): domain Bacteria; phylum Bacteroidota; class Bacteroidia; order Cytophagales; family Cyclobacteriaceae; genus CAXBDP01. The sequence continues at coordinate 2,645 of CAZRBW010000034.1, forward strand.
TTATTTCACCAAATTTCTCTTGTAAGCCAGCAAATGCTTGGTTCACATCACCGATTTTCCCAACATCCTCGCCTATGGCAAACACTTTTGGGTCACGGCTAAACGCTGCATCGAAGCAGGCTTGTAATACCTCCCGCCCATCTACACGCGGTGAGTCATCATTATATTCAGGTTTTACTTCTTGTACTTTTAGTGCACTTTTATCCGATTGGCTATACAAATGTGAGCTGAAGAAATCTTCATTCTCTTCCAAATTAGTATTAAGCCAATCAAGCAATGCTTTTCTTTCGCTCGAATTTTCATTACGCACCAATCTCAAAGCCTTTTTCGCAGCGCGAATATTATCCATACGGATTGGATTCAATGCCTCATCCACTTGCTTTTTGATAGTGAAAAGTGCTTCAGACTCTTGACTATTTTCAGCCAAATTTTGAAGGAGAGCACTTACTTCCTTTTGCTTTTCTTTGATCTCACCGATAAATGCTTTCCATGCACCGTCTCTTGCCGCTTTGGCCGCAGTTACTGCTTCAGCTTCGATAGCATCCAGTTTAGCTGCATCAGCAATTTCTTCAGTTAATATCCATTCACGCATTTTCTTGATGCAATCGAACTCATCTTCCCAAGCCAAGCGCTCCTTAGACTTGTAGCGCTCATGCGAACCAGAGGTAGAGTGCCCTTGCGGCTGCGTCATTTGCACCACATGAAATAATACAGGCACATGTTCCTCACGGCAGATTTTCTCAGCCTTACGATATGCTTCAAGCAATGCTGGATAATCCCAACCATTCACTTTGAAAATCTCGTATCCTTGTCCAACTTCATTCCTTTGGAAGCCTTTGAGAACTTCTGAAATGGACTGCTTAGTAGTGTGATATTTTTGAGGTACTGAAATACCGTATTCATCATCCCAAACATTGATAAGCATAGGAACTTGCAATACTCCAGCAGCATTGATGGTTTCGTAAAACATGCCTTCCGAGCTGGAGGCATTTCCAATAGTACCTACTGCGATTTCATTTCCATTGATAGAAAATTGAGAGAAATCTGCCAGAGCTTTGTTTTGACGATAAAGTTTGGATGCATAAGCTAAGCCCAGCAAACGTGGCATTTGAGAGCCCGTAGGAGACACGTCAGAGCTGGAATTTTTCATTGCGGTCAATTCCTTCCATTCGCCATTTTCATCCAACGAACGGGTTCCAAAGTGGCCGTTCATCAATCGTCCAGCTGAGGCAGGTTCAGCTTCTGCACTTGGGTGGGCATATAATTGGGCGAAATACTGCTGCATGGTAAGCTCACCAATTGCAAACATAAACGTTTGATCACGATAGTATCCGCTTCTAAAATCTCCATTCTTAAAAATCTTGGATAAGGCAAGTTGGGCTACTTCTTTGCCATCACCAAAAATTCCGAATTTGGCTTTACCCATAAATACTTCCTTTCGACCAAGCAAACTTGCTTGCCGACTTTCATTTGCCAATCGATAATCAGCCAAAATTTCTTCTACAAATGCCCTTGTTTTCTTTATAGTTTTTGTCGTAGCCACAATTTCCTTTCTTTAATCAGAATAAAATTTCGTAAGGATTTCTCACCGTCCCCAAAAATAGCCAAAAAATTAACCTCTATCAAGTAGAATTGTATAGAGAAAAACCGAAAATCTTTGGCATTTGGTATTTATCCGAACATTCAATTTATATTTGTAGTACAAGCATTTAGCACAAAATAATATTGCTATGAAAAATAAAATCACGATTAGCTTACTAATATTTTTTTTCTCGAGTATAGCAGCTTTTTCTCAAGCCAAGATTGAATTTGAAGCTGAGACTCACAACTTTGGAGAAATTCCCGAAGGGCCAGTAGCTCGACATGAGTTCAAATTTAAGAATATTGGGACTGCTCCGCTGATTCTTTCGGGGGTAAATGCTAGCTGCGGTTGCACCACTCCTACTTGGACAAAGGAGCCAATAAAGCCAGGCGAAACGGGTGTGATTGTAGCGGAATATGATAGCAGAAATAGACCGGGAGCTTTCAATAAAAGTATTTCTGTATGGTCGAATGCCGAGAATGGCAATATTGTGCTATACATAAAAGGCTCAGTTTCCAACATTGCTGCAGAACTTCAAAACACTAATCAAACGCTATCAGCATCCAATTCAGATTTTATGTTGGGTAAAATGGAAAAAGGTTCATGGGTGCCAATTACAGCAAAGCTTACTAGCCCAGAAAACACCAAAGTGCTGATTGTAGCTGTAAAATCTACCTGCAATTGTATTCGCTTAGATCCAAGCTCACAGAGCTTAGTGCAACCTGGAGAAGAGCGGGAGGTTAAATTTCAACTGCTTGCTCAAAATATTGGCAACTTTAAAGATGAACTGATCCTCTATGGAGCCAATAGTAAAGAATTGATAAGATTAAAAGTAAGTGGCGAAATTGTGGAAAAACTTGGAGGTCAATCCATGTTGAAAACAGGTGGTAATTAAGCTAAGACTCATAAAAGCTAAAATAAAAAAGAGGCTTTCTCTATCAAATGAGAAAGCCTCTTTTTACAACCAACAACCATGAATCTTATGGGATATGTCTCCCTCTTAATGTTTAATTTCTTTCAGTAATTGTGGACTGAATTCGCGCTCTGTCACAATTACTTGCTTTAAAACAAAGGCTGTGCCAAAAGGAGTTAATACTAAAACTATTCCTTATCGAAGTGAGTTTTTGGCATTTTAGTGACCCAAAGGAAAATAAATCCAAGCACAAAGAAAGACCCTAGAGCCACCGTGCTATTGCGCATACTGCCAGTTAATTGTTCAATCACACCATAAGAAAAAGTGCCAATTACAATTGCTAACTTTTCTGTAACATCGAAAAAACTAAAATAAGAAGTATTATCAATCGTATTCGCTGGTATCAATTTAGAGAATGTAGATCTAGATAAGGATTGGATTCCTCCCATTACCATGCCCACAAAAAAGGCTAGGGTATAAAATTCAGTAGGTGTATAAACAAAATATGCCAAAAAGCAGATCGCAATCCAAATGAGGATCATGGCTTGCAAGCTCAATTTATTTCCTCTGAGCTTAGAGACATAGGCGAATAGATAGGAGCCTATAATTGCTACAAGTTGGATAATCAAAACAGTCAAAATCAATTGATCACCAGATAGTTTTAATTCCTTATCGCCAAAGCTTGCTGCCAAATACATGGTAGTTTGCACACCCATTGAATAGAAGAAAAAAGATAAAAGAAATCTTTTCATTGTATTCAGCTCTTTGAGACTTTGGAATACTTTTCGTATTTCATTGTAGCCTTTCTTAAGCAAACTTCCGGTTGGTTTCCTTCCATGCGGATTGTTAGGTAAGGTAGCAAACGTGATTTGAGCAAAACCTGCCCACCAAACTCCAACCATCAAAAAGGAGATTCGAGAGGCTTGGCCTGCATCTACAAGGCCGAAAGTTTCTGGACTGCTAATCATCGCCAAATTGATTATTAGTAGCAATACACTACCGATATAGCCAAGTGCAAAGCCTTTGGCACTTACAAAATCAAAACGATCTGGTGTGGTGATTTCTGGCAAATACGCATTGTAGAAAACAATAGAACCAGCATAACCAATACTGGCCAATGCTGCCAGAATAATTCCATATTCTACACTGGAGCCGTCAAAAAAGTAAAGGAGCAAACAAGAAATAGAGCCTAAATAGGCAAAAAACTTTAGAAAGGTTAATTTCTTTCCACCATAATCAGCCATACCTGATAGTAGTGGGGATAGAAAAGCAATGATTAAAAAAGAGGCTGAGAGTGAATAAGAGTACAATACGGTATTGATGACTTCAATACCAAAGAAAGTAACCACATCAGAATCGTCTGTGGAGGTTACATTATTAAAGTAAATGGGAAAGATGGTCGAAGTAATTACAAGGCTATAGACTGAGTTTGCCCAATCGTACATTGCCCAGCCATTAATCTGCTTCTTTTGATTTACCATTTGGGTTAAATAAAAAAAGTCTTCCCAAAATTGAGAAGACTTTTTATTATGATTGAATTAACTATCTATCAAGCTTTTGAACCGAAGTATAGAGAAGCTTCAAAGCACTTGCCTCTCTTAACTCTTGCTGAACGTCGGATACGATCCCCATTTTGGTATCTACATCCACTTTCATCGCAATAGTTATTTGATCTCTTTCAACTTCATTTAATTTATCCTTTTCTTGCTGCACAAAAAGTACGATGTCCGATGGATCAGCTAATACGTCGTTTAGCTGAATTCGAGCTTCTGTACCATACAAAGCAGGGTTTTTAGGCTCTCCTATGTATATGTAGCTTACGAGTGATTTTTTCTCAAGTTTAGTGAGTTCTTCTACTCTAGGTACATTTTGCTTTACAAGAATATCCGTTTCTCTCAACACGGTAGTTACCATGAAAAAGAACAGAAGCATGAAGATAATATCTGGCAATGCTGCCGTAGGGATATTAGTATCCGCTTTAGATTTCTTTTTAAACTTTGACATGATTAACCTCCCGCTGTTTTAGTTGGTTCTGCAATTGATATCTGTCTAGGGAAATCTTCTCTTGCTTCGTCATACAAGGCTTTCTCCCTTGGGTTTCTCAAATCAAGATTTCTAAATTGATCTGGTGTTAAGCCTACTTTTTCAGCGTAGCACTCATTATATGCAGCTAGTATTACATCATATATTTGAATGTAAACATCATAGCTAGTACCTCTTTCAGGTTTTACTGAAACTACTGCATCTTTCGGGCTATCCGATGAGGTTGGATCTACACCATTATTGGTTAAAAACCTTTTGATTTGATCCTTAAGCGTAGAAACTTCACCTAAGAAAGGCTCATCTTCCACCAATAATTGATCATTGGAGTTGATAAGTATCTTAAAGATGTTTCTCTGATTAAACTCCACCTCTGGAGGCGGTTGGTTTGGATCTGGCTTAGGAGGTAAAATCAAAGGCAACCCCTTATCGGATGCGATAGTGGTAGTCACAAGAAAGAATATCAAAAGTAGGAAGGCAATATCTGCCATCGACCCTGAGTTTATTTCTTGGCTTCCCTTATTCCTGCTTCTTGCCATTATTTAAATGCTTTTGATACTTCGGTATAAACAATTCCTAAAAGTGCTCCGAACAATAATATATACATCATTGTCATTATACCTCCAACCATTTTCGACAAACCGGCGTCAACGCCTCTGTCAATATAAGTTGGAAGAACTTCGTTTCCTGAGATGCTATATGCAATTAAGAATACAACAATCAGTGCTGCAACACCAATACCTGCCTTTAATAGTTCCTTAGGATTACTAAGAGACTGGATCAGTGGAAGTAATACAGCTGCAGCCGCACCAACTATTATTAGTACGTATGTGATATAAAGTGCTGGACCTATAAATGATTCCATGAATACAATTAATTTAGATGGTGAATATTACTTCTTTGTAAGATTGTATCTTACTAGGATGTCAACAAGGGAGATAGATGCATCTTCCATTGAGTTAACCAACCCATCAATTTTAGAAACAAGGTAGTTGTAGAATAATTGAAGAATTACCGCAACGATCAAACCAGCAACTGTTGTTAAAAGGGCGATTTTAATACCACGTGCCACAAGAGCAGGGGAGATATCACCAGCAGCTTCGATTGAATCGAAGGCTTCAATCATACCGATTACCGTACCCATGAAACCAAGCATTGGAGCTAGGGAGATCATAAGTGAGATCCATACAAGACCTTTTTCAAGACGTCCCATTTCTACAGAACCGTAAGCTATGATCGATTTTTCAACCATTTCAATGCCCTCTGTCATTCTCATAAGACCTTGCGTAAAGATAGAAGCAACTGGGCCTCTAGTAGCTTTAGTAACGTCTTTTGCTTTTTCAACTCCACCTGACTGAAGAGCTTCTTCTACTTTAGCTAATAACTTTTTAGTATTAGTAGTAGCTAAATTCAAAGTGATGATTCTTTCAATTGAGATTGCAAGGCCAAGGATCAAACAAACAAGTACGATACCCATGAACTGCCATCCACCTTCAATAAATTTTTCTTTCACCACTTGATGAAATCCTTGTTCTTCAACGGCAACTTCATCAGATAATCCGTCTTGTAACATTGTAGCATCCATGAACGCTAGTTCAGCGCTTGCATTGGCAACATCTGCCGAAGCTACTGATGAGAAACCGAAAGCTAATACTCCGGTCAAAGTGATTAAGGCAAGTAACTTTTTCATAGTTTAAGTTTTAGTAGACTGCTTTAAGGTTTTAAGGTTCTAAATTTAGTTATTTCAAAATTCAAATGAAATTAATATTTCAATTTGTGCGGAGAGAGAGGGATTCGAACCCTCGATACCCTTTAGAGGTATACACACTTTCCAGGCGTGCTCCTTCAACCACTCGGACACCTCTCCGTTTTTCATCTTTCGAATGAAACGGAACAAATAAATTACAAAAATACTCGCAATGCAAGTACTTAGTTTATTTTAGGTGATAATCATTTATAGACATCTCTCCAGCAATAGGAATTTGTAAGCTTTTCTTGACCATTTCTATCTCCGAATATTTCCCAAATAAATACATCATTTTGGTAATGGCTGCCTCCGCAGAAATATCCATTCCACTTAATACTCCAATCTTTTCCAATGCACTACTAGTTTCGTATTTACCTTGTGATACTTGCCCACCATTGCATTGTGACACATTGAAAATGACAATTCCCTTGGCTATTGCTGTTTTCAAACACGCTAAGAACCAAGGATATGTAGGCGTATTGCCAGATCCGAATGTTTCCAATATTAAACCCTTCAATCCTCTGGTATGAATTACCGCATTTACGAATTCTTCATTTATTCCTGGGAATATTTTTAGCAGGGCAACATTGGAACTAATCTGATATTGAACACTTAAAATTGACTTCGTTTCATCTTTTTTTAAAGCGGAATAATTATACTCAATTTTTATTCCTGCTTCAGCTAAATTTGGGTAATTTTCGGACTCGAAAGCATCAAAATGTGTACTTTGAACTTTCTTTGAACGGTTGCCTCGAAGCAAAATATGGTTAAAAAAAATACACACTTCTTTTATCAATGGTTGGCCATCACTAGTTTTTTCTGCAGCAATCTCTAAGGCAGTGGCTAAATTTTCTCTTGCATCAGTTCGCGCCATCTCAATTGGAAGCTGTGCACCAGTAAAAATCACAGGTTTGGATAGGCCTTCAAGCATAAAACTTATTGCTGAAGCGCTGTAAGCCATGGTATCTGTCCCATGAATTATAACAAAACCATCGTAGCTATCATAATTACTATTGATAATAAAGGCGATATTTTGCCAATGACTTGGTAGCACATTACTAGAATCGATGGGATCGGGAAAAGAAATTACCGTCAATCGAAGATTCAAAAATTCTAGGGACGGTATTTTTTCCACTACTTTTCCAAAGTTAAATGGAATAAGTGCTCCATGTTCGTCGTATGACATCCCTAAAGTACCACCAGTATAGATGATCAAAATGGATCCACTATCGGCACCTTTGGCTTGAGTACGAATATTTACAATCTTGTAATTTAAGCCTTGTATAGCTTTTTGGCGTTTTCGGTTGTTGTCCGGCATATTTCTTCTAAGCTACAATTATACACTTCGGCTAATTTTTGAGCAACAAAAGCAGTGTATGAACTTTCATTTCGTTTGCCTCTATAAGGAACAGGCGCAAGATATGGGCTATCCGTTTCCAATACTATCCTCCTTAAACCAACCTCCCGCAAAATTTCTGGCAAAGTGGTGTTTTTGAACGTCACTACTCCACCAATACCTAGATAAAAGCCCATTTCCATTATCTTTTTAGCTTGTACCACATTACCCCCAAAACAATGAAATACGCCATGAAAAGTATGCTGCTTCAATTCATCCTCTATCAGCTCAATTGTCTCGTCTGTGGCCTCTCTTGTGTGCAAAATTATGGGTTTTTGCCATTTTGCAGCCCATGTACATTGTATTCTGAGCGCTGCTTTCTGTTGTTCGAAAAAAGTTTTATCCCAATACAAATCGATTCCAGTTTCTCCAATGGCCACAAAATCTCTTTTGAGAAGCCAATTTTCCATTTCTGCGAGTACTTTCTCGAAGTTTTCATCCACATGGCTAGGATGCAAACCCATCGCGGCGTGAAAAAATGTAGGATCACGCTCTTCTAATCGAAGCATTGGCTCGATTGATTCTAAATCGATATTGGGCAAATAAATATCGGTAAGCCCTGCTTCTTTGGCGCGGGCAATTACCAGATCCATGTCCTCTTGAAACTGCTTATGATATAAATGCGAATGCGTATCTATGATTGGATTCATCAGGAATTGCTCAAATTAAATATTGCTACATGCCTTAATAGTTGCGGCCTTTCCAAACCACCGAAGTTGGCATTAGGTAGAAAAACATCAAAGATAAGGATAAGCAAGCCGAATAAAATTCAAATAGCCATAAACTCCACAAAG
>CAZRBW010000034.1:11216-31879 GCA_964598395.1 uncultured Roseivirgaceae bacterium
TTGGCTGCACTACATCGGCATCTGTAATGAGGAAATACTCACCATTTGCTACTTGCGCCAGTTGAGCTAGTACATTTGATTTACCTTTGGCAGTACCCAGCTTCGTGGTGATATTTAAAACCTTTAAGTTTGGAAAATGCCCTTTAAGTTCGTTGAGGATTTCCAAGGTATTATCTTCTGAAGCATCATTTCCTACCAAGATTTCCATTCTATCTGCCGGGTAATCTTGAGCAAGCATGGATTCAATACACTGCCTGATGTTTTTTTCTTCATTTCGAGCAGCAATTAAAATGGAGATTTGAGGGAATGAAGAAACTTGAACGGGATATTTAGTGGAACTTGGTTTCCTAAGAAAAATCAAAACCAAATCCAATGCAGCTGTAATGCAGACAGCGGTGATGGCCAAATATAGCAAGGTGGTCATAGCGGGAGGAATGAAAAGCCTTGAGCCAAAAAATGATCGATATAGCGTGGCAAGGCAGTTTGGATTCTTTCAGAAGCTTTGTTGTTATCGTGAAATACCACAATAGAGCCCGCTTCGCTAGCCTTGATGCTTTCTGCTAGACATTTATCAGCATTTAAGCTAAAATCAAAATCGCCACTCAATACATCCCACATATATATATTGTATGCTGCGAGCTTTTTGATTTGAGCCTTGGTGATTTTTCCATAGGGTGGGCGCATTATCAATTGCCAATCGGGCAAATACTGCTGAATTAGCTCAGTTGTTTTTTCCACATTATCTACATACTCATCCGTGCTGTGTTTCCAGCCATTTAAGTGATTGTAAGTGTGGTTTCCAATGCTATGCCCATCATTTAGTATCTGCTCAAAAATGCTTGGATTCTTTTTGATATTTTCGCCAACGCAGAAAAATGTAGCTTTCACTCCTACTTGTTGTAGCGTATCGAGTACGTAAGGCGTGAGTTCAGGAATTGGCCCATCATCGAAAGTGAGGTAAATTACTTTTTCATTTCCATTCATTCTCCAAGTAAGCGAAGGGTACACTTTCCTGAGCCAAAACGGTGTTTTATGAAAATAAGTGGGAATCATGATTCATCCTCTGTGGTACTCACTCGGCACGAAAGTATGGTCAGGTCGTCGTGATAAGCAAGACTACCTTTGAATAAATGAATTTCATGTAATAGGCCTTCGTGCAAACGATCTAAACTTACAGAAGCATTTTCAGATATATACTTTTCAATCCGCTCGATACCATACTGCTCATCGTCAACATTCATAGCTTCTGTGAGGCCATCGGTATAAGTGAAAATCAGGAAATTATCCACATTTTCAATTTTCACTGCCTCGATAAATGGTAAAGGATCGAAGAATCCTAAAATAGTGGTACCCGCTTCCAACATCTCAGATTTCAAATCGCCATTGATAAATATTGGAGGATTGTGCCCTGCATTTACATAGCTCAATTGCTTAGTGTTTGGATCGAACAGCGCAATAAAAACGGTGATAAAATGCTCCCCTTTTGCATTTTGCTTAATCTGAAAATTGAGTTCGCGTACCATATCTTCCAAATCGATCGCTCTACGAGCTAAGGTTCTGAGCGATGCTTGAAAATTGGACATCAACAGCGCTGCTGGAATTCCCTTACCAGAAACATCAGCTATGCAAATTAGAAATCTGCCATTATCCAAAGGAATATAATCGTAGTAATCGCCACCAACAGTTTCGTGCGGCAAATAGCTTGCAAAACATTGCACATTCCCTGTGCTTGGCAAAAACTCAGGGAAAAGATAATTCTGGACATTACGAGCAATTTCCAGTTCTTTTCGGAGCGATTCTCTCAAGGCTTGCTGAATGGTTTCTTTGCGAGCGAGTTTTTTATTTTCAATTGCCACCATTATTACGTTGGCAAGTGTCTGCACAAATTCCAGAATCTCTTGTGGTTTATCATTTTCTACACCATTATCCTTCAATTCAATGAAAATAATGGCAAGTGGCTTCTTCTTATGAAGAACAGGTATTGCAAATCTGAATTCCTTATCAAAACAGCTTTCTGCATCTGAATTCAATTCAGCTATTTTATCTAGATAATCAAATCGAGCTTTAAGTTCAACAATATCCGGTTCCCTCGTTAATCCATGCTTTACTTTGCAATCCCAATCTTCATTTTCGTCACGAATACACAAGCATAGCTTTTGAATATTTAAATTGGCCAGTAAGGTGAATTGAAATATCTTAAAAAGGTCATTTTCCGGCAAATTTTGGTTTATAGCTTGTGTTATCTCCAAAAGCGATTTAAGCTCTAGATGCACAATTTCAACCTTTTTATTTGTTCTATGTGATATATTCATCGACCGTTATGGGCAAGTAAACCTTGCTTGGTAGCTAGGTAGTGATATTCGCGAAATGTATTTTCCAAATCAATTTCTCTGGTAGGCAATTCTTCGCTTTTGGCGTTCATGCATTTGATCCAGTCCTTGCGAAACAAAGTGATAAGGGATGTGAATAGTCTATCTTCCGTCCAATCCAAGGTGCGCTTCAACTCATCAAACGAGGTCACAAAATAGAGCTCATCCAACAAATCAAATTCATCAGATGTCATATTATCGACGAAAAACTCTTCCTTTCCACTCATATTTCCCAAAATTAGCAAGCAATCCAAAGAAAACCACATAGAATGAGTATATAAGTTCTAAAAGGAGAAAATTAAAAAATTTAATACGATGACCGAAAAACTCTGTGATGTCCTTCAGAAATAACCAATTGGTGAAAATACGCAACACAAAAGCTGCCAATATGATGTCGGTTGGTGCTTGACCAAAAATGAGAACCGCTAAGCTTAGTATCCAAAGAAAATGAAAGACGAAAATGGAAGCAGCTAATTTGGAAGCATCTTTATTTTTGTATTGTCCCCATTTGCCAGCCCAGCGCCTCCGCTGCTGCATAAACTCATGCATGGTGGCGGGAGGATTGGTGCGAACAATAGCCTCAGGATTTTTCAAAAATCTAACGCCTTCGCCATCCAAAGCAAAAATCTTATGCATCAAGAATTCATCATCGCCAGAAGCAATATGCTCTGAGCCTGAAAATCCTCCCGCCTGTTCGAAACTACTTTTGCGGTAAGCTAGATTTGCACCATTGCACATGTTGGGCGATTTCAAATGCATAGATGCCGCGCCTGTTCCTACCAATGAAGCAAATTCAATTACTTGAAAATTTCTCAACACCGATTCTCCTTCATGAAATGTAACCGGGCCACTGAGCATTTTCACCTTTTCATCGGCAAACTCCATCGCCATGGTTTGTAGCCACAAGTCATTTACTCTGCAATCGGCATCTGTTGTAATAATAATATCGCCGGTACTTATTTTAATTCCCTCTTTAATAGCTCGCTTTTTTGGACTTCCGCTAGCCTGCTCATCAAGGGCAATGAGCTTAATGAGCTGTGGATGCTTAGTACAATATGCCTCAACAATTGACCTACTAGTATCTGTGGAGGCATCGTCAATCACCAAGACTTCGAAGTTGGAATAGCTTTGCTTAATTAAATCACCAAGCAGCTTTTCAATATTTCCCTCCTCATTGCGCATTGGCACAATCACAGAAAATCGACTTGTCAGTTCAACTCCTGCATCTGGGAATTTGATTGGGATGTCGTGCCAAGCATTTCTTAGCTGCAATACCCAATATGCATAAATCAAACTCGCTATTAATATGATCCAAGCCATAAATTATCCGTTGGTTCTGATGGTTTTCATGCTAAAGACAAAGCTTGTACCCACAATAGTCGGTATCAAAATATTGACGATCCACACGAACAAGCTGGCAGAAATTATAAGCAGTGGATCCACCCCTGTAGTATCGAAAAATAAAAGTGCTGAGAATTCTCTAACTCCGAGATCGCTCAGAAAATTAAATGCTGGAATTACCGATTTTGCTAAAAATATAAAACCAATGCCCATGCTTAAAATCTCAATTGGCAAATCGACTTTAAATAGTACCAGCACAATGAGAAACTGAGAAGAAAAAATCAAATAGCGAAGAAGAGAAATGGCTAATAATTGTAGAGAATCTTTAGACGAAAAATGGGTGAGTACTTCCAGAAATGAAAACCACTTAAATTGACCCAAGAATATCCCTAACCAAGATGAAATGCTCCCTATATATATAATGCATAGTGGCGTAATTATAGCAAAAGTCACACTTAAGAAAAGGAATAGGTTATCTGCACCAGGCATTATATTTCCAGAATTACTAAGCAGATAAAAAAAACCTGGAAGGCCAAAAATCAAGGTTATGGCTAATTGAGCGCCACGAGAAAGAAGAATTCCGCCTAAGGCCTTTTCACGATTTTTTTCTTCCATTTGCCAAATTCTGCCTGCATAGTCGCCCCAGCTATGTGGCGTTACAAATCCAAGCGAAAGTCCCGTAAGTACTCCCTTTAATGCCTGCCAAATACTCAGCTTTTCAATCTTTGCTGCAACCACTTTCCATTTCCAAGCCTCGGCAAGCCAATTGGCCAGCATCAATAAAATGATCAGTGCAGCAACCCAGATAGAACTTCCATCGAGAACGGATCGCAACTCCGCCAAAGTGTTTTCAAAGGAAACTGAATCCTTTTCGAGTTTCACATAAATAAATAGCGCTACAGCAACAAGGGAAGCAATTCTTATCGCAATATTTATAAAGCGAAAAACCTTTTCTTTTCTGTACGGTGCTATCTGTTTAAATTGCATCGATGCAAAATAAGAATAAAGTAGGAGGAAAGATTATACTTGGGGTGGATCCTGGCACCACAGTAATGGGTTACGGCATCATCGAAGCTGAAGGTAGAGAGCTAAAGTTATTGCAATTCGGTGTGATTCAGCTAAGTAAATACACTGGCCACGAATTGAAACTCAAAAAGATTTTTGAAAGAATTACCAGTTTAATTGAAGAATACTTGCCCGACGAAGTGGCTCTTGAAGCACCTTTTTATGGGAAGAATGTGCAATCTATGTTGAAATTGGGCCGAGCGCAAGGTGTAGCAATGGCTGCGGCATTGGCTAGGGAAATCCCAATTACTGAATATGCACCTCGAAAAATAAAGCAATCGGTGACGGGCAATGGAAATGCATCAAAAGAACAAGTGGCTGCGATGCTAAAAAATATTTTCAAATTTGATGACGCTCCGAAGCTACTAGATGCTACAGATGCCTTGGCTGTAGCAGTTTGCCATTATTATAATGGCGGTATAAAAGAAAAAGGCCCATCCACATGGAAGGCCTTTCTCAAAGATAATCCAGATCGTTTTAAAGTTTAAAACGAAATCTCTTTTCTAATTTTATCGCCGATTGCAGCCAATTCTTCTTGGCTAGGCTTTAGTTTAACTCTTGTAAAATTAATATCGTCCATGGTTTGCAATGGCACCAAATGAACATGTGTGTGTGGCACTTCCAAACCAATTACTGCAACGCCAATTCGCTTGCATGGAATGGCTTTTTTCAAGCTTTTAGCCACTTTTTTTGCAAACAGCATCAAGCCTGTGTAAGTATCATTTTCAATATCGAAAATGTAATCAACCTCCCGCTTTGGCACTACAAGTACGTGCCCCTCAACCAACGGCATAATATCCAAAAAGGCAATGAAATTATCATCCTCAGCTACAATCTGCCCAGGAATTTCTCTATTGATTATTTTTGTGAATATAGATGCCATCGTATTCTATTAAGATAAGCTAATATCTAAAATTTCAAATTCAACTTTACCAGCTGGGGCTTGAATTTCAGCAGTTTCACCAATCTTCTTTCCAAGCAACCCTTTTCCAATTGGCGACTTTACTGAAATTTTACCTAATTTCAAATCTGCTTCTTCCTCCGAAACTAGCATATAAGATACTTGCATTCCATTTTTTGTATTCTTGATCTTCACCGTGCTTAGGATTGAAACCTTAGATGTGTCAATTTGAGATTCGTCTATCAACCTCGCATTACCTACAACTTCCTCAAGTTTTGATATCTTCAACTCAAGTAAGCCTTGTGCGTCTTTGGCTGCATCGTACTCAGCATTTTCGCTCAAATCTCCCTTATCTCTAGCTTCTGCAATTTGCTTAGAAATATCTGCTCTGCCTTTTGTTTTAAGGAATTGGAGTTCGTCTTTTATTTTTTTAAGACCTTCCTCTGTGTAATAAGATACTGACATAATATGTATGTATTAAAGGTTTTTAAGAGCTTAAGCTCTGTATTTTCGTTTTGCTAGGTAAATCAATGGAGATTCTTTGTGGCCTTAAAAAACAAAAGAACGGCATCCGATGGAAACCGTTTCTCGTAAGTGGGCGTTATCTCTGATTTTACGTTCTTCTACTTACTAAAGTTGTACTGACAATCCTTTATGTTAAAAGCTTTTGCAAAGGTACTATTTTGTCCTGTAAAGAAAAATTATTCGTTTTCAGTTCTGTATAGTGAGTGGATTTTGTCTACCAGAACCAAATTAATCTTTTCATAAGATTCAAATGTCCATCCGCCCACATGTGGTGTAAACAATACCTTTCCAGTCTTCTGAAGCGCTGTAAGAGTTTGGGATTCATCATCAGTCAGTTCATCCAACTTCTCATTTTCCAATACATCCAATGCTGCTCCTCTTACTTTTCCCTCGTTTATAGCTCTCAACAAATCCTTTAGTGGCAACACTTCTCCTCTGCTAGTATTTACTAGAAAAATGGGTTTGGAAAAGGTAGAGAGAAATTCATAATTCACCATTCCTTTAGTTTCGGATGTTAGTGGTACATGAATACTCAAAATATCTGACTCTTGTAAAATAGCAGAAATATCTACCATTTGGGCCAATGAGGTTTTAAGGTCTGCCTTATATTTATCGTAGGCAATAATGCGGGAGGTAAAACCTTGCAACTTTTTAGCAAAGGATTGACCCATATTTCCGAAGCCTATCAGTCCGATGGTTTTGCCCATTATTTCATAGCCTCGATTAGCTTCACGAGCCCAATTGCCTTGTAATATTTGATTATGCGCAAGGTGAATATTATTGAGCAAACAAAGAAGCATTCCTACTGCATGTTCACCAAGAGCATCTCTATTGCCTTCTGGCGCATTCAGCAATGTAATATTTCGTTGAATTAATGTCGCAGGATCTATCTGATCTACACCCGCACCTGCTCGCGCAATAAATTCTAAGTTTACAGCCTTATCAATAAGCTCTTTACCAATAGTCATCTTAGATCGAACTACCAACCCATGATACTTTGGGATGATTTCAAACACCTCTTCTTTAGAGATGGAGGGTACCAAATCTACTTCGAAGCCACGTTCAATAAGCATCGGCTCAATGCCAGGATGCATTTTGTCAATTATTAAAATTCTTTTCTTCATAGATATCAAAGCCCATATAATGCATGAGCAACGGAGAAGTAAACGAGGAGTCCAAGTAAATCGTTTGCAGTTGTTATAAATGGCCCAGAGGCTAGGGCAGGATTAATTCCAAATCTATCTAAAACAATTGGTGTGATTGTACCCATAAAAGAAGCCAAAAGCACAACACTGAAAAGGGCAATTGACACTACAAACCCCAAACGAGCATCGTGTCCAATTAACAAATTCACACCCAATACAAATAGTGCTAGAACCAATCCATTCAACACCGCAACAGCCAACCCTTTTAGCATTCTCTCTTTGGTGGTGCTATCAAATATTGATTTATTTGCAAGTGATTGCACAATGATGGATGAACTCTGAATGCCAACATTACCTCCCGTCGCTGTAATAAGAGGAATAAAAAAGGCTACTGCTGGGATGGCAATAATATCTTCCTCAAATAAGCCAATAAATCGTGCACCCAACATACCGCCTACCAAGCCTATGAGCAACCAAGGTAAACGAGCTTTTGAAAGTAACCATACAGAATCACTCTCCTCTACGTCAGCAGAGATACCAGCCATGATTTGTCTTTCCTCATCAGCTAATTCCTGCATTACATCTACCACGTCATCGATGGTAATCCTACCTACTAGTTTTCCTTTTACATTCACTACAGGAATGGCTTCAAAATCATACTTACGCATAATTTCCGCTACCTCCCGCTGATCTACATGGGTCTCAGTACTTAATACATTCGGGTCGTATATATCAGCAATCTTAGTACTATCGTCCGAAAGAATAATCTTCTTTAAACTAACTCTTCCCAAAAGTCTATTAGAATTATCTACCACATATACAGAGTAGATTTTCTCTACATTTTCTGCTTGTCTTCGGATCTCTTCAATACACTGAACAACCGTCCAATTAAGATTTGTTTTGATTAATTCCTTGGCCATCAGACCACCTGCACAGTCTTCAGGATAGTGAAGTAACTCCTTAATATTGGAGGCAACTTCTGCATCCTCTAATACACCAATAATTTCCTCCCGCTGCTGTACAGAAAGTTCATTAAGTATATCAACAGCATCATCAGAATCAAGATATTCAATAAAACGAGCAATTTCATTGCTGGAGAAATGCTTCAAGAATTTTACCCTTGTATCATCTTCTAAGTCGCTAATGATTCTCGCACCACGTTCTTTATCTAAAAGATCTACTACAAATTTGGAGTCCTCCGAATCAAATTCGTAAAGTAAGGTGCTGATATCAGCATGGTTAACATCCTCCAGCGAATCCACTATAAAAGCGGTATCCTGCGAAGTGATAGCCTCTTGCAGCAACTCTACGTATTCTTTGGACAATTCAAATTTCATAGGCTTCGATATTTTTCGATTTCTTTTGTCAGGGCAATAAAATCTTCAACACTTAATTGCTCGGCTCTTTTTTGCAAAACTGGCATTTCTGCCAATTCAATAGGCAAATTTAGACTTTTCAGGGCATTCCGCAATGTCTTTCGTCTTTGTTGATAGCCCGATTTCACCACACTTTTGAAAAGCGACTCATCGCAGCCTAGGCTTTTGCGCTCGTTTCTTTGTATGCGGATTACCCCTGATTGCACTTTGGGCGGCGGATTAAAAACGCTCGGATCAACGCTAAACAAATACTCACAATCGTACCAAACTTGTAAAAGAATACTTAAAATGCCAATATCCTTTTTGCCTGGTTTAGCACAAATTCTCTCAGCCACCTCTTTCTGAAGCATGCCTACTACTTGCGGTATATCATCTCGGTATTCCAAGATTCTAAAAAATATTTGAGAGGAAATATTATAAGGAAAATTTCCAATAATTGATAGTGGCGAAGGTATAGCTTTGAGCAAATGAAATTGAAGAAAATCACCTTCGATTATCCGATCGCCCAAAGCTGGAAAATGTTTCTGCAAATAGGGAATAGACTCTCTATCTAGCTCAATGAGGTATAATTCTTCCTCCCGCTTCATCAGATATTTGGTGAGCACGCCCATACCTGGCCCTATTTCCAACACCTTATTGTATTGGTCATTTGGCAGCAAACTATCTACTATTTTCTTGGCAATTCCTTCATCTTTCAAAAAATGTTGACCAAGGAACTTTTTTGGTTTTACAGAGGTCATTTTAAATCTTCTTATTATTGCAGAACTAGAAGCGATAAAGCTAAAACAATTCATGTTGCCAACCATAGAAATTTTAAATCAAGCCAAGGATTCTGACTGTAAAGTGGTATTGCTGGAAAAAAAGAAAGCTCTTGCAAACTATTTTGCCAAGGAGCAATTAACTGCCTTACAAGCTCAACTTTCCAAAAACAAAAAACTTTACATGAATAATGGAGCATCTTTCGAAGCCTATTATTTAAAGGAAAGTGATGAGGACAGTCACGAGGAAGCAGAAAACCTCAGGCATGCAGGTTGGGAGTGTTTTCAGAAGCTGAAAGAGACCCAACAAACAACTATTCAGTTGAAATCGGAGCTGAAAAACGAGAATCAGGTTTTAGAGTTTTTGGAAGGCTTACTGCTAAGCAGCTATACATTTGAAAAGTATAAATCCAAAAAATCTGATTTTAGCTTAGTCAATATCAGTTTGGTCTCGTCGAAGATTACTGCCAAGCACACAGAGGAATTGCTGAATGTGGTGAAAGCGACTTTTATAGCAAGAGATTTGGTAAATGAACCAGTGATCTCTCTTACTGCGGAGCAATTGGGAAAGGAGCTAATGGAGCATGGAAAAGTAAGTGGTATAAAGGTAGAAGTATTAAATCACAGTAAAATAAAAGCTCTAAAAATGGGCGGTTTACTTTCGGTGAATTTAGGAAGCTTGCTCCCTCCTACTTTTTCGATTTTGGAATACAAACCTAAGAATGCAATCAACACTAAACCTTACGTGTTAGTAGGCAAAGGAGTAGTATATGATACTGGAGGATTGAGCTTAAAACCTACGCCCAATTCTATGGACATGATGAAGTGCGATATGGCGGGAGCTGCAACAGTGGCGGGAGGTATTCACGCTATTGCATTAAATAAACTTCCAGTGCACGTTATAGGCCTTATTCCTGCTACGGATAACCGCCCCGGCCAAAATGCCATTACTCCGGGCGATGTAATCACCATGTTCGACGGTCAAACCGTAGAAGTACTCAATACCGATGCAGAAGGTCGATTGATATTGGCAGATGCCATAGCTTATGCAGACAAATATGATCCTGAGTGGATTATGGACTTTGCTACACTCACAGGCTCGGCAGTTGCTGCGATTGGCCCAGAAGGCGCTGTAATGATGGGCACTATGGATAGCCAATTGAAATCTCAATTAACAGAGGCTGGAAACAAATCTAGAGAACGCTTAGTAGAATTTCCGCTTTGGAAGGTTTATCATAAGCAAATTGAATCAGATATTGCAGATCTTAAAAATTTGGGCGGCCAATACTCAGGTGCGATTACAGCAGGAGTATTCTTGAGTAAATTTACCAAAAAACCATGGGCTCATATAGATTTGGCTGGACCTGCTTACCTTAAAAGTGTCGATAGCTATAGAGGAAAAAATGGGACAGGTTTTGGAGTTAGATTAATTTATCGTTTCATTCAATCGTTGGTAGAAGAAAAACATGGAAAATCCACAAAGAAATAACGACGACATAACAATTGGTATAAGCATAGGCGATGTGAATGGCATTGGCCCTGAAGTGATAATCAAAACTTTGTCTGACACGCGGGTTTCAAAATTATACACACCCGTAATTTACGGTAACACAAAAGTGCTATCCTATTACAAAAAAGCACTTGACAATAACGACTTTGTGTATTTCAATCCACGTGATGGACAGTTTGCCAAGCATAAAGTAAATGTGATTAATATTTGGGACGACCATGTGGATATCACACCTGGAGTGGGTACAGTCGAAAGTGGTAAGCGGGCTTTCCAATCACTAGAAGCTGCTTGTGCAGATTTAGAGAGTGAAAATATTGATGCCATCGTGACTGCCCCGATCAATAAACATAGTATGCAAGGTGAAGATTTCAATTTCCCTGGCCATACGGAATTTCTAACAAGCAGATTCAAAGCTGATGATAGCCTAATGTTTTTGGTAAATGAAGACTTCAGAATTGGTGTAGTAACCGGACATATTCCAATTAAAGAAATTAGTGAGGCCATTACCAGTGAATTGGTGAGCAAAAAATTAAAACTAATGATCAACAGCTTGAAAGTTGACTTTGGTATTAAAAAGCCGAAGGTAGCTGTGCTTGGACTAAACCCTCATGCTGGTGAAGATGGGATGCTTGGAAATGAAGAAATAGATATTATCAAACCCGTAATTGAAGAATTTAAACAAAAGGGCAATTTAGTATTTGGACCATTTCCAGCAGATGGATTTTTCGGAACAGCTTCACAAAAGCAATACGATGGAGTATTGGCAATGTATCATGATCAAGGACTCATTCCCTTTAAGCAATTGGCTTTCGATAATGGAGTGAACTTTACCGCTGGCTTGCCAATAGTGCGTACTTCGCCAGACCATGGAACAGCCTACGATATTGTGACTAAAGGATTAGCAAATGAAGAATCATTCAGAGCAGCCTATTTTCTAGCGGCTGACATAGTAAAAAACCGTCGCGAGCAAAATAAAGCTGGAATTGATCAAAGCTAAATCGCACAATCTTTTATTATTTAGAAATCTATGATTAATTTTGCATCCCTTTAAAAACACCGAGGTGGATCAACTAAAAAAATTTAATATCGAAATAGTCCGACTGAGCAATAAAAAGCATCAGTATGAATTCGATTTTGATAATGATTTTTTTGCAGAATTCGAAAATAGCCTAATTTCTGAAGGTGAGGGAAAGGTGGATTTGGAGCTAGATAAGAGCGAATCAATGATTTCCGCTACCTTTGCAATTACGGGCTTTATAAAATTGACTTGTGATAGAAGCCTCGATTTGTTTGATTTTCCGCTCAATGTAAATGAAAAAGTTATTTTCAAGTACGGCGAGGAAGAAGGAGAACTTACTGATGAGATACAGATAATTAGCAGAAATGCACATCGGATTAATATAGCACAGACAGTTTACGAACTGATTACAATGGCTATACCGATGAAAAAGCTTCATCCTCGGTACGGAGATGAAGATTTGGAAGAGGAGTTTATTTTCCAGACAGATGTCGAGGAAGAAGAAGCTCCAAGAGAGGCAGTTGACCCAAGGTGGGCAGCGCTCGAGAAATTAAAAAACGAAGGAAAACTTTAATTACAAATATTGTCATGGCACATCCTAAACGGAAAATTTCCAAAACTAGAAGAGACAAAAGAAGAACACATTATAAAAGTGTAGCTGCTACATTTATGGAATGCTCAAACTGTGGAGCACCTGTACTTCGTCACAGAGTTTGTTCTGAGTGTGGACATTACAAAGGTAAACCAGCTATAGAAAAAGAAGTGGCCGTTTAATAGCCGATGAGAATCGCATTAGACGTAATGGGCGGTGATTTTGCTCCCGATGTAACTATCGAAGGAGCCATTGCTGCTTTGGCTGAATCGGACTCCAACGTTCATATTGTTCTTATCGGTCCTGAGGCGCTCATTCGCACCAAAGTAAACGAAGAAGAATACAACGGAAGGATATCAATTTATGATGCGCCTGACGTAATTGGTATGGGCGAGCACCCAACTAAGGCTTTCTCGCAAAAGCCACGCTCTTCCATAGCAGTTGGTTTTGGCTTGCTCAAAACAAAACAAATTGATGTCTTCTGTTCGGCAGGAAACACAGGGGCTATGCTGGTTGGCTCTATGTTTACCATTAAAGCTATCGAGGGAATTATAAGGCCTGCAATTGCAAGTTTTGTTCCGCGCGAAAATGGTGAGTATGCGATAATATTGGACGTAGGTGCAAATGCTGATGTAAAACCTGATGTACTTGTTCAGTTTGGGGAGTTGGGTTCATTATATGCCAAGCATGTAATGAAAATACCAAACCCAAAAGTTGCCTTGATGAATCTTGGTGAAGAAGAACAAAAGGGCACATTGCTCACTCAAGCAGCTTATCAGCTATTCAAAGTAAATAGCAAAGTTAATTTTGTTGGTAATATTGAAGGTAACGACATATTTTCGGACAAATGTGACGTTATCGTATGCGATGGTTTTATAGGCAATGTAATACTAAAGCAAGCCGAATCGATTTATTCATTGATGAAAAAACGAAATATCAGCGATCCGTTTTTCGATAAATTCAACTACGAGGCCGTAGGGGGTAGTCCTATTCTAGGGGTGAACGCCAATGTAATAATTGGTCATGGAGTGTCTAGTAGTATTGCCATTAAGAATATGCTGTTACAGGCTAAAAATATGGCTGACTCTAAAATTCATGAAATCATTAAGAAGGCTTACGACGAATAAGCCTTTTTTAATTATACCCACCTGTTATGAAAGAAAAAATCAGAGCTGCAATTACTGGAATAAATGGCTGGGTACCCGACTATGTACTTACCAATAAAGAACTAGAAACGCTTGTTGACACCAATGATGAGTGGATAACCTCCCGCACTGGAATCAAGGAAAGAAGAATTCTAAAAGGTGAAGGACAAGGAACATCCGTTATTGCTGTAAATGCTATCAATGGTTTATTAGAAAAAACCAATACAAAAGCAGAGGATATTGATTTAATTCTTTGTGCCACTACCACTCCAGACTTTGTTTTCCCAGCTACTGCCAATATTATCGCAAACGAGATAGGTGCGAAAAACGCCTTTGGATTCGATATACAAGCAGCCTGCTCGGGTTTTATCTATGCATTGTCTACAGGAGCCCAATTTATCGAAACAGGTAAATACAAAAAAGTAATCGTGGTAGGCGCAGACAAAATGTCTTCAATAATTGACTATCAAGATCGTACCACTTGTATAATTTTTGGGGATGGTGGTGGAGCAGTAATGCTGGAACCAACAACTGATGATTTTGGGGTAATGGATTTCAAACTTCATTCGGATGGTTCAGGCGCTCAATATCTCCACATGAAAGCGGGAGGAAGTAGGTTGCCCGCCAGCTACGAAACCATTGACAAGCGTCAACACGCTGTATTTCAAGAAGGCTCTGCTGTATTCAAATTTGCTGTGACTAATATGGCCGACATTGCAGCTGAAGTAATGCAGCGCAATGGTCTTACCGCTGATGAAGTAGCTTGGCTTGTTCCTCATCAGGCAAATAAAAGAATTATCGATGCCACAGCTAATCGGATGGGCTTAGACAAACAAAAGGTAATGCTCAATATCCATAAATATGGAAATACCACTAGCGGCACCATTCCACTTTGCTTGTGGGAATACGAAAATCAATTGAAAAAAGGAGATAATCTAATTTTGGCTGCCTTTGGTGGTGGCTTTACTTGGGGCGCCATATATGTAAAATGGTGCTACGACGGTAAATCAGTATAGCAAGATTTCGAATTAATTGAGTAAATTGTTAACCCTTATCAAAAATAATAATGGCATCAACTGCTGACTTCAGAAATGGTTTGTGTATAGAATTTAATGGTGATCTTTATATCATCACCGAATTTATGCATGTGAAGCCTGGTAAAGGACCTGCCTTTGTGAGAACTAAATTAAAAAATCTCCGCACAGGAAAAGTAATCGACAATACCTTTAACTCAGGCGTAAAAATTACAACAGCTAGAATCGAGAGAAGACCTTATCAATTCTTGTACAAAGATGACATAGGATACAACTTCATGGATTCTGAAACTTTCGATCAGGTGGTGATCGAGGAAAAACTAATTGACGCAGCAGAATTATTAAAGGATGGCCAAGAATGTGAAATTCTATATCATGCCGAAACTGAAACTCCTCTTACTGTAGATTTACCATCGAATGTGGTATTACAAGTAACGTACACCGAGCCAGGCTTAAGAGGTGATACGGCCAATAATGCATTAAAACCTGCTACAGTTGAAACTGGAGCCACCATAATGGTTCCTTTATTTGTAGATCAGGATGAATATATCAGAGTAGATACTCGTGATAAATCTTATGTTGAAAGAGTGAAAGTTTAAAACACCTTGACGTGGTTTTCTGAAACATTAACCTAACAAAATATGAAAGCAAAAGACATCCAAGAACTTATCGATTTCATATCCAAAACTGGACTTGAAGAAGTTAATATTGAAACTGAGGAATTTAAAATAAAAGTAAAGAGGTCTAACGACGCTCCACAGTATGTAGAGCAAGCAGCTAGACCTCAAGCAAGTGCTCCTGCGCCAGTAGCCGCACCTGTCGCTAGTCCTGCTCCTGTAGCAGCCGCCCCAGCACCTGCGGCCGCTGTAGAAACTAACAAAAACTACGTAGAAATTAAGTCTCCAATGATTGGCACTTTCTACCGAATGCCAAATCCAGAATCACCTGCATTTGTACAAATAGGTGACAAAGTAACTGCCGGCCAAGTAGTTTGTATAGTTGAAGCAATGAAATTATTTAATGAAATTGAATCTGAAGTATCAGGTACCATCGTAAAAGTACTGGTCGAAAATGCTAATCCAGTAGAATATGATCAGCCTCTTTTCTTAGTCGATCCTTCTTAATTATTCTTTCATTTAGCTTTCTCATCCATGTTCAATAAAATATTAATAGCAAACAGAGGCGAAATTGCTCTTAGAATCATACGTACCTGTAGAGAAATGGGAATAAAGACTGTTGCGGTATATTCAACAGTCGATAAAGAAAGTCTCCACGTTCGATTTGCAGATGAAGCAGTTTGTATTGGCCCTCCTCCCAGTAAGCTCTCCTACCTAAATATCCCTCACATCATTGCTGCAGCTGAAATCACCAATGCCGATGCAATTCATCCTGGCTATGGTTTCCTTTCGGAAAATGCCGACTTCTCTAGAATATGTGCCGAATCAGGCATCAAATTCATTGGAGCAAGTGCCGAGATGATTGATAAAATGGGTGATAAGGCCACAGCAAAAGCTACGATGGAAGCAGCTGGCGTACCAACCATCCCAGGTTCCAAAGGCATTCTGAGCTCTATGGAGGAAGGTATCAAAATAGCCAATGAAATGGGCTATCCAGTAATACTGAAAGCAACAGCAGGAGGTGGTGGCCGTGGAATGCGTATCGTAAAAGAGGCTAAAGAATTTAAAAAAGCTTGGGATGATGCTCGGCAAGAATCTGGTGCTGCATTTGGCAACGATGGACTCTATTTAGAGAAATTCATCGAAGAACCTAAGCACATAGAAATCCAAGTAGTAGGCGACTCTACCGGCAGAGTATGTCACCTTTCAGAGAGAGATTGCTCCATCCAAAGAAGACATCAGAAATTAGTTGAGGAAACTCCCTCTCCAATAATGACTGATGACTTAAGAAAAAGAATGGGCGAAGCTGCCATCAAAGGTGCAAGCTCAATCAAGTATGAAGGTGCCGGAACTATCGAGTTCTTGGTTGACAAGGACTTGAATTTCTACTTCATGGAAATGAATACACGTATCCAAGTGGAGCATCCAATTACTGAAGAAGTTACAGATTTTGATTTGATAAAAGAGCAAATTAAAGTAGCTGCTGGAATCCCCATCTCAGGTAAAAACTATACCCCAAAATTGTATGCGATGGAATGCCGTATCAATGCGGAAGATCCAGGAAGAAACTTTATGCCAAGCCCAGGAAAAATCACCAACCTACACTTGCCAGGAGGACATGGTGTAAGAGTGGATAGCCATGTGTATGCTGGCTATACTATTCCACCAAACTATGACTCCATGATAGCCAAACTTATTGTAACTGGCCAATCGCGCGAGGAAGTACTGGTAAGGATGAAGAGAGCTTTACAGGAATTTGTAATTGAAGGAATTAAAACCACGATTCCTTTCCACATCAAATTGATGGACGATCCTCAATTTAAAGCTGGAAAATTCACCACGAAATTCTTAGAAACATTTGATTTCTCCGACTTAAAATAATTAGAAAAACCGCTTCGGCGGTTTTTTTTATACACTCTGATTATAAATCTAAAAACCGTACTTGTCGATCATACGTAAACCTCCCGCAGAATCGTTATTAATTGTCTTCGCTCCCACCATGAAAAATTGAAGACCTATAACCATGAAAACTGCAGGAAGCATTTTAAAAATTACTTATGTACTTATTTTTATCTTGGCTTCTTATCACCAAAGTCAAGCTCAGTACTTTGGCCAAAATAGAATTAAAAATAAGCGAATTGATTTCTCAGTTGCCAAAACTCCAAATTTCGAAATATACCATTACCTCCAAAATGATGAGGTACTCAGAAAACTCATAAACGATACCGAGCGCTGGTATCAAATGCACCAAATAGTATTGAAGGATACTTTCAATACATTGAACCCAGTAATTTTTTATAATAACCATGCTGATTTCCAGCAAACGAATACAATTTTTGGAGATATTGGTGTAGGCACTGGCGGCGTAACCGAAGGCTTGAAAAACCGAGTAGTGATGCCAATTAATGAATCTAACCACCAAACAGACCATGTGCTTGGGCATGAATTGGTGCATGCTTTCCAATATCACTTGCTACGCACTGGCGATTCCACCAGTCTCAATAGCATTCGTAACCTCCCACTTTGGATGGTAGAAGGAATGGCAGAATACATGTCTATTGGTTACTTGGACAGCCACACAGCCATGTGGATGCGCGATAGTTATCAAAATGATGATCTTCCTACCTTACACCAATTGAGTACTAATGGGAAATATTTTCCTTATCGATACGGACAAGCGTTTTGGGCTTATGTTACTGGCATTTGGGGCGACCAAATCATAGGCCCATTATTTACTACCACCGCCAAATACGGCTACGAAAAAGCCATTCCAATGGTATTAGGCTACGAAGCAGAAGTGCTTTCCAATATGTGGAGAACCAGCCTAAAGGAATTTTACGGTGATTTCTGGGAAGGTATAGATACCGTGGCGGCTGGAAAAAATATTCTAAATGCCGCCAATTCAGGCACCATGAATATTTCGCCAGCGATAAGCCCTGATGGCAAAATGGTGGCCTTTCTGTCAGAGAAAAGCATTTTTTCGATAGACCTTTTTCTGGCAAATGCAGAAACTGGTGAGATTATCAAAAAACTATATACCACCAGCAGAAATGGCCATATCGATGATTTGAATTTTTTGGAATCATCGGGTACTTGGTCTCCAAATAGCGATCAATTCGCCTTTACTGCATTTAGTGGAGGCAAAAACAAATTGATCGTGGTAGATGCAAAAAGACCAAGTAAAACGCAAGCTTACGATTTGGAAGGGCTCGATGCATTTAGCAATCCTTCTTGGTCGCCAAATGCTAGGCAAATTGCCGTGACGGGTTTAGTAAATGGCCAACCAGATATTTTCCTTTTTGATATCGCAACGCAGCGTGTAGTGCAAGTCACCAACGACAAGTATTCCTATTTACAACCCAATTGGTCGCCCGATGGAAACCGACTGATCATGAGCACAGAGCGAAACCAAAATGGAACCTCTTCTCGTGGCTATAATATTCTTATTTACGATTTGAATACTGGTAATGATAATTTCATAGATATATTCCAAGGTGCTGAAAACTTGAATCCAATTTTTGCGCCCGATGGCAAATCAATCTACTTTTTGAGCAATAGAGATGGTTTTAGAAACCTCTACAATTATAATTTGGATACAGAAGAGCTAAATCAACTTACTCGATATTTCACTGGCATCAGCGGAATCACAGCTTTATCGCCAGCAGTTAGTATTGCGAGGGATGAAAATAAGTTGAGTTATTCGCATTTCAACAATGGGCAATATACCATATACACAGCTCGGCCAGATGACTTTATGTATCAAAAAGTGGATATAAAAGATGTAACTTTTGATGCAGCCATCCTCCCGCCTTCTTTGCGAATGGGAAGAGATTTAGTAGTCACAAATCTGAAACAACCGCAGCTTTTTTCTATTCCTACTGATGATCAAATAAAGCATAATACTTATGAAAAACGCTTCAAGCTTGATCATATCAGTCAACAAGTAGGCGCAGGCATATCCACGAGCCGATTTGGGACCGGACTAGCGGGAGGTGTCAACATGATTTTCAGCGACATGCTGGGTGACAATCAGCTTTTTGGTGGCTTTGCAGTAAATGGCGAAGTTTATGACTTTGGTGGACAAATCGCATTTATTAATCAAAAAAATAAGTTGAATTGGGGTGCCTCGCTTTCTCATATTCCATTTCCTGCCTATCGAACTTATTGGCAGCAGGATACTATACGTGTGAATGGAGATACTTTGCAGGTACTAAACCTAGCTCAAGAAGTTTGGCGCACGTTCCAAGATCGGGCTGCTCTTTTTGCTTTTTTTCCAATTTCTAAATCGCTGCGATTTGAAGCTGGAGCATCCATCTCCCGCTACTCGTATAGAAGGGATAAATTCAATAATTACTTCCTCGATGGAAACCGAGTATTGCAAGACCGAGAGAAACTACCTACTCCAAATGGATTCAATCTACAACAAATTGATATAGCATACGTGGGAGACAATTCTCAATTTGGGATTGCCTCGCCAATGAATGGATTTAGGCATCGCTTCCAAGTGGAGAAGTACTTTGGTGGGCTGGATTTTTATAGCATTTTGGTTGATTACCGAAGATATTTCTGGGTAGATCCTTTCAATATCAGTTTCCGGGCATTGCATCAAAATAGAATTGGTAATGACGCAGCCAATGGAATACTTCCTCCTTTTGCTGTATTCTACCCAACCTTAGTTCGTGGCTACGGTTGGAACAATCTGTATATGCTCGAGCAAGGCGAAACAGGATTTAATACAGATGATTTACTAGGTAGTAAAATGCTTGTCGGGAATATAGAAATCCGCATTCCTTTTACAGGACCACAAAGATTGACACCTATAAAATCTAAGTTTTTGTTTAGTGAGTTGACACTCTTCCTAGATGGGGGCTTGGCATGGGGAAATTGGAATAATGAAAATCAATTTGAGCAGTCGATCTTCTCTCAGAGTTCATCTTTTGGTAAACGTAAACCTATTTTCAGTACTGGAGTGGCAATGCGTGTGAATGTTTTCAATGCAATGATTCTAGAGCCTTTCTACGCTATTCCACTACAAGGTAAAGGTATGAGTCGTGGTAGCTTCGGGCTGAACTTCACTCCCGGCTGGTGATCAAACAAAATCCTTAGCATCAG
This sequence comes from uncultured Roseivirgaceae bacterium, assembly GCA_964598395.1. GTDB lineage: Bacteria > Bacteroidota > Bacteroidia > Cytophagales > Cyclobacteriaceae > CAXBDP01. The sequence continues at coordinate 31,725 of CAZRBW010000034.1, forward strand.
GTTTAAGTGTCTTCTCTTCTAAAAAGTACCGCAAGCTCACAGCCTGTCGACCGTAAGGTGGACGTGTCGCGTGTGACTCCATATTAATATCCCTGAAATTCAATTACTTGCAATAAAACTATTGGATTACGAAGCTATAAAAGTCCAAGCGGACG
>CAZRBW010000035.1:0-1493 GCA_964598395.1 uncultured Roseivirgaceae bacterium
ACTGGCGTAGAAATAATCGTGGACGATACGCCAGAAGCAATCATCATTTCAGGCTTTGATCCGGTGCGTAGAGAAGTTGCTAGACTTTCCCTTCACAGATTGGTGCAAGATGGCAGAATACACCCTGCTCGCATAGAGGAAGTGGTAGCCAAAACGATGAAAAACATCGATGATGAAATCGTTGAAATAGGTGAAAGAACGGTAATTGACTTAGGAATTCACGGACTGCACCCAGAACTTATCAAAATGGTAGGCCGTATGAGGTTCCGTTCATCTTATGGTCAAAACCTATTGCAGCATAGCCGTGAAACCGCCAAGCTTTGTGCAACGATGGCTGCAGAACTTGGACTCAATTCCAAATTGGCAAAAAGAGCAGGCTTACTCCACGATATTGGTAAAGTATGGCATGAAGAACCAGAATTGCCTCACGCAATTTTGGGCATGGAACTAGCCAAAAAATACAAGGAGCATCCAGAAGTTTGTAATGCCATAGGAGCTCACCACGACGAAATCGAAATGACCAGCCTTATATCTCCAATTGTGCAAGTAGGTGATGCAATATCAGGCTCTCGCCCAGGCGCACGACGCGAAATGATGGAGTCTTACATCAAGCGACTGAAAGACTTGGAGGCATTGGCCTTGAACTTCGATGGAGTAAACAAAAGCTATGCAATACAAGCAGGCCGCGAATTACGTGTGATGGTGGATGCAGATAATGTATCCGATGAAAAAGCGAAACAAATTAGCTTTGACATCTCTCAAAAAATCGAAAAAGATATGCAGTATCCTGGCCAAATAAAGGTGACGGTAATTCGAGAAATGAGATCTGTGAGCTTTGCTAAATAAGATCAAATCAATCCTAATATGAGAAAAAGCTCTGCCGTTTGGTGGAGCTTTTTTGGTTTTATACCCTCCCGCTTCTCTCCTAGCTAATTCCCTGAAACTACTCTTAAATTGATTTTCGCTTCCAAAATCGAATGGTTTTAAAATTTATTTCAAAAAATATTTTCGCATGTATAATATTAATTTTCAATTAGTTACCCAACTGAAAATCTACAATCCAAATATTTTTTGTTTTATGTCATTTGGACAATTCAATTTTCCTCCTCTACATTTGTAGCATCATTCCTCGTGAGAGCGATTGATTTATAAAGAAGAGGTGAGAGACAGGCTCGATGACCCTCTGGCAACCTGCATAGCTTAACAGCAAGGTGCCAATTCCTGATTTCGACAAGGTGTCGGAAGAATATAAAACAGTTGCAATATGAACACACAATACACGCACAATTTTGTCAATTTAGATTCCGCACAGGCTGCGCAAATCTCTAATTTTCTCTTTTTCAATTCTAGCATTTCAGGCTCCAACTATTGTTGTTGTCCGATGATTTGTTGTTGCTAATTTCTAGCAATACCCATCATTTCTATCAAGAAATATCTGCCTGCAATTGGCTGATAACATATCCCTAAACTATCCTTTTTTCCACAATCTAATT
>CAZRBW010000035.1:1593-11934 GCA_964598395.1 uncultured Roseivirgaceae bacterium
GTGGCGGCATTGGAAGGCGGCGTGGCGGCATTGGCTGTAGGCTCTGGGCAAGCCGCGCAGTTCATTGCGATCAATAATATCCTGCAAGCTGGTGACAATTTCATAAGCACTAGCTACTTGTATGGTGGTACTTACAATCAATTCAAAGTTGCATTCAAAAGATTGGGCATTGAAGTGCGCTTTGCAGATGGAGATAAAGTAGCTTCTTTTGAAAAGCTAATTGATGAGAAAACGAAAGCGATTTATATAGAATCGATTGGCAACCCAGGTTTCAATATCCCTGATTTCGAAGCTATTGCAGCTGTCGCTCAGAAAAATGGGATTCCACTGATCGTCGATAATACTTTTGGAGCGGGAGGATACTTGGTGCAGCCGATAAAGCATGGCGCAAATATCGTAGTGGAGTCGGCTACAAAGTGGATAGGTGGGCATGGCACTTCCGTTGGTGGAGTGATAGTAGATGCTGGTAATTTCAATTGGGGGAATGGCAAATTCCCACAATTCACTGAGCCTTCCGAAGGTTATCATGGCTTAAAATTCTGGGATGTATTTGGAGAAGGCAATCCTCTTGGGCTACCCAATATTGCCTTTGCAATTCGTGCTCGAGTAGAGGGTCTACGAGATTTCGGACCAGCATTGAGTCCATTCAATTCATTTCTTCTACTGCAAGGCCTAGAAACCCTTTCGCTACGAGTGCAAAAGTCGGTGGACAATGCGTTGCTTCTGGCGCAATGGCTGGAAAATCATGAAGATGTAGAATATGTAAACTACCCTGGATTAACTTCTAGTCCATATCACGCATTAGCCAAAAAGTATCTTCCAAATGGCTTTGGAGCGGTGCTATCATTCAAATTGAAAAACGGTAAAGAAGCTGCAGATGAAGTGGTAAATAATTTGGAATTGATAAGCCACGTGGCTAATGTTGGTGATAGCAAAACACTCATCATACATCCAGCTACTACTACTCATCAGCAATTGAGCGAAGAAGAACAAAAAGCTGCTGGAGTTGCGCCCGGCTTGCTGAGAGTTTCTGTAGGCTTCGAGCATATAGAGGACATCAAAGCAGACTTACAACATGCATTCGCTATAGCACACAAACAGGTATTAGCATAAACACAGGCAAATTGACAAAGCGCAAATTCATATACGACAAGCCATTCGACTTGGAAGGTGGCGGACAATTACCGCAACTGGAAATAGTCTATCACCATTTTGGTGCAGAAGTATCGGAGGGTAAACCTATCATTTGGGTATGCCATGCACTTACTGCCGACTCGAATGTATTGGATTGGTGGAAAGGCCTGTTTGGAACTGGCAATTTATTTGACCCTGCCGATTTCACCATTATTTGCGCAAATATGCTTAGCTCATGCTATGGGAGTAGTTCGGCACTCTCTTACTCTGAAGAATTAGGCAGACCTTGGTATCATGACTTCCCAAGTGTCACCATCCGCGATATTGTACGAGGGCACGATTTGCTCAGACAAGAATTGGGTATCGAGCAAATTGAATTGTCAATCGGTGGCTCAACTGGCGGGCAGCAAGTATTGGAATGGGCGATAATGCAACCGAAGGTATTCAAGCAAATATGCATTTTGGCCAGTAATGCAGCGCACTCTGCTTGGGGAAGAGCATTCAACGAAACACAGCGAATGGCCATTGCAGCAGATCAAACTTGGCAAGAAAACAATCCTAATGCTGGCAAAAAAGGACTTGAAGTTGCACGTGCAATAGCCATGCTTTCCTATCGCCAGTACGATACTTACAAGGAAAGTCAGCAGGATGATCCAGAAGCGATCAATGATTTCAGAGCATCATCATATCAGCGCTATCAAGGGCAAAAGCTTAGCCATAGATTCGATGCATTTGCCTATTGGAGACTTTCAGAAGCAATGGATTCGCATAATGTAGGCAGAGGAAGAGGAAGTGCGGAAAAAGCCTTGGCGCAAATTGAAGCCACGGCAATAATCATCGCCATTTCCAGCGATGTACTTTTTCCTCCCGCCGAACAGGAACTGATTGCGAAACATATCCCTCAGTCCCATCTCAGCATCATGGATTCACTCTATGGGCATGATGGCTTTTTAATTGAAACAGAAAAAATTACAGAAATTCTAAGACCTTTTATTACATGCAAAAACAGTTAAAAATTGGCCTCTTCGGTTTCGGTGTAGTTGGCGGTGGCTTGTACGAAGTATTGAAACAGACTCCGGGCTTCAAAACGGAGATATTGAAGATTTGCGTGAAAGACCGCAAAAAGAAAAGACCTGAAGGCATCGATATTTTCACCTTCGAAAAGGATGATATTTTGGGCAATCCCGATATTAACCTTGTGGTGGAATTGATAGATGATCCAGATGAAGCATTCGAAATAGTGAAAACTGCCATGCAACGTGGCAAGGCTGTAGTTTCGGCAAACAAAAAAATGATTGCTGAGCACCTGGAGGAATTGCACGCATTGCAGCAAGCCTATCGCGTTCCTTTTCTATATGAAGCTTCTGTGTGTGGAAGTATTCCAGTAATTAGAAATTTGGAGGAATACTACGACAATGACTTGCTCAGCAGCATAGAAGGAATTTGTAATGGCACCACCAATTTCATTCTCACTCGAACGATCGAGGATCATAAAAGCTATGAGGAAGTACTTGCTGCAGCGCAAAAACTAGGTTTTGCAGAAAGCAATCCGAAATTAGATGTGGAAGCTTTCGATCCAAAATTTAAGCTCACCATTTTGATTGCACATACTTTTGGCCTATTTCTGAGCCCAGAGCAAATCTTTAATTATGGCATACAGCATCTGTCTATCGAAGACACCAACTATGCGCGTGAAAAAGGCTTGAAGATCAAACTAATCGCAAAAGCTTATCGAAATAATGGCAAAGTACATGGCTGGGTAATTCCTGAATTTGTGAGCGGTCAAAGCCACTTTTACCATGTGCACAATGAGTACAATGCTGTGCAAATTGGTGCCGCATTTACAGATAGTCAGTTTTTTATTGGCAAAGGTGCTGGTAGCTTTCCTACTGCCTCGGCGGTGCTGTCCGATATATCTGCGCTCTCGTATGATTACAAATACGAATACAAAAAAACCCGCCAAAATCGATCAGCTGAATTCTCAAACGATTTGCGTATTAGGCTGTATATCCGGTATAAAAACGAAGAGGAATTGAATGAGCTTGAGTTAATTGACGTGGAAGAATCTTATATCAACAAAAATTATCGCTACAAAATAGCGCATGTGAATTTGGAAGAGCTTATAAAATTTGATCCAGCTTCAAGAGGCGTTTTTATTGCTCACCATCCTATTTATTAAGGAAAATTTGAAAACAAAACCCACCTAAAGCATAGGCAATAAAATCGAGTGGGTCGTAATAAAATTTATTTGAAAGTAGCGGGAAGATAAACTCGCCTACTAGAGCGACATAAATGGTAAGGGCAATTACCTCAGTCAAAAAAAGGCGGGAGGTAATTGCCCTTTTGCTAAAAAAACAATTACGCTCAAATTGCCATGCTCCAAGCAATACAATAGGTGCAATAAAGGGATCTAAAAAGCTATCAGCAAATGGGATGTTGAACCCAATGCCATATTGTAGAATTTGGTGAAGAAGGAATACTCCCACAAAAAACCAATAGAGCTTTGAATGAACCGCAAGCCGACTCATCCAGCTGCGAAAAAAGTGACAAAAAGAATAATGAAAACAATGGGAGAAAGAGTGATAACAAATATACTTGCAATGGTACGGGTGAGAATATGCAACAGCTTTTGAAACGCATTTTGATTAGGGCGAAACTTTAGCCATTCAAAATACTGAACTGCCCAATCAGCAATTTGCTCCCTGAGCAAAATCAAGAATGGTTTTTCATCTTCTGGCTGGTGCATAATTACTTTAGTTCTTCAATTACTATCTAGTACTTTTTCCTCTCCCAATTAAAAACCATAGGATGGTACCAATTAATGGTAATAAAATCACGACTAAAATCCAGATAAGCTTATCTGTACTAGATGTAAAATTGCTACGGAGCACATCTATAATGGTGAAAATGTAGATAATGGTGCCTATGATGCCAAGTCCAAACATGGTGGTAAAAATTAAGAGTTGATAAATATGAATTATTACAAACTAAACTACACAAAAAAAGCGAACCGAGGCTCGCTTTTTCCAATTTTCCATCTAAAATAAAACTATTTCCCTAAAGCTTTCAATACCATATCGCCAATTTCAGCTGGCGACTGTACTACTAAAAGACCACATTCTTCCATTATTTTCATTTTGGCAGCAGCTGTATCATCTTCACCACCTACAATTGCTCCCGCGTGACCCATTCTACGGCCTGGAGGTGCTGTTTGTCCAGCGATGAATCCAATCACAGGCTTAGTACCAAATTCTTTAATCCACTTTGCAGCTTCTGATTCCATGCTCCCGCCAATTTCACCAATCATTACGATTGCTTCAGTTTCTGGATCGTTCATTAATAGCTCCACTGCTTCTTTGGTAGTAGTGCCAATAATTGGGTCACCACCTATACCGATACAAGTACTTTGACCAAGACCCGCTTTGGTAATTTGATCCACAGCTTCGTAAGTAAGTGTACCTGAGCGAGAAACAATACCAATACTACCTTTGCGGTGAATAAAGCCTGGCATAATACCAACCTTAGCTTCACCTGGAGTAATCACCCCTGGGCAGTTTGGCCCAATCATACGCACATCTCTATCCGAAAGATATTCTTTTACTTTGATCATATCCTTTACCGGAATTCCTTCGGTAATGGTAATGATTACAGCAATACCTGCATCAGCAGCTTCCATTATAGCATCAGCTGCAAAAGCTGGCGGTACAAAAATTAAGGAAACATTAGCACCAGTCTTGGCAACAGCTTCTGAGACTGTGTTAAAAACTGGACGATCCAAATGCGTTTGACCACCTTTGCCTGGAGTAACACCTCCAACTACATTCGTTCCATACTCAATCATCTGACCTGCGTGGAATGAACCTTCGGAACCTGTAAAGCCCTGTACTATTATTTTCGAATCTTTATTTACTAATACACTCATGTAGCGAATTTTAATTTTTCACAAAAATAGAAGATTTGACCGCTTACACAAAGGAGAATTACAAGCGATGACAATTCATGACAAATCCTCAAAAAAACTAAACCAAGATTTTATTTTTTTCTAATTTGTGGCAAATTCAAGTAATATGCTCAAAAAAGTACTCATAGGCCTTGGCTTAGTGATTTTGCTCCTCATCATTGTGGTTTTTATAGGCTACAATTCACTCAAACCTAGCTATAAAGGCAGCCAAAAATTAGATGGATTAAAATCAGAAGTTGAGATAATTTTTGATACATACGGCGTTCCGCACATCACTGCCCAGTCGGAAGAGGATGCACATTTTGCTTTGGGGTATGTGCATGCACAAGATCGGCTATTCCAAATGGAGATGCTGAGACGCGTAGCATCAGGCAGATTGTCCGAAATATTCGGCGTGGATGTGCTCGAAACTGATCAATTTTTTAGAACGTTGGGAATTTCCCTACAAGCCGAAAAGGCCATTGAACAATTTTGGACTAATGAGCAAAATGAACCTTGGCAAGTAAATACACTAGCTTATCTCAAAGGCATCAATCAATTTATCGAAAAAGGACCTAAACCTGTTGAATTCCATCTATTGGGTATATCCATGGAGCCATATGCATTACAAGATGTGTATCTCACTACAGGTTTTATGGCTTTCGGTTTTGCTGAAGGTTTTAGAGAAGATCCACTAGTAAGTACTTTGATGAACAAATTGGGTGGAGAATACTTAAAAGACTTAATCATTGATTGGGAAGAAATGGCTGAAAAGATTCCAGTTTATGATCCTAGTATGGAAGAAAATCTTCTTTCCATTTCCACGCATACAAAGCAGATTTTAGATAATTTACCTGTTGCACCCTGGCTGGGATCCAATGGCTGGGTGCTTGGCCCTGCAAAAACAGCGGGAGGTAAAGTTCTTTTTGCAAATGATACGCATATGGGTTTTAGCCAGCCTTCTGTTTGGTACGAGGCTCATATTGAAGCCCCTGGACTGAGCAGCTATGGCAATTATGCAGCTGGCTTCCCATTCCCTATTTTAGGGCACAATCGCTACATGGCAGTAGGTCTCACCATGTTCGAAAATGACGATACCGATTTCTTCATCGAAAAACCAGTGGAAGGCAACTTAAATCAATACTGGTATGGTGAAGATAAACTCAATTTTACCTCCCGCATCGAAATCATTAAAGTGAAGGATAGCGAAAATGTTAGCTTCGAAGTGAAATCCAGCAAACATGGGCCAATTATAAATCCCGTAATTCCTGCAATTTCCGCTATTTACACTCAGCCGGTGGCGGTATCGTGGAGTTATTTGCAATTGCCAAATCAAAACCTACAAGCCACATATAACATCATAAAAGCAAGTAAAATGGAGGAGGTGAAAAAAGGAGCTTCTATGATTAATAGCCCTGGCTTAAATGTAATGTATGGAGATATTGATGGAAATATTGCTTGGTGGACTACGGCCAAACTTTGGCAAAGACCAGAGGGGCAAAGTGGTAAACTATTCCTCGATGGTAGCAATCCTGCTGAAGAACCAACAGATTTTCTACCATTCGAGATGAATCCACATGCAGAAAATCCACCTGCTGGATATGTCTATTCCGCTAACAACCAACCTGAAGGAATGGACGGAAAGCTTTATCCTGGCTACTATGTGCCAGAAAATAGGGCTACGCGAATTACACAATTGCTAAATGAGGAAGATGAATGGACGGTTGAAAAAATGAAAACCATGATCAATGATGTCCACGCTTCTGTAGATTTACATATTAGCAAAACCCTTATTCCATTATTGATGGAAAAAGATTTATCAGAACACGAATTATCTGTTCTTAGCTTACTGAAAAACTGGGATGGGAATTATACAATGGATAGTCAGGGTGCGGTGATTATCCAAAAGTGGATTTACCTTATTCAAAAGTATGCATTCGAGGATGAAATGGGCGAGGAGCTCTTCGCCACCTATATACAAAGCCACTTACAAAAAAGGACACTAAGAGCCTTTGTAGAGAATGACAGCAGTGTTTGGTGGAACAATGTGAATACTGAAAACACAGAAAAAAGAAGCGATATTATAAGCAAAGCATTTACTGAGGCCGCACAAGCGATTGAAGATCAACTTGGCCGCAATCGTGATAATTGGACTTGGGGTGAAGTTCATACGGTAGAACATCCTCATCCTTTTGGCGAAAATGAAAGTTTGAGAAAATACTTCAATGTAGGACCAATTGCTCTGAAAGGTGGCAATGAAGTGATAAATAATATCGGTTTTCCACTGAATGCTAGCGGCTATTACAAAGCTACGTTTGGGCCAGCCATGCGCCGAATTATTGATATGGATCAGATTCAAAAATCATGGTCAGTGCTACCAACTGGACAATCAGGAAATGTCCTAAGCGAGCATTACAGTGACCAAGCGCAAATGTATGCTAATGGTGAATTTAGATATCAACTTATGGACAAAGTAGATATTGAGCAACATCAAAAAAGCAAATTGATGCTAGTTCCTTCTAGATAAGTAAGGAATTCATAACCTCCCGCCTTTTTCTCTAAGTGTTCGATACTGAAATAAAACTGTCCGATAACGTACGCTATCGGACAGTTTTTATTTTGAATAAAACAGGTTATTTATCTTATTATCAATCACTTATGGCTATTTATTTTTCATGGCACGTGGCTTGGCTATTGTCTGGCATACAGAGAACGAAAAAATCAAAAATTTATATAGTCATGAAAACTTTATCACTAACAATCGCCAGCCAGAAAAACATATGTGCAATGATCGCTATCCTTTTAGCAGCATTAGTTTTGATGAGCTCAAAAGCAAATGCCTCAGACACATTGAAAGCAAAACCAACAGTAAAAGAGCAAAACTGGCTGGATTTGAGACTAGAAGCTGAGTTGTTGGAAATTTCACAGCAAATAGAAAAAGCTGTTAGTCCTACACTTCAACTTGAAAAAACTTTCAGAATAGTGGATCAAAATAATGAGTTGTTGTACGAGGGCACTGAAAAAAATATGCTTTTGATAAGCGACAAAAAATTGAGCTCCTTGCTCCGCAAAAGTTCGCTACTAATTGATTTTCAAGGAGTAGCGTACTACATGATCGAAAGATAATGTTTTGGGTTCGAAGAGGAAGATGGCTGCAATACCCACCGATTGCAGCCAAAATCTTCCTCAATAGAATTTTTAATGAATAATTATAACTAATTTTGAAACAGGATAGCAGCTATTGCGTTATCACAAAGAACTCCGACAATCATGAAATCACTTTTCAAACCAAGTCAAAAAAATTTATGCGCTTTACTTGCTCTAATGATGGCAGGCGCAATCACCATGCAGGCAATCAATCCAATTGCTAAAATGGATAATTTCATTGCTTCTTCTACAGAAAAGACACTAACGGTTTCGTCACCAATTGAAGAAGATAAAGACCAAGATAGTTTTACTAAAATGGTAAATATGAGTTTGGTTCCAGCGCTTTCGTTGGCTGCAGTTAAGCAGATTTTGAATAGGAAATAAAAAAAGACAATCCTTCATTTAAAGCTGGTTCATTTGACCCAGCTTTTTTTTTGCGCAAAATCAGAGCTTCTTAAATCTCACTGCTAAAAATGCATTTTGTGATACGGCCAAAAAAATAGAAATTACCCATTCTAAATATAAAACCTTAATCAACAGAGGCTGGCCGCATAGATGGATTTGAACACTTCTTCTGAATTTTCAATCTCAAAAGCAATTGGGTTAATAGTAGGTCCATTAGTTTTTATATTTCTGCTAAATACTGCTGCGCCAACTGGCCTCAACCCAGAAGCGTGGAAAGTGATAGCCCTCGCAGCTTGGATGGTCGCTTGGTGGATTACCGAAGCAATGCCGCTACCCGTAACGGCACTTTTACCAATGATTGTGCTGCCAATGATTGGCATATTTTCACAGGAAGAAGCTTCCACACCTTATGCCAGCCCAATTGTATTCTTATTTATGGGCGGATTTCTAATTGCATTGGCAATGGAAAAGCGAAATCTGCATTCACGGATTGCCCTCAATCTGATCCGAGTAATCGGCACGAATCCGAATGGAATAATTCTCGGCTTTATGGTCGCCACAGCCTTTCTAAGTATGTGGATAAGCAATACTGCAACCGCTGTGATGATGCTACCGATTGCTGTAAGCGTGGTGAGGCTACTCAGTGAAAGAATTTCGGAGGAGAATCAAAAAGGAGTAAAAAACTTTTCCTTAGTCCTTCTCCTCAGTATTGCCTACGCTGCAAATATTGGTGGCACAGCAACGATAATTGGCACACCACCTAATGTGGTAATGGTTGGCTATATCAATCAATTTTATAACTATGATTTGGCTTTCGGAAAGTACCTGCTTGTGGGCATTCCAGCAGCTATAATAATGCTTGCAATTACTTATCTATTACTAACCAAAATACTTTATCCCAATAAAATAAAAGGGCAAAAAGATACTGGTGAACTAGTTACAAATAAGCTTCTTGCATTGGGAAAAATAAGCAGAGCAGAGTGGTTGGTAGCCATCATATTTGTGCTCACCGCTTTGGCTTGGATATTTCGCTCTACGATTAATAATTTGATTGGAAACAGTTTTCTCAACGACACCCTTATCGCAATGGCGGGAGGAATACTAATGTTTATCGTCCCCGTAAATTTCAAAAAAGGCGAATTCATTATGGATTGGTCGGCTACCAAAGAACTGCCGTGGGGTATTTTATTGCTTTTTGGTGGTGGACTTACACTTGCCAAAGCCATGGAAGTGACGGGAATTATACAATCGGTAGGAGAAGCCGTATCAGGCAATAGCGAATGGGAGCTTTGGCTTCTTTTGCTTGCACTCACCAGCATTATGCTATTTATGACAGAGCTGATGAGCAATGTTGCACTTTGCGTAATTTTCCTCCCTGTAGTGCTAGGCATCGCTGATGGCCTCAATATTCCTCCACTCATGTTGGCTATTCCAGTAACGCTGGCATCGAGTTATGCTTTTATGATGCCCGTTTCCACACCGCCAAATGCCATTGTGTATTCCAGCGGCTATATCAGCATGAAACAAATGGTGAAAGCTGGCTTTATTCTCAATGTAATATCCATTATTATGCTAATGATTTTGAGTCAGACTTTGATTCCTTGGGTTTATGGGGGAAAGTAGATGGAGGATGGTTGATGAAATCGTTGACGGTTGACGGAGGACGGTTGATGGAAAGTTGATGAAATCGTTGACGGTTGACGGAGGACGGTTGA
>CAZRBW010000035.1:12034-31623 GCA_964598395.1 uncultured Roseivirgaceae bacterium
AGGACGGTTGATGGAAAGTTGATGAAATCGTTGACGGTTGACGGAGGACGGTTGATGGAAAGTTGATGAAATCGTTGACGGTTGACGGAGGACGGTTGAAGGGATTTCAAATTAGCTCCATAGGAGTATTCTTATTATCGGATTGCAAATCCTCTTTATCAACAGTACGGATTTACAAATGCCAAACAGTTTGTGGATTAAAAGCTTAACCCAATAATGATTTGGAATATGCTAGTTCATTACTTAAATTGCTAGTTGATACTGAAAATATTGTAATTATTCAACCGAATAAATAATGAAATCTAATCGAATCCCAATTAAATGGTTTGTTTTATTGCAAACCATTTTTTTTATCACAGCTTGTGGAGAGAATCAGCAAGAACCTATTGCCAATAGTTATACGCTGGAATTCTCAAAGACCATCTCCTACCCCTTAGATTCTACTACCGCTCATAGTCCTTTGGATTTAGGCTTAGCCTCATGGGACAACAGCATGTTTTATTTGACCAACAGGGATTTGGGCAGGGTGCATTTTTATGATGCCAATACACAAGAAAAAATCGGACATTGGCATTATACATCTGACCACAAAAATAGTTTAAGCGGGGCTATTGGGCTTTTTTTATTAGCTGAGGATAGTGCTTTAGTGTTTAAGCGCCCGCTGGTGCTTTCTATTTTCTCCAATAGTAAATCTGATGTCCTGCAACGCACTTTTGTAGAATTACCCAAGTATGAAGACACATGGAGCTTGCGTGAAGCCTATGTAGCAGGATTTGTAAGACCCATACGCATTGGCGATTCCACAATTATTATCAACCTTACCCCCATTATGTCATTGCATCGAAGTTTGGATCCCACATCCGCTTTGGCCGATTTACCTATGCTAAGCAAAATAAATATTTTCACCGGCGAATTTGAAGATTTGCCGATCACATTCCCTTCATCCACTAAACTCGTTCGTGAAAGCCTAGCCTACCCCGTTTATTTGGCTGAAGCAACAGATTACTTCGTGGTAGGTTTTGTTCATGACCCTGTCCTTTACAAAGTGGATAAGCTTTCAGGTGAGTTTTTAGGAAGTTTTACAGTTTCAAGCCAATACCCCGTAGACTTTACACCGTCCAAAGGCATAGCTGATGGTGGTTTATTGGGTGAATTTAGAGAGAAGAATTATAGGTATTTTCAGATGGTTTATGACCCTTATCGTCGGGTATTCTATCGTCAGGTGCGTCATCCACACAATGATTATGAAATTGGTACCTCATACTTTAGCACGATGGATCGTCCGGAGGGCTTTAGCATTATGATTTTTGATGAGGATTTCAAAAAGCTGGGTGAAGTGGACTTTCCTTCCAAAACTTATGGATACCAAGCTTGGTATGTTGGGTCTGAGGGGCTTTATATATCCAAATCCAATTACAACAATCCGGACATGAGGGAGGATTTTATGGACTTTGATCTTTTTGAATTGAAAGCGCTGGAGGATTGATTTTCATTCTCTAGCTAGCTCCGCTAACGAGAGTTTTCAACTCATGCAATGAACTAAGCAAAACCTCTTTTCACTTCTATCAACCGCAATGAGCGCTGAGTTTTACGCGAAGACTTGCAAAGTTTATGATTACTTCTCTGCGTTCATCTGCGTAATCTGCGGGAGAAAATTGCCCGCTGATGTCGCAGATTTACGCAGATGGTTCCGGAAAAAATATCCACCCAATTCTCAAACCTTTCCCACCCCCAAAATCACCCCATCAGTCGAACAAAACGGGCGGTTAATCGAATTTTGTTGGAGATAAAATATGCAAGTAGCTTATTCGTTAAGCTTGAACAAAACCTTCCCGCATTATGCAGCAATTCTTCCTTTTCTGTTCTGGAGTTTCCAAGGGCTATATCAAAAGATGCCCTAGCGAAATCAACAAATACTGTGGCATTGGAGCCACCATATTCTTTACAGCTATTTTTGCCTTTCTGGCTTCGGCTTATGCCCTTTTCACCATTAGCGAAAATATTTTCCTTTCCATAGGATTTGGACTGCTATGGGGTGCTATGATATTCAATTTGGATCGCTATATAGTATCGAGCATGAAGAAAAGTAAAAGCCGCCAAACCGAATGGGCAATGGCTATTCCTCGTTTGATACTGGCAATTATATTAGCAATCGTGATTTCCCGTCCACTCGAACTCAAAATATTCGAACCGGAAATTGCTTCTGAGCTTGTATTGATGCAACAGGAGTTGAAGAAAAATCAAGAGGCAAGTATTTCTGCAAGATTTACCAATACCCTAGCCAGTTACGATAGTGCTGTGCTGGATTGGGAGCAGAAAATTGGAGCTGCTCAAAGCCGAAAGGACATGTTAGCGGAAGAAGCTCGCAAAGAAGCCGATGGAACAGGCGGGTCAATGCAGAAAAACTTAGGCCCAATTTATTTGCTAAAAAAAGCGGATGCAGATAAAGCCGAGGAGGAATTTAAAAGCTTTGAAGCTGATGCAAAAATGAATATCGCGCAATTGCTTGTGGCAAGAGATAGTGTATATCAAAAACTCCAAGCCGAATTATTAACACTTGAAGGCGATCGCTACGATGGAATGGCAGCAAGACTGGAGGCATTGGGCAGATTGGGCGAGAAAAATTCAGTAATGGCTACTGCCAGCTGGTTTATTTTGCTACTATTTATTTGTATAGAAACAGCTCCAATATTTGTGAAATTGATTTCACCTAGAGGCCCTGTAGATGAAGTACAAATGAGTCATGAACATGTATTTGTAATCGACCGAATCCAAAAAGTTTCGCAGATGAATCATCAAACCAACGAGAAGCTTAGCAAATGGCATAAAAACTATATGCCTGATGAAATCGCATTGAATCCTGACATCACCTAGCAAATAAGCGAGAAATCAATAGTCGTATTTATCCTTCCAAAGTTTTTGGAGCTGCTTACGGAATTCTTCCTCCCGCGCATTTTTGCCTGGGTCGTAAAATACGGTCTTGCTTAGTTCACTCGGCAAGAATTCTTGGAAGGAAAAGTTACCCGGATAGTCATGCGAATATTTGTAGCCTTTGCCATAACCTTGGTCTTTCATAAGGCGGGTGGGTGCATTTCGGATAGGCAAGGGAACAGGCAAATCTCCAGATTTACGCACTTCGGCCAATGCTTTGTCTATACCCAAATAGGCCGCATTGCTCTTGGCCGAGCAAGCCAGATAACTAGCACATTGGCCTAACACAATACGTGCTTCCGGATAGCCTATCATGGCAACGGCTTGAAAAGTAGTGGTGGCAAGCAATAGCGCATTTGGATTTGCATTACCAATATCTTCTGAGGCTAGAATCACCATTCGACGAGCAATGAATTTCACATCCTCCCCGCCTTCTATCATTCGAGCTAGCCAATAAAGTGCGGCATTAGGATCGCTTCCCCTTATGGATTTGATAAATGCCGAAATGATATCGTAGTGTTGCTCCCCCGATTTATCATAAATAGCGATTTTCTGCTGTGCGATTTTCATCACACTTTCATCGAGAATTTCTTCTCCCTCACTCAAATGATCTACAACGATTTCTAGTAAGTTCAATAACTTGCGCGCATCACCACCTGATATGCGAATAAGTGCAGCCGTTTCTGTGAGAATAAGTTTCTTTTTGGCAAGTACTTCATCTTCTTCAAGCGCTTTTTTCATCAATCCAATCAAATCTGCTTCGTCAAGGGCTTTGAGGATATACACTTGACAACGAGAAAGTAATGCAGCATTTACTTCAAACGAAGGATTTTCAGTAGTTGCTCCAATTAGCGTGATATACCCCTTCTCCACAGCATGCAATAGTGCATCTTGCTGGGACTTGTTGAAGCGATGAATCTCATCTATAAAAAGGATAATCCGACCTGTATTTTTAGCTCGCTCTATTACCTCCCGCACATCTTTTACGCCAGAACTTACCGCACTCAATGTGGCAAAAGGCGTTTTCACCTGCTTGGCAATAATATTCGCCAGGGTTGTTTTGCCAACACCAGGTGGACCCCAAAGAATAAGCGACGGCACGTGGCCAGATTTAATAACAGAACGCAATACACTTCCCGGCCCCACCAAATGTTGCTGACCAATAAGGTCGTCCAGCGCTTCAGGTCTGAGGCGCTCAGCTAATGGTGCCGATGAAGCAAATAAACTCATGGTTCGAACCTTTGAAGAATGTCAATAGCGTCTTCTAATTGCTCGTCACTAAAATCTAAATGAGTAACCAAGCGGATTTGACCTGGCCCAAAAAGTACTCCTCCAATACCTGCTTTAGTTAGTTTGGCAAGTACTTCTTTATTATTGAGGCTAGGAATCAAATGGAAAATCACAATATTGGTAGCAACTGGACTTACTTTAACAACCCAAGGAAGCTTGTCCAAAACTTCGCCTAATTTTCTGGCTTTTGCATGGTCTTCTTTGAGCCTACTTACATGATTGTCTAATGCATAAATGCCTGCTGCGGCTAAGTATCCCGCTTGGCGCATCCCTCCGCCAAGTACTTTGCGCACCCTTCGAGCTTTGCGAATATTATCTGCCGTCGAAAGCAACACAGAACCTATAGGGCAGCCCAAGCCTTTGGATAAGCAAATGGAAATAGTGTCAAACAATTGACCGTATTCTAAGGGATCATTGCCTGTTTCTACCAATGCATTGAAAAGCCTTGCTCCATCCAAGTGCATTGCTAAACCGTTTTCTCTAGCCATTTTGCTGATCTCACGAATTGTTGCCATCGGGTAAATGGCACCACCACCTTTGTTCATCGTATTTTCTAATGCCACTACCCTACTTAGTGGGCGGTGCACATCATCCGGGTTATTTATCGCACCATTAATATCTTCGACACCCAATATCCCATTTTCGCCCTCAAGCAAGGCTACGGAAATATGAGAATTTGCCATAAGTCCACCTCCTTCATAAAGGTAAATATGCGAATACTTATGGCAGATTACTTCGTCCTGTGGTTGGGTTAAAATGCGAATAGCGATTTGGTTGGTCATTGTACCACTTGGGCAAAATAGTCCAGCCTCCATTCCGAAATAGGCTGCTAGTTTCTTCTCCAACTCATTCACTGTTGGGTCTTCACCAAACACATCGTCTCCTACCTTAGCAGCCATCATGGCTTGCATCATTTCTGGTGTAGGACGGGTTACGGTGTCGCTTCTTAAATCTATCATACTTAGTTTTTGAAAAATCTTTGGTAAAATCTGCTTTCAGTATCAATCAATGGTGCTAATGCTTTGGCGGCTTCTATTGGTCGGTCTGTAGAAAGGATATCTGCCCCATTGCGGATCAACTTAGCGTACAATTCATCACCATTTGCTGCTGCACTTCTGTCCAAGTTGCCCATAGTGCCAAGGATGCAAAAAATTCCTTCTGCATGCAATACCTCATACAATTCAGGATCTCTTTCGGATGTACCAACGAAAGCCACAACATTTTCTGCTGGAATACCCGACTTACGCCATTGCTCTATAGCATCCATACTACCTAATGACATGGAAATAGGCAAATCTGGAATCAGCTCATGCACTTGCTTTGCTGCATCTATATTGTATGTAATCATAATAGATAAATGACTCGTTTCCGTTTCTACAATCAAATCAGTAACTTGTTGGAAGGGAACACCCCGCTTCACATCCAAGGTAAAAACCACTTTGCCCTTACCCCATTCCAAAACCTCCCGCAATGTAGGCACACGGAAATCAGTAAGATTACCTTCATTGTCTTTCAAATACAATGACTGAACATATTCCAAAGTCACTTCATTTACATTGCCAGTTCCATTCGTTGTACGATCCAAGGTATTATCATGCATCATTACCAAATGTCCATCCGCAGTGATTGCAATGTCGCACTCTATGATTGCGTGGGTATGTTTTATGGTGTTTTCAAAGGCTTCAATACTATTTTCTGGAAAGCCCGGCATTGGCCCTCCTCTATGCGCAGAAATCATCGGCACCCGATTCTCATTCCATTTTAGAAAAAGAGAAGTTTCCGCAGCATTGTTAATGGAAATGGTTTTGAACTCTTGCGCTTGGGTATTACAAGCTAATCCAAAAAATAAAATAAGATACAGAAATGAAAAGATGCGCTTTTGCATAATAGTGGAATTTAATTCGATGGCTAAATTACAAAATGGCGGGAGGATAATGTCACAACATTCAGGAAGGATTTGCAGAAATTCAAATTCCTCAGCTTCGATTTGTCAATCGCCTAAAATAAAAAAAGCGTAACTTTGAATAAATAAGCAAAAGCATGCCTGCCGAATTTATACGTCTATACGAGGAAAATCCTGAGGATAAAAAGATTGATCAAATTGTGGAAGTACTCCGTAATGGTGGTGTTATCATTTACCCAACCGATACAATTTATGGTATGGGCTGTGATATTTTCAATCAGAAAGCCGTACAGCGAGTTGCCCAGCTCAAAGGCTTAAAGCCAGAAAAAGCAAATTTTTCCATCATTTGTAGCGACTTGAGTAATATCTCAGAATACGTGCGCAACTTGGGAACACCCGTTTACAAAGTAATGAAAAAAGCACTTCCAGGGCCGTTTACATTTATTCTAAATGCAAGTAGTAAAGTGCCTAAAATACTAAATACCAAAAAGAAAACCATTGGTATTCGTGTCCCTGATAATAAAATCCCAAGACTTATTGTAGAGCGTTTGGGCAACCCAATTATCACGACGTCCATTAGAGATGAAGATGAAGTAATTGAGTATTCTACCGATCCTGAATTGATTTATGAGAAATTCAAAAATCAGGTAGATATTGTAATCCATGGAGACTATGGACAAAACGTGGCCTCCACGGTAGTCGATTGCTCAGGCGACGAAATAGAGGTAATACGTGAAGGCTTAGGCAATATAGACGATTTCTTATAATAGTATATCCTTGAAATCAAGGGAGCATTCTCTCTTGTAAAAAAAACACTGTGCACATCCAACCAGAATCTTCTAAAGCACTTATCGAACTGCATTATTTTCCATGCATAGCTTGGTTTGCTCAGCTGTTACGGTTTGAAACAGTTGCCATAGAAATACAGGAAAGCTTTGTAAAACAGAGCTACAGAAATAGATGCTACATTCAAACGGCTAATCAAGTGACTGCCCTTTCAGTCCCTATAAAAGGCAGTAGCAAACAACCCATCGCCGAAATTGAAATTGATTATTCGCAACGATGGACGGATATCCATTGGCGGACGATCCAATCGGGCTACGGCAATGCGCCGTATTTCGAGTTTTTCGAAAATGATATTCGCAATATATTCGAAGCCAAACCCTCCCGCCTTTTGGACTTGAACAACTTAGTCCTGACAAATTGTCTCAAATTATTGAACATCAAGATTAATATCGAATATTCACAAACATTTGAAAAGCAGACAGAATGCGGTATCATCGACTTGAGAAACAGTATTAGACCGAACAAAACATTGCCAGATTTGCTAGAATTTCGCCCTACAGAATATTATCAAGTATTTGGCGCAGACTTTGTTGACAACCTTTCGATTCTAGACCTCCTCTTTTGTGAAGGGCCACAAGCCAAATCGTTGCTGATGGCATCAATCAAAAAGAAGCGTTGAACAAATGTGGGCGTTAGTACGTTTTTCCTACATAATTTTTATCCTTCCCAAGGTGGTATTTTCGAATTGAATCATTTACATTTAGCAAGTACAGACGCTTTATAGACACAGAATATGGAAGCAAAATTTTCGAATAGAGTAAAAGAAGTAATATCCCTAAGTCGCGAAGAAGCATTGCGCCTAGGGCATGATTATATTGGCACCGAGCATTTGGTGCTTGGATTGTTGCGGGAGGGTGAAGGTGTGGCCGTTTCTCTTCTAAAGAAATTAGGCGTTCCATTAGATGAAATGAGACAGTCATTGGAAAAAGCAACCAAAGGAACTGCATCGCATAATGTAAAAAATCTTGCGAACATCCCACTTACCAGACAGTCTGAAAAAGTACTGAAAATCACGTACCTAGAAGCAAAAATATTTAAAAGTCAATTGATTGGAACTGAGCATTTGTTGCTATCAATTCTTCGCGATGAAGACAGTATCCCAACCCAAGTGATGGAAAAATACAATGTGAGCTATGATGTGGTAAAAGAGCTTTTGGAGTATCAATCGGACAGCCCAATGGCGGCATCTGATACCGACGATCCAGATGATGAAAGCAGCAAAGTTTTTGGTAGTGCTGGCAGTTCTGCTGGTGGAGTTGGCGCATCAAAAGGTGCTGAAAAATCTAAAACTCCAGTGCTTGACAACTTTGGTCGCGATTTGACCAAACTTGCCGAAGATGGCAGATTGGATCCAATTGTAGGTCGTGAAAAGGAAATTGAAAGAGTGGCGCAAATTCTTAGCCGTCGCAAGAAAAATAATCCAATATTAATAGGTGAGCCTGGCGTGGGTAAAACTGCCATTGCCGAAGGACTTGCCTTGAGGATAATCGAGAAAAAAGTATCGAGAGTATTATTCAATAAAAGAGTAGTAACGCTTGATTTGGCTTCCTTGGTTGCGGGCACAAAATATCGTGGGCAGTTTGAGGAAAGAATGAAAGCAGTAATGAATGAATTGGAAAAATCGAAAGATGTAATCCTATTCATTGATGAGTTGCATACTATTGTTGGAGCTGGCGGAGCTTCTGGCTCATTGGATGCAAGTAACATGTTCAAGCCTGCATTATCGCGTGGAGAAATCCAATGTATTGGCGCGACTACCTTGGACGAATACAGACAATATATTGAAAAAGATGGCGCATTAGCTAGAAGATTCCAAATGGTATTGGTAGATGCTACAACAGTAGATGAAACCATACAAATTTTGGAAAACATAAAGGACAAATACGAAGATCATCACCATGTGACATATTCTCAAGAGGCGATTGAAGCATGCGTGAAAATGTCCGACAGATATATTAGTGATCGTTTTCTTCCAGATAAGGCTATCGATATCTTAGACGAAACGGGCGCTCGTGTTCACATCAAGAATATTCATGTTCCTGAAGATATTGAGCAACTTGAAAAAGATATTGAAGACGTAAAGAAAGATAAAAATAAGGTTGTAAAGAGCCAGAAATACGAAGAAGCAGCAAGACTTCGTGATAAGGAGAAGAAACTTCTTGAAGAACTTGACGCTGCAAAACTTCGCTGGGAAGAAGAAACCAAAAATCAACGCTACACAGTTGACGAGGAAAATGTAGCAGAGGTAATTGCCATGATTACGGGCATCTCAGTAAATAGAATTGCTCAAAATGAAAGTGCCAAGCTGATGAAAATGGGCGAAGCACTTGCTGGTAGAGTAATTGGGCAAGAAGAAGCAATTAAGAAATTAACAAAAGCAATACAACGTACAAGAGTAGGTTTGAAGGATCCGAAAAAGCCAATTGGTTCATTCGTATTCTTAGGCCCAACTGGTGTAGGTAAAACTGAGTTAGCGAAAGTTCTTGCCACATATCTATTCGACAAAGACGATTCGCTTATAAGAATAGACATGAGTGAGTATATGGAGAAATTCTCCATCTCTCGCTTGGTTGGAGCGCCTCCAGGCTATGTTGGATATGAAGAAGGTGGGCAATTAACAGAGAAAGTTCGTCGTAAGCCTTATTCTGTAATCCTTCTTGATGAAATCGAGAAAGCTCACCCTGATGTTTACAATATCCTTCTTCAAGTATTGGACGATGGTATTTTAACTGATGGACTTGGACGTAGAGTTGATTTCCGGAACACAATCATCATTATGACATCAAATATTGGTGTACGTGATTTGAAAGACTTCGGTGCAGGGATTGGTTTTGCCTCGCAAACCAAGCAAGAGGCAATGGATGATATTATGAAAGATACTATCCAAAAAGCACTTAAAAAGACCTTTAGTCCTGAATTCTTGAATCGCTTGGATGATGTGATTATATTTAACTCATTACAAAAAGAGCATATCCATAAAATCATCGATATTTCTTTAGGTAAGCTTTTCGTTCGTATCAAGGATTTAGGCTACTCAATTGAGCTTACTGATAAAGCGAAGGATTTCTTATCTGAAAAAGGTTACGATCCACAATATGGAGCAAGACCTCTTAATAGAGCTATTCAAAAATACTTGGAAGACCCAATCGCAGAAGAAATTCTAAAAGGCGAAATTCAAGTTGGTGATACTTTACTTGCCGACCACGTAGAAGGTGCCGAAGAATTAGTGGTTTCGCTACAAAAGGGTTTGGTAGATAAAGACGCAGAGAAATAGATTTTATTCAAAAACGAATATCGAAAGGCTGTCTATTCATTTAGGCAGCCTTTTTTTGTGGAGATTTTTGTCGGCCTCACAAATCAATTTCAAAATAAGAATGTCTTTTCTACAATTTGATTACAAAAGTATCGACCCAAAAAAAACTTGCAAATGTTCGCATATATAGATTTGGGCAAACTTGAATTAATCATTAGCAATAAGTATATTAAAATTACAACAAATAAATTTAGCTATAGCTAAACATTGTGAGCAAATATTCGTTAATATTGTCAAGTTTACTTCCGTCAAAAACAGTAATTCCCGTTTATGAATTATGTAAAAATGGAGAAAGTATAATTTCAAAATTCTTTAGAGAAATTGAACAAAACCCAATTCTTCTAAATCAATTTGCTGGTGCAATTAGAACACTTGAAGATACAGCGAATTTGAATCGAAGACCAAAATCAAAATTCAGGTTGATAATTGGTCATAAGCTGAATTGCAAAGTTTATGAATCAAAATATGGTTCGATCAGAATATACCTTTATCACGAGGAAAAAACTGGAAGAATTATAGTAGCGGGAGGATTAAAAGATACTCAGGCAAAAGATATTAAATCTGCTATTAAACTGATTAAAGACTATCATGACACAATCAAATGACGAAGCAAAAATGAAAATTCTTAATCAGTCACAATATTGGCTGGAAGGAATAAATGGCGCTTTATACAATGCCATTGTAAATTTTATGGAAAAAAATAACCTCAATAGAACTCAACTAGCTGAACACCTAGGAATAAGTAAAGGTCGTGTTTCACAGATTTTAAATGAGGGAGATATAAATTTTAGCTTAGAAAAAATTATAGAAATAGCCTTAAAAGTAGGGACTTATCCGAAAATTGAATTCATTGAGCAAAAAGAATTTCAAAGGAAAAATAGTAGTAAAAACTCTAAAAGAAATGGAACTACCAATGAAGTGATTTATTCTACTTGAAAGAAGCTGCTCAAAATCAGGTAGAGAACTTTCCCAATCTACTTATCTACAATACTCCTCCAACAAGCGAATACTCGTCTCATCGCCCTTTTTGGCCAATCTAGTTAGTTCTTGACAAGCTGTATTTATGTTTCCTGTGCGTGCGTAGGAGATGGCACGGTGCACAGCTGCTTGGTCATTATCAGGTTCAAGTTCAAGTAATCGAGTGAAATCTCTAATACTTCCGGCATAAAAACCCTCGCCTATATAGCAAATTGCCCTATTGTAAAGAGCATTGGTGTCGTCCTGATTCTCCCTCAAATACACAGTGAAATCCATTACAGCTCCTAAAATATCTCCATATCGCGCACGGGCAATTCCGCGAAAATACCTCCCGCTTGCATTTTCCTGATCCAGCTCTACCGCAGCTTCCATTACGTCATACGCTTTTTCTCTTTCGCCTAATTTTATATAGGCTCTACCGAGCATAAGGTGCGAATCGAAGTCCTTCTTATTTATACTTGAAGCATTTTTAAAATCGATAGAAGCTCCTTTTATATTTTCGAGCCCCCAATAGCACATACCACGGGTGAAATAATAGCTATAGTTCCCTTTGTTGATTGCAATGGCTTTGTCCAAATCCACGATGGCTTCTTCGTACATTTCCAACTCTTGTTTGGCTCTTGCACGCTTGAATAGCGTTTGCTCATCGAAAGGACTATATTCTATTGTAAAGTCAAAATGCTTGATGGCTTGCTTGTATTTCCCTTCGGCAAATAACTCATCACCGGATTTTTTATGATCAGTGCATGATGATAAAATCACTAATAGGAATAGGAGAAAAAGTGCCCTCATAGGCCGAAATTAATTGTTTAGTTTCTAATCACAAAACTAATTAATAAGAACCGTAATATTTTCTCAAAAACCATTCTGTGCCAGCTATAAGTACCAATAGCAAAAACAACCATAATAATCTATTAGCTGGCAAGAAGGCTTCTTCACTGATAATTCGTTGTGTAGTATCTAGGTTTTTGAAATCGGCACTTAGGGCATCTATTTCATTAATATCATAGTACTTCCCGCCATGATTGTCCGCCATCGTTCGCATTAGGCCATGGTTGGCAGTTAGATTACTAAGCTCTACCTCTCGTCTTGTCACCAAAAATTCACCTCTATCTACCTCAGTATTTCCCTGTAGGCTCGTTCTACCTTCGTAGCGATAAATACCAGGCTTCAAGCCTGAAACCCTGTAGCGAGCCGAAGAGGCCGTTGGCTCATAGGTATATTCCATTACACTATCAGCCTCATTTCTCAATCTAATATCTACTTGGTAATTGTAGATTTTCTCTAATATATCGTTATACCCTTCACTTTCGAAGATGATCGTTTCACCTTCGTCCCACTCATTTTTGATTGGATAAAAACGGAACTTCCGATTGTCTTCACGAGCTGCCAAATATTGTATCAGCTTCGAAAACAGCTGATCAAATTCCTTTCCCTCCCGCTTTATATTATCGAGTCTCCAATTCCATAAACCCTCGCCTATCATCACGGCAGTTTTGGCATCACCCACCATTCCTGTCATCAACAGCGGCCGATCTGTAAGCACATTTCCTACCCTTTGAAAAAGCATAATTTCTGCATTTGGGTAGATTTTGTATTCGCCAAATGGCACGGCAACAGGCGGGAGGTTTCTTAGGAAATCCCTTTGCTCCGTTTCAAAAATAAAACGGTCGTAATTTGGGCTGTAAGCAGGAAATACTCTGTCGGGCTGAGGTGAATTCCTTCGCAATTCCATCAAGCCATTCATCTGACTGAATAGATTCAAATCCGTTTGACTACCTAAAATAAACCATTTTGGTGTAGTGGATGGGATTCGGTCGAGTAGTGAATTCGCATCGCCAATTCTACTTGGCATTTGATGCAAGATGGCCAAGTCAAATTCGGTTGAATAATTCCAATCGTCTATACCATGTATGTGAATGGTAAGCTCATACGATTCATTTTGATCAAATACACTTCGCAGGGCTTTGATATCAGGATGGGGTGCAGCAGCTACCAATAATATTTGCTGTTTCGCTTCAATCACTTCCACAAAAGCCGACTTCTGATTATTCTCAGTAGTGAATTCCCCTTCTACGGGATCTATAGCAATTTGGTAAGTTTGCAAGCCTTCGCCTTGTGCTTCAATCAAAAATTCTACAGATTTAAAATTCTCACCTGCATCTAAAAAGACTATTTGGCTGGCAATCGTCTGTCCACCTTTGATTACTCTCACTTGGGTGAAAACTCCCTCGTATCCATTTTGCGAAATTTCCGCTACTATTGGAAACAATGAGCCCTTGTAGCTAATTTTATTGAAACGTAAGGAGCTAATGAAAACATCCTTTTTTGGGATCGTATCACCGAGGCCAACAGTGCTTAGATTAAAGCCATAAAGTTGAAATGATGGATTGAGTCCCGCATTGTTGATGCCATCGGAAATAAGTAATACCTGACGCAAATTCTTACCACGGCTTTGCTCCTCAATCTTTTTTAGTTGTTCATGCAGATTGGTTTGGCGGGAGGAAAAATCTGGAAAGCCCTCGAAGGCGTTCTTCTCACCATCGAAAGTTTGAATATTTACGTCAAAACCATTTTCTCTCCATGCATTTGCATCTGAAACCAACCGCTCTTTCAATGAATTGAGCGCCAAAGAATCCGTCCCTGCATTTACAGAAAGGCTATTATCCCAAGCGATAATAATTTCTGGCTTTTCAAAGTAATTCTCAATTTGCCTTAGAAGTGGGCCTAGCAGAATAAATGCAATCAGTGTAAAAACAAATACACGAAGACCAAATAATAATTTGTGTACGTTTTCTGGCCAAGGACCTTTTTTTGAATAAAGTAGCCAAGCAAATAAAAAACCTATACCTGCGGCAGGAATTAACAACCACGGTGAATACTCAAATAGTATTTTGGTCATGATAGCTTAAGCGGAGGTATAGGACTTTGGTTTCAAAATTTATTTATGTGGTATAATTATGCCTTAAAATTACGTGAGCATACCGCCATCTACTTGCAGCACTTGTCCGCTAATGTAAGATGACATATCTGAACCTAAGAAAACCACACAATCGGCCACATCTTCTGGCGAACCGCCGCGCTTCAATGGGATTGCATCTCTCCATCCTTGCACCGTTTTTTCATCCAATGCCGCAGTCATTTCAGTCTCGATAAACCCTGGCGCTATTGCATTGCAACGGATATTTCTTGAGCCAAGCTCCAATGCCACAGATTTGGTGAAACCAATAATCCCAGCTTTAGATGCAGCATAATTTGCCTGCCCAGCATTGCCTTTTATGCCTACAACAGAAGTCATGTTGATGATTGAGCCACTTCTTTGCTTCATAAATGTGCGTGTTGCTGCTTTCACTGTATTGAAGCAAGATTTCAAATTCACATTCATCACTTCGTCCCAAGCCTCTTCAGTAAGGCGCATTAGCAAATTGTCTTTGGTAATACCCGCATTATTCACCAATACATCCAAACTCCCAAAGTCAGCGACTACATCGTTGATCAATGTTTCAGCTGCAACAAAATTGGATGCGTCCGAACGATATCCCTTTGCTTTCACTCCAAAAGCCTTCAATTCTTCTTCCAAGGCCTGTCCTTTCTCCACGCTAGACAGATACGTAAATGCTATATTCGCTCCAGCTTGAGCGCATTTTTCGGCTACTGCCTTTCCTATTCCTTTGGATGCACCCGTCACCAAAACGGTTTTGCCTTCTAATAACTTCATGGTTCTAGTTTTAAATTCTAAAAATGATTCTCAACAACAATATTAAACATAAATGCTTAATTGAGGATTAATTTAACTTATTAAGCCGAATCAATTCTCATATGCTCTATAAGTGGTTTTTTTACTTTATGGATAAAGCGTAACTTTGGTATCTCAATTTTCATCGATAATTAATCTCTATAATTCATAATATGTCAGCAAAATACGATTTGATTGTAATAGGCAGTGGGCCGGGTGGATATGTTGCCGCTATCAGAGCTTCACAGCTAGGAATGAAAGTAGGCGTAGTCGAAAAAGCCGAGCTAGGTGGAGTTTGTCTTAATTGGGGTTGTATTCCTACCAAAGCGCTACTCAAAAGTGCTCAAGTATTTGAATATATCAAACATGCCAAAGATTATGGCATCAATGTAGAAAATGCAAGTCCAGATTTCACAGGCATGGTTAAGCGCAGCCGCGATGTAGCTGGTGGAATGAGCAAAGGCATTCAGTTCCTTTTCAAAAAGAATAAAATAGATCATATAGCTGGTTTCGGCACTTTGAAAAAAGGAAAGAAAGTAGATGTAAAAGACGATAGTGGTAAAACCACAGAATATACTGCCAACCATATCATATTGGCGACAGGCGGGAGGGCAAGAGAATTGCCTAACCTACCTATCGACGGCAAAAAAATCATTGAATACCGCAAAGCCATGACCTTGGAAAAACAGCCTGCTTCAATGGTTGTAGTAGGTTCAGGTGCCATCGGGATGGAGTTTGCCTACATGTACAGTACGATTGGCACTGAAGTGACTGTGGTAGAATACATGGACAGAATCCTTCCAGTAGAGGACGAAGAAGTATCAAAAGGACTTGAGAGAATTTACAAAAAAGCAGGCATGAAATTCATGACTAGCTCTGAAGTAACTAAAGTCGATACTAAAGGCAAAGGCTGTAAAGTAACAGTGAAAACACCAAAAGGCGAAGAAACACTTGAGTGTGAAATTGTTCTTTCTGCTGTAGGTATTGCTACCAATATCGAAGGCATTGGTTTGGAAGCCGCAGGCGTGAAAACCGAAAAAGGCAAAGTAGTCGTAGATGAATTTTACAAAACAAATGTAGAAGGCGTGTATGCTATCGGCGATATTGTAAAAGGTCAGTCTTTGGCGCACGTAGCTTCTGCGGAAGGAATTATTTGTGTAGAAAAAATAGCTGGACACCATCCAGAGCCATTAAACTACAACAACATTCCTGGCTGTACGTATTGCGTGCCTGAGGTTGCTTCTGTAGGGTATACAGAAAAAGCAGCTAAGGAAGCTGGGTTCGAGATCAAAGTGGGTAAATTCCCATTCTCTGCATCTGGCAAGGCAAAAGCGGGAGGAGTATCCGATGGCTTTGTGAAGTTGGTATTCGATGCGAAATATGGTGAGCTACTTGGAGCGCATATGTTAGGTGCGAATGTGACTGAAATGATTGCGGAAATTGTAGTTGCTAGAAAACTAGAAACTACTGGCCACGAAATCATAAAATCAGTTCATCCACACCCTACTATGTCAGAAGCGATAATGGAAGCGGCAGCGGCTGCTTACGATGAAGTAATTCACTTATAATATTTTGAAACTTACTCACCTTTCAGAAGAAGAATTAATCCAGCGGCTGCTTGTCAAAGACAAGCCAGC
Source organism: uncultured Roseivirgaceae bacterium (assembly GCA_964598395.1). Taxonomy (GTDB): domain Bacteria; phylum Bacteroidota; class Bacteroidia; order Cytophagales; family Cyclobacteriaceae; genus CAXBDP01. The sequence goes on from CAZRBW010000035.1 coordinate 28,669, forward strand.
CGTTGATTATTTGTATAGGCAGTACTCAGGCGCTCTATTTGGCGTAATACTTAGGATAGTTCGAGAAAAAGAAATTGCGGAGGAAGTATTTCACGATGCATTTGTGAAAATCTGCAGCAAAATAGAGAAATACGACCGATCCAAAGGAAAATTATATACCTGGATGGTCAATCTCTGCCGCAATTCTGCCATCGATCGTACTCGCACTAGAGAATTTTCGCAACGAAGTAAGACTGATCAGATAGAAGACTTCGTATATGAAAATATCAGGCTTTCTGCAGAAGATACTGCTTCAGATCACATCGGGTTAGACAAGCTTATAAATGAGCTCGATGAAAATCAAAGATTTGTCTTAAAGCAGATATATTTTGAGGGATTCACACATTCGGAAGTTGCCGAAGAATTCGATATTCCTTTGGGTACCGTGAAAACTCGACTGCGGTCGGCCTTACAAAAATTAAGAAAGAAACTCTCATGAAAGAGGAAGTAAAAGAAATAATAGAATCCGGCCAATTGGAAGCCTTTGTTCTTGGCCTGCTTAGTCAGGAAGAAGAGAAACAGGTGCTGATTGCCGCGAAAGCCTATCCTGAAGTTCAGAAGGAAATAGATAGGATTGCAGAGGATATGGAATCGATTGACCAATCACTTGCAATCAATCCTCCAGCACACCTGCAAGAAGGAATTATGAATGAAATTTTTGCTGACAGCAGCGATACTACTCATGCAATAGCTCCACAAGCGAATAATTCTAAATTCGTTTTTTGGAGGAATCTAGCAGCTGCTAGTATCGTATTAGCCATAGTGAGTTTTGCAGCAGCAGTATATTTTGGCAATATGTATTACCAAACGGAGGATGAATTGCAAGCTTTGCTTACAGAAAACACCCGAATGGCAGAGGACCTACAATTCAATAATGTGCGACTAAGTGAATTAGAGGTTGCATTTACTATCACTTCAGATCCAAGGTATCAAAAAGTGGGACTTGAAGGTTTGGAAATACAGCCGGGCGCTAGCTTATCAGTATGGTGGAATCAGCAATCGAGCGAAACATTCTTAATGGTAAATAATCTTGCACCACTCCCAAGTGATAAGGATTATCAACTTTGGGCAATTGTAGATGGGCAACCTGTAGATATGGGTTTATTGATCGACGTTGATCAAGGTTCATTCTTGAAAATGAATGATATTAATAATGCTGTAGCATTTGCTGTTACCATTGAGCCTAAAGGTGGCCTACCAAGCCCTACTTTGGATCAAATGTGTGCTTTAGGTAATGTTTCTTAGCAGTAACATTAAATCAAAATAAATTAAATGGCTGAATGAAAATTCGGCCTTTTTTTATTCTAAAGACTTAAATAATTGATACATAAAACCACGCTGGCGCACGCGTGTCGCGTGTGCCTCCTTATTAATTAAGGTTAATTTCCGATAAAAAAATCGCTGCTAAAGCCTTTATAACTCTTTTAATTCACGCCTATTTCTTCAAGTTTCTGGATTGAGTCACACGCGGTACGCGTGCGCCAGCATCAAAATCTGCGCTATCTGCGGGCACTAATTTCTCCCGCAGATTACGCTGATGGACGCAGATAAAAACTAAAGTCTTTGCTGTCATTGTTGTTTGGGAAAAAGAAGAATTTAAACGCTGAGATGCGCCAAGAGAAGAGACATGAAATCGCAGAACAGAAATAAACAACTTTTTATTTTTATTGAATTTGACCTTCTTCAATTTCTTCGAGTGCAAAGACATCGAAACTTAATCGATCTTCATTTTGCCCGTACTTTTCTTTATTGAAAATACACAAGCCTTCTGGCATAATAAATAGACCTGTGAGATCATATTTTTCATGATCTATTATTGTCTCACCAATTTTTTCAAAATCACTATTCAGGACAATAATCGAAAAATGTTTTACAGATTTTTTCTCAATTAGAAATTGATCTAATGAAGGCGGAGTAATAGCTACTCTATAAAATACATCTCGAAACCGATCGTAATAGATTGCTGAAAACCTTGGAGAAGTCGATGTTGCCTTATTTACAATATCCCAATTCAATCCTTCTGGAGGGTTGGCAGAGTAAAAAGGAATGCTATCAAAGTAATTACTGCCTGCATATTGATATACAGATTGCCCATTATTTACAGATTCCAAATAGTTGGAAACCACAGGACTCAAAACTAAGGCATTGTTTCTTTTGGCCAAATGCACTGCTGTGAAATCATGCATTACATAATATACATCTGCATAAGGTTTAGGTCTTGGCAGTATTTCATTTATTTCCTCAGTTGCCAAATCAATCTCAAACAATTGATTCGCTCCTTCCAAATTCGCTCCTTGGATGGTAAGGCTGGGTAAATATACTTTATTCCCAATTTTGTGTATGCTTAATGGCGTGCCTGTAACATACGGGATTAACACACTATTCTCGGTTTGCTTGTAGGTATTGAGTTGGAATTGTTTGAGCTTCTCACCATTGCGATTAAATAAATGCAGGGTACTACTTTCCATGCTCGCAACTAATAAGCTATCGGTAGAAATAAAATGAAAAGCTGTTGGTGCTGAAGTTATTCGATTTGGCCCATCAAGTGCAAGGTTTATAGAATGCACCAAGCTATCATTTGCTAAATCATAAATCTCAATTTTGTTTCTGCGGGTTTGCATCACAGCAATATGATTCTCTGCAAATGGCAAGTATTCAAACTGTACATTCCCTGCACGATAAGAAAACCTTTCATTTGCAGTTAAGGACAACTCATCCTGAACACTTAGTTTATAATTCCCAAGAAGCGGCTCAGCTCGCTCTGCTTCACAAGCTATTAGCCCAAATATCAGGATAAGTAGAGTAGTTATGTATAGAAGCTTTTTCAATTGAAATACGGTTAGATAACTGATTTTCAATAATAAGCAATAAAATTAATTTATCTCACGCTGGCGCACGCGCAATGTCATTAAGTTA
>CAZRBW010000036.1:0-24208 GCA_964598395.1 uncultured Roseivirgaceae bacterium
CATTATTTCATAGTCGTCCTGCACCTTTTGTTCAAATGCAGCATACTTTCCATTTGGGCTTATTACTGGCAATCCTACAATCTCTGAAGTTTGGAACACCACCTCACTCGCATATTCTCCATTTTGCAATTTGGCTAGATAGAATACCGACTGATCGCCCTCTCTGCCAAAAGAAAGAATTTGTCCATCTTGGGTGGCAACACCACTTGGCACTCCATCAAGTGCATATTCTTTATTGTTGTAATACACGAAAGTTTTGCCGCTTATTGCTGGAGCAACTCTTTCCGATCCTGGTGCTAATGGCATGGGATTGTTATTGGTAAAATTCGCTACTAAAGCGCCATTGTCAATCATTTGCAGTCTATCCAAATAGCCATTTGGTTTAGCAAGTACGTTCAGTTTACTTCCATCCCACTCATAAACTGCTGGATTGGCCAAATCGTCCGATGGAGCTGCAACTAGGATTAACTTGTTTTCCACGCTTATAAATTCGCTAATAAGCATGTTATTTGGATGATAGGCTGTTTCCCTCCCGCTTTTTAAGTCGAGCTGCATCAAACGAGTATTCTTCCCAATGATGTAATTCAGATTTTGGTTAGCCACAATAAAGGAGGTTCTATCTGTTCTCAGATTTGCTCTAGCCTTTTCGACTTCCAATGCTGCGGCTATTATTTCCTGATTTTCAGATGTTTTCAGAAAGTAGCCTTTCTCAGCATTTTCATCAATAATCAAGTTTCTACCTGCCAAGCTTTTTGCAGAGCCAGTTCCCAAGTGCTGATAAAAAGCCATTTCTTTTCCATCAATCATTTGATTCCAGATCGCATATTTTCCTGTTTTAGAAAATTTTGCAGAAGAACCGTCTACCGACAACTCATTGACTTGGAAAAGTTCGCCAGTTCTCAGGGCAATTTTATCAAAATATTGATCGGCTGAATTTCCTTCCAATAGGTTGATCATCTTTTCTAAGGAAGGAATGTATTTACCATCCTCCCAAAGAAAATATGCGTCATCAAACATCTTATCAGTTTCCGTTTTGGCCTGCCCGTACACAAAAAGCGGGAGGATAATCAAGCCCAAAACCACATTCCAAGTATTTTTCTTCATTTTTAGGTTCTTAATTTTCAAGTAAATCATATTGACGCTTGATAAATGGCATTCCCTCTTGCATCCATTTTGGAGCTGGTGCATCTTTCAAATAATGATCAAAATATTGCTTCATTCTCACCTGGAAGTCCTTTTGATTCTCCAACATTCCCAAGTGATGCGGCTCGTCAGGGTAGGTAAGTAATATCACTTCCTTACCCATTCTTCTTGCAGCATTGTACAGCTCCACACCTTGGTTGTAATCGACAGCTCCATCGGCAGTGCCATGAAGAATCATAAATGGCGTTTTAATCTTATCCACATGCTCAATAGGCGATTGGCTTACATACAAATCACGATGCGTCCAAGGAGTTACATCTCTGCCCATCCTCACTTGGCCAAGCTCAAAAATACCGTGATTTACAGTACCACTCGCTTTGTAAAGTATATTGTACATACTCACCAAATTGGTTACCGGAGCACCTGTAACCACGCAAGCAAACATGTCCGTTTGAGTTACAATAAATGAACTTTGGTATCCTCCCCAGCTATGCCCTTGTAAGCCAATTTTTGCAGGATCAGCATAGCCCAAATCAATTACTTTTTGTACAGATGAGGTAACATTATCTAGCGCATTAGTACCTGGAGTACCTTCATCATAAACTACGTCGGGCATAAAAACTAAGTAACCATTACTCGCATAAGTACTCATGTGTGGGCGATCATCATACACCGGCATGCTGTATTGGTGATGGCGTTGAGACATTTTTTCGTAGAAATAAACCACCATTGGATACTTTTTGCCTTCCTCATAGCCAGCTGGCAATGCAAGAGTTCCCTGCATTTTCTGTCCTTTACTGTTTTCATAATCGACCAAGATTCTACGTCCCCATCCATATTCGCTTTGCTGTGGATTAGCATCTGTAACTTTTGTTGGGTTTTTATAGTCCATTCCAGAAATATAGTAATCTGGGAAATCCACAAAAGTCTCCCTAGTGTACATCAGCATATTTGCATTGCGAGCTTTGCTTACTCTACCGTAAATATTATCAGTGAATACTAAGGCTTGTGGAGCTTTTCCTGGCTGCATTTGGTAGAAGCCGGCTTTTTTACTCCATTCACCATATGCAGTCAGTGTCAATGGCTTCGTCAAATCCAAATATCTTTCATCGGGATTAAGATCAAGAACTCTAAATTGAATTTCTTCTTTATCACCAAGATTGCTTGTAAAATTGCTAACATTACTGCCATCCAAGGCCACTTTGTATAAATCATACTTATGATTTAGAATTACGCTTTTCTGGTCCTTACTCCAACCGGCAATGCCATAAGCTGGTTTTTCAAAAGGATGATCATCATCTGTGTTCACAAAACTAACCTCAGTATTTGCTGTTAAGTGGGTTTTCTTATTGCTTGGCAAATGATAAGCATACACTTGCTCATTTTTCAAGTAAATAAATATATTGCCATCTGGAGACATTCCCATTGCACGACCAACTTCATTTTCAATTAACTGCTTCGCTCCTGTTTTGGTATCAATACGGTAATAATCAGCTGGAGAAATGCCCCAGTTTATATCCTTAATATGCGGTTTAGGATCGCCACCCACCACGAAGTTAGGATTGCGGGAGGTCATTATATTTCTCATATCGTCACTACCTAATGGCACAACCTTGTTTTCCACTACATGAAATGCTGCTCTGTAAGTAGTATTACTCAATTGATTCTGACGAACCTTTTGTACGGATTGAATGATCTCGTCTTTCCAATGCCACACTTCTACATTTGTCAATTTATCCTTTGTTTTAGGTGGCTCAGGTAGCTGTTCAGCCAAATTGATGTATATCACATTATCGGTTTCCGACCATGAAAGACTGCCTCGCTCGCTAATTACCATATTGTTAGACATTGGATTTTGCGTAGTGTTATAAACCGTTTTCTGCGGAGTTGCATTTGCAAGTTGATCAAAAACCAAAAGATGGTTATCCATTTTCACCTTTTCTTTTGGCGTATGTCCCTTTAGTACCGCTAATGCATTTCCTTTTTGTAAGGCCACAGGTTTTTCAAATCCTTGGTCATTCCAAGTAAGATTTGAGTATTCTAATGTATCCGTATCAAGCGGCTTTACGGTAGAGTTTGCTAGTGAAAGTAGATAAATACCATTCCCAGCAGCTTTGTCTGCATCTACAATATAGGCCAGATGACTTTCCTTTTCATTGAACCTGAATTCCAATACATTACCAAAATTATGATCCATTCCAGAAGCTAAATTGCGAAGGATAAGATCAGTTCCTTTATGCTTTAGATCGGGACTAGCTTTCGCTTTTCTTACAGTTAAATAGGTGGAATTTGGTGAAAAGCCAATTGAAGCTGCATTTTCATACGTCCATTTTTGGCCATTGGCAAGATTGATCAATTGCGCCTGCCGAGTGATCGGTTTTCTATCCTTTTGCAGCTTTTCTATTTCTGCTTTTGGCAAGTCTACCATATAAGCAGCCCATTTGCCATCAGCAGAAAAATCAGCCGAACTGCTGTTGGGCAATACATGAATCTGATTGGTTTGAACCTGCTTTAAGTACAAAGTATCGTTGCCATCATTTGGACGATAAACGTAACTTACCCATTGTCCATTATGCGAAATATCTGCACCTACTATTCTTTTCCAGCCATCATAGTCGGCTAGACTCAGTGCTTTTTGTCCATCTTGGGCAATGGACTGGAAGGCCATCAAAATCGCTATTGCACTCATTATAGCAATTCGATAGCTAGTGTATTGGTTTTTCATATTGTTGATTGGTTAATTCTCTAAGACTCCTGTTGATTACCAAATATATAAAAGCTTTGGAGCTAATATTCAATAATCAGCAAAAGTGGATGAATTAATCCAATCAAAAATTCCGACGGATTGCGTTTGAGCTGTGGACGGTAAAAATTAAAATTGAATGGGCTTTGGCTTTAAAAATCTCAATTGTCCCAATCAAAATCGTCCTTCCGATTTCTTTTGGGTAACGCTTTTTTCTTTAAGGGTGATTTGCTAAAAGCCTTACCAACTTTAGATTTTTTTAAATTAGTGCGGGCTTCTAAACGTTGCATATCGGTGATTTCATCCAGCTCTTCTAGAGATCTCAAATGATGCAATGCTGTATTCTTAGGCATGTTAATAAATTTTCGAGATAACGTGTTTTTTATGAAAAATGTTGAAAATTGAGCTTTATTAAATTGTTAAGTCTAATTGCTTAGCATTTATAAGGCAATTATAATTAAAAAAGTGATTTCAACCACGCTCTAATTCAAATTTCGAAATGAAAATTTTGCTCATGTCAATTGGTACTAGAGGAGACATTGAACCATTTTTGGCAGTCGGCGAAATGCTGCATAAACATGGGCACTTTGTTGAATTTGCCTTTCCTGCCCAGCTAGGGACTTTGGTTCCTGCAAATTTTCCATTTCATCCATTTACAGGGGCTTTTCTCGATTTATTAGAAAGTGATGATGGGAAATTTGTAATTGGTGGAAAGGCAGGCTTCAATAAATTCCGGGCATTGCTACGGCTTTACAAAGTAGGAATGGCCGTGAACAAAACTTTGGTAAAGGAGCAATTTGATATTGTAGCACGAACAAACCCTGATTTGATAATTTTCAGTGGCAAATGCAATTATCCTGTTATTTGGTCGATGATGCAAAAAGGGAAGACGGTGTTACTTAGTCCTGTTCCCTATCTCATCCATAAATTCCCCGGCAAACCACATCTTGGGTTTAATACTTTGCAATTCGAATTTTTGCACTCCATAAGTTACTCAATTGCCAATTTCGCACTTAGCAAAACTATTAAAAGTGCGCTAAAACAAATTCCAACCGACTTTAAGACAAGTGATAAAAGTATTTTGAATACATTGAAGCAGGAAAAGCTAGCATTCACAATATCACCAAGCCTACTGAAAAGACCAACAGAATTGCCATCGAATGTGCAGATATTGGGCTATCATGAACGTGATAAGAAACTAGACTGGGAAATAGATGTAAAGCTTAAGAAGTTCTTAGAAGTAAATAAAAAGGTTTTGTTCTTAACATTTGGGAGCATGACAAATCCTTATTCGCTCTCAAATTCAAAAATTATTTATGAAGTATTGGATGAATTAGGAATTGCAGTAATTGTAAATAAAGCAGCGGGAGGTTTGGTTGAGTTGGATGAATATAAGGACAATCCGCTTTTCCATTTTACATCGCAGATTCCATACGATTGGGTTTTGCCTAAAGTTTATGCTGCCATCCATCATGGAGGTTCGGGAACCACCCACAGCACTTTAAAATATGGTTGCGCAACCTTAATTTTGCCACATATAATCGACCAATATGGTTGGAATACTCTTGTTTCTGAGCTAGGCACTGGCCCGAAAGGAATAGCAATAAATAAGCTTACAAAAAGTAAATTGAAGCCATTGATTGTAGAACTGATGAACGAACCTAGCTTTAAAAATAGAGCAATGGAAATTGGTAAATCAATGGCAAATGAAAATTTAGAAAAGGAACTTTATGAATTTATAATCAACTAATATTTAATTGATATATATAATCATTAAAACAGATTTAATTAAAACCAACAAAACTACCTTAATTATGAAAACCACCTTACTCACAATCTTAATTACCTGCTTTATTAGCTTGTCATGCCAAGAAACCCAACGTCAGACTGAATCTGTGGTTGAACCTGATGTCGCCACAATTGAGTATGATTCAGTATTAGCTCAAAAGCTTGGAGCAGATGATTATGGCATGAAAAGCTTTGTTTTTGCATTGCTAAAGTCTGGCCCAAACAGATCGCAAGACAGTACCGAAGCTGCCCAATTACAAGCAGGCCATATGGCCAATATCAATCGACTAGCAGAAGAAGGTAAATTGGTACTGGCTGGCCCATTCATTGATGGTGGAGAATTTAGAGGTATATTTATATTTGATGTTGCTACTTTGGAAGAAGCCGAAGAATTGATCAAAACTGATCCTGCAGTGCAAAGTGGTAGGCTTGTAATGGAGTTACATACTTGGTATGCCTCTGCTGCAATTGGTGAAATAAATGAGCTTCATAATAAAATTCAAAAGGTTAGTTTTTGAAAAAATATGTGGCTATTAATTTCAGCTTTTTTAAATTAGGATTTAGAAAAACTCATCCATTGAAATAAAAAAAATCTTATGATAAAAAGTATTGGAATAGCATTACTATTTCTTTTTACTGTATTTACTAGCCAATCACAAATCCTAAATATTGAACAACATAGATTAGCAAAAGATACTACTAAGACTTTTATTCTGAAATCTACTGGTGGATTAAATATCTTTAATAGAAGTGCTGCAGAAAGTTCGCCAGTCAATCTTTTTGGATATAATTTCAAGGTAAACTCCATTCTATATCCAAAAAAACATGCCTACATATTTATATCGCAATTCGATTATTTGAGAATCAATGACAATGATTTTTTGAATTTTGGCTTTGCACATTTCAGAACAGACTTCTTTAGAAAACGAAAGGTGAATCCAGAAGTATTTGCTCAATATTCCTTTGATAATTTTAGAGGTCTATTTCCACGTTGGGTATTCGGTGCATCCATGAGGCATAAATTTATTAATGAACCCAAGGCTCGATTAATCATGGGTATTGGGGCATTTTATGAAAGAGAAGTATGGCAGCATCCTGGGGAAGATTTTAAAATATCAACCAATTTCGTGAAGCCTTCAACTTATCTTTCTACGCACATCACTCTCAATGATTATTTGAGTTTAAATGGTGTTTTTTATTATCAGGTAGGGTTCGACAAAAGCATAGGAGGACTTAGAAACCGAACGAATGGAAACATCGACATTAACAGTAAAATTACAGATCGACTTTCCTTTAACAATTCATTTGAATTTGCTTTCGAAGACAAGCCAATAGTGCCAATCACAAGGTTTATTTTCAATATTAGGACTGGCTTCTCGCTTGACTTTTAGTTGTTATTAAATCCTCCCGCTACTATTTAACTATTGTCCAGCCAAAAATCCACCATCCACAGGATAGTATGCCCCGGTAGAAAAAGATGATTTGGCAGAACTTAGCCAGAAGACCATTTCAGCAACCTCTTCGGATTCGCCCAGTCTGCCGAGAGCGTGTCGGTCAGCCAAGCTCTGACGCACATTGTCAGGAATAATTGAAAGTAGTGGCGTGTCGATAAACGCTGGTCCTACAGAATTAATTCGAATATTTTGATCTGCATACTCCAATGCAGCTGACTTAGTAAGTCCAACTACACCGTGTTTTGCTGCTACATAAGCTGGAGATAATTTAGTGCCTCTTGCACCATATATTGATGATATATTAACGATTATCCCACCTCCAGATTTTAGCATTGCTGGAATCTGAAATCGCATTCCGTAAAATACTCCAGAAAGATTTATAGCAATCACTTTATCCCAACCTTCGATAGGATATTCACCTGTCATGGCGAGTGGCCCTCCTATTCCTGCATTATTGCAAGCAATATCTAGTCTACCAAATTCCCTCATTATTTCATCTATCAAACTTTCATTATCGCTTGTACTCGATGAATCAGCTTTAATAAATTTCGCAGTACCCTTATTTTCATTGATTAATGAAACTGTTTCATTTCCAACCTTTTCGTCAATATCTGAAACAATAACAGTGGCTCCTTCTGATGCGTACTTTAGGGAGATTGCCCTACCAATACCAGAGCCTGCTCCAGTTACTAGTGCAATTTTGTTTTTTAGATCATTCATGATTGTATATTTAAGTTCTATATTATTGTACGGATTTTAATGAATTTTAATCATTGATTCAAGGGTTTCCTTTCCAAAAAACCTTTTGAAAATTAAGCTTAAGGAAAACTATATTACCTAAATACCATTGAAATTGAAATTTATAATTCAATCTGTATTCCTTCTGGGAAGCATTTTCATTTATGCCTTTGTTTTTGTGCCACCAGATGCTTTTCCATTAGCAGCAATCATTTGTCTAGCTATTCCATTTTTACTCATTGTTCACATTTTTTGGATTTTATTTGGCATTAGCAAGGGCTTTAAAAGCATTTGGGGCAACTTAATAGGTTTAATTATTGGGTTTCCATTTCTCATATCAAGTTTTGGTTTAATAATTCCTTCAAACCACGAAGGAAAGATACATGTATTGAGTTATAACCTATATGGATATAGAGTTAAGTATAATTTAAGGTCAATGCCTGAACGGCAGAGCTTTATTCAATGGACTATTGATCATCAAGCACCAATCAAAGTTTTTCAGGAATTTTATACACATAGAGGGCATGAAACCATGGATTCGTATAAACAACTTTCTGAAGCTGGCTATAATGGTTATTTCGAACCACTTACTATCAACAATCGAAATCATGATATGGGATTGGCAATTTTCAGTAAATACCCAATGATAAATACCGGCAAATTACTAGACAATTCACCAAGTCTTAATAATATAATATTTGCCGATTTGGTGATTGATGCAGACACTATTCGAGTGTATAATGCCCATTTTCAATCGATGGGTATTGATCCTGAACATGTGATGGAAACCGAGGAATTGAAAAATCGATACAGTCTGTTGAAACAACAATTGGAAAATGGTGCTGTGGCACGATCTATTCAAATAAAGATTGCTTTGGAACATGCCAAAAAAAGCCCGTATCCAGTCATTTTTGCTGGCGATTTTAATGATACTCCTTACAGTTACAGTTACAGAACTTTTAGGTCAGCATTCAAAAATGCTTTTGAGCAAAAAGGTAATGGATTTGGTTTTAGTATGAATAGTAGATTATTCTTTTTAAGAATCGACAATATATTCCTGAGCGACGAATTCACCACGCAAAGTTTTGAAACAAAGCGGGAGGTAAAATATTCAGATCACTTCCCGCTCGAGGCATCCTTCCGTTTGCGCTCCAACCGATAACGAAGTAGAGAAATAAGTGCTGGGAGCAGCGTCAAATCCAAAATCAAGGCAATACATAATGTGATGAAAATCAACAATCCTATATAATGCACTCCCGAAAATGAGGAAAAGATCAAGGCGAAAAACCCTCCCGCCAATATCAAGGTGGTGAGTGTAATTGCCTTGCCTCCAGACAAAAAGCTTCTACGCAAAGCAATAAAGTAGGAATGCCCTTTATTTAGCTCTAGGTTCAACTTTGATAGGAAATGAATACTGTCATCCACCACTATCCCAAAAGCAATGGTGAATATGATAGCGGTAGATAATTTTAGATTGATACCCAAGAAACCCATAATACCAGCAATCATCAGGATGGGTAAAATATTTGGGATAATCGCCAAGAAAGTCATGCGCCAGGATCGGAAAAGCAAGCCAGTGATCAACGCAATTGCGACCAAAGCAATCCCTAATCCTTGCAATGTGCTTTTGGCAATCAATTCATTGTTGATATCGATTAGATAAGAAGTACCCGTAATCTTGAAACTGGCAATGGCTGGATTTGTATTGCTTTCCAGAAACTCCTCCAAAGCATATACTTTCTCAAGAGCTAGTTCACTTCCAATATCGCCCATCCTACCGCTTATTCGGGCGGTTTTACCACTTTCATCGATCAATGGAATGTTATTCATTTGAGACTGGAACCTTCTCACATTTCTGCTTAAATTCCTCCATTCCGACTCATTACTAGGCAGTCGATAATTTTCATTTACACCACCATTATTAGCTTTGTTGATACTCTTGGCTAATTGCACAGGCGATAATATGGCATCAACACTAAATTCATTTCGAAGGTATTTCTCAACCTTTTCAATTTCCTGCAAAACCTCCTCATCAAAAATGTTATCCTGATTTTCAGACAAATTCACACTCATTTCGAATGGTTTGGAGCCGCCAAATTGTGAGTCGAAATAGATAAAATCTTGCTTCAGATCAGATTCCAAAGGAATATCATCAATAAGATAAGTGCTAATTTTCAGCTGATAAAGCCCTGCAATTGAAAGAATTGATAATATAATCGAAATAAGAAAAATTATTTTTGGGTTGCGCGCAGTTAATAAGAAAACATAATTCAATAATCCACGCCACTGAAAACGTGAGCTTGTTTGGGCTACTTTGGGAATTGGAATTAAATAAAGAATTGCAGGCAAAAGCGTGAACGCCAAAAGAAAAGCTAGTAAAACGCCAAATGCTGTGTATAATCCCAATTCCTTAATCGGTGCAATGCTCGAAGTAGCCAAGCTCGCAAAACCAATTGAGGTAGTAATAGATGTAAGCAAAGTAGCTCGACCAACTTCCATATAAGAAGTTTTAAGCGCATACCATTTTGCACTTCCTTTTCGTAGCTCCTCCAAGTACCGTGTAAGTATATGGACCACATCGGACATGCCAATCACAAACATGATATTGGGCATAATGATGGAGAGAATATCCAAAGGCTTGCCCATAAAAGCCATGCATGCAACCAACCATAGCACTGCCAAACCTACCACGAGCAAAGGCACCAAAACCAACCATAAGGATCTATAGCTCAGCCATAAAAATACGATTACGATTATACCAGAAATCAAAAGATAAAAGCCAATTTCATTTTGCATTTCACTTACAAAAACTCCTTGAGCTCTAGCTTTACCAGCCACATGATATTCCGAAAAGCCAATATCTTCGATCGCTCGATTAATTTCTGCTGTAAGCTTATCACCATCTTCTTTGGATATTCGTTGTGCATGCCGAAGCATTATCGCCAAAGCATCTTTATCCTTAGAAAGGAAATAGCTGGGAAGGCCCTCATTTTCTAATAATCTCAAAATATCTTTTGAGAGCTTTTCTTTGTCTTTCCAATCCAGAATAGGAATAGAAATAACCCCCATTGGCCCAATAATTGGTTCACGAAAGGAGGTTAAACTCAATACATCTTCTACATTATCTAAGCTGTTAAGTAGTTCCGAAAGTGAATCAACTTTACTTAAATATTCAGCATTGAAAATTCCATTATCAGATTTCAGAGCGAGTAAGAGATAATCATTATCATTCTCAAACTTTTGTCTAAAATCTAGATAGTACTCCAATGCTGGATGATCTTGCGGAAAGAAATTCTCGAAGTCATAATCAAATTTCAACTTGGGCAATTGAAACACAGCCATTATGGAAATGGCAATGATGCTGACTATGACAAGGATGGAGAGATTTCGAATCATTTGTTTTAAATGAACTCTATAAAAGCGTCAAAGTTCAATACGGCGAAATTCAATCTTTTTTTAAATAGATTTTTTAAAAAGCTAGATAATTATCGAACTTCGACAAAAAAGCAAAATAGCTATGCAGCAATATCACGACTTAATGCGAAGGATTTTGGACGAAGGTGTAAGTAAGTCAGACCGCACCGGCACGGGTACAATAAGTGTATTTGGCCATCAGATGCGATTCGATTTGGCGAAGGGTTTTCCATTGCTCACCACCAAAAAAGTCCATACTCGATCTATAATTCATGAATTGTTGTGGTTCCTAAAAGGCGAAACAAATATTGCGTATCTCAAGGAAAATGGAGTAAGTATATGGGATGAATGGGCTGATGAAAATGGCGATCTTGGGCCAGTATATGGCTATCAATGGCGCAGTTGGCCAACTCCTGATGGCCAGCATATAGATCAGATTTCTCAAGTTATCGAGCAATTGAAAAACAATCCTGACTCGCGTAGGATAATCGTGAGCGCCTGGAATGTATCTGAAATATCAAAAATGGCTTTGCCTCCTTGCCATGCGTTTTTCCAGTTTTATGTAGCCAATGGCAAACTTTCCTGCTTGCTTTATCAGCGTAGTGCCGATGTGTTTTTGGGTGTTCCCTTCAATATTGCCTCCTATGCCCTACTCACCATGATGGTAGCTCAAGTTTGTGATCTAGAGCCTGGCGAATTTATTCATACGCTGGGTGATGCGCATTTATATTCCAATCATCTGGAGCAGGCAGATTTGCAATTGAGCAGAGATTTTAGACCATTACCAAGCTTAAAGCTTAATCCTGAAGTAAAGAATATTTTCGATTTCAAATTTGAGGATATTTCTATCGAAAATTACGATCCACATCCTCATATAAAAGCTGCTGTTGCCGTTTGATTTAAGGAACCAACAAAGCAGCCAAAAAAGCGGGAGGGTTTGAATTGGCTGGCGTCATGAATTCCTTTCCGTCAAATGTGCCAATAAAGTGGATTCCTGTTGCATTGCTGGTGAATATGTAATCTGAATTAGATAACTCAGCTAGTTGTGTTTTGACTTCGCTCACAGGCTTATCATTTTTTTGCATTTGGTCTATAATCCATCTTCGCCGGACACCATCAATACAGCCAGTTTGCAAACTTGGTGTAAACAGTTGATTATCCTTAACCCAAAAAACATTTGATGAGGACGCTTCAGAGATATTTCCATCTGCATCTGTAATCAGGATTTCATCTAATGCTCGCTGTTTCATTTCCAGCCCAGCTTTCACATATATTAATGAGCTTCCGGTTTTGCAAAATGAAAAAGACTGAAAAACCGTGTGAACTGATGTCGCTATTCCGACTTGGGCTTTAATTCCATAAGAACTCCATTTCATCGGAATGGCCATCATTATATAATCACAGCTTTTTTGAGTTGGAGTGTAATATCCTCCCGCTTTTCTTACCACCTGCAAGCGAATACGAATATCACCATCTATCCTATTGAGTAAAATTAATTGATCGATTTCTTCCTGAAGATTTTTCACAGATATAGATTCATTCGCATCCATTTCCAGAATTTCCATTCCCTTTTTCAATCTATCTACATGATATCCTAGCCTCATAGGCATGCCTTGATAGCAGAAAATAGTCTCGAATAAACTATCTCCATACATATAGGCACGGTTGCTCCAAAAGAATCCTAGATCACTCTCTTCTACTGTTCGGGAATTATAAATTACTTTCATTGGCTTAAATGACCACTTAATAACTTTAAATAATAGCCTGCAAATTGATTTTCTACCTTTAAGCTGAAATTTAAGTAAAATGTCTGAACGAAGCGGAATTTTCGACATGATTGGGCCAATAATGATTGGGCCGAGCAGCTCTCACACAGCAGGTGTGGTGAGGATTGGTCGTGTGGCCCGCAAAATACTCGGAGGGCAGCCACGTAAAGCAATCATCACTTTCTATAATTCATTTGCTAGAACTTATGAAGGGCATGGAAGTGACAGAGCAATCATTGCTGGTTTGTTAGATTTCAAAACTGATGATGAGAGAATAAAGAATAGTTTAAGCTTGGCTCCAGAAGTTGGTCTAGAATATACTTTCAAGTCTGTGGGCAGTGCCTCTACCTTTCATCCCAACACAGTGAAAGTTATAATAGAACGTGAAGGAAAAACTGTTGAAGTGATTGGTGAAAGCTTAGGTGGTGGAGTAATCCGCATTGTAGAGATTGATGGCTTTGCTTCGAATTTTTCTGCAAGTATGCATACCATGATCATCAAAGCAGAAGACAAGGCAGGTAGCATTGCTTTTATTACGGATATCATCGCACATGACGATTGTAATATCGCCACCATGACGGTATCCAGAAAGGGTAAGTTTGGCATTGCTTGCCAAATGTTGGAAATGGACTCAGGAATCAAGCAAATAACCCTTGAGTATTTGAGACAACTATCTTGGGTTCAAGAAGTGATTTATATACCAGATATTGATTTATAAAATGTTAAAAAGAATTTTAAGTGTTGCATTAATACTTTTGAGCTACTCAGCTTATTCACAGACGAGTACAAAAGTTTGGACATTAGCAGAAGCAATAGAATATGCCAAGGAGCAGAATTTGCAAATTCAAAACGCTCAACTGAATGTTGAATCGGCCGAAATTGGCTATTCACAAGCAAAAGCTAACCTATTACCAAACCTAACTACTGGAGCTTCTAGTGGAATGCGCTATGGTCGTTCTATTGACCCTACCACCAACTTGTTTGTTGACACAAGAGTAGGGACAATAAACTTTCAAGCTGGATCTAACGTGATTCTTTTTCAAGGTCGACAATTAGCCAACAACATCAAGCAATCTCAATCAAGTTTGCAGGCAAGTCAATTCAATTTGCAAGACTCTGAATTTAATGTAGCTGTAAATGTGGCTTCTCAATATTTGAATGTATTGTTTGCCAAGGCACAATTAGAGAATGCACAATTACAAGTAAGCATCACAGGCGAACAATTAGAACGAACCAAAAGACTTGTAGCAGCTGGTGCAGCACCATTGGCCAACCAATTAGATATTGAGGCTCAGTTTGCCTCAGATGAATTAGGCGTTGTAAATGCAGAGAATCAACTGGCTATCGCAACGCTAGGAT
Source organism: uncultured Roseivirgaceae bacterium (assembly GCA_964598395.1). Classification (GTDB taxonomy): domain Bacteria; phylum Bacteroidota; class Bacteroidia; order Cytophagales; family Cyclobacteriaceae; genus CAXBDP01. The sequence goes on from CAZRBW010000036.1 coordinate 14,406, forward strand.
TAAAGCAAAGTTTGCTTTTGCCAGCTAATGAGCCATTTGAGATTGAAGACCCAAATATTGATATAGAGCAACTTCAAATAAGTTTAGCAGATCCAGATGTTGTTTACGGTATTTCAAGTACCACACAACCTAGCATCAAAGCAGCTGAAATGAACTTATTGGCAGCAGAATATGGAGTGAAATCTGCAAGGGGTGCACATCTACCTTCTCTTTCACTTGGATTTAGCGCATTTACCAATTACTCAGATATTAGAGATCAGGTATTCAGACCAGATGGAACGTTCCAAACTGTGGCAGCACCGATCGGCTATTTAGGTTCTACAGGCGAAACAGTATTTAGAGATCAACAAGTACCTGGAGGTGAAATTAGATCGTATACTCCAGCTGGTCAATTTAAGGATAACCTTTCTCAGTCAATAAACTTACAACTATCAATTCCTTTATTTAATCGCTTTAATGTGAGAAATAATGTATCAAGAGCTAAGATAGAAAAACAAAGAGCTGAGATACAGACAAACCAAGCCAAGCAAACATTAAGACAAACAATAGAATCTGCCTATTACGATGCATTAGCAGCTTCGAAAAGTTATCAAGCAAATACTCGCAGACTTTCATCCTTAGAAGAAGCATTCAGGGCTGCTGAATCAAGATTTAATCAAGGAGCTGTAAATGCGGTAGATTACCAAGTAGCATCTAATAATTTGATTAGAGCTAGAATTGATCTCTTAAGAGCAAAATACGAATTAATATTCCGCACCAAGGTGCTTGATTTTTACATGGGAAAACCTTTATCACTTAATTAAAATGGCAAAAGAAAAAAAAGGCAATAAGGTTCTTTGGATCCTTATTATTGTAGTAGTAGTAGTTTTTATAGGTGCGATAATCGCCAAAAATGCCGGATTAATCGGTGGAGCTAGTGAAATAGAAGTAGAATTTGGAAAAGTTTCCAATGCAACAATCACAGAAAAAGTAACTGGCGCTGGTGCTATACAACCAGAAGTGGAAATTAAACTAAGTCCTGATGTTGCAGGTGAAATCATAGAGCTGAATGTAATGGAAGGTGATTCAGTGTACATGGATCAGCTTTTGGTAAGAATTCGCCCTGATAATTTAAAATCTGTATTGGATAGAACCAAAGCGACTTTGAATCAGCAATTAGCTAATTTATCATCCTCGCAAGCAAACTTCCAAAGAGCGCAAGCAAACTTTACAAGGGCTGAGCAAGAATATAAAAGAAATCTAGCTTTATATAATGAAAAGGTAATTTCAGAGGCTGATTTTCAACAATCAGATGCAAACTTTAAAGTAGCTCAAAATGATTTGGAATCGGCTAAGCAAAGTATTGAAGCAGCTAAATATATTGTGGAAAGCTCTAGAGCATCTGTTTCAGAGGCTGAAGAAAATGTCCGACTTACCAATGTATTTTCACCAATTACTGGCATAGTTTCTAAGCTTAGTGTAGAAAAAGGCGAGCGTGTGGTAGGTACTTCACAAATGGCGGGTACTGAAATGATGACCATCGCTGATCTTAACCGCATGGAGGCGAGAATTAATGTAAACGAAAATGATGTAATCAGAATTTCTTTGGGTGATACAGCGATAATTGATGTAGATGCCTACAGCTATACAGGACAGAAATTTAGAGGAGTAGTTACTTCTATTGCGAATACTGCGAATACAAAAGCGACACAAGACGCGGTGACGGAATTCCAAGTGCGCATAAGATTAATAAATGATTCTTACGCATCCTTAATGGCAGAAAGAGGCGGTAGACCTCCATTCAGACCAGGTATGACAGCGAGTGTTGATATCATCACTAGACGCATTGACAACACCTTATCAGTTCCTTTGGCAGCAGTAACTACTCGTAGTCCAAGCTTATTAGCTAGTTCGCAAAATACTGAAATGACATCGAGTGCAATTACAAGACCTGATGATTTGAAAGAAGTTGTTTTTGTAAATGATAACGGTATTGTAAAAATGGTTGAGGTCAAAACAGGTATAAGTGATTTCGAAAGAATTCAAATTCTTGATGGACTTACTGAAGGACAAGAAATTGTTACTGGGCCTTATTTTGTATTGAGCAAAAGACTAAAAGAGGGTGATGCAGTGAAAAAGGCAACATCACCTCAAACAATGCAAACACAAGTACAGAACTAAGAATATTTTTTGTTGGGTAATCTAAACCAACAAGGCAAAAACAAAAAAGGGGCTACCGTAATGGTAGCCTCTTTTGTTTTCAAACCTCACTATGTGTTTCTACATATTTTCATGTTTTCTTAATTGTAGTATTAAATCTTTGATCTATGAATAAGATTCTTTTACTAAAAAAAGCATGATTGCAAAATTTATCCAACCCTTCTTCAAAAATCTCTTTGGTTTTACATTCTTTTTAATAGCTTGAGCTGTGAATATTTAATTTTGAACAATAATATTCCACAATAGCTATAATTGACAATATGATAATAGGTGTATTAAAGGAATCCAACGATGAAAATCGTGTTGCCATTCCACCCGAAGTTGCCAAAACTTTGATAAGTTGGAATGTTGAAGTTTGGGTGGAAAAGGATGCTGGTAAATCTGCATTTGCTCAAGATTCTTCTTACCAACAAGAAGGCACAAAAATCAAGGCAAGAGAAGAAGTAGTTAAAAATGCAGACATCATATGTTGCATTCATCCAATTCCTCCTAATGAGCTTAATCAGATGAAGCCAAATGCGGTATTGATGGGGCAATTCCAAGCGCTATTTAACACAGAACTCACCGATCATTTCCTAACATCTGGCCGAACTGTTTTCAGTATGGAATTGGTTCCGAGAATTACTCGTGCACAATCGATGGACGTACTTTCATCGATGGCAACAGTCTTGGGCTATAAAGCTGTGCTGATGGCTGCGAACTTATTGCCACGTTTTTTCCCAATGTTTATGACCGCTGCTGGCAGTATCACTCCTTCTAGAGTTTTGGTAATAGGTGCAGGAGTAGCTGGTTTGCAAGCAATTGCTACTGCAAAAAGATTGGGAGCCACTGTGTATGCATTTGATGTAAGAAAAGCTGCCAAAGAAGAAGTGCTATCTATAGGAGCAAAATTCGTGGATGTAGAAGGCGCCTCAGAAGATAAAACAGCGGGAGGATATGCGATAGAGCAATCCGAAGAATATATCCAAAAGCAAAAGGACACCATCCACGAGCATGCTGCAAAAGCAGATGTAATTATCACCACAGCTCAAATTCCAGGCAGAAAAGCACCACTTTTGGTAGAAGAACGTACTGTACACGCTATGAAGCCTGGTTCGGTCATTATTGACTTAGCAGCATCATCTGGAGGCAATTGTGCTCTTTCACAAGCGGATCAAACGGTAGAAGTGAATGGCGTAAAAATAGTAGGCGTTGGCAATTTACCATCCGACCTCCCGCAAGATGCCAGCAAAATGTATGGCAAGAATTACCTCAACTTTTTGAAACTCCTTATCAAGGATGGCCAACTCAATCTCAATTTCGAAGATGAAATTGTAACTGGCACATGTGTTTGCCATGCTGGCCAGGCCATTTCTCCTCGACTTATTCAACAACTGAAACCACAATCATAAGCTATGGAAAACATTCTCAGCTTTCTTGGCGAAAACATGGATATGATTTACTTCTTAATACTGGCAATCCTGCTAGGAATAGAAGTAATATCCAATGTACCAGCCATTTTGCATACACCGCTTATGTCTGGCGCCAATGCCATTCATGGAGTGGTAATAGTAGGTGCTATTATCGTAATGCTGCAAGCCTCTCCCGACGATTATGCAGCACAAATCATTGGTTTTTTGGCAGTTGTCATGGGCACGCTCAATGTAGTCGGCGGCTTTGTCGTGACAGATAGGATGCTTGAAATGTTCAAAAAGAAACCTACAACTAAGAAGCAATGAGCCTAAATATATTAGAAATCAGCTACTTGATAGCTTCGCTTACTTTTGTAATTGGCCTCAAAATGCTGAGCCATCCTGATACTGCACGTAAAGGAAACCGAATTGCCGGAATAGGCATGTTGATAGCCATTTTGGCTACAATTTTCTTATTTCAAGATTATAATTCAGCTAAAATTGCAAATTATGGGTTGATCGTTTTGGGACTTTTGGTTGGTACCATTATCGGGAATATCATGGCAAAAAAGGTGAAAATGACCTCCATGCCTCAAATGGTTTCCTTTTTCAATGGTATGGGCGGCGCTTGTGCAGCCCTCATAGCCATTATCGAATTTCGTCATCATGATCCAAGTTTAGCGATGTCCTCTTTTGATGGCGCTATGCTTATCATGCTTTTGGGACTTACTATTGGTAGTGTATCGTTTTCAGGTTCGCTCATCGCTTATGGTAAGCTAGAAGGTAAAATCAAGGATAAAGTTCTCCCACTCAATCAGGTATTTAATATGGCCATGCTTTTAGCGATGGTGGGATTAATGGTGATCCTCATGATGGGTGATCAAATGAACAATCCGATTTTCTATGTTCTACTAGTTTTGGCACTTATCTATGGTGTAATGTTCGTAATGCCCATTGGTGGTGCCGATATGCCTGTGGTAATTTCCTTGCTTAATTCATTTACGGGAGTAGCTGCCGCATTAGGTGGCTTCTTATATGGAAATAAGGCCATGCTTACTGGGGGGATTTTGGTTGGCTCCGCCGGTACTATTTTGACTATTTTGATGTGTAAGGCAATGAATCGTTCGCTTACCAATGTACTTTTAGGAGCATTCGGAGGTGCAAAAGCGGGAGGTTCAAGCAAGGAAGCTGGCGATCAGACTGTTCGCGAAATATCTATCAATGATGCTTCTGTTTTGCTATCTTATTCTCATTCGGTGGTGATTGTGCCTGGCTATGGGTTGGCAGTGGCACAAGCCCAGCATATATGCCATGAGCTGGAGCAAATGCTTGAAGAGAAAGGTGTGGAGGTGAATTATGCCATTCACCCTGTAGCTGGTCGTATGCCGGGCCACATGAATGTGCTTTTGGCAGAAGCGGACGTCCCTTATGAAAAGCTGAAGGAAATGGAAGAAATCAATCCTAAACTTAGCAATACCGATGTGGTGATTGTAATTGGTGCAAATGATGTGGTGAATCCTGCAGCTAAAAATGATCCTTCCTCTCCTATTTACGGTATGCCAATATTAGAAGTAGATGCCGCTAAAAATGTAATTATCCTGAAACGAGGAATGAGCGCAGGATATGCCGGAATTGAAAATGAGTTGTTCTTCTATCCCAAAACTCGAATGCTTTTCGGTGATGCAAAAGACTCACTGCAAAAATTGGCAGCTGAAGTGAAGGAGTTGTAAATGTCCGCTTGGACTTTCTCTGGCGTCCGCTTGGACACTAACTATTTCAAGCGTCGCTTGGACTTTCTCCAGCAAGTCTTCCTTCTGCAGGCAGGCATCCGCTTGGAATTTTCTAGAAGAAGCCAATACCTCTGCGTAAATCTGCGCCATTTGCGGGTAATCTATTTTCTCCCGCAGATTACGCTAATTTACGCAGAAAAATTCGCCCAAGGGAGAACACCTTAGTCACAAACAGAGAAGAAAATTCTCTAAAACAGTCTAAATTGATTCGTAACTTGCATGATCATGTCAGCATTTCTGATCATACTCACTGCAATAGTTGTTTCTACATCCTCAGGTTTGCTTGGTAGCTTCCTTATGCTTCGGCGTATGTCGATGGTAGGCGATGCAATAAGTCATGCGGTATTGCCAGGAATTGTATTGGCATTTCTAGTATCAGGTTCTCGTGATTCTGTTTGGATGGTGCTAGCTGCCGGACTAGCAGGTATGCTTACAACATTCCTAATCGAATTTTTCCACCACAAAGGAAAATTACAAACTGACGCCTCTATTGGCGTAACCTTCACTTGGCTCTTTGCCATTGGCGTAATTCTGATCTCGGTATTTGCTGGACAAGTAGATTTAGACCAAGAATGTGTCCTCTATGGCGAAATTGCCTATGTTCCAATTGACTTATGGATCACAACCTCTGGTACTATAATGGGGCCACGTGTGCTTTATACCACAAGTATAAGTTTACTTTTAGTTGTAGTATTTATCATACTGTTTTATAAGGAGTTAAAGATTACAACATTCGACCCTGAGTTCAGCAAAATTAATGGCATTCGTTCTCAATTAGTGCATTACTTACTCATGGGATTTGTGAGCTTAACCACCGTTACAGCTTTTGAAGCGGTGGGTGCTATACTTGTGGTGGCCTTTATGGTAAGTGCCCCAGTTACTGCCTATTTACTTACAGATAAACTCAAACGACTCCTTTGGCTTACAGTACTGATTGGAATTATTAATTCTGTATTAGGCTACTATTTAGCTGTAGCAATCGATGGAAGTATTGCGGGTGCCATTGCCACTGTAGCTGGACTTACATTTGCAGTAGTGTTTATAGTCTCGCCACATACAAGTGTATTCGAAAGACGAAAAATGCGAGTGCAAAATAATGCACAGCCGATTCATTGAACTATTAAATAATCATATTCGGTATATAGAACAGAGTTAAGAGCATATGAAAATAGCCATTTACCTTTTCTGCTTTGCGATAATGTCATCAACGCTTATGGCCAATCCTCCCGCCGATTCCACAAAAGTGGCTAAAGTGGTAGAATGGGTTGATTTTGAGCAGTTAGATTCATTAATCGCAGAAAATCCTAGATTGATCATGATCGATGTCTATGCTACTTGGTGTGGCTTCTGCAAGCAAATGGATTTAGTTACCTTCAGAAATAAAGATGTTGCAGAGAAAGTAAATCAGCATTTCTATGCATTAAAACTCAATTCTGAGTCTAATAAAAAAGTTACTTTCAAAGGAATCACTACCACCGAAGCAGAATTGGCCGCAGCATTTAGAGTGAAAAGTTTGCCTACCATATTGTTTCTTGATGAAACTATGCAAGAGGTAACGCCTGTGCCGGGATTTAGAAACGCCAAAGACTTCGTAACTTTGCTTGACTGGATCCAAAATGCCTATCATAATTAATGTCTGTTTCCTCTTTTTCACAAAATGATGATACCATCCTCGCCCTTGCTACAGCACCTGGCGTGGGAGCAATTGCAGTTTTGCGACTTTCTGGCAAAAATGCCATCGATATTTGTAATCAGGTTTTTTTCGGGAAAGATCTAGCTAAACAAAAAGGATATACGCTCCATTTTGGGACGATTAAGGATGATGAAAAAGTAATAGATGAGGTTTTGATCTCCTTGTTTAGAGGCCCAAAATCATTTACTGGCGAAGATGTAATTGAAATTTCTACTCACGGTTCACCTTATATTGTGCGGGAGGTAATGCGCCTATTATTGCAAAAAGGAGCCCGATTAGCAAAAGCAGGTGAATTTACCCAAAGAGCATTTCTTAATGGTCGCTTCGATTTGGCACAGGCTGAAGCCGTTGCCGACCTAATTGCTGCCGATTCGGATATGGCGCATAAGGCTGCTATGCATCAAATGCGTGGTGGTTTCAGCCAAGAGATTGCCCAGCTAAGAGAAGAACTTATTCATTTTGCCTCTATGATTGAGTTGGAGCTTGACTTCTCCGAGGAAGACGTAGAATTTGCTTCTCGAGAGCAGTTGAGAAGCCTTATTGAGAAGCTATTGGTAGCAATACGGAGTTTAGCTTCTAGTTTTGCTTTAGGCAATGTGATAAAAAAAGGCGTATCCACTGTAATTGCAGGCAAACCAAATGCTGGCAAATCTACCCTACTCAATGCTTTGCTCAATGAAGAAAAAGCCATCGTCTCCGAAATAGAAGGAACTACAAGGGATTTTATAGAAGATACCATCAATATCGAGGGTATTAGCTTTCGGTTTACCGATACTGCCGGCTTGCGCGACACCAGCGATGTAGTAGAAGCTATGGGCGTAGCTCGTACCAAAAGCAAGATGAAGGAAGCTTCCATCATCCTCTACTTAGCAGACCTGAAAAAACTAAGCATTGCTGAACTACAAGCCGAAACTACTGAATTACAAAGCCTTAAACTTCCGACACTTCTGATCGGCAATAAAAGTGACTTACTATCTGAGCAAGAAAAAGCGAATTGGCAAACTAGCTTTCCAGAAATGCTTTTTATCTCTGCTTCGCACAAAAATGGTTTGGAAGAACTGAAAAGCAAATTGCTAGAAACTATAGAAAGCGATAAAATTGCGGGTAGCGATACCATAGTGACCAACGAAAGGCATTTTCATCAACTCAAGCAAACTGAGAAATCGTTAATGGCCGTAATTACTGGCCTAGAAAATGGCATCAGCAATGACTTCCTCGCCATGGACATCCGCCAATCCCTCCATCACCTCGGCGAGATCACCGGGAGCATCACAACGGAAGACTTGCTGGATAATATCTTTAGTAAGTTTTGTATTGGGAAGTGATTGAACTCATTTTTCATTTGATTTTCATTTACTTACAAAACCTCCTTTAAGTTTTATCTTCTTTCAATAGTTTTCATTTTGAAAACTATTTTATTTATTTTTATTGCTCAAATTAGTTATGCGAGACAATGGGTTTTCATCAAATTTATTGGAAGCCATGCAGAGTACGATAAAATTGACGCTAATACGATTGATGATTATTAAAAACTTCAAAATGCATAGAATCCATGAAATGGAATAAAGTAATAACCACTGAAAATGAGTATAAAACTGCTTTGGCTAGACTTTCCAAAATCTTTGATGCACTACCAGATAGCGCCGAAGGAATGGAAGCAGAGCTATTAGTTACACTTATTGAAAATTACGAAGAGAAGCATTATCCTATTTCTCTGCCAGATCCGATTGCAGCAATAAATGAAATGATGGATAAAAAAAATCTTCAAGCTAAAGACCTTATTTCTGCTATCGGAAGCAAAACTACCGTTAGTTTAATTCTTAATCGAAAAAGATCACTAACTGTAGATATGATACGTAATTTATCACAATTACTTAATATACCTGTTGAGGTTCTGATACAACCCTACGAACTCAGGGTAGAAAATGAAAGCAAACAAACACAAGTTTAAGTTTGATGGTTATTTGCAGGATTTAAAGAAATAAAATTGAAACTTTAAAATAGGATCTGCAATAACTTCCTCACCATGGACATCCACCACCTCGGCGAGATAACAGGGAGTATCACAACCGAAGACTTACTGGATAATATCTTTAGTAAGTTTTGTATTGGGAAGTAAATTAGATCTTAGCTTTTGCTCTTAGCAATATTTATTTTAATATTTAGAGGTAATAAATTATGATAGTAATCGGCTAATAAAAAACAATCTCCTTATGGACGACCGCTGCCCCAAATGCAACGCAGTGCATATCTATACCAAGAGGAATATTGAAGCACCTTGGGACTCAAGTCGCAACGCATTTATTGATAGATTCGATAGACCAATGCCTCGGGCAGATGATCCCGCCAAAATGTTGATGGAGTGCTTGGATTGTGATTTCAGTTGTTTAGCCTCCGAATACCCACAAGTAAAGGCTAAAATGGAAAAGGAGATAAAAGCAGATGAAGAACTAAGGGAGAAAGTTTACTTAAAATCCAAAATCAAAATGCTGTATGAGGCAGGAAAAAAAGAAGAAGCTGAAAAACTGTTCCTACAAATGAGTTCCTTTACCCAAAGTCAACCTGATATAGATGCTGTTTATAGAAAAATAATTCAAAAGGAGCAGCTATTCAATTTCACTATAGTATTTGTGTTTATCGCTTTGTTAAGCGCATTAATTTGGTTTTTAGCATCATACGACTCAATAGTTTTCCTAATTTCTTTTGGTGCAATAGTTTTTCTCTTTTTAC
>CAZRBW010000036.1:24308-31383 GCA_964598395.1 uncultured Roseivirgaceae bacterium
GAAAAAAATTAGATAATGATTTCTTTTTCGATGAAAAGACATCAATCTTAAAGTAAAATAAAAACGCCCGACATTTCAAATTGCCGGGCGTTGATTATTTAGTTGCTACTCGCTGTGGTTACAGCCTCGTCTTTCTTTTCATCCTTTTTACTGAAGTGCTTGTCGTAGAACTCAAACACGCGATTCCAATGATCGTGAAAATCATTTTCATCACTTGCAGCTCCAGCTCCATGCCCACCATTCAGATAGTTTACCCAAATCACATCTTTGCCTAATCTGCGCATGGCATAATATAGCTCACGAGAATTTGTACCTGGTACATTCCAATCGCCCTCACCAGTCATGATCATGTGTGGAGTTTTGATTCTATCAGCATACAATACTGCGGTAGTAGCCAAATATTTCAATGGCTCGTCCCAAAGTGAGCCTCCTATCCTATCTTGTCCATATTCAGCCGCTGTGTAGTTTCTAGTACCTATTTTCGGACTGTCACCCAAGAAACTAATAATATTTACCTTACCCGATATATTAATTGCAGCAGCAAAACGATCTGTTTGAGTTATCAGTAGCGAAGTTGCATAGCCACCGTAGCTGCCTCCTTGTACGCCAACTTTATCATTATCTACTTTACCTTCATCTACCAATTTGTTGATCGCCGAAGTGATTCCTTTCACCCAAGCCTCGCCAGGATAGCCCATTTCTAAATCGACTGACGGACGAAGGGCAAAATAACCATGATTTGTAAATAGATTCATATTTCTGTTATAGCCATTTGCGAAGAACCCTTCATAGATTTCGCATACAAGAGGATACTTTTTACCTTCCTCATAATCTACTGGATAGTATAAAATTCCTTGCAATTCTTTGCCATCTACATTTCTATAGCTGATTAATTCAGAGCGAGTTATTTTCTTATTATTCATCCACGGATTAAGATCTGTAAGAGCTTTCATATTCGTAAAGCTCATATCTGTAGCCATCAAATTAGAGGGCATATCACCATCTGAGAAACTCAATACAACTCTACTCCCATCTTTAGAAAACTGAACTCCAGAATACAAATTACTATCTAATAATAGATTTTCCATTTGCTTGGTTTGCAGATCATATCTAGTGAAACCTCTCTCCCATTTATCTTTTGCAGAATAGCTGAAATACAAGTAACGCTCATCTTTTGACCAATTGATCATGCTAAGACTAGGTGCCTTTTCCTTATCTTCTGGAAGTTTATATACCATTTCTAATTTCTCACCTGCCGTATCTACCAACCAATATCCTTTCTCAGAGCTGAGCAATAATTTACCCTCCTGCGGGCTCCAAGTCATTACTGAAAATTTTACTTCTTTTTTCTTTTCTTCATTCTCGAAGGCTTTTCCTTTAGTCAGATTTTTAGCATCGTCCATACCAAGTGTTTGGATATATACATAGCCAGAATCAACCCAAGCATATTTGCTTTTGCTATCACTCCAATTGAAATTTCTTCTTTGCTTATTGCGCTTATGAAGTATTTGAGCTGTATCCTGCTTGTTCAAATTAAGATAAGCTGTTTGGTATTCTGTACCTTCATTGCGTACATAAGCCGTCTTTAAAGGAAATGTCTCGCTGAAAATCATATACTGACCATCCTTGGATACATTGATTCCTCCATAATTTGATTCATCTAAAAGTTTTACGGCAGAGCCATTGGCAACATCTACCTTGTGCACCTGAGTTAGGCTATTTGTATTTCTTATTTCATCCCATTTCAGAAATGGCTTTGACCCGTCATAAACGACTATTGGGCCTTTTGTAGCTTCATTATAAAGTGCCATAGCTTTAGTAAGCCAAGCACCCTCCCGCGTATGCAAAATCAGCGATTTGCTATCGGGAGTCCAAGTGAGTGATGAATTTGCTAGTAAAGGATTTCCCGCAATTTTTACTTCACGGAGTCTCTTCCTATCCACTTCATACACCATCAAATGGAGCTTTTCATTTTTCTCTTCCAAAAAAGCAATCTCCTTATTATTTGGTGCCCAAGACATAGAAGTCACCTTTGCTTTGCTGGCGTATGGCTTTATTTGTGAACCATTTTCTGTGTTAATGATTACAAATTCTCCTGCACCTACATTAAGGTAACTTGGGTCTTGAAATCTAAAATGATCTGTATCGAATCGGTCGCTACCATCACTGATCATGCCCGCTAGATATTTTCCATCATCAGATAAATTTTGGCTACCCATTGATTTCACATTTATGGCGTCTGCAATGGTAAATGCTGTTTTTTGTGCAATGGCACTAGGTAAAATGCATACCCAAAGGATTAAGGCGATGCTGTATAGGTTGAATTTTCGCATGGTTTTTTGATTTACTTGAAACAAAATAAGGCTATTTTGAAAAAATTACTAATGCAATGGTAGAAGCGGGAGGATAAAAACAAAAAAGCCACGCTTATTGCTAAACGTGGCTTTTTTAATAGGATAAATTATTTATTTGGATGTTGATACAAGGCCACCTTTGGCGCTATCCACTGTAATAGTGTAATTGCCACTGCCTGATACAATCCAACGAACATGTACTACATCATTACCTGGAATATTTGCAACTTCCATTTTAGCTGGATTTTGCTTTTGCTCTACAGTGTTGTTAAAATCTGCATTTTCTACAATCATCCCCGTTATCACTTTTGGACCACCGCTGATTGAAACATAATCAGGCCTTTCGATTTTAAATTTCAAATCGTGACTGGAGTGCGTAGGAATTAATCTTTCGTTTTTGATCAAAACGTTTACCTCCTTCAAACCACCACCAAGATCCTTTTCTTCGATAGATTGAATTACCAATTTAGGTGTGTGGTATGCGTGGAAAATTGTGAAAGCCATATTTCTATGCGCATCAGATTCTAGCAAGAAACCTGGGTGAGCTCTGCCGAAATTCTTTTTAAAGCCACCAATTTCAACTTTGCCATACATTGGGTGATCGTATTCTTCCCAATCCACAAGGGCATCTCCAAAGAGAAGATCCTTATCAAAGTCATACTGCACATTCTGACCACGTCCACCACCTTCTTGGTTGTACATTAGGTAGTTTGTCCAGAGTTCGTTGGTATAAGTAAACACACCACGTCCACCATGGAACCAATCTAATTCGCCACCGAAAACAGAGTAAAGATCCTTGTAAACCACCAAGTAACGGTAGCCTGGAATCATGCTTTCACCTTTGCGACCAATGATGTCATATACTTGCGTATCAGCACGATCGTAGGTTGGCAAGTCTTCTTGCGCACCAGGGCCACGTAAAATCATACCGCCAGAGTTATGGTAACTTTGAGCCGCTGCAATATTTGGACGTTTCATAGCAAATTCCATTACTGCTCTATTTTCAGGCTGAGAGAATGGATATTTCCATGCGCCGCCTTGAATGTAGCCTGGCTGCCAGTTCCAACCCCAATCTCTATTAGGATCGTAGAAGCCTTCCGCACGGTCTTCATTGATCACACCATCTCCATCGCGGTCGATACCTTCTAATCCTAGTAATTCGTATTCACCTTTCTCACCTGGATTCACAGCTATCATTCTTCTAGAGTCCTGCGGATCAATTATAAATCGTCCATTTGGATTCTTTCTTCTCATTTGAGTAATATGACCATCGCCATTCAAATCGTCATACCCATCTTCGCCAATTACTTGGTCACGATCATTATCGATTGGGATTACACCTGAGCGAGGAGAGCTTGCAGTATTTGGTTTGCGCATATAATGCTCACGACCATCAGGATTGATAGTAGGCACTATGTAAAAGGTCTTGTCAGTAAGTAATTCTCTAATGAATTCTACATCAGCGAAATTTTCAGTTAGATACCATGCAGTATAAAGAGAAAACTCAGCACCTTGAATTTCATTCGAGTGAATGTTTCCATCAATGTAGATTGCAGGCTTACGATCAGCATTTCCAGCTTTGAAGTTAGTAATCGTTAGTAGCCATAAATCCCTACCTTCATAGGATTTGCCAATAGATTCAAGTTTCGCTAAATCTGGATATGCGGCAGCAATTTTTTTCATTACGTCTGCAATACCGCTGTATGAATAGTAGCGATTCCAAGCCACATTTACTTTTGGATTGTGTGGTGTACCTGCAGCTCTGAAAAAGTGATCAGGGTTGCTACTTTGACTTTGGGCATCACTAGATGCAAACATGGCCGCAGCCACCAAAGTAAGGGATAATAAATATATTTTTAGTTTCATAGCCATTCTCAATTAAGGTTTAAGGTTTTGGTTATGTAGCCAGTATGTGGAGCACCAGCCTTGATAGTGACATTGCCTTTGCCTTGTACTAGCCATACCATGGTCTCATGGCTATCACCTGCAATACTGTTTACAAGTGTTAAGCCTCTGCCAGACAAAAACTTCTGCCCACCCGCTAGTCCAGTTTCAATCCTGATACGCTTTAGCCAACCTGCTCTATTTGCAAGCTCACCATGTGTTGGAAGTACGCTTGTATTTTTCAAGTCCACAGTAATACGGTAAACATTATTGTCAAGCTTTTCTACTTTTTCATTTACCATAGCCAATCCAGGACTCATAGCACTGAAACCTAACATAAAATCAGTATGCTCTTTTGCAATATCAGCCACCATTGAGAATGGAGGGTTATACATTGCAAATGGCTTAATACCACCAACTTCCACCTTTTTACCTGGGAAGTCTGGATGGTTTATGCTTGTCCATTCTACAAATGCATCTACATTGTTTTGCTCAGCCCAACGGATGAAGTTTACTTCTCTATTTTTGTCTGTATTTGGCTTTTGGTCTGCATTGTCCTTATCATCAGGCACCATTGGAGCCCACCAGCCTGGAGTACTAAAACTCATTTTGCCATAATGGAAATAAGCCCATTGGAAGAAATCACCATCAGAACCGAAGTTTTCTGGTGCATTCTTTTGAGTTACTGTCTTATTATACATATCCGAAACCAATGCATTTAGCTTCTGATCTTCTTCCAAAATACTTGTGATTACACGAACTGTTGCACCTGGACGATTGAATCGTAATGGAGAACTAAGGTTGTTTGCAGGACCAAATGTGAATACAGCAAATACATTCCACCTGTCGTATAAGTAATCAGCAATGGCTCTTGTTTCCTTTTCGGAAACGGCAAATTCTCCAGCACCAGGTTGGAAAGATGGAAATTTGTAAGACCAGTTGGAGTTGAAGAATATTCCACCTTCACCGTCTTCATTGAATTTACCATCTTTATCATTATCTGTGCCTTCGGTAAATAACTTGTAAGCACCAACTTCTCCCTTGTCTGTTTTCGCAGGGATCAATACACGAGAATCTGCTGGGTGAGGAATCATTGTTCCTGTAGCATCTTCTACACGCATCATAGTGATAAGTCCATCATTGTTTAGATCTTCAAATGGATCTTCACTCATACGGCCATCGCGATCCATATCTGTATTGCGAGCGTTGGCTCTTCTTTCATATTTCAATGACGCAAAATACTGAGCCGAAGCATCTGGGCTCATATTAGGGAAAATATAAAAGGTTGTTTTGTCTAAAGCACTGCGCTTCTCGCCAACCAATTGTTCAGCAAATTGTAGTGCCAATTCGGTTCCAAGCAAATGGAATCCTTCTACGCCACCTACTACAGCGATACCTGGCTTGTTATCTACATCGCCCGTTCCTATGCGAAGCACATAGATGTCTGAGCCGCCATCGGTTTTGGTTAGGCTTTCGAGTTTAGCAATCTGCGAGTGGTCTGATGCAATCTTTTGCAGCCTTTGGGCAGTCTGAGCATTAGTAGGATAATTGCTCTGAGACATGCCTAAAAAAGGAGCAAAAAGAAATGCCGCCACTAACATAGTCTTGGTAATTCTTTCTTTCATGTTTATTTGTTTTGGTAATTTATTAGGGTTCATAAAATATCAATTACTAGGATCGGACACCTATAATAGACAATGCCACATTCATAGAAATTGAGTTTATAAATATTCTAGAATTAAAAATAACTAAGTGCTAAGCATCCTAATACGCTTTTTGATAGAAATGCTATGCAACCTTTGAATGGTAAAGATTGGCTTTAAACGATAGGATTAAATTTCTAAAATAATCTTTCCCATTTGAGAGGAATCTTTCATTTTGCCAAAGGCTTCTAAATAATCAGCAAAGGGAATTGGCTTTTCAATGATTGGTTCGATTTTAAAATCACTTACCAATTGTAGCATTTCAGCAAATTCTTCATCATTGCCCATGGTAGATCCTTCAATGGAAGTTTGGCTCCAAAACATCTTATGAAGCTCTAGCTTTCGGCTAATTCCCAAAGTGGCGCCATAGAATACTAGTTTTCCTCCTGGCTTAAGTAATTTCATCAAATCATTAAGTTGATCGCCACCCGCACTATCAATTATCAAATCGTAGCCGCCTTCACTTTCCGTTTTAGCGGATTTGAGCCAGTTTATATCCTTATAATTAAAGACTGCTTGAGCTCCTAAATCCAAACTTTTCTTTAGCTTTTCATCCGAACCAGATGTCGTATAAACTTCAGCTCCCACTGCTTTGGCAAACAAAAAAGCCATTGTCGCTACTCCCCCACCAATTCCACTTATTAGCACCTTTTTCCCTCTGTTGGCATTTCCTTTTTTGATGGTGGCTCTATACGCAGTGAGGCCTCCAAGAGGAAGCGCTGCGGCTTGGAAATAATCTAAATGCGCAGGTTTCATATGTAGGCGATCTACCGGAACGGCTACATAATCTGCAAAAGTGCCATTGCTTGGCATGCCTAATATATTGTATTTGGGAGATTGGACAGCAGGGTTTTCTCCCCAATCTATATTTGGATTGATCACCACTTCCTTTCCAATCCAATTTTCATCATATTTATTGAAAACAGATTCAACAACACCTGCGCCATCCGAACCTAGTACCACTCCATATTTTAAACCAGGATACATACCTTCTCGGCACCATTGATCTCTCCTATTTAAAGCTGCGGCCTTTATTTTGACTAATGCCATTCCATTAGTTAAAGTGGGTTTGCTCAAATCAAGTAATTCTAATTTTTCTGGATGATGTTCACTTAAAATTAATCCTCTCATAAA
>CAZRBW010000037.1:0-4051 GCA_964598395.1 uncultured Roseivirgaceae bacterium
ATATCAAACAAAGAAATATCTTATTCGAGATCTCGCGAAGGCGCCGAAGAAAAATTGACAGCTAGATACGCAATATAATAGCGATACTCTGACCGCATTCATTCCTTCAAATTATAGCATTTAAAAATATTTTCTCATATTTGATAGTATCAAATGATAGTATCATTATTATGAAACCCCCTTACGATATCACTTCAGATATACTAAAGCTCATTACTTCAATTTCACAGAAAATAGGAGAAGTAAATGCGAAATTATTAGTAAAACAGAATCCAAGGCTCCGTAAGCAAAATCGAATAAAAACTATACACTCTTCGCTAAATATTGAGGGAAATACACTTTCAGTAGAGCAAATTTCAGCTATTATTGAAAATAAAAGAGTAGTTGGGCCAGAGAAAGACATAAAAGAAGTTTTGAATGCATTGGATGTTTATAAAGCTTTGAAACTTTTTAGATATAAATCTGAAAAGGACTTTTTGAAAGCACATAAACTGCTTATGAATGGGCTGACTGAAAATCCTGGGAAATACAGGACAAAAGGAGTAGGCATCGTAAAAGGATCAAAAGTTGAGCATATTGCTCCTCCTTATGAAAATGTTAAGTTTTTAATGAAGGACTTGTTCGATTATTTGAAGGACAGTTCTGAACTAACTCTAATTAAAAGCTGTGTCTTCCATTATGAAATGGAATTTATTCATCCCTTTATAGATGGTAATGGTAGGATGGGAAGATTATGGCAAACTGCAATATTGATGGGTGAATATCCGCTATTTGAGTTTTTACCATTCGAAACCTTAATATCAAAAAACCAAGATAAATACTATCGCTCACTTTCACTTTCTGACAAAACAGGTAAATCAACAATATTCATAGAATTCATGCTGAATATTATTGATAAGTCTTTGGACGAGCTACTCGAAAATGGAAGAAGAAAATTAAATGAAACTGAGAGGTTAGAAATATTTTTGGAAGGAGAAATTCAAGAATTTACTCGGAAAGATTATTTGAAATATTTTACAGATATTTCTTCAGCAACCGCTAGCAGAGATCTAAAAAAAGGTGTGAATAATGGTCTAATAGAAAAGTTTGGAGATAAAAAAACAACATTATACAAAAAAGTAAAAAGTGATAGCTAATTTCTAAAGGTGGATTACCCCAAATTCACAGGAGAAAGTGGGTTCAATGTTGTTTTGAAGGGTAGTGAAAAAAATCTAAACGCAAAGAACTCAGAAGGAAGACGCTGAGAATGTCTGAACTAAGATTCTTATGATTAAATGATGGACTATGATGTGAAGTCCTGTGTCGTCTTAAAAAAGGTTTAAAATTATAACCATCCATAAATGCTATTTACACACTTTTCGAGATGGTGTCTTAAATCTGCGTAAATCTGCGCTATCCGCGGGCAATAATATTCTCCCGAAGATTACGCTGATTAACTCTGGGTGTGTAGCAAAGAAGTATCCTAGACGAGGAGAATAGCTCGCAAAGGCGCATAAGGCGCAAAGAAGCAAAACCTCAGCAGCTTTGCGACTAAGCGAGAGTATACACAAAGAAAGGAAATTACGAGAATCTAGAAGTAGAATTAAAACAAAGCACTCACCTGCATTCGGCCGGTGTGAATCATGGTTTGGTTGGGTGATTTTCGGCCTTCATAGTTTAAGCCAATTTGAAGGCCATTCAATAATCGTTGGGTTAAGGCAAGCGACCATGTGAAATTATTCCCAGGTCGCAATGCTTGCAGTAATTCATAGCCAGCAGGACTATTTTCATTTCCTTCAAAATCGATATTCAAATAGCGAACATTACTTGAAAGTGTAGTTTTATTTACCTTCATAAACCTAAAATCAATCATCCATTCGTTGATTCTCGCAAACTCTTCAAGCCCTTCAGCGGGTAGCATATTTTCTCGATAGGTGTTGCCATAACTTGCCGAAAGCCTCATTTGTAGACTTGGCTGCCAGCTCAGTTCGGGCTTATATCCTCTGCTTTCGATGGTATAGTTTCGCAAACTCAAAAAATCCGAAACCGTAGATTTTTGTCCATTAAAAAGTCCAAATAGCACATTCACTTCTCCATCGATACTGTAGCGCATATTTAGGCGATACTCATTATTTCTAAATTCCTCAAATCCCTGCGTGAGTAGTTGCTGTCTTTCGCTCTGTGAAATATTGAAATCAGCTCCATATTTTGCCACCGCTCGGTTGAAGAAAAAACTGCTTCGTATGAGCTTTCGGTAAGAGAGAATGTCTTCTTGATCGGAAATGCCAATGGAAGGAAGTAATCGGGCGGCAATTTCATCGTCGGTGATTTTCTTATCCAATGCATAGCTGCTGATATTGGAAAAACGGGAGGCAAAAGCCCTCCATCCTCCCGCTTCTTTCCAAGCTTGAGGCAGTCCGATGTTCAGTCGATAATTGAAATTTTGAGTAAATGCCCTTGTATATTCATCCGTAGGCACAAAAACTTTGATGTAGTTTTTCTCATCAGCGTTGATCGCCTCATAGAATTCATTCAAATCTTGAATTCCATCA
This sequence comes from uncultured Roseivirgaceae bacterium, assembly GCA_964598395.1. Classification (GTDB taxonomy): domain Bacteria; phylum Bacteroidota; class Bacteroidia; order Cytophagales; family Cyclobacteriaceae; genus CAXBDP01. The sequence continues at coordinate 2,532 of CAZRBW010000037.1, forward strand.
CCATTTTCATCTCGCCAAGTATGAGTACCCTCGCCTGTTGGCACTTGCAGAAATATAAACTCTCGCAGCAATTCTCGACCATCACCCACCTGATAGGAAAGTTCTGATCGGATATTGTTATTCCAAAAATTGCCTAACCAATCGACTCTGCCTAATAAGGTTTGCTCCCAGCGCTCCTCCGCCATTGGTAGCAGATTTTCTAATTGCCGATAGGTAAGCACCAAATTGATATCTTGAGATTTCCCTCGAGTCTGCAAATTCACCTGCGTATTCTGAGCTCGACTTTCTGGGCTCAGCTCACCAAAAAACGGCAACTTATCCTCCCGCCAACTCTGCGAAACTCGGAACTGAACTTTAGCTGTATCCTGACTTTCCAGATAAATCATCTGCTCTTGAAAATTCATCGCAGTACTTATGACCGAATCTCTATCCACCGCTCTCACTGCATTTCGATCAACTTCATATCTATATCCAGGCGATAAAAAAGCATTTCTATAGGATAAATCAATTTTTGCTCGGTTCCATTCTGCATCGCGAGCTGCTTGGCTATTGCGCATAATAAAGGCATCCGATTGAAGGCGAATTGGGCCAAATTGCTCATTCACTTGCATTGTTTGTTGAATTCCATTTACCACATCACCTCGATTACGAGCTACGAATTGGTAAAGGATATTTCGGCCACCATCAGCTATGAGGTTAGCTTGGGAAGTAAAAATTTGCTCTGCGGCAGGCGCCAAATTGACACGTGGATCCAAACTCCAATCTCGGTCGAATTCGATGGAACGAAGGCGATCTATAAATTGAAAATCCTTGCTATTGTATTCAGCATTGGCATTGGCAGAAAGGGAGTATTCCCGCCAAAGTGAAATGAGTCGGCGGGAGGTTTCATAGCCGAGTTTGATCGCCTGCCCATTATTATTTTCATTATCGATTTCGGAATATAGATTTCTATCTCTAGTCGAAAAAGCAGTTTCCACATACAACTGATCCCTTTCGCTCGCACTCCACCGAGTGCCAAAGGTTGCCATTTCACGCTTATTTGGCACTGGCAAAGTGCTAATAGGCGCGTAATTTCCAGTAGAAATTCCATTTTGTGGCGCCACCCATTCGAACACTCTCCCATTTTCGGTGGTACGTCGTATCCGGTAATCTCCTCCACCCTGCCCTACTTCGGTAAATGATACTGAATACACATGCTGCGACTCCGATGTGGCGCGGGCATAAATTCTAAATTGCTGTCCATCTGCAAGTAATGTATCTTTTTCGAAGTACTGGATTTGATTGGGATTAAAAATTTGCAGTGTGGCACTTTCACGAAAAGCTGCGTCAATATTGTCACCAATTTCACTTAATAATTCTTGGTCTGCAAGTGAAAGCTCCGTCAATAATGGGCGATTTCGGTTGTCTTGTTCTCGATAGAAATTGCCATACAACTCGAATTTTCCCAATTGCTGGGAATGGCCGGCGGTGATAATACTTCGGCTAAAATTTTGATCGGCATATTCAAAATCGACTCTTAT
>CAZRBW010000037.1:4151-29894 GCA_964598395.1 uncultured Roseivirgaceae bacterium
AACTCTTGAATTTGCAGGGTATTGCCTTCTGGCTGAAATGGCACCCGCTGATCAGTTATGGCAGCGCGGAGAAACAAATTATCCGTAAGTGCTCCTTCCATTTGCAGATTGAGCACGGAGTTGACAAACACGTTTTGTGTATTGCCAAAAGTGATTCCGCGGCTGAGTACCCCCGTTTTTTCAATATCTCCAGTTGAGAATAATTCCTCCCGCGTTGTGACAATACTGCTAGAAGTAGCAGGGACTTGAACAACTACCTTGGAACTATCCGTTTGCAGAACGTACCGAGAATCCAATTTATCTGGTAATGCCAAAATTCTAAAGCATATTAAAATTGGCTCGTTGTCAGGCGCTTTTTCTAATTCAAGTATTCGAGATTCTGAATTAAAACGATGGATAAGCGTATCTCCATATCTATCTGTTATTATAAGAGAATTTGGCTCGATCAACACACTATCGATTCTCATTTGTTCTTGGCTATGGCGGAATTGCACGCAGCGCCTGTTATCCTCTTGGGCATATAGGAGATTTGCATGCAAAAGCACAACAAGAAAACTGAAAACCAGCTTCTTAATCAATTTCGCGCTATCGGAAGCTCTATATGAAATACGGTTCCCCATTCTGAATTAGAATCAAACCAAATCGATCCTTTTGCATTCTCCACTCCGTGCTTTGCCATTGCCAATCCTAAACCTGAGCCACTTGCTTTGGTACTAAAACTAGGAAGGAATATTTTATCTTGAATCTCTTCTGGAATTCCTTTTCCATTGTCTTTTATACTTACTATCACTTTATGGTTCTGTAGTTTTTTTAGAAACAATGTGACCTCTGCTTTTTGGTCATTCTTACTAGCTTGTATAGCATTGATAATTAAGTTTGAGAAAATACGACTGAATAATTTTCGATCTGCAATTACCCAAATACTCTTTTCGCGGATATCCTCCTTCAAATCGACTTTTGGATCATTTTGGAAAAGGCGGGAGGTTTCTTTGAGTAATACAACCATATCGAAAAGTTCTGCTTTAGGCGCAGGCATTTGTGCAAAAGCAGAGAATGAGGATGCAATCTCACTCAGATTATCAATTTGAGTGAGTAAGGTTTTTACCTGCTTATCTAAATTCAGCAATCTGTCCTGATCTTTCAAAGCAATTACTCTTTGCATTTGCTGTAAAGTAAGCTTCATGGGTGTGAGCGGATTCTTAATTTCATGAGCCACCTGCTGTGCCATTTCACGCCATGCGGATTCCTTCTCCGTTTTGGCAAGGGCTTCCTTGTTGCGTTCTAGATTAATCAGCATTCGATTATACTCAGCCACCATTAGCCCAATTTCATCATCGCTTTTCCATTCTAGCGGCTCGTTCAAAGATGATAATGAGGTCTTTTTAATCTTTTCAGCTATGTAGCGGAATGGATGTGTGAGCACTTCCGAAACCAAATAAGCAATCACCAAAAAGAAAATAAAAATAGCAGTGAACGTGATCAGGATATTAGAAAGCACGGATATCTGCTGACTTTCCAAATCGGTAGCTGATTCGAAAAATGGCATACTCAAAAGGCCTATAATATTTCCAGTTTCGAATGATCTTATGGGTCGATACACTGTTCTAAAATTAAGTGTCCCAATTGCTTCCTCTAGAATTGTCCGATTTCTACTTTCATATATTAGAGCATTTTTGGCAATAGGATTTATAAGCTTTGAGAGCAGAAAGTTTTCGTAAATAGCAGGTTGGCTAGTAGAAATCAATCGGCCATCAATACTAAAAATATTGATGTCTGATTCTAGAATTCTGGAAATATCAAACACACTCTCAGTTAATTCATCTAAACTAATATTCCCTGAACCATAAGTATCGATTGCTCTTGCTAAATTATTGGTTGCAGACTCGGCTTTTTTATAATAATTCTCAGTAATTTCTTCCCTTGAAACAGAATTTATTCTACTTAAGGTGGTGATGCTCACTACAATGAGAGGGATAAAGAATGCCAAATTAAGATACAACTGAATTCGAGAAACATAACTTACCGTAGTTGTTTTTCTGACCACATTCAGGTTATAAATGGCAATTATTACAAAAATGATAAAGACAAAAAGTAAGAATTGAAAGGAGAAATTTGCTAACCAATTACGAAATGGCAATACTGGTGTAGAAACAACGGCAATTTTTTCATTGCTGTTAAATACGAAATGCCTATGCCCCTCGGCGACAATATCCTTATCTGATATATTAGAACTATCGAAAGGAGAATCAAACAAATATCGTGGATAAGAATAGGTACCTCCAGATTGCGCTAGTGTTCCACTCTTATACGTACCAAAATCATACTTCCTCTCTAAGTTTTGATCGTACAAAGCTACATCTACAAGTAGCTCTGGATATACTGTATTTGCAAAAAAGCGTTTGCGAGAAAGCTCAACTACTACAAAGCCTAAATTGAAATTATCTCCACTTTGTAAATTGATAAAGGAAATATACCTCTTCGAAAAGGAAAGACCTTGGTCTGGCACTAGGTAGATGTTCATATAATCAGTCTTAAAACCTTCCAAAGCGAAAGTTCTAAGCCACTGTGAAAAAGTGAGATCAACCGAATTAGCTAACAATGGGTATCCACGGCTGTCGAAGAGGTGAATATCTACATCGTATTTATCAAAATCGTTGAGGATGTATGTACGGCGAATCTTTTGCTCAATTACATCATTACTCAAGTAAGGGTTGAGTAAACGATTGCGAATAAAAATATCATCTTCAATTTTATAGCTCAATTCATTGAGCATATATTCTGCAAGAGGATCATTCTCCATTAATAGCTGCTCTCCCAATTGTTTCATTTCAGCAGATTGCTGTATATGGCGGAAGTTAAAATCACCAGAACTACTTGCTGCTGAAAGTGCCATACAAGCAATTAGGATATAGGAGAATGAGAAATAGCCTCTTTTCCCAAGAAGCTCTGGTACCTTAGATACAGTTAGAATAATCAAATAGAGAAAATGAATTAAGCCAACTGGCCAACTTATCGGCAAAAGAATGAAAGAAATAACTGAAGGAACAAGCCCCCAAATCAAAATGAATTGTTGAAACGGTAAAGAACTTATTGATTTAGCTTGACATGCTCGATAAAATAAATGGGTCAATACAAAATAAAGACTCCCAAGAAGAAATAAAATTAAAAAACTAATGATTCTCAAATAAGAGATATTTAGGCTTGAGGTAATATCTAGACTCCAATTGGAATGAGCAGAGATATTTTGAGCATATAGGAAAACCGTCAAAAGACTACTATAGGAGAGTAATCCTACTAGAATAATAAAAACGATGGACCAAGAGTTTGATTTCCTTTTGAAGGATTTAAGAAAGCTTGATGTGAAAAAAAAATTCATTAAGTAAAAAACTAGCCAAGCCATAGAGGCTACATTTAGGAGCAAATCGCCTAGCGAAGGATTAAACCAAGATGAGGCGTAATTTCGCGGATTGAATAAGCCAATTTGTGATGCTGAGAAAGGAAAACTACCATACAACATTGCTCCTCGTATCAACAGCAACCCTATTAACAAAAAGAAAAAGCCAGTCCAATATTGTTCCTTACTATTAAAGTATTGTAAAACTTTACGAATAAAAAGAATCAAAAAAAGAAGGCTTACTAAACTTAGGATTAAGGCTAAAATATTAAACTTGGGATTGGCTCCTCTAAAACCGGATGGGAAAGAAATTGAAAATAAATATGTGTCATTATAAAATATATTCCGCTCGTTGAATACGGATGGTTCTTCCAAAATTGTAAAATAATTGTTCCGAATTAGCGATGGATTAAAGCTAGACCTCAAGTATTGATTTTCGATCCCGGGACTCCAAAACACAGGAAGGAGAAAGAAAATCTCTGTACCTCGATAATCATTGGCGGGAGGACTGAGACGCTTGGCTATGTAATAGCCATTACGAGCTCTTAGAAGACCTACGTCTGAAATTCCGTCAAGTTCGTAGTAATTAGGCACATAATTGTATGCAGACCAGAACTCAAGAGCACCTGCTTGAAAAATGAAATAAGGATAATGAGTATCAATGGGTTTCATTTCTCGAACCAAGCTAGTCTGGTTCAGCTCCTCAAGTAGTCTTTTTGCATCAGAATCTAACTTAGAGAGTTCTCTTTCAATATCTGTTTGGAGATTACTTGCTATAGTGGCTTCATTGAAAGCCAAATCAATAATTATGAAGCGGAAAAGGGCAGCAAGCATTAAGCAAAGCGACGCTAAGCCTAAAAACTTTATTCCTGGAATTTGCTTAATGCTATATTTCCCCATACTGATTCGCAATTAGGGAAATTATTAAAAAATAAATCAAATTTCGTATTTCGCTTGATATTTTACTCCGCCAATTAGGTGAAGGAACAAAATTCGTGCATAGCGGAACATCAATGGGAATAAAAGAAGATTGATCGCTACTACGACACCAACATATGCATAAAGCGGAGGCTTTTCGAATAACACATTCATCGCGGCAAATACCGTTACAAATAATGCTACTGAAAAGGCATACGAAAAGTACATAGCTCCACCATAGAAAAAGCCTGGTTCAAGTTCATATCTAAGATTGCAATGAGGACATGATTCATGCATTTCCTTAAAGTGAAGATAATTCAAATGAGGGTAAACGAACATATCGCCTTTGCGGCAACGAGGACATTTCCCTTTAGAGATGGCGGACAGCCTTGACCTTTTTGGCATTTTCACGACTTTTTTTATACCACAAGTATGCAATCACAGAAATTAAAATGTAAGGGGCTGCTAGTAAATAAAAAATGCCCATGTTCAATCCTGCAGCAATGGTAACATTACCATCGGCTATGCTAGTTTCTACCGTAGCTCTACACATTGCACATTGGGCAACTGCCCCTATTGAGGATGCCATAATCGTGATAATGGATAAGAAAAAGATCTTACTTGCTGATTTCATAATAATCACATTGTATCAAAGCAACAGACTAATATATATTTGAGTTCTTCGTTAAAAAGAATAATATGGACTTATCATCAAATATACGACAACGCCAGTAATGGACACATAAAGCCAAATTGGGAAAGTAAATTTTACCACCTTTTTATGTCTTGTAAAGTCACCTTTGAGCGCGTAATAAAATGCAAACAACACAAAAGGAACCACTATTGCAGCTAAAAGAATATGCGAAATGAGAATGAAATAATAAACTGATTTCACCAAACCCTCCCCACCAAATGATGTTGATTCGGCACTTGCATGGTAAACAATATAGGAAACAAGAAAAATGGTACCCAAAGTAAAGGCCGCCATCATGGAGGCTCTGTGATATTCCCTTTGATTATTTTTAATAAAAATAAAACCTGCAATAAGAATTACAGATGTAGCAGAATTAATCACCGCATTCAAATGTGGTAGGAAATAAACCAAGTCGCTACCTAAATCCAACCTAAAAGGCATAAAAATTAGAACCGCAACAGCAACTGGTATAAAAACAGAAAGAATGGTAATGAGTCTTACCGACTTCTTTTCATTTTGTAAGGCTTCCATATAATTTTAATTTAATCGTATTCGGTTATCAATACTTGAGCTTCAATAATAAGTCTGTCTATATCTTTTCTAGACGTACCATCATAATAGCCTCTTATTCTCTTTTCACGATCCACCAAGATGAATTTCTCACTATGAATAAATTCATAAGGGTCATTGCCGCCATGCTCTACTGGCAATATAAAACCACATCGAGCTAGCATATAGATATCATCTCTTGGGCCAGTAACCATGCTCCATTGGCTATGGTCTACACCCAACCTCCCGCCATATTCCCTTAATACTTCTGGAGTATCATATTCCGGATCAACTGAAAAGGACACCATTTGAATATTAGCATTTCCCTCGAAGGTTTCTTGAACCCTAAGCATTTCAGAATTCATAGTGGGGCATATAGTTGGGCAGCTAGTGAAGAAAAAGCTTACGACTGTAATATTACCCTCTAGCTTCGCTTCTGTAATAATCGAGCTATCCTGATCTATCAAATTGAAATTGGGAATATAGTGTTGCTCACCTTCAACGTAATTGCAAAAAGTATTTGTAGAGATTACGCCATTTGGGTAATACACATCTAGTTCGTACTCGTTTTCACCAAAAGATATTAGAAAAATTGCGATTGCAACAGGTAGGATAAGTAGAACTACTAATACAATTATTTTTATTTCCTTTCGCATCCGTAGCTTATTTCAGGTTTCAAGATTAACACAAAAAAATAGGCTAAGGTTGTTCCTTAGCCTAAGAATATTTTCATCAAATAAATCTCTAAAAGAAATCCATCAGTTCCCGAACTTGGTAAATCTCATTGCCTTCATAAAGAAGGGCTATAATTAACCAAATCACAAAAATTACTGGTAAAGCAATTGACCAAATTAGGAATTTAACCTCATGCTTAAGGTGCATGAATTCTGCAATTATATAGAAGGCCTTCACGAATGTAAGACCAATGAAAATTGCATACAGTAAAAGACCTCTAGGCATGGTAAAGGCAAACACGAATTCGATTGCTGTAACAACACCAAGAAGAAGTGCCACCTGCCATATTTTTCTGATTTTTGCAGGATCTGCAGGTTGTACTACTATATTGTTTGTATTTTCTGAGCTCATGATTTCAGGTTTATTTGGTGATTAGATAAGGTAGAAGAAGGTGAAAACGAATACCCACACTAAATCTACAAAGTGCCAGTAAAGACCTACTTTTTCTACCATTTCGTAATGGCCTCTTTTATCGTAAGTACCAACTGCTGCATTATAAAATATAATGATATTTAAGATAACACCGCTCAATACGTGTGTACCATGAAAACCAGTGATAAAGAAGAATAGTGCCGCGAATGCAGGTGGTCCATACTCATTGTAGGAAAGATTCGCGCCATGCACTAATATTTCTTTCCACTCACCATCTACGAAAAATCTTCCGAAAGTTCCAGCTTCAGTTCCGTGGATAAAGTGAGACCACTCCCAAGCTTGACAGCCCAAGAAAGTGACACCACCAATAATGGTCCAAAGCATCCATTTTACTACTCCTTTACGATCCATTCTATGGCCTGCTTCAACAGCTAGTACCATTGTAACAGAACTCAAAATCAAAATGAAAGTCATCAAACCCACGAAAGCCAAAGGCGCGTGTACACCATGTAGGAATGGGAAGGCTTCATAAATCATTTCAGGAATCGGCCAGTATTCTGGAGAAGCCACAAAATCTGCTGCTTCGCCTTGGTAGGCTGGATAAGTGAAACGAATAACGCCGTAAGTAATTAATAAGGCAGAAAATGAGAAAGTATCTGATAGCAAGAAAAACCACATCATCAGTTTTCCATAGCTGGCTTTTAGAGGAGATGTTCCTCCGTCCCAAATACTCCTTTTAAGTTTAATTCCAGTAGATGTTGCCATTACAATTAATTCAATCGATTAGGTTCAATGGTTGAGTAATAAAAACAAAAATAAGTAAATCCAAAGTCCTCCTAGAAAATGCCAAAAAGTGGCGCCCATTTCCATAAGATTTAGGTTCTTTGAGTGCACCTTATCTCTGAAAGACGAAATTAACACAATTATCAAAAATATCACACCAAAAATTAAATGGAAGGCATGTAATCCTGTGAGAACATATAAGAATGAACCTGCTGGATTGCCTACAAAATAGACATCCATTGCTACAAGCTCCTTCCAAGCCTCAAATTGGGTAGCCAAAAAGACAAAACCCAAAATTGTTGTAATTATTATTCCAATTTTAAGATTTACGAATTTATCTTTTTTTGCTGAAAGATAAGACCAATGTAAAGTTGCACTACTTAATAAAATTACCACAGAACTTATATAAAGCATCGTTGGCATTTCAAATTGCAACCAATTCCCTTCGGCCTGTCTTACGATATAAGCACTCGTAAGTGCTGCAAAAATCATCACTATAGAAACAATAAAAAGCCACAAAATAAACTTTTTAGGGTTCATTGAGTAGGTTGGTAATGCTTCTTCGGTCAACTTATAATCACTTGTCATATTACATCATATCTAAAAGGTAAGCAATCTGCACAACAGGTAAATAAATGAAAGAACTAAACATAGTCCATAGTGCGGATTTTCTTGAGTGATCCCTCATCAGATTAAAAGTTGTTGCAAGGAAAAGCACTCCACAAAGTGTAACGACTACGGCAGAGTTAATTCCAGTAAGTCCGAAATAGGATGGTAATAAGCCCAACGGCAATAAAAATAATGTATAAATCATTATCTGAATTGCAGTGTTAAAATCCTTACCTCCACCAGAAGGCAGTAATTTGAAACCAGCTTTCTTATAATCTTCGTCAGCAACCCAAGCAATTGCCCAAAAATGCGGGAACTGCCAGATAAACTGGATTCCGAAAATAATCAATGCTTCATGACCGATCATCCCTGTTGCAGCAGCCCATCCTAATAATGGAGGCATTGCACCAGGAATTGCTCCAACAAATACGGCAATAGGGCCAACTCTTTTGAGTGGAGTATATACAAAGCTATAGAGAACTAAGGAAAGGAATGCTAAAAATGTGGTAAGAGGATTTGTATAAAGACTCAACAATGCCAAACCCGATAAAGACACAACCGCAGCGAAAGTAATTGCGCCTTGCTTACCAATTCTACCCATTGGAATTGGACGGTTCAGCGTACGCTTCATCATTCCGTCAAGATTAGATTCCAATACTTGATTGATAGCACCAGCACCACCTGAAACTAAAAACCCACCAATAAAAAGAGCAACAAGTGTTTGCCAATCAATAACACCACCAGTTCCTAAAATGTAGCCAAAGGCAGATGAGAAAGAAACAACAAAGGACAATCGTGCCTTTAATAATACAGGATATGTCTTCACCTTATCAAGGAGAACATCTATAAATGGTAATTGCTCAGTTGTTGACCTCATTTATGAATAAATTAAAGAATCCTTCACACTTGCTGGCTGATAAAATTTATTCAACTCTAGCAGAATGAAAAACTGAATCCCAATAGCAACAGTTCCTAATAATAAATGAACTGGTTGTAATGCGGGAGGAATGGCGAAATAAGCCATAATTACTCCACTAAAAATTTCAAGTAACACAACTGCTGCAAGTAGAATAAAAGTAGATTTAAGTCCACTATTCTTTCCTGTAGCTGCAAATAAGTATTTAAACATAAAGAAATGGACAATCAAAATTAGAATCGAAAATGATCTATGAATTTCAAAATTCAATCCTAATGAATCAATCCAAAGATTTCGATTTTCCTCTCCTAATAAATTAGAAACTTGATCTACCATCTCTCTTACCTGTGTACCTAATACAACTTGTACGGTGGTTAATACCATACAAATTACGATAAACCATTTTGCTCTAGTCAAATAACTAGATTTAGTAGGTTCATTACCAACATCATCTTTCGATTGCTGATAAATGTATATTAGAAGTAAAACAATTGCTATGGCAATTAGCATGTGAATGGTAATCATCCACTCTAGCAAATTTGTTGATACCACTATAGATCCAATCCAACCCTGAAAACCAACCAACAACACAACAAAAAATGATAGATATGTCAGCTTAGGTTTTGTCTTGAAGGTTTTGATTGAAGATAGAAAAGTGAGAATAATAAAAACGCCAATTATGGCTCCTATAAGTCTATTCACATATTCTGTCCAGGTCTTAGCTGCATTGAAATCCTCTTCTACTAAAATTGATTCATCAGTTCGAATCAATTCCGCTTGTTCAACAAAACCAAGCTTATCAAGATATAAAGCAAAACGCTCATTCTTCTCAGCTCTTAAACTGGCATAATGCTCTTTGTAATCTGGTGGAAGTTGGGATGCCTCTGTTGGAGGCACCCAATTCCCAAAGCATTTTGGCCAATCGGGACATCCCATTCCCGATCCAGTACTTCTTACAATTCCACCAACTGCAATAAGAAAATAAACAGCTAGTACGGTAAGAAAACTAATTTTTTTAAGACTCGGTAAATTAATGAGCTGGCTCATCCACTACAATCTCATCCCATTCTTTTTCCGTAGGAATCATATCGTTCTCGTGAGGGAAGTTACTCTCCCTTGTGTCAGAGAATGGAATATTTTGTGGAATAAAATCATCAGGTGCGCCTGGCTTACTGTAATCATATGGCCAGCGATATACTGTTGGTATTTCACCCACCCAGTTTCCATGCCCAGGGTTAATAGGTGTAGTCCACTCAAGTGTATTCGATCTCCATGGATTAGCAGTTGCTTTCTTACCTCTAAATATGCTGTAGAAGAAGTTGAAAGCAAAAATCAACTGAGCTCCAAAAGTCATTATTGCGGCAACACTTATGAATGCATTCAAATCGGTAAATGAGCTGAAGGCATCAAAGGAGGTGAAAGAATAATATCTTCTTGGGAAACCTGCAATACCGATGTAGTGCATTGGGAAGAATACTAGATAAACACCGATAAACGTCGCCCAGAAGTGAATGTAACCCAATTTAGGATCCATCATTCTACCAAACATTTTAGGGAACCAATGGTAAACACCAGCCATCATACCGAAGAATGATGCACTACCCATTACTAGGTGAAAGTGGGCAACCACAAAATATGTATCGTGTAGCTGAATATCAACGGCAGCATTTCCTAAGAAAATACCAGTAAGACCCCCTGATATAAAGAAAGACACTAGACCAATTGAAAACAACATCCCTGTAGTAAATACAAGATTACCACGCCAGAGTGTTGTCAAATAGTTGAAAACCTTAACTGCTGAAGGTATCGCAATAATCAATGTTAAGAACATGAAAATCGTACCCAAGAATGGGTTCATACCAGTAACAAACATGTGGTGAGCCCATACTATAAATGACAGTATAGCAATAGCCAACATAGATCCAATCATCGCTCTGTAACCAAAGATAGGCTTCCGAGAGTTAGTTGCAATAATTTCAGAAGTGATACCTAAAGCTGGTAACAATACGATGTAAACCTCAGGGTGACCTAGGAACCAGAAAAGGTGTTGATATAATATTGGGCTACCACCTGTGTTAGAAAGTGCTTCACCATTAATATAGATATCAGATAAGTAGAAACTTGTACCGAAGCTTCTATCAAATACTAATAAAAGAGCTGCTGCTAACAATACAGGGAAAGACAACAAGCCAATAATAGCAGTAAGGAAGAAGGCCCAAATAGTAAGAGGAAGTCTAGAGAATGACATTCCTTTAGTTCTCATGTTGATTACTGTAGCGATATAGTTGATACCACCCAATAAAGTAGACACGATAAAGAAGGTCATGGCAATTAGCCATAGAGTCATACCCATTTGGCTTCCTTGGATCGCTTGTGGCAATGCACTTAGTGGTGGGTAAACTACCCAACCTCCCGCTGCAGGACCAGTTTCCAAGAATAAGGAAATAAACATGATTACACTGGAAAGGAAGAAGAACCAGTAAGAAAGCATGTTCATAAATCCTGATGCCATATCTCTTGCTCCAATTTGTAGAGGAATCAAGAAATTACTAAAAGTACCACTTAAGCCAGCTGTCAATACAAAGAATACCATGATGGTACCGTGCATTGTAACTAATGCTAAGTAAAATTCAGGATCTAACTGACCTTCTGCAGATATCCATTTGCCTAAGAAAGTACGTAGGAAACCGAGATCCATATCAGGAAAGCCTAACTGTAATCTAAATATTACAGATAATGCACCACCAAGAAAAGCCCAAAGCAAACCTGTAATCAGGAATTGCTTTGCGATCATTTTATGATCGGTACTGAAAACGTATTTTGTCCAGAAATTATCACTGTGCTCATGATCGTGATCATGTTCAGCTTCGTGACTTTGCGCCATTGCGTTTGATGTTGCCATTTCTTAATCCCCTTTAAATTATTCTTCAACTTGATTTAAACCCGAAGTAATTGTCGCCAATTCCTTCAAATGATCCGGCACTTTTGCCAAATAGTCTGGCTTATTAGCCAACCAAGGTTGTTGCTCGGATTTCCACTTCTCATATTCTTCAGGTTCTAAAACTACCACTTGGAGTCTCATAGAAAAGTGACCTCTACCACAGATTTCAGTACATGCGATTTCGTAAGTGAAATTAGGGTTGCCAGTTTCTATTCTCATCTCTTCGGTAGTCTTGGTGGGAACAAACCAAAATTGTGTAGGCATACCTGGTACCGCATCCATTTTCAGACGAAAATGAGGAGCAAATACGCTATGCAATACATCTCTAGCTCTAATTCTTAATAGTACAGGCTTACCTTTTGGCAATACCATGTCTCTTGGTGTGAAATCATCAAAAGATGCTTTATCACTAAAGTCCATTCCAAATTCATTTTCAGCATCAATTAGTCTGAAATCATAATTTCCAAGGTTATTATCCATACCTGGATAGCGAACTCTCCAAGCAAATTGATAACCCATAATTTCTACTTCTTCAGCATCATCTGGAGCCTTGCTTGTAATATCAGACCAAGCTTGCCAGCCACTAATTACAAGTACTGTAAGCACAAGGGCAGGTACGATAGTCCAAATTACTTCTAAGCGATCATTGTGTGGAAAGAAATAAGCTCTCTTATTCTCTTGATACTTATATCTATAGGAAAACCAGAATAAAAGAACGTGAGTAATTAGAAAAACTACTCCAGTAATTGCCATAGTAACCCAGAACAACTGATCTGTAACTACACCGTGTTCTGAAGCTATTGGTAATTGATAGTTATCGAATTCCTTAATGGAATACCAAAACATTAAAATGAAACTACCAACCAAAAACAACAAAAATAATAATGCATTGGTATTATTACCTGTAGGTGCTTTGGTTTTTTTCTCTGAACTTTTGGCTACACTTACAAGAGTTTGAATCCTGAAAATGGTCAAAAGGATTGCGATTACCAGAATTACACCTATTGCTATTACGAACTTCAACATATTATTGAGTGCTTAAAATTTTCCAATTAAATGTGATGGTGAAGACTTTCTTGTAGCATCGGATGATTCTTTGCTACTAATGGCGCCTTCGCCAATGAACTAAGGATTACAAATAGGAAGGCGGCTGTATAAATCATGATAAGACCAATCTCCAGGAAGCCAAACCCACCATTCTCACCCAACGTTCCCGGAGTGACCATTTGATAAAAGTCAATCCAGTGACCAATCAAAACTACCGTACAAACTACCTTTAAGAAGATATTGTGGCGTTTTGCATCTCTCGTCATCAAAACTAGAAATGGAAAGAAAAAGTTTAAGATTAAGTTAATATAAAATACAGGAGCATAGGTTTCGCTCTGCATCCTTTCAACATAATAAACAGCTTCTTCAGGTATATTAGCATAGTAAATCAAAAGGTATTGTGATAACCAAGTGTAGGTCCAAAAAATACTGAAGGCAAAAACGAATTTACCTAAGTCATGAATATGATTTTGATTAACTACAGCTAAATAACCTTTCTCTTTAAGTACTATTACCAACAGTGTGATTACTGCTAAGCCAGAAACAAACCAGCTTGCAAACATATACCAACCGAACAATGTACTAAACCAGTGAGAGTCGATTGACATAATCCAATCCCATGCAGACATTGAAGATGTAATAGCAAAAATAATAAGGAAGATTGCCGAAAGACTTCTCAACTTTCTCCATTGACCTTCCCCAATGTTAGTATCTTCAAGCAATGCATTTTTTCTAATCAAGCGATGGAAAATATACCATAAGCCTAAAAAGATAACCATTCTTACTATAAAGAAAGGAAGATTCAGGTAAGATTTCTTTCCATCTAAAATTGGGTCAAAATCTGGACTTGTTGGATCATAAAGTTCGGAATGGGTCCAGTGGAATAAGTCGTAATAAGCTAATAAAAATACAGCAAGAATTAAAACTCCACCATAAGGCAACCATGCACCAAATGCTAAAGGAATTCTTTTGATTCCAGCTGACCAACCAGCTTGCGCAGCATATTGGATGGCTACGAAGAATACACCAATTACACTAATTCCTATAAAATAAATATTGTTGATCCAAAGGCCAGCGAAAAGTCTTTGCGTCCAATGAAAAGCATGGCCAGAAGCTTCGTGAGCTGCTTCATGCTCATCATGTCCACCGACATTTAGCATTACAATTCCTAAGGCTAACAAGACAACGCCCACGATCCCCAATATTGTGAGGTTCTTTTTAGCTCCGGCGGTGAATAAAAATCTTTCTTCTTGCATGATATAGGTTTTTACCTTTTGAACTATTGTTTTTGCAATGTTTGAACGAAGGAAACAATCTTCCAACGGTCTTCTGGTTGTATCTGAGAACCATGAGCTCCCATACGACCACGACCTACAGTAATGGTATGATAAATATTACCTTCCGTAAGTTCCGCGACACGTCCCACATTATATGCAGGCACACCTAAGAATACTTCACCAACTTTACCAGCAGCTTGACCATTTGCTCCATGACATTGCTGACAGAATTTAGTATAAAGAACTTGTCCTTCGGCTATAAATTCATCAGTAACTTCGAATGGATTTGTTACTTCCACGCCAGCTCTATCATATTCTTCCACTGGCATTCTGTAAGGAAGCATACCAGTTGATGTTCTCCTTACAGTATTAGCGGGAGGAGTCCTCATATTGATTTTATTAGGATTGTAAGGGTTTGAGTTATGAAACTCACCTTTCTCATCTTCTCTATTACTCAACCACCCACCCGCACTCTCATCTTGAATTTGAGAAAGTGGAGCATAGGCAACTGAATGATACATTTGAGGAGCATATTCAACTCCTGGATTATCTCCAGAGGCTGAACAACCTGCAATACCAAAAGCAATAAATGCTAAGGCGGGTAAAATGTATTTTTTTCTTAACATCATCTTAAGATTATTCCTCGTCAAAAATTTTCTCGTTTACTTCGCTTGCTCCAGCATCTCCCAAAATTCCTCTTAAGTCCATTTCTGGGAGAGAGTTTTTGGAAAGATTGATTGCCATCACGTGTTTATCATCTGTACTTCTCAAATCAAAAGTACGTGGTGTACCATAAGGCTTAAGATTACTTGATATAAAGAATGTAGCAACCATTCCTAGGGCAGCCAAAAGAACTGTTAATTCAAAAGTTACAGGTACAAATGTGATTAGTGGTGTAAAATTCTTACCACCAATAATCATAGGCCAATCAATACCCATCATGTAGTACTGCATAGTCAAAGCTAATGAAGTTCCCAATACACCGAACATAAATGCAGCTATTGGCAATCTACTTCTCTTATAACCCAGTGCTTCATCTAAACCGTGAACTGGGAAAGGAGAATATACTTCTTCAATCTTTACGCCCTTGCCTCTAATGCCCGAAACGGCTTTTAGCAGGATATCTTCATTATCGAAAATACCTACGAGGTATTTATTTGAATTATCCATTTACTTCCTTTTTAATTTTTTCTGAATCAGAGCCTACAATACTTTTTACTTCTGCCATATTCACTACAGGGAAGAATTTGGCGAACAGTAAGAAAAGAGTGAAAAATAAACCAAATGTGAATAGATACACACCTACATCATATCTAGTCGGGTAGAACATCACCCAGCTTGATGGAAGGAAGTCTCTATGCAATGAGGTAACAATAATTACAAATCGCTCGAACCACATCCCAATATTTACAATAATGGAGATGATAAAAGTTGCAGCAATATTTCTTCTAATTTTCTTGAACCAGAACAGTTGTGGAGAAATTACATTACAAGTCATCATCGACCAGTAAGCCCACCAGTAAGGTCCAGTTGCTCTATTTATAAATGCGTATTGTTCAGCTTCCACGCCAGAGTACCAAGCAATAAAGAATTCGGTGATATAGGCAATACCTACAATAGATCCAGTAATGATGATTACAATATTCATCATTTCGATATGATATATCGTAATATAGTCTTCAAGTTTGAAAACCTTACGAGTAATAATCATAAGGGTAAGTACCATAGCAAAACCCGAGAATATTGCTCCTGCCACGAAGTAAGGAGGGAAAATAGTCGTGTGCCAGCCTGGTATTACAGATGTTGCAAAGTCGAAGGATACGATAGTGTGAACTGAAAGTACAAGTGGTGTTGCTAAACCCGCCAAGATCAATGCTACAGATTCGTATCTTGACCAAGTTCTGGCAGCGCCATCCCAGCCAAAGCTTAATGCTCCGTAAATTGATCTACGTATTCCTGTTGCTCTATCTCTGATGGTTGCGAAATCTGGAATAAGACCAATATACCAGAATACTAAAGAAACGGTAAAATAAGTCGAAATCGCAAATACGTCCCACAGAAGTGGAGAGTTGAAGTTAACCCATAGCGAACCGAATGTATTAGGAAGCGGGAGGGCCCAATATGCGCCTAACCATGGACGACCCATGTGTAGTACAGGGAACATAGCAGCACAAATTACCGCAAAAATTGTCATCGCCTCAGCAGCACGGTTGATAGACATTCTCCACTTTTGGCGGAATAGCATAAGTATAGCTGAAATCAGAGTTCCAGCGTGACCAATACCCACCCACCAAACGAAGTTTGTGATATCCCAAGCCCAACCTACAGTTTTATTAAGTCCCCACATACCGATACCTTCCCAAAGGGTCATGGCCACGGCATATAGACCTACTAATAAAGCTCCAGAGGCTAAAGTGAATGCTAATAACCAAAGTTTGGTTGGTGCGCCCTCTACCTGACGACATACATCATGCGTAACGTCATGAACGGTTTTGCCGCCGGTAACTAATGGATCGCGTACAGTTGATATTACTTGCATTTCCTTAATTCGATTATGATTAAGCGTTAACTTTTTCTTTATTTCTGATTTTGGTGAAATACCAAATGTTAGGATTCACATTGACTTCCTCTAACATGTGGTAAGCCCTTTCTTCACCTACAACTTTTGAATCATCAGTTTCACTGATTTTCAATGTTTGAGAAACCATGCTTTCCGCATCATTCATATCACCAAATGTGATTGCATCTGCTGGACAAGCCGACTGACAAGCCGTTACAATTTCGCCATCAATTGGACGACGGCTTTCTTGCTTAGCTTTCAATTTACCTGCTTGAATTCTTTGTACACAGAATGTACATTTCTCCATCACACCTCTTGCTCTTACCGTTACGTCTGGGTTCAATACCATTTTACCCAAATCGTTGTTCATTGCAAGGTTTTTGTCAAACTGTGTGTTGTCGTGGTACTTGAACCAGTTGAAACGACGTACTTTATACGGACAGTTATTCGCACAATAGCGAGTACCTATACATCTGTTGTAAGTCATTTGGTTAAGTCCTTCTGAGCTATGTGTTGTAGCAGCTACTGGACATACAGTTTCGCAAGGAGCATTATTACATTGCTGACAAAGCATTGGTTGGAATATCACTTCAGGGTTGTCCGAAGCTTGCTCCATTGCTTTCAAATCGCCCACTTCAGCATCACTGCTATAATAGCGGTCGATTCTTATCCAATGCATTTCTCTTCTATTGATCACCTCTTGGCGACCAACTACTGGAATATTGTTTTCAGCTTGACAAGCAATAGAACAAGCACTGCAACCAGTACAAGAGTTCATATCGATAGTCATACCCCAATGGTGATTAGAATATTTGTGACCTTTCCATAATGAAATAGATGATGGCTTCACAAATTCACCTTCTTTATAAATTCTTGGCTGATATCTACCAGCAAAGGCGTCTTCTTTATATTCAGGAAGAGTAGCTTCTTGAACTACAAAATCACGACCCATATAGGTTTGGTGAGTTTGCGTTTGCGCTATCTGATATTTCTCTCCAGTACGCTCAACTGAAACGCCTTCGGTAACTGAGAAAGAAACTGCTCCGTCCTTGATAGAAGCTAGTTGAAAAGCATTTGCACCAAGGCCATCAGCTACTCGGCCAGCATTGCTACGTCCGTAACCAATTGCCAAACCAATAGTGCCATAAGCTTGTCCTGGCTGAACAACTACTGGAAGATTTAGCGAAACTCCATTTACTGTAAGGTTCGCTTTTTCTGTAAAGCCTTCCTTCATTTCAATTCCAAGCTCAGTCGCTTGTCTTTGTGAAATGGTAATGTAGTTGTCCCAAGTAGCTTTTGAGATTGGATCTGGCATTTCCTGCAACCATGGGTTGTTGGCTTGTCTACCTGATCCAATTGCAAGTTTGCTGTAAAGAACTAACTCAAGGCTAGTATTATCAGCTTTATAAGTTCTGGAAATAGCTGCACCAGCTGAAGTTACGTCTCCGGCAAATGTCATTGCTTCAGCAGTTGCTTCAGCTTCCATTTCTAATACACCGTCGTGTAAAGCTTTATCCCAGAATAGATCGAAATCACTTAAAACACTTTGAGAAGCGAAGAAGCCTGCTCTCCAGTTTTCTCTCATGTAAGTGTAATAGTCTGAGGTATTTCCAGCCCACTTCAATAAACTATCCTGACCTTGGCGAGTATTGAAAATATTAGTAATTGCTGGCTGAGCAAGGCTATAAGTACCTCTTCTAGGCTCAGCATCATTCCATGATTCCAAGAAGTGATTATCAGCTGCAACAAAATCCACAAGTCCAGTTGTTTCATCTGGTCTATCTGAGATTGCAACTTTTAATGTAGCTTTTGATATTGACTCTGTAATATCCTTAGCCATTGGGTGATCATATGCTGGATTACAGTCATAGAAAATGACACCTTTTACTCTACCAGCTTTCAGATCTGTAACAAATGTTGCCATTTGCTCATCATTTCCTAGTCTATTATGCATTGGTGTAGCCAAATTGATTGTTGTGCCGTAATTGCCCAACATCTCATTTATCGCATTCACCAAAATTTGAACGTTAGCGTCATTCGATCCTGATACTACGATTGATTGGCCACGATTTGCCCAAAGACTTTGCGCTGCTTCTGTGATATTTGCAAAGTCGCCATTCGCAGAAACTGAAGTTCTACCAGCTCTCTTTGCAACTTCATTGTAAAGAGCTGCCACAGCTAATCCTTCTTGAGAAGCTCTAATGGCAGTTCTATAGTCAGCATTTGCGCCTGTAAGCGAAAGTGTAGATTCGAATTGGAAATGTCTAGACATCTCACGCTTCTCACTATTGATCTTACGTGTTTTGCTGTATTGCTTTGTAAACTCAATTGGAGACAACCAAGTACCTAAGAAATCAGCACCAAAACTTACAATAGATTTTGCTTTGCTGAAGTCGTATGATGGGATGATTGCTTGGCCAAATGATAGTTCATTTGCTTTGCTGATACCATAAGAAGAAACAGCATCATAAGTAACATGCTGTGTTCCTGGGAATGCAGCGATAAAATCACCTATTACTGCTTTTGTACTCGGGCTTAAAATTGAATTTGTTACAATTCGAATTTGACCACCTTGAGCAGATATATTTTGTAACTGAGTAGAGATCGATTTATCTAAATCCTCCCAAGTTGTTTTTTCACCTCCCGCCATTGGATCGGTGAATCTATGCTTATCGTATAGTGAAAGTACAGAAGCTTCAACTTGAGAATTTGTTCCTCCTTGAGTGATTTTTGAGAATTTATTTCCCTCAATCTTAATTGGACGACCTTCTCTAGTTTTTACCACTACCGAGCAATAATCACCACCTGATGAATAAGTAGATGCATAGTAGTTTGGCACTCCTGGATCTACGTCAACAGGCTTATTTAGGTAAGGAATGGCCTTTCTGACAGGAGCTTCACAAGCAGCTAGGGAAACAGCGGCAATGCCAAATCCCATCATTTTAAGAAAATCCCTACGAGAGTTTCCTTCTGATTCAGATCCATTTCTTTCTGAAATTGGCAAATAGTCAGGAAATTCCTTGTCTGCATTCTTTACGAAGGCAGGATCGTTTGTTAGCTCTTCGATACCTTTCCAGTATCTTTTATTCGATTTTTCCATCTCTATATATAAAGGAGTCGAAAGTTCAATTAATTAATAATGACATTTGGCACATTCCAAACCACCGATATCTTGTACTCTAAGAGCTGTTTTTTGAGCTCCAGCATGCAAGGCCGATAATTTGTCGTAATAACCATTCTCTACCTTAATTTCAGTATTTCTATGGCAATCAATACACCAACCCATAGTAAGTGATGAATATTGATATACTACATCCATTTCTTCAATTGGCCCATGACAAGTTTGACATTCCACACCGCCAACTTTTACGTGTTGTGAGTGATTGAAATAAGCTAAGTCTGGCAGGTTGTGAATACGAACCCATTCAATAGGTTTGTCTTCTTCCATTGCTGTGTAAAGCTTTTGAATTTCAGGTGACATACCTGGCTCTCCACCTACATTCTGTATTGCACTGTGGCAATTCATACAAATGTTTACTGATGGAATATTTGCACTAGCAGAAATCTCTACACCTGTATGGCAGTACTGACAATCAATTTCGTACTGACCAGCGTGTAATTGGTGAGAGAAAGCAATTGGCTGAGTTGGCTGATAGCCTTGCTGAACGCCAACTGTGTATAGACCATCAATCACCACTTTACCCATTACAGCTACAAAGATCATGGTAACCAAGCCAACTACAGCTGGGCTCTTAAGGAAGCCACCAACATCAAATTTCTGATTAACTAATTCTTGATCTTCTTCACTTAAATCGCTTCTTTGCTTCAAGAACCTGTTCATTACTGAGATCAATAAGAACAGAACCACAAGGATCAATACTAATATTATAACTAAAGCAACCAGAATTACAGTAAGGTATTCTGATGGCATACCTCCACCGGCTCCACCACCTACAGCAGCTCCACCAGCATCAGCAGTTACAACTTCTGCAGGCTTATTGCTTTCAGCTTCAACCCAAGCCAGCATGGCTATAACCTCATCGTCGGTTAAATACTCATGCGAAGGCATCAGCGTTTTATTGTACTCATTGTACAATGCTACGGCATAAGCATCTCCACTTTGGATAACTTTCGAAGAGTTTTTAATGAAATTTATTAGCCAAGGCACTTCTCGACGATCGTTGATACCTTTAAGCGCTGGACCAACCAATTTTCTCTCTACAGCATGACAAGTATTACACTGATTCTCAACGAATAAGGTAGCACCCTTAGCAATAATCGCTTCATCTGTAGGAATTTCTTGCGCTTGAGCTGTAACACCCGCAATCATCAAAACGCCGCATAAAAGCATAAGGCTTAATGTAATACGCGTTTTTAAGAACTTTTTGAGCATGTTTTTACAATTTATATTACTCTTGACCCCATTTACCTAAGGTTGCACAAAGGTAGTATCGGACTGTTTTTATTGCAAAGAAAGTAGTGATGTTTGAGCATACTTGATGGTGCCTATTTTTATCACTAATTCGAGGTATTTCATGCTTTTATCTTAAATTTCGCCCTTACAGGCATAATTTAGAATGATTATAAATAAAATAGCGTTGAAATCCGACACCTCTATACTTTCAAAAGCAAGCTCAAATCTAGCACATAAAGCGTTCTCGAAATAGGTGATTATAGAAAATTATATACACGGCTAACCTAATCACGAAAGCTTTCGTACAATTAACCGATGAAAAAATTACTCATAGCTCTTTTACTTTCTTTTCTGCCATTTATAGGTTTCGCCCAAACCATCATAAAAGGTACAATCCTCGATGCCGAAACCGATTTACCCATACCCTTTGCAAGTGTATATGTCAATGGCAGCACAATTGGTAAAATTGCTGATGAATTGGGACAAGTAGAATTAACTCTCCCTATAGGTAATTATGAACTCGTTGCTTCATTCACTGGATACCAATCATTAATTTATGGAGTGAATTCAGAAACTAAAACCCTCAAAATCACCTTCAAGTTAGTGCCCTTGGCCATGGATTTAGATGAAATTGTAGTCGATTCCAAAAGAGACAAAATATGGTATGATAATTTAAAAATATTTGAAAAATATTTTTTGGGTGAAACTGCCTTTTCAAAGAACTGCAAAATATTGAATTCAGATAGGTTAATTATTGATTTCGACCCCTCTACCAGCATCCTTAAGGTACGGAGTAATGAACCGCTAAAAATTGAAAATAAAGCCTTAGGCTATAATATAGAATACCTTTTGGCCGATTTCACTTATGATGCCCGAGAAGGAAGAGTGAGCTTTATGGGTTATCCTTTTTTTCGTGAAATGCCTGGAAATAATAGGCAAGTAAAAAGATGGGAGGAAAATAGAAAAGATGCCTATTCAGGCTCATTTACCCACTTTCTAAAAACCTTAATCGAAAATAAAAACCTAGAAGATGAGGGATATGTAGTAAGAAAAGTGATACGAAAAGAAGTTGAAAATCCACGAAAAGCGGGAGGAATAAACGTTTCTTCGCAAGAGAACCAATCAGTTAGAATAACTCCCACTTCAAGAAAAAGAATGCAGGATCAACTTATCATCGACAAGTTATCTTCTGCTGATTTTTTCATTGCAAATAATGGAGAGTATGCCTTGAGTTATGAAGACATTTTACAAGTTCAATATAACTTACAATATGAAGAACAAGAGTATTTACTATCAACTGGTCAAACATCAAGAAAACGAGCGCCACGCACTACGCTCTTATTATTACAAGGCGATTCTGCAATAATCGATGCCAATGGTATTCCAATTAATCCACTTGACATTTTTTTTGAAGGCTATTGGGGCTGGGAAAAGACTGGCAACCTATTGCCATTAGATTATTCGCTTGAAAATTAGCTTGACTTATTTTCAAATATTAGCGCGACTTCATTAATTTATTTGAGGGTTAACCCACCTTAACATTATACCCCGCTGGCAAGAGCTTTTAGAGTTATGATAATTAAATAGTTGATTTGATTCCAGCGTAGACTTACAACGCCACTGCAATTATCTGGATTAACCCGCCTCCCGGACGGGCAGGGATTTATAAGATTTGATGATTTTAGGATTGGATTTAATGGTCAAAAATAGTTGGTGATACCTCCCTAGATGTATTGACTATCAATAGTTTTGTAGATTTTACTCAAAGCGGTTTCAGTAAACTTTTTTGTTTAGGAAATCTCAAAAAAAGTAGATGCTGTTAGACCAATAACAAAAGCAATTTTACCTCTCATAATTCTGTAATTCAATATTCTAAAATGTATCCATCTCATAAGTATTCATCAAAAAAATACTAAAAGATTAACTGTAAAAAATTAAAAGTCTAATCTGTATAATTGAATAAAATCTTCCTCAAACTCTTCACTTTCTTTTTTCTGCACCCATATTTCCTCATTTCTTATAATGAGTTCGAAAGCTTTATGCGTAAGAGGAATAGCAACATCCCTTATTATCTCTCCACTTTTACTAATGATATGTAAACGACTAGGGATTGATTCAAATAATTTTGTGGCATATTCCTGATGTGCAGCCATTCCATCGGTATCTTTTACCAAGTTCATACTTTCTCTTTGTGATTTGGTAAAACCTGGAAAATATACCAAAGCCAAATCATCACCATAGGCAAATATGCTTTTCACACCTTGCATGGCCTTTCTATAGTTGATGACACTATTCAAATCAAGATTCTCAGGACTGAGTGATTCTGGCAATTCATACCCAAGCATTTTTAGTGAGATAGATGCAAGGGGTTCGAGATCATTACTAATGCTATAAGCCCTTAATATATCCTCTCCACCTAAATTTAACCATAAGGTACCATTGATTACTGTGTAGGTGGATTTTAGATGTGAATAATTATATGCCCTTCCATTGAAAAATCTGCTATCCTTAGGTAATGGAACAATATGCTCCAATGTGCCACTTTCCGGATCAAAAACACTTAGGCATCTCCATTCATCATAAAAATTTGCTTCAGAAGGAGCGTGAGGGATATGCTTTACTGGTGGAAAAAGG
This sequence comes from uncultured Roseivirgaceae bacterium, assembly GCA_964598395.1. GTDB lineage: Bacteria > Bacteroidota > Bacteroidia > Cytophagales > Cyclobacteriaceae > CAXBDP01. The sequence continues at coordinate 27,995 of CAZRBW010000037.1, forward strand.
AATTTCTCCTTATTTTGAAAATTTACCGGATAAATAAAATTACTTGGTAAAGAGTAAAGTAACCTTGGGAAAAGTGGTTTTTCATGTGGAAAATATCGTTGCACATTTCCATTATAATCATAAAAAATAAGACCTCTTGTGCCTCCAAATAAAAGTTCAGATCCATTATGAAATGAGGGTGTTCGGAGTGGGTAAGCCGCATGTTCTTTATCCGTATTTATTTCGAAACTATATGTTATTTCAGCGGCATCTCGATCCCAAATTATGTAAGAACTTCTTGCATAATCATAAAGAAAAAATAAAGATGCGTCACTAGAAACATCAAGCAAACCAACTTGACCTAAAATGTCAATTTGGATACTGTCAATATTAACAAGTTCCTCTTGTGCATTTTCTTTTGTTGTATTTTCAAGCTTTTCAGGACCTTGACAAGCAAAAACCATGGCCAAAGGTAGGAGGAAAATAATTGTGATTATATTTCTCATAATTCTCTTATTTCAAATTTCATTCAGGCAACAGTTTAACCTTATACCACTTTACCACATCTTCTTCCATTTCTTCGTTGGGAACAGATGAAAACCATAGAAAGCCATCGCCCTCGAAAATGAAACTTTCAAGCTGAGAAGGCAATTCCCCTCCTCCCGCTTTTTTTCCATCCTTAAATACTACATAGTGATCCCTTGGTATATTGTCAGGATCTTCAATCCAGCCACCATCAACTCCTTCTATAATTTTGGGTGATTCGCGTAATTCCTCAGGCAAACCTGGATTATATTGAACCATGATAAGGTTCTCTTTTAATAATGCTACATTTTTAACCTCAGACTCTCCCAGCTTTAAAGAGAAAGCATTTATTGGAGGTGGTGGTGCACCTGGATTATTGGGTACACCTTTATCTTTTTGCCCATCAATAAAGAGGATTTCGTCTTTCAAGGATAAGCTTTGATTCAATGCAGCTGAATCTTTTGTCAAGGTATAGTGATACACATTAGGATCTTTCTTGAACACAATCGCCAACTGATTTCCTTCAATATCAAATCGATTCTGCATGCGGTATGGATCATGATATTTGCCATCTCTGTAGGGACTTTCATTTTCCAAACCTACAAGACTTTTAGTTTGCTGTTTAGAGAGATTAAAGAGATTGATCGCTTGAAAACTATCATAATATTCTTGGGTATTAGCATCCCCATTAAGGAAACCCATCCTGTTGACCAAAAGATACTCTTCCCCCTCAATACTTGCTTCAAATATGGCTTTGGTTCCCATGCGAGTAGTATAGACATTACTCTCTAGAGGCTCCGAAGTCTTGAATTGGAAGTTACCCTCAAAATCAAAGAAATATAATCCTTTAGACGCATAGAAAATGATCAAATCATTCTGATAAAAGGCAGTACTTTCAAAGATCGCTCCTGGGAAATTCTTATTATCGGCTGTAATGATAAATTGATGAATAATTTCACCCTTTTCATTGGCTACCAGATAGGCCTTTCTCTGAGTATCTTGAAGTAGAAATTGCCCTCTTTCATTCCTATCAATTAGTTGAATTTGACCCAGATATTCAATTTGCAGTGAATCAATAATTTGCAATGAATAAATCGCAGTGCTCTTTGTAGTTTCTCCGACATTATCATCTGAAGAGCAACTTATAATAATGAATAGTCCAAAAGCTAAGGCTAGGAATTGTAGAGGTTTCTTTTGTTTTAGCATTTAATATGGGTTTTGGTATCAACGAAACCATTAATATAATTATTTGAGGTTGTATTTGCAAAAAAAAATCACAAAATTTTATTCTTAGCCTATGGTTTAAACTATGAGGCAATGGAATTGCACACGTTAATTCGCCGCAATTGTCTGAATTAGCCTGCCTGCCGACGGGCAGGGATTTATAGGAATTGAT
>CAZRBW010000038.1:0-9908 GCA_964598395.1 uncultured Roseivirgaceae bacterium
ATAAAGTAATCGCCACCTTTGAATGGCAACCAATCCGGCAGATAGCCTTCCCATATTGGAAAGTAAAACATATCAATCACCTGGCCGTGAAAAAGGTCGAAAAGAGAACCATAAGGAGCATTGTTGAGCCATAATCCATAAAAAACACTATCGATCAAATTGCCTGTGGCTCCGCCTAGCACCATTGCAAGGCATACAAGCAAGCCTTTGGGCATTTCTTCTTTGATCAATTTATATAAGTACCAGGCGATAAAACCCGTAGCAAAAAGTCTAAATAAACTCAAAGCCAATTTACCGTATTCCCAGTCCAACTTTAAGCCATAAGCAAAGCCTGGATTAAGTACATAGAGAAATCGAAACCAACTGTCCACTACCATGATTTCTTCACCCAGAAACATATTTTGATGAACCCAAAGCTTCAAAGCTTGGTCGATGGCGATAATCGCAATGGAGATAAGGAAATACTTAAGATACTTCAAAGGAGCAGATTTTTAAGGGCACGAATTTACGCCATTATTCGGATTAAGACTAAAACCAAGGCCGGAATGCATGACGAAATATATACCAACGGAGCAAATCCTTTGCAAAAGCTACATCAGGGTACGAAATTGTCAATAACACATACTCACTCAATGCATCTACATAAAGTCCTTTACTTTCAAAATAGGCCGCTTTTATTAGATGGCTTGATATACTTGCTTCTCCACTTACTGATATTATTTGCCCAATTCCTCCCGCATATTTTTCTTTGACTGGCTTAGTCATCCCATTAAGTACAAATACTCCTGAGCCTTCCATCGTCCGTGGATTACGCACATATACACTTACTTTCTCGCCATCATCTAGCACCAATTTCAGCTTGTTCTCCTCCACAGTTTCTACCCCTACAGTTTCGTCGTATTGATTTCTAAACTCTACTTCCCAGCTACATACAGAATCATCCGGTGTCCAAGTAAGGCCTACAATAGTGGAGTAAACCTGTGATGAACTAGGCATCGGCATTTCCATCGAAGGAGTTTCCAAAAGAGCTACCATCGAGTCTGATCTGAGATATTGTTTGGTGGAAGCACTCATTCCGAAGTAAGGATTCAACCACCTGCTTTGCCAAGTTTCAAAATCTGCCAATTTCAATACTTCAGCAGGAATTTTTAAAGGCTTATTGCCCGTAGAATTCGACCACTCCAATAAATTCCCTTCTTTATCCAGAGCAATGGCAAATTCAGCTGCTTCCAAAGCACTTAATTGTATTTCTGCTCCTTTTGAATAATTCCCACCTTCTAGCATTAGCAATTTGTATTGCCCAAGACTCGGGAGATGTGCGCAAAAGAGAATTAAGAAAAGGATATATTTCATAATAGTTTGCCTGCAAAAGGATAGGGCAATTTAGTCCTTTTCAGGTCAAAAATTAAAACACCTATCACAATAAGATACTCAATAGCCATAAGCCAAGGCATTTCTATATAGCCACCAGCGGGATATTGCAAATAGGTGAAAAAGATCAGAAATGACCAAACTAATGGATACAACCAACCCGATAGTATCCCAAAAAATAAAAGCGGGAGGATATACCAAGGATGCACCGTAGTACTGAGCAATAAATAAACCGTCCAGCTCAAGCATAACCACCCGCTGATTTTCCATTTTTTCTTAAACACAAATGGCAAAGTAACTAGGAGAAAAAATGAAGTAAATGCCAATGCAGGCCCAGAATCTGCAATTATATTAAAGCCCTTTTTGTAAAAGCCATATTCGCGGACAAGCAAATAAATACTACCATTAAATTCGAATTTGCGGAAGTATAAATCCAAACTTGAACTCATAGCTTCCCAAAGCTCAGGATGCCAAAGCGGGAGGAATGAAAGTATTGAAAACAGCAGTACCATTACAGAGAAAACAATTCCTTTTCGCCAGCCCAATTGTCGAATAAATACAGGCAATGCAATAAGAGGAAGCAATTTGGTTGACACCGCCAAAGCCAATGCAATTGCTGCTTGCCAAAGTCGCTTATGCAATAGTATTGTCACCGCCAAAGCTATAAAAAACAGCATCAACCCTTCGAAATGAAGATTGCCAGTTACCTCCAAAATCACCATTGGGTTAAAAGCATAAAAGCCTAACCAAAAAACTGGCTTGAAGTAAAAATGCAGTAAATATCCCAATAGCCAAATGGTACCCAACTCGCCCAAAATCAAGATCAAACGCATTACGATTATATTGGTCTTCAAATCATCGCCTGCTACAATACTACTGATGTAAAAAACCACTTGATGCAGACTCGGGTAAATGCTGTGGTATTCTTTTGAGTTGAGTCCAGCGTAAAGTTCGTCATCCAAGCTCAACGGCTTATTTGGATCTTCTTGCCATTGATTAGGTGTCTGCAAAAATGGATGCTCATCCGCTACCCATAATCGGCCATCCCATGCAAAGCGAAAATAATCGTCTGACAAATTGGGCGTGGCAAATAGCAATAATAGTCGGAATACGATCCCGATGAGTAGAAATTGCTTAATTGAGTTGAATCTTCGACTAAGGAATATTCCACCCAAAAACAATACTGCAAATACAGGCAATAGCAAATGATGCTCGCTGCGAGCAATTCCATATCCCAGCCAAATCAGCAATCCTGAATAGGCCGAAATGAGTAGGATATTTTGGACACTTGGCTTCAACGGCTATGCTTAATTGAATAGCTAGTAACTAGAAAAAATCCGAGCGTCAATAAAGTATGAAATGGCAACAGTGCATAGTCTTGGAAATGAAATGCCAGGTACAACCCTGCGCCGAAATATACCGTGAGAAATGCCTCCAAATAGGTGACTATTGGCAATTTCTGGATCATATATTTATTGCCTTTCCAAGTTCCAGTATTGCCCATTGCATTGAACTTAGGTGTACGGATAAATGGACTCTTTTTCCCAAGCCAACCTTCCATTACGGCGATTGCATTGTGCACTGATAAGCCCAGAAATATGGACAATAACATCGCCATTCTTGGCAGAAAAAGCATTAGCGTTTTAAAGCCTCGTCCATAAATCCGTCTAAAGCCCGTCCAATAGAATATGGCTAGAAATAGATAGCCGATAATGAAAATAGAGGAAATATTAATGACCAAATCCCAGCGATCGGTGAGGTTGCGGATTAGCAATAAAGGCATACTTACCATCGCTGAAATCACGATGGCGATAAAGACCGTACTATTGAGCAAATGATAGGTAGCGTGTATTTTGGAAAGCAGTTTAATGTCTGATTTCCAAACTTTAAGCAATAGTTTACGACTAGTTTCTGCAGCTCCTTTTGTCCAGCGAAATTGTTGACTTTTAATGGCTGGCATAGCTATAGGTAATTCTGCTGGAGCATCCACTTCGGGTAAGTAATGAATCTTCCAGCCTTTGAGCTGAGCGCGATAGCTAAGATCTAAATCCTCGGTAAGCGTATCGCTGCCCCATCCTCCCGCATCTTCAATACATGTCTTGCGCCAAATACCCGCCGTTCCATTGAAATTTAAAAAATGCCCACCTTGACTACGGCCAGGATGCTCTACCATAAAATGTGCGTCCAAACCAAATGCTTGCAGTCGAGTGAGCAATGAATAATCTCTGTTCAAATGTCCCCATCTAGCTTGCATCACGCCCACTTTGGGATCGAGCATTCCGGGAATCAATCGCTTGAGAAAATCTGGATTTGGGACAAAATCGGCATCGAAAATCGCAATAAACTCTCCTTTTGCCTCCTTCAGTCCATAGGCCAAGGCGCCTGCTTTAAAACCATTTCTTCCTTCACGTCGAACTTGCTTTATGTCAATTCCTGCCTTTTGATATTCAACTACTTTTGCAGCAATTTTCTGGACACTTTCATCGGTGCTATCATCAAGGATTTGAATTTCCAATTTATCATTAGGCCAGTCAATTTTTGCAATAGAATCTATGAGTCGCTCTACTACATACTCTTCGTTGTAAACTGGCAATTGGATGGTGACTACTGGAAAGTAATCTGCCTGTTCTGCGGGCTTTTCTTGACGCTTAAAAAACTTTCTCGACAGCCAAACCAAATGCAATTGGCTAAGCCCATATCCGAAGATAAAGAGCAATGAACCAAAGTATAGAATCAGAATGAACCCTTGCAGCCAAATCATACCGCGTATTTAAAAATAGTCCAAATGATTTTGTAGCCTGCCATTATTACGCCTTTCACTGTTCCGGAAACCTTAGAAATCCCAATTCGCTGTCGATAGTTCACTGGCACCTCGCAAAAGTTTACTTTCTTTTTGGCCGCTTTCACTTGCATTTCAACTGTCCAGCCATAGTTCGTATCCACCATATTCAAATCTAATAAAGTAGAAAAACGGATAGCTCTAAATGGCCCTAAATCTGTGAAATGCGCTCCATACATCCATTTAAGCAATGTTGTAGCCAGTCTATTTCCAAAAACTTGCGGTATGGTCATGGAGCCTTTTTCACGTTTACCCAGAGCTCTACTGCCAATGACCATATCCATATTTTGCTCTAATATGGGCGCAACGACTTCTGGAATTTGCTGTGGAAAATCGGAGTAATCCGCATCCAAGAACACAACAATAGCGGGAGGTTCGGGCAGGTTTTTTAAGTATTCAATTCCTGCAAGGCAAGCACTTCCATATCCACGGCGCGGCTCGTCTATTACTGTAGCACCAGCCTCCCGCGCATTTTTGGCTGTGTTGTCTTTTGAGCCATTATTTACCACCACCACTTCTGCAATCCAATCTGAAGGAATATCTCTCACCACTTTTGGTATCGATTCCTCCTCATTCAACGCTGGAATTATTACACAGATTTTTTCCTTAAATTTTGGCATTACATCGTTGTCGGTATCACGTAATCTAGCGGTGCTCCCGGACCAATCGGCCATCCGAAGATGATCCAAATGATTAATAAAATTGTCCACCCAATCAAAAAGATAAAGGTGTACGGAAGCATCAGCGAAATTACGGTACCAATCCCGGCTTTTTTATCATATCGCTGAATAAATGCAACAATCAAGGCAAAATAGGACATCATAGGAGAAATGATATTGGTAACACTATCGCCAATCCGATAGGCCAATTGGGTGAATTCTGGGGAATAGCCCAGAAGCATAAGCATTGGAATAAACACTGGCGCCATAATCGCCCATTTGGCACTTGCACTGCCCATCACCAAATTGATAACAGCACTTACAAGAATAAAACTGATCATCAATGGAATGGGACCCCAACCTGTAGATTGCAGAAAATCTGCTCCTTTCACTGCTGTGATCAATCCCAAGTTTGTCCAATTGAAATAAGCCACAAACTGCGCAGCAAAGAATACCAATACGATATATGAGCCAAGCGTTTCCATGCTTTTGCTCATTCCTTTCATTACGTCATTATCGCTTTTGATAGTGCGTGCACCAATGCCATAAGCAATGCCTGCGAAGGCGGCTCCCAAAAAGATAAATGCAACGATAGCACTCATAAATGGAGATCGTAACACACCTCCAGTGTCAGGATCGCGCAAGAAACCGCTTCCTGGCAAATCGACTCTGAATAGCTCGGCACTTTCGGCACTAAATGGATTGCTGACCACAATGGGCATAATAGACCATATCAACAGAAATAGGAAAATTGAAGACGCGACCAAAGCAAACCACAGTCCTCGCTTTTCGGATTTTGTTAGTCCATCCACTTTCTCAGGTATTTCATCACCTGTGTACTTTCCAAGCCGAGGTTCTACTATTTTCTCGGTGACCCAAGTGCCCAAAAATGAAATGATGAAAGTAGAAAAGAACATGAAATAATAATTGGCCGCTGGGTTTACCAAGTAATTTGGCTCGATTATTCGAGCTGCCTCTTCGGACAATCCTGCCAATAATGGATCGATGGTACCTAATAGCAAATTGGCACTATACCCTCCCGAAACACCAGCAAATGCAGCAGCTAAACCTGCCAATGGATGGCGACCTGCAGCAAGGAAAATGATAGCAGCCAAAGGCACCAACAATACATAACCAACCTCACTTGCTGTGTTAGAAATAACACCTGCAAACACAATCACAAAAGTGAGTAATCGTGGCGGCGATGATATTACCACCAAGCGAAGTGCCGAACCAATTAAACCACTTCCTTCGGCAATGCCAATTCCGAGTAATGCCACCAACACAGTTCCCAATGGAGCAAATGCAGTGAAATTCACCACCATTTTTGTCAGCATCATATGCAAGCCTTCTATGGAAAGCAGGCTGAATGGCTTGATGGTTTCAAATGTACCTGGATGGGTCACTTCAATATCAAACTGACTAAAAATCCAAGAGAGAATAACTACGCCAAATGCAAAAAGTGCAAATAAAGTTGCAGGGTGAGGAAGTGCATTTCCAATTCTTTCGACTACAGACAAAAACTTATCTATAGCACCTTTTTTTTGTTTGGCTTCGGTCATTTTGGGTAATAGTTTAAATGGATGCTGAAAATAGAAGCTAATTTTTTCATAATAAAATTTTTGATGCTTTTGGCTTCAATTTGCCCAATAATCTGTCGAATAAAATTTTTTATCCTCCCGCTTCAGACTAGTGTCTAAGATTACATGGTAACAATTTCTTAACAAGACATTAACAAATAGCTTTTTTAGCAGACCTACTTTTGTCTAAAATAAACATAACTATTTCAGATGTTGTCAAAAACATCCAAAACCTGCCATGAAAAACCTTTTATTGTTAAGTCTATTTTACCTAATTACTACCGTCACTTTTGCTCAGCAAAGCCAAGAAAATGCGGGTGGAAATACCCCACCACCAAGCTCCAAATGGTTCGAAAAAGTGAATGTACGTGGATATGCTCAAGCTCGATATAACCGACTGCTCGAAACCAATCCTCTTTTGAATTGCGAGCAGTGTGACAAAAGCTGGGGAGAAGATGGTGGTTTTTTTATGCGCCGAATTCGAATCATTTTCTATGGTCAAGTAAGCGAACGAGTCTATTTCTACATTCAGCCAGATTTCGCAAGTTCAGCTTCTTCTAGCTCTCTGCACTTTGCTCAAATAAGAGATGCCTACTTTGATATCGGCATTGATAGCAAAAATGAGTTTCGATTTAGAATAGGTCAAAGTAAGATTCCTTTTGGCTTCGAGAATATGCAGTCCAGTCAAAATAGACTTCCACTTGATAGAAATGATGCCCTAAACAGCCCTGTAAGTAATGAGCGTGATTTGGGCATTTTCTTTTATTGGGCTCCACAAGAAAAAAGAAAGTTGTTTTCAAGACTCGTAAAAGAAGGACTTAAGGGCACAGGAGATTATGGTATTGTCGGTATTGGCGCCTACAATGGGCAAACCGCCAACCGACCTGAGCAGAATGATAATAAGCATATTGTGGCAAGAGTGACCTATCCTTTTGAAGTTGGCAATCAGATCATCGAAACTTCAATTCAGGGTTTTACAGGTAAGTATGTGATAAGCGCAAGTAATGTAACCTCTGGCGTAAAAGTAGCAGAAGGCTTAAACTACCTAGACGAGCGTGTTGCAGCTACTTTTGTACTGTACCCACAGCCTTTTGGTATTATGGCTGAATATAATATCGGCAGTGGCCCAGAGTATAATAAATTAACCAACTCCATCGAAAACCAATCACTCAAAGGCGGATATGTTACTCTTTCTTATCTCAAGAGAATCGATAACCATATAGTTATGCCATTCACTAGATATCACACCTACGAAGGTGGCAAAAAGCATGAGCTCGATGCCAGAAGCTACGATGTAAGTGAATTAGAACTTGGAGTAGAATGGCAACCTTCGCCAAATTTCGAATTGGTAACTATGTACACTATATCCAAAAGAAGGTTCGAGGATTCAATACTTAGAAATAACATCCAAAGCGGAAGTCTATTGAGAATTCAAGCGCAGGTTAATTTCTAATAAGTAATTGACAGAAAAAATGAGCTATTTGAGAATGGCGGTGGCTTCCTCCCGCCATTCGAGGCTCACCTTGCGACCGATTGCATAATCACGATCTTTTGAGCGAACAATCAATTGTTCTTTTTGCTCATTTTCAACTATGTACTCAAAGAAATCGCCAAGGAATATCTTATCTATAATTGTCCCTTGCCAGCCTTTTCCTCTTGCTTTAAGCTGAATTAACTCTTCCTTTATCCACACTTTCTCAGCTTTTTTATCGGTAGGCAAAATATTGCGTGCGCCCAGTAGCAAGGCAACATCTTCACTTTGTGGATCAATATAGATTTCCTCTGGACTGCCTGTGCGGATGATTTTTCCATCTTTGATAATCAGCAGCTTATCTGCTAGATAAAAGGCATCTTGGTAATCGTGGGTGACCATAATCATGGCAAAACCATCGCTGGCAGCCATGGCCTTCAATCCTTGTTTGAATCGCATACGAAGCGGGAGGTCGATGCTGCTAAATGGCTCATCCAACAACAAGAGTGATGGAAAATCTGCAACAGCTCTCGCCAATGCCAATCGCTGCTTTTCACCACCAGAAAGCAACTCTACTCGTTTTTCCTTCAAATGATCAAGCAGACACCATTTCAATAATTTCAGTGTACGTTTTTTCTTCACCTCAGGCTTAAATCCCAGCATCCTATGCATCAGATTTTGCTCTACTGTGAGATTGGGATCCAAACCATAATGCTGATACACCAATCGGATTTCCTCATGCCCAGGCACAAGCTTATCTGCCGGACCTAGAATTTTATCATCGCCAAGCCAAATTTCACCAGCATCTGCATCCAGCAAACCAGCAATTAAATTGAGTAAGGTTGTTTTGCCTTCACCAGAATAACCCAGAATCGCCAAACTCTCACCCTTATTCAGCTGAAAAGACAAACCGTCCAACACCTTCGCGACACTAGCATGATAGCTCTTACTGATATTGTTTACTTTGAGGAGAGAGTTTTCGGACATTATTCGCGCTTGATTAAAATCAAAAGTAGTTAAAAATCCATATTGTCGAATTTAAAAGACTTACGCATTGGAGATTTATCCTTCTGCGTTTATCTGCGAAATCTGCGGGATAATAATGTGTGCCCGCAGGTGGCTACGAAACAGGCTTTTATCTAAACATGCACCCTAAATCCCTCCTCACCAATCTCAATTGGCTTTCCAAATCGCCCCTCCTCATCGTTATTCTCGAGTTTTAGGACACCTCTTGGGCATACAGAGGAGCAAACACCACAACCTACGCAGCTGGATCGCACTATATTTTGGCCTCTTTGGGCATACCATCTTACATCAATTCCCATTTCGCAATAGGTAGAGCAATTGCCACAAGAGATGCATTGTCCGCCATTGGTGGTGATTCTGAATCTGGACTTGAAGCGCTGCACCAAACCCAAATAGGCAGCCAATGGACAGCCAAAGCGACACCAAACTCTATTGCCCATTAGTGGATAAAAACCAGTACCCACAACTCCTGCGAATATGGAACCGATCATAAAACCATAGGTCTGGCGTACATCGTTGGTAGATAACCAAAAAACGCGATCTGAACCGGTGAAATAGGTATAAAGTACTCCAACGGTCATTATCACGGCAAATACCAAAACGCTATGCACAATCACCCGCTCATACTTCCAAGCTTTGAGTGATTTGTCAGATAATTGGCGGTAAGGATCGCCCAGCGTCTCGGCTAGACCTCCACAACCGCATACCCAACTACAATACCATCGTTTGCCATACAGATAAGTGAAAAGTGGAACGCCGATAATCATTAAGGTTAGCCCCCAAGCAAGCATGAAAATGCCCAAACCTCCCGCTTCTTGCAGCATATTGATGTGCCAAGCGTCGAAAAAGTCATAATCTAGTGGCCAAATATTCTTGAAATCAAAATAGGGCTTATTCAAACGAACCAATATCTCAGGAATTAAAAAGGCAAAAGCAGTTTGGAAGAACATCAATGAAGCCGT
>CAZRBW010000038.1:10008-29344 GCA_964598395.1 uncultured Roseivirgaceae bacterium
TTTTCAATCCATTCTTCGCATTGCTCATGTCTAAGCCGAATACCAAAAGAATGAATTCCCAAAAAGGCCATCGTTTCCTTATTCCAAACCACTCGAATTGCTCTCGGACTCTTGCTATCTTCCCAATAAAACTGTTCTAAATCAGGACTAATTTCATTGGGCACCAAACCATAGACTTGATATTCAATATCGAAGAATTTAGCTGAATTGAACCAAATCCCTGGCTGGTAGGAGCGTTGAGTACCGATGATTGTATGGGCTACAGTTTCACCCATTATTCGGCCGGTGTACCATACTTGCTCTATGGCATTTCGCCCAAGAGGAGCATTTCTGTGCTCAATACAATCACCTGCTGCATACACATTTGGGATATTGGTTTCGAGGAATTCATTTACCATAATACCTCGATTAGTCTCCAAAGCAGAATTTTTCAAAAACTCAGTATTTGGAACTACTCCTACAGAGATACCGAGAAATTGGCATTCGATTATACTTCCTTGTTTAGTGCGAATCGCATTTACATTTCCTTCCTCATCTTGAAGTACCTCCGCTAATTCATCTTCTGTAATCAACTTCACATGATTTTCTGCAATATGCTTGGCGATCAAATTTCCTTCTTTGGAGGGCAGTATATTGCCCCAATAATGGCTTTCCCTGATGATAATCGTCACCACTACTCCACGGCTATGAAGCATTTCGGCCATCTCAATTCCGATCAATCCTCCACCGATAATCACAGCTTGTTTCACCCCAACAGTAGTGGCTTCCATCTGCTCTAAATCCTGCAAACTGTATAATCCCTGCACTCCCCCCGCTTTTATGCCAGGCACGGGCAATTCACGTGGTTTTGAACCTGTAGAGAGCAACAATTTATCATAAGGCATATTTTCACCATTCTCGAAATGCAGTAATTGCTTTTCAAAATCGATATTGCTTACCCAAGCCTTTTTCAGGTTTATCCGATTTTTCTCCCAAAACCAATCCTCATAAGGCTTGATATGCCTATACTCCATGTGCCCCATGTACAAGTACATAAGCGCAGTCCGCGAAAAGAAATGATCTGATTCTCCAGAAATAACTGTAATTGAATGGTCGCTTAACTTTCTGATATGCCGAGCAGCACTGATTCCTGCTATGCCATTTCCAATTATTACTACGTTCATCGGCTAGAGAATATGTTGGATTTGAATACCTACAAGGTAGTATGAAAACTCAAAAGAGCGCAAATAATTCCTCTTTTTGAGAAAGGAAATGGAGAAGCCTGAAAACCAGAAAGCTAGATTTATTTATTGATGGGCAAATTTTGCTTCAAATAAATCAGCAAGCTTTCAATATTGTCGAGCTCGTGAGTTTGGCCTTTTTGCTCAATTAGCCATTTTTTGGAATGCGGGAGGTATTGGATACGGACATTGGCACCTTCGCTGTGAAAATAGCCATACTTCTCCAAAGCATGCAAAGTCCAAGCACGCACCTGACCCTCCCCTTGCACCTGAATTGGAAAGCTTGCAGGCTGACTGAATTTGAATCGACCTGAATTCAGATCGAAGCTAAAATCCTCCTTATCGAACATGGCAGATAAAGCTCCTTTTAGAATCAAGTCTTCTGGCACACCTTGGGTAAATGGCCGATTGCAGTCAAGCAACCAAAGTTTATCCGCAACCTGCAATGTGAGCTCAATTTCATGACTGGCAAGCAGAATCGTCTTCTGTGTTTCATGAGCGATTTTTTGAAGCATTTTCATCACCGATACTTTGTTCATAATATCGAGATGCGCTGTTGGCTCATCCAAAATAAGCAAGTCACCATCCTGAACTAATGCCCTAGCAATCATCACTTTCTGCAATTGCCCATCACTCAAAGTATGCACCGTTTGGTTGGCCAAATAACCTATGCCAATAAGCTGGATGATATGATCTACCACTTCAAAATCACGTTCGGTCAAATGGCCTGTCCAATTGGTGAAAGGGTAGCGACCTAAGGCAACCAATTCATGCACGCGAAGATTACCAACGTTGATTTTATCCGTCAAAACCAAGCTGATTTTACGGGCGAGTTCAATAGGCGTAAGTTGGTGAATGCTTTGCCCATCCATAAGTACTTTGCCTGATAATGGAGCTTGTACACCAGCTAAAGTCCGCAGCAAGGTAGATTTACCAATCCCATTTGGTCCAATAAGGCAGACTAACTCACCAGGCAAAAGAGAAAAATTCAATCCACTAAAAATGGACTTATTATTCTTGCCATTTTTGTAACCGATTTCCAAATCCACTGCTTGCATGCTTACACTCATAGCGCCATGGAATTTTTGATGGAACGTCGTCTTACAATTACCCAAATCACTACTGGCGCACCAATTAGACTGGTTACTGCATTGATAGGTAGCGTTTGTTCAGAGCCAGGTAGCTGGGCAACCATATCGCAAACTAGCAATACCACTGCACCAACCAATGCTACTGCTGGGAACAATTTTCGATGATCTGAAACGGGCAATACTGCTTTGGTCAAATGCGGAACAGCAATCCCTATAAAAGCGATAGGTCCACAAAAGGCAGTAACTCCTCCCGCCAAAAGACAGGTGCTAATGATGATTCCTATTCGAACTCTCGACAAGCGCATTCCCATACTTTTGGCATAAGATTCACCCAAAAGAAGTGCATTGAGTGGCTTGGCCAGAAAAACACAAAGCAAAAGGCCAATGAAAATCACAGGGAAAAACACCTTCAATTGATACCAACTCAGATTGCCCAAACTCCCAAATGTCCAAATCAAAAAAGCTTGAATTTGTGTAGCATCGCTGAAGTATTGTAAAACGCTCACAATTGCGCCAGTGGCACTACCAAACATCAATCCGATAATAAGCAAGGTCATGCTATCGCGAATTCTGATGGCTGTGACAAGGATCAAGCTCATTACCGAAGCGGCGCCAGCAACAGCGGCAAGTATCAATAACCAAGGCCCAATGGCGGTATCCCAAGTGAGTCCCAATCCAAATAATCCCCCTGCCAGCACCAATAATGCTACGCCCAAACTTGCGCCCGAACTGATGCCCAATACGAATGGGCCAGCTAATGGATTTCTAAAAAATGTCTGCATTTGCAAGCCACTTGTGGCCAATGCTGCTCCAGCCAGAATCGCCGTAATCGCTTTCGGGATTCGAAATTCAAATAAAATTATCTCCCAAGCGCCTTTTTCGGCTGATTTACCTATAAGCATATTGAGGATTTCCGAAAATGGAATTCGTACTGAGCCGAGAGAAATACTTAACAAAAAAAGCCCCGCCAATACCAATATCATCAAAGGGAAAATGAATCTCTTTTTGCCATTGTCTGATGATATTTTTGGGATTTGGCTCATTCGCTAAGCTGCTGAAAAAAGTATGTTTCGTAGTCTGGCAAATATTGCGGATGGAAGATTTTCACCAAATCTGCTAATATCAAATCTGGCCGAGCATAACCCATTTCTAGATAATCATTTCCGCCTTTTTCGCCCATTCGTTTATTGTAAGTAAATACTTTTACTTGCTGAAATGAAGTGAAAAGTCCATATCGTGCATTGCTATTTTTCAGTTCGCTGAGTGTGCTAAAATTGGCCACACCCACCCAAAATTGTGCATTTTCTGCTTTTTCCAATACACTCTCGAAGCTTAACTCTAAGCTGCCGGTAGTTTCGGTATATTGCCATAAGTACTCAACACCTGCATCTTCAAAAAACTTAGACGCCCAGCTCTCACCACCTGGCGCAAACCACGTATCGCCATACATTACTCCACTAAGTACTGTCGGTTTATTTTCTATGGATTGTGTCATTTCAAGCAATTCGTTATAGCGATTTTTGATCTCGGTGAATACCGAATCAGCCAGCTTTTCCTTATTGTAAAAAGTAGCCATAAATTTAATCCATTCGGCTCTTCCAAGTGGCGTTTCTTCCAAATATTCAGCATTAAAAACCACCGGAATCCCTACTCTATTAATATCGAAATATGCATCCAAATTTGTCCCTAAAGTATATCCCACGACTAATTCAGGTTGCAAATCAATCAAAGATTCTTTGTTGAGTCCAGCTTCATGGCCTACATCACGGATCGCACCAGCATCAATTCTAGCTCGAAAAACGCGGGAGGAAATTAGGTCTAAACTGGGGAAACCAACGAGGCTCTCTGCCTCGCCAATAAGCTCCAACATGGGCAGATGAGAAGTGGAAAAAACCACCGTTTCCGAAACCGGAGTGCGGATGATTTTTGCTCCGGCAGGCAAATTTGGAAGTTCAATTCCTTTATCTATCAAATAATATTCCTCGGGCTTAGAAGCTCCACGGAAGGCCTCCAAAACAGTCACTTTTTTGTAATCATCAAAATACTCCACCTTGAAATTGCGAGCATAATCCAATTGCAATTCGAACTGTGAATTTGGAGAATCCTCCATCCTCCCGCTTTTATTTTCCGCTGAATCACACGCTGATACAGCTATTACTGACAGTGCCAAAAAGGCTAAGATAATATTGAATTGACTTCTCTTCATTGGCACAAAGAAAAGCAAAAGCTAATTAATAGCGCTGATGAAATAGATTATTTCGTTTTGAGAAAAAGAAAATTCGGAACTTACCTTTTGTCAAAATCACAAACTGAAAACTTGCGGCATAAATAAATTTAGCTACTTTCGCCGCATAGAATTGGTTCCAATGCACCTATCGGTGCGGCGGATTAAAAGGGAATCCCGTGAAAATCTGGAGCTGTCCCCGCAACTGTAATTCTGGCTCGCTGCAGCGAGTTTTTTGCCACCCATGCCATTGTTTCGAGAATTTGAAATGAGAAGGCGGCAATTCAGGAAAGTCAGGAGACCTGCCCATTCTGTAACATTCAGAGCTTTCGGGTGAAAGGCTTGAACGGTTAGGGTCTGCATGATTCCTTAATCCGATTCCATTTCCCAAAGCTCATAGTTCATCCCAAAAAGGAAACGCTATGAGAAAAAACACACGTACGCCGAAAAAGGTCGGGAGTGGCCTGTTTTCGATTTTGACAATTCTATTATTTACAACTTTTCAATCCCAAGCCCAGGACAGCCTGCGTACTATCGATCTCAATCAGGTGATGGTATCAGGCAGTCGCGTAGAGGAAAACATCAAAGACATTCCGCGAAATGTGACGGTGATAGATCGCCAAAAAATTGAGCGGAGCGGCTATATGCATCTTGGCGAGCTACTTACACGAGAGGCTGGAAT
Organism: uncultured Roseivirgaceae bacterium; assembly: GCA_964598395.1. Classification (GTDB taxonomy): domain Bacteria; phylum Bacteroidota; class Bacteroidia; order Cytophagales; family Cyclobacteriaceae; genus CAXBDP01. The sequence goes on from CAZRBW010000038.1 coordinate 15,226, forward strand.
TTTTGTGGTGGGCACAGGGCAAACACCTGGTAGCACTCAAAGCGTTTTTATGCGAGGAGCTGCAAGTAACCAAACGGCCATTCTGATCAACGGTATTAGAGTAACCGACCCAAGCACACCCAACGGTGTAATCGATCTATCAGAATTAAGTCTGATGGATATTGAGCGTATTGAGATTGTGCGCGGTTCTCAAAGTAGCCTGTACGGAACTTCCGGCATTGGAGGCTCAATAAATCTGATTACCGGCAAACAAAGAACTGCTGGCACAGCCGTAACTAGTCGAGTACAAACGGGTACTTTTGGTGACAATAGTTCGCTATTTCAATACCAAGCGCAAGTAGAAAACCGAACAAACGATGGGTGGATATTTGGCGCCTCAGTAGATCATAGATTGGTGCAAGGACTCAATGCGGCATTAGATACTCTAAACGACCCAAATGTTTTCCGTGTAAATGATCGAGATGATTTCGAAAAAATTGACTTTGGAGCTAAGCTTGGTAAGGCATTTTCGAAGGGAGATTTCACTATCAACTATCGCAGATCATGGCAGGAAGCAGATATTGATGCTGGTGCATTTAGAGATGATGATAATTACATTATCCGCTTTCAACGTGATTGGCTACAAAGCAGACTCAATTTCGATGCTTCAGAGAATGTAAATCTAAGTCTTATTGGAGGCTATTCAATTTCCAATCGTCTAAGCCTTAACGACTCGTCGGTAATTGATAATCAAGGGAATACAGATCAAAGCTATTTCGAAGGGAATTACAAAGGGCAATTGCTAACAGCTGAATTGCAAAGCGTTTGGAATACAAATGCCTTTCGGTGGGTGAGTGGCATTGGTACCTATCAGGAACAAATGGAGTTCGATACTTACTTTTTTAGCGATGGGCCATGGGGTCCTTTCGAGTCGATTGTAAATTACGATTCGTTGGATCTGACTGCTCGACAAAACTACATTTTCAGCCAATTTAATCTGAAAGGTGAGGCTTTGGGAAGTAATATGTCAGCTTTTGGATTAAGTGTTGGCGGGCGATTTACTAATCATAATATAGCAGGCAATAATTTCTCCTTTGAACTAAGTCCCAATTACAAATTTGGAGAAGGCTCTATCCTATTCCTAAACTATAATTCGGGCTTCAATGCGCCTTCTCTGTATCAGATGTATGATCCAAACCGAGGTTTTGGCGCTTTTACCACCCGCGGAAATAAGGATTTGAAAACAGAAAATTCACAATCATTTGAGCTTGGCACGCGCATAACTCAAGGCAATTTCCAGTGGAATATTTCGGTATTTAGCAGTGTGGTGACTGATGCCATTGAGTATGTTTATTTATGGAGAAATAGCAAAGCAGTAGCTAATTTGACAGGTTCAGATTTTGCTGGCGACACCTACATCAATATAGCCCGACAGCGAAATATTGGTGCAGAAATGGGCTTCAATACCACATTGTTCAACAAGTTGAGAGCGGAATTTAACCTAAGCTATATCGAAGGTGAGTACGAGTATAGAGCGGAAGATTTGCCAGCCAGTCTTGCAGCAGGGCATCATTTACAGCTATATAACAATGGTATATTTTTAGATTCGGACAAAACGGATGATCAATTGGTGCGCCGACCAAATTTTCTAAGCAATATGCAGCTGTACTACGACTTTGACGACAAATGGCAAGCGGGAGGTTTTGTTCGCTATGTTGGTTCAAGGCCTGATATTTCCTATAGTTCGGCACTTGGTCCATATGGCGCATTGATGGCACAAAGTGTTGCGGCATTCTCTACCGTAGACCTGCAATTGAGCTACGCCATTAATACTTCGTTGAAAGTAACAGCCAGAACCGAGAACTTATTAGACAATCAATATTCTGAAATCAATGGTTTTGCGACGCGTGGCAGAAGTTTCTACTTGCAATTATTGGTTAATTTTAGAAAATAAAGAAATTATCAATTGACTGAAAAACCCAAAATACATTTCAGTTGGAGTGGCGGCAAAGATTCAGCCTTTGCGCTATGGAAGCTGGCAATATCCGACCAATGTGATATTGCTGGCCTCCATACCACCATCGATGCTGCTAGTGGCAAGTCTGGGTTGCACGAAATTCCTATCGAACTGCTACAAAAACAAGCCGATGCATTGCAGTTGCCTTTGGATTTGATTCCATTGAGCAAGGATGAAAGCTACGAAGAAACCATGCTGGGCTATTATCAAAAGTTGGCTGGTGATGAAATTAGTCATATTGCCATGGGCGATATATTTCTTGAAGATTTAAGAAAATACAAAGAAGCCATTTTAGCTAAAGCGGGTTTGAAAAGCCTCTTTCCAATTTGGCAGCAAAACACAAGTGAAATGGCGCGGGAGGTAATTGCAGATAATTTTCAATTGATTATTTGCAGCGCCGATGCCGATTTGCTTCCCAAAGCTGTGGGCTCGCTTTACAACCAATCCTTTATCGATAAGTTGCCTGCTAGCGTTGATCCCTGCGGTGAGAATGGCGAGTTTCATAGCTTTTGCTTTGATGCACCAAATTTCTACAAAGCCATTACCTTTCAAAAAGGTGGGATCGAAACCAGAAATTTCGAATTTCACACAGATGATAATAAGCTAATCAAACGGAGGTTTAGCTTTTTGGAGCTTTATTGAAATTTGAGTTCTGCTCTATTTATGAAAGAGTTTTATATAATCATCAAAGATGTAAATTTTACCTCTTTGGCTGCCTGTTACCTCTTTTAATATACCTTGTTCTTCTAGCAAGGCAATCAATTTATATCCGGATACATTCGATTTTTCAATTATCTGTGTCACTTTATTTACATCCGTCACTGGGCTAGAATATAAGCTAGAAATTACCTTTCGAGCATCATTGGCTCGATTGCCCAAACCTTTCAATCTATCGTCAATAGCAGTTTGCAATTGCAAAATTCCATCGAAGGTTTGTATGCCCTTTTTAGCAGTTTCAATTATGCCTACTAAGAAAAATTTAAACCAATGCACCAAATCATTGTGGGTTCTTACACGCATTAAGTTATCATAATAGTACATTCTATTTCTCTCGAAATAGTCAGACAGATACAAAATCGGCTTTTTTAATATTCCACTACTAACCAAATACAAGGTAATCAATAGACGGCCAGTTCTTCCATTTCCGTCTAAAAATGGGTGAATGGTCTCAAATTGATAATGAATTAAAGCAATCTTGAGTAAGTCTGGGATCGTATTTCCTTCGTCATTGGCAAATTTTCCCAAATCGCTCATAAGTTCCGCAATTGCTGTATGTGGTGGGGGCACAAAAGTGGCGTCATCAATACTTGCTCCACCTATCCAGTTTTGACTGGTGCGATACTCTCCCGGTAATTTACTTTCTCCTCGCACACCTTGAAGCAAAATTTTATGCACCTTTTTAATAAGTCTACTCGAAAAAGGCAGTTTATCTAATTCATTTACCGCCAAATTCATGGCTTCAATATAATTCTGCACTTCCTCCCAATCATTCCTCTTTTCTACAGACAGGTCATCACGCTCCATAAAAGCCTCCTCCATATTCGTTTGAGTGCCTTCAATTTTTGATGATTGAGTTGCTTCCTTGGCAATATGCATACTTACATATAAATCGATATTCACATAGTTTGAATACATATCTAATCTTCCCAACTGCCGATCTGCTTGACTCAAAAGCTTGATTACTTCCATATTATCCAAGATCCATTCTCTGTTGATTTCGCTTGGAATAAAAGCTTTATAGTAGCCTTGATTTACGTATTTGCCCGATTGAAATGTTTTCATTTGAATGTCATTTTGCCCAATTAGATCGATTACATGTCATTAGTTAGTCTAACTTCTAAAGCCATAGACTTAAATAGACAATGTTCTTATTTAACAAATAACGCAAAAAACTTAAATAAGAGCAATCCTTATTTAAGAAAAATGGGCAAAAGCTTAAATAAGAGCAATCCTTATTTAAGAAAAACACCAAAAACTTAAATAAGACCAATCCTTATTTAAGAGAATAGGACAAAAGCTTAAATAAGAAAACTGCTAATAAAGAAAATGGATTGGGCAAAAGGAAAAAAAGACAGCCCATTAAAAAATGAGCTGTCGGTATGGATGAGGTTAAATTATGGCTACACATTCTATCTCTACCAGCGCATCCATCGGAAGGCGGGATACTTCCACGGTGCTTCTTGCTGGCCGGTGGCTTCCAAAAACCTCGGCATAAACAGCGTTCATTTTTGGAAAATCACGGAAATTTTTGAGAAAGACCGTTGTTTTCACCACTTTGTCTAATCCACTTCCTGCTTGCTCCAAAACTACTTTTAAGTTTTCGAGTGCTTGCTTGGTTTGCGTTTCGATATCATCTGATATCAATTGCATGGTTTCAGGCAAAAGCGGCGTTTGGCCTGAGCAATACACAAAGCCATTGACAACAATTGCTTGCGCATAAGGTCCTATGGCTTCTGGTGCGTTTGGTGAATGGATGGTTTTCATTTGGATATCAATTTTGATTTTTGGTTAATGGGCGATAATTCCTCCCGCTATATTTTACTTCACTTTACTCTTCAACCAATTCTGAAGAAGCGCATTATTTTCATCTACAATCTGTAGCGACATCGCTGGATCTTCCATTAGCGGTACGGTTGCTTTCTTTTCCATTCCTAATTGATCATATACTATCTCTACTTTATCTCCTGGCTTTTTAGCTCCAAGTATATTTCCCAGACTGGCGTCATTTACAATGGCTACTCCATCTAACGAAATCAATACATCTCCACGAGAAATTTTAGCTTCGTATAGCGGCGAGCCCATGATCACATCCGAAGCTACAGTGGCTTTTCCATCCTGCACACGGATAAATGTAGGCCCAAGAATCGCTCTACCAGGGTTGGCTTTTTTCATTTCAATCCCAGCTCCTTTAAGCAAAGCAGCAAAATCAGGAATATTCTTACCGTGGATATATTGATCGTAGAAATTATCTGCAAATTGTCTATCTCCGGTATAATCGGCCAATACATTGCGCAGTCCTTGCAAGGTGTAAGGAATCTCAGACTTGCCAAATCGCTGCCACATCGCAGTCATATAGCCGTCCAAATCTTTGCCTGTGAATCTCTGACGGATTTCTAAATCCAATGCCAAACCAAGCACGCTACCATAGGTATAATACGACACAAAAGTATTAGCTCTATTCACAGGGTCGATACTCGTAGCGGCATCCACAAAAGGCGCCTGATAACTCATTTCCACCACAGAATGGATCTTAGGGCCAGGTGAATTAATCACTGCATTGATGCCCCCAACCAAACCATTTACATATTGGGTAGGGTTGATAAGCCCAGCGCGAACCATTGCCAGTGGCGTGTAATAGCTGGTGAATCCTTCGGCAAACCACAGCTCGCCACTCATATTTGCCTCTTCAAAACTAAAGGGCTCTAATGATTTTGGGCGAATACGCTCTACATTCCAAGCGTGAAAAAACTCATGACTTACAGTGCCGATATTTCCTCCCGCTGCCAATGAACGACCACCTGTAAGAATGGTAGAGTTTCTATGCTCCATACCGTCTCCCGAAACCCAAGGATTGTAGGAAGCCAAGAAAGTATATGTGCCAAAATCGAACTTAGGCAATTCACCAAAAATAGCTTCCTGTTCAAGGACAATAGCTTTTACTTGTTCTGCATAAGCATCTACTTCGGCTTCGGTACCCACATGCAAAAGCACAAAACGAATAGTTTGGCCATTTACGTCCCATTCGCGGATCGTCCAATTGCTAACCATCGTAGGTGAGTCCATAAAATACTGCATATTGGGAGCCGCAAATTTATTGCCTCCCAGTGGTTGAAGCTGGGTAGCTACTTTCCAATTCAAATCCTCCCGCACATTAAAGTTGATTTCGATCGGGCGAAACTCCAATCCACGAGCAAACATGAATGTAGCCGGCATATTCAAATGCGCTTGGCGAGCATCGATGCCGCTGTAGGTGCCATCAGCTCTATTTGCAAACAGCGTATATTTCACTTTTACCGTACCATTATGACCTGCCACATCCCATTGATAAGGATTCGGTCTGTACACTTGCAAGGCATTTCCATTTTCATCCATCGCTTCGAAATTGTACACATTCTTGGCAAATTCGTGAATGGCGTATCTGCCGGGAGAGCTTCGAGGCATTCTTACTTCAAGCACTTTTTCAGGTACTTGAGTAAATGTAATTTCAATTTCGGCTTCATGTAATTCGGCCTTTTCGAAAGAAATATTGTATTGAATTGTTTGGGCACTTAGTCCCACATTGAAAATCAGTACCAGTAGAAGGCTGACAATCAGCGATTGAAAAGTTTTTGCTTTGCTTTGCATGATTTAAATTGATTCTTTGTGGTTCAATTTATCACAGGCTTTGCCTAAATCAAAAAATACGGATTAACTATTATTTCAAATCTGGGTTTATAAGGGAATGAGTTTTATAGATAATTTGATGAATAAGCTTTTTCCGCAGAAAGGAAAAATAAATGAAGTGCTCGTGCATGAAGTCATAAAGCGCTCAGATAAAGAAAAAGCGGATTTCGAAGAATGGAAAGCGGGAGGTGAAGGAAAGCAATGGCTCGAAGAATTTTCACGTGCTTACAATTTCACCAAACTGGATATACAATCAGAATGGAATATCCTCATCCACCAATCGCCCTATTCCAATGGCTTTGCATTGGATTATAAACCCATCTTTTCGAAAGCCCATTTTCAGCACTTTTTCGATTTGCTTAAGGAGAGAGTGCTTGCTTTAAATTATCGTCCATCTGGCTCGGATAGACGAATCATCCAAAAGGAAAATTACATAGAAACGCGAGAGATGCATTACTTAAAGCCGCATCCTGGGCAAAGCACCGAAAAGGCCAATCAGCGATACGGCAATATCATGATTGAGCATGTGAGTTTCAATGAAAAGCCGCAATACATCAAACTGATGGCGAATATTTATCAAGACAGATTATTTACAGAAGCAAAAAATTTCGACGATTTTATTAGAGCCATACTCGACACACAAGACAATCGAATGGATTAGCACAGATTTTAGAATTATTCGACAAAGAATTTCAGCAAAAAAAATCCAAAGCAAAAATGATTTACTAATAAAAATCTTATCTTTGATAATTAGTATTAATTACCATGATGCGCATAACTTTTCTATTACTTATACTTTTTATAATTGGCTGCAATTCTTCAAATGAATCCCAATTTAAGCAATGGGAGGAGCTAGAATTCAGAGTTGATGAAAACTACCTTAGTACAGCGATATCAGATTCTACTTTAGGAATCTCTTTCAGACCTATTGAAGGATTTAGCAAAATTCTCAGTCCAATCCAATCTCTTGAAGCTTCTGAAGCTGATTTTGTGGAAATACATCATCTATTCAAAGACGACAGTACACAAAGCATTATGTCAGTATCAAGCATTGCTAACATGCCCGATTCATTGATTTTTGGCTTAATCGAAAATCCAGATAATTATTTCAATCAAGATGGAATTTACAATCAAGCTATGGCAACTAGCTTTTCATTTGACAACTTCAAAGTAGTTCAATTGCTGCTGAGCAACGATGCTGTTGTTAACTTTAAGCTTTTCTTTGTTGAGGGCGGTAAAGAAAAATTTCAATTAGACTATATTTTTCAGAGGCAGGAATATATCGACTTTCCAAAGGCCTTGGAATCTTCTATAGGCAGTACTAAATCGATTTTATAACCCAAACATCAATTACAATGAAAAAGAAAGCATCTTTATTATTCGCTGGAATTCTACTTGCAGCATCATTATCTTCTTGCATGTCGCTCACGCACACAGTGGGTAGTGGCGGTTATGGCGAATCCGAAACCAAAAGACAATGGTATGTACTATGGGGTCTTGTGCCAATAAATGAGGTTGATAGCAAAGCAATGGCTGCTGGAGCTGAAAATTATACAGTGAAAAGCTCAATTACACCATTAGATTTTGTCATTAACATTTTCACAAGTGTCATTACAGTTTACTCGCAGACGGTAGAAGTTAAAAAGTAATTATCACTTAAATGAATAAATAGGCCCGGGATCTTTCCGGGCTTTTAAATTTTTTTTGAATGTCCACTTTCGATTTACGATCTTCCCTAAGCCTTTATCAACCTAAAAACGACCAAGAAGCCGGCTACAAAACGCAAATGCTTGAGTTATTTTCGGAAGGTGAAATTGCCTTTGAAAGAAGCCGAAAAGCTGGGCATTTTACAGCCTCCGCCTGGGTGCTGGATCCTAGCAAGCAAAGTGTGTTGCTAATCCTCCATAGCAAAATAGGCAAATGGCTACAGCCTGGTGGTCATGCCGATGGCAATCAGGATTTGCTGGAAGTAGCCCAAAAAGAATTGGCAGAAGAAACGGCCATCTCTTCAATTGATTTACTGAAAACAAGCATTTTCGATCTCGACGTTCATACCATTCCAGCACACAAGGGAATTCCTGAGCATTTGCATTATGATATGCGTTTTATCTTTCGTGGAAATAGCCAAACGCCCATCCAGATCAATCATGAATCGAAAGACATCCAATGGGTGCCATTAGATGAAATTCCAACTTTGGTAGGAAACGATCCTTCAATTTGCAGAATGGTGGAGAAATCTAAAGAATTGCTAAAATAACCTCCCGCTATTTCCACTGGCTTTTGAGAGAAATTGGCTTGATTTCCAGAAAATTCTACTAAATTGTTCACATGCATTCAAGTTCATTTATAATCTATGGAGCCTATGGCTTTACTGGCCAATTAGTTGCAGAATTAGCAGCTTCCAAAGGACTCCAGCCCATTCTCGCAGGCAGGGACGAAGCCAAAACCAAAGCCATCGCCGAGAAGTTAAATTTACCTTGGGAAGCTTTCTCGCTCGACGATACAGAAACACTCAACCGCATGGTAAAAAGTGTGGATGTATTACTCAATTGCGCTGGACCTTATTCGGCCACTGCCAAGCCAGCAATGATTGCCTGCCTCAAAAATAATTGCCATTATATAGACATCACTGGCGAAATGGAGGTTTTTGAATATGCAGCTAGTTTGAATGCCGCTGCCCAAGAAGCTGGAATTGTGATCATCCCAGGTTGCGGTTTCGATGTAGTGCCCACAGATTGCCTGGCTGCATTTCTGCACGCACACATGCCCGATGCTAGCCATTTGGAATTGGCTTTCAAAGGAGCTGGAAGTTTGAGTCGTGGTACGGCACTTACGGTGGTAGAAAATATCTACAAAGGTGGAATGATCCGGCAAAATGGTGAATTGAAAGCGGTGCCTACAGGCTGGAAAACTCGCCAGATAGATTATGGCAAAGGCCCTCGCATTTCTATGAGTATTCCTTGGGGCGATGTGTCCACAGCCTACTACAGCACGGGCATTCCTAATATTATTGTTTACACAGGCGTAGCTCCCAAGGCTATCCGCTTTGCAAAATTATCACGATACTTCACAGGAATATTGAAGTCGAACTGGGTGCAGAATAAGTTAAAAAATTATGTTCGAAAAAATATAAAAGGCCCAACAGAAGAACTTAGAGAAAAAACCCAAAGCCACGTATGGGGCGAAGTAAGAAATGCGGGAGGAAAAACGCTTGCTGCATCGCTCACCACTCCCGAAGCATATAAACTAACCGCAATCACAGCGCTGATGGCAACAGAAAAAATACTGAAAAATACTCCAGATCCAGGCTTCAAAACACCTTCATTAGCATTTGGGCCAGATTTTATTTTAGAAGTTAAAGGCGTATCACGTCAGCTTCGCCAAAATTGATAAACGATGAGTAAAACAGCTAATCCAAGAGACTTAGGTTTTGATTATTTCACGCCAATTCAGGTACGGATGACGGATATCGACGGGCAAGCACATGTAAATAATGGAACGTATTATCAGTATTTCGAGCATGCTCGTGCTACTTTTCTATATGAAACAGCCGGTTGGGATTTCTTCCAAGATTTTATCGTGATTGTCAATAGCAATATCGATTACCTTACACCTATTTTGATTATGGACAAGCCGCAAATCTGGGTGAAATGCACCAAAATAGGTAATTCAAGTTTTCACCTCTCCTACCTAATCACGGGTGCTGAAAATGGTGAGGATACAATAATATACGCCAAGGCAACCTCCATTCAAGTATCGGTAGAACAAAAAACGGGAAAGCCAGTGGCTATTCCCGTAAAATATCGAAGTAAACTGATAGAGGTAAATTAGAATTTCACTTCCATATTATCTGCTGCTCATACAAGTTCTGAATTCATTCCACTGCTCTTCAGATAATATTCTATGTGTTCTGGCAAGGAAGCCACGCATGCAAGAATTAAATTCTTCAGCATGAGCTTTTTTAACTTCCGCAAGTTCGGTTGCGAATCTTTCTCTTAGGCCAGAAAGTAGCTCTGCCAATTCTTCTCTTGTTAATTCTCCCGCTCTATGATCGGCAACTAAGCCCTTCCGCAAAGTTTCCATTTCTTGCATCAAGCTTCGGAACGTGCGCTGATACTCATGCATATTTTGAAGCTTACAGCCATTGAAAGCCATAAAACTGCGACGAACTTGAGCCATTTGTTCGCCTTCCAAATTCAAGGATACAATACAGGAAATAACTGAATTGCCCGGCATTGGTCTTCTTTCTTCTTCGCTAAATGTGCCAATAGAGCTAAATTCAGTTGGCAATCCTTCATTACGAACTTCAAAAGCCGAATGCTCGTCACCGCCAGAAATATTCACTTGAGTGAAGTTTTGGCTTATTTTATCAGCTAAAGCAATTACTTGAGCATTAACATCCTGCTCGTTCATAAGCTCTGGAGAAACCTCATCTTGCTGGCAAGACTGCAACAGCACAAGCGTTGCAAGCATCAAAAAACCTGAAAATTTAAATAGCGATTTCATAAGTTTTGGATTTTAAGAATTAAAGTTTATTGGAATAGAGACTCTAAACATAGTGAAATAGACAATTATAAAATGAATAGGTTTAATCATTTGAAAAAATAATTTTGAAGATGTTTTTTCAAACGATTAAAACTCAAATTATGAAAAGGCCATAATTTCAATCTAGAATTGATTAAAAATCTAGAAAAGAATTAAATCCCCACCTTTCAAGCTTTATCCTTATTTTTGCAAAAAAAACTGTGAGAATTTTAATCTTAATTATTGCCACATTTAGCCTTTTAGCTTGTAATCCTTCCGCAGAAGAATTTATCCAAAAAGGCATTGAAAATATTGAAGCTGAGCAACCTGCAGAAGCGCTAAATTACCTCAACAGAGGTGTAGAAGCCTATCCAGACAACGCACAAATGCACAACTTGCGTGGCATTGCACATTTCGAAAATATGGAATACGAGGCTGCTGTAGCGGATTTTACCAATTCAATAAAGCTAGACAGCACGGGATATAAGCCTTTCTTCAATCGTGCAAATGCACTGCGCGAGTTGGATAGAAATTTCGATGCGATCCAAGATTATAATATCGCCATCCGTTTCGAGCCTACACTGAAAGACGCATATATCAATCGCGGATTTATGTATTTCAAAACTGAGGTATTTGGACAGGCTTATGAGGATTTTCAGCAAGCTGTGGTTTTGGATCCCAATGATGTAATGGCGGTTTATAATAAAGGCCGTGCTGCTTTGGCTATTGGCAAGATCGATCAGGCAAAAGTAGATTTTGGAGTGGCTATCAATCTTGATCAAAACTATGCTGCTGCCTATTATTGGTTAGGTTTGGTGCATATAGGATTAGAAGAAATGGACATGGCTTGTAGCAATTTCATCCGTGCAAAAAATCTAGGCCATGAAGAAGCAGATCAAGCATTAGCAGATTTCTGTTCAGAGGAATAATGGCACAAATAGGCACTGATATTGAGCTCGCTGCCCAGCTCCTTTCCAAAGGTAAATTGGTAGGAATTCCTACCGAAACCGTCTATGGACTGGCTGGAAATGCGCTTGATATCAATGCTGTAAGCAAAATATTTGAAGTAAAAGCTCGCCCGAGTTTCGATCCGCTGATTGTGCATGTGGCTACTTTACAGGCCGCTGAGCCTTACTTGGCCGAAATTCCTGATGCTGCATACAATTTAGCCAATCGCTATTGGCCAGGTCCACTCACTATCTTGCTTCCTCGCAAAACTTCAATTCCCGATTTGGTGACTTCTGGGCTAGACAGAGTGGCAATTCGTGTCCCCAACCACCCCCTTACTTTGGCCTTGCTTCAAGCATTGCCATTCCCATTGGCAGCACCAAGTGCAAATCCTTTTGGCTATATTAGTCCAACTACAGCGGCGCATGTAAATGATCAGTTGGGGGGGGAAATAGCATATATTTTAGATGGAGGCCCTTGTGCTGTGGGAATAGAATCAACCATTATCGGATTCGAAAATGAGGAAATGATAGTATACCGTTTGGGCGGTATGTCGCTGGAAGAATTGCGGGAGGAATATCCAGCACTTAAGGTGATGAAACATTCAACTTCCAATCCACATGCACCAGGAATGCTTAAGTCGCATTACGCACCTAGAAAAAAGTTGTACTTTGGCGATTTAGATGAAATGTTCAACAAACTTGGTAAAGTAAATGCTGCGACAATCACGCTTTCCACCAAAGTTGTGGGCATTGATGATAATTTGCAAGTGCAACTGAGCCCAACAGGAAACTTAACCGAAGCTGCAAGTCAATTATTTGCTGCATTGCGGTATTTAGATAATTCATCGGCGCATTTTATAATCGCCGAAACCATGCCCGACATTGGATTGGGTAGAGCTATAAATGATAGATTAAACCGAGCTTCAGCTCAAGAATAATTAGCCATGCTTACACTAGATAAATTTAATTTCGCTGGAAAAAAAGCCCTTATGAGGGTGGATTTTAATGTACCACTTGATAAGAAATTTGAAGTTACAGATGATAGCCGAATTCAAGCTGCAGTAAAAAGTATAAATAAGATTTTGAAAGATGGTGGTTCGGTTATTCTAATGTCCCATTTGGGCAGACCTAAGGACGGCCCTGAAGATAAATATTCACTCAAACATATCTTAAATCACCTCTCTAATACACTTAGTCGCGATGTGCAATTCGCAGATGATTGCATAGGTGAGGATGCTGTGGAAAAGGCGAATAGACTCGAAGCTGGACAGGTGCTGTTGCTGGAAAACCTGCGCTTCTACAAAGAAGAAGAGGATGGCGATATTGATTTTGCGAAGAAACTAGCTCGATTGGGCGATGTATATGTAAATGATGCCTTTGGGACAGCGCATAGAGCGCATGCTTCCACTTCAATTGTGGCGCAGTTTTTCGATAATCGAATTGGTGGCTATCTGATGCAAGCCGAGCTGGACAATGCCCAAAAAGTATTGGACAATGCCGAAAAACCATACACGGCAATCATGGGCGGTGCAAAGATTTCCGACAAAATATTGATCATAGAAAAAATGCTCGATCGGGTGGATAATCTGATTATTGGCGGCGGCATGTCTTACACATTCACCAAAGCTATGGGAGGAAATATTGGCAATTCCTTGGTGGAGTTGGACAAGCTTGATTTGGCGCTAGAACTAATGGAAAAAGCCAAAGCTAATGGCGTGAATTTACTTTTGCCTAGCGACTCAATTATTGCAGAAGGATTTAGCAATGATACCAAAACGGATGTCGTTAAAAATCAAAATATTCCTGATGGCTGGATGGGTTTAGATATCGGGCCTGATAGTCAAAAGACCTTTGCCGAAGTAATCAAAACTAGCAAAACCATCCTTTGGAATGGCCCAATGGGTGTATTCGAGATGAGTAATTTTGCGGGAGGAACAAAGGCTGTTGCCGAAGCGATTGTAGAAGCTACCAAAAATGGTGCATTCTCCCTTATCGGAGGTGGAGATTCTGCGGCAGCAGTCAATAAATTTGGCTATGGCGACGATGTGTCCTACGTAAGTACTGGAGGCGGAGCTTTGCTAGAGTTTATGGAAGGTAAAGAGTTGCCAGGGGTGAAAGCGTTGGAGTAAAAGACTAATATTGGTTATCCGTAGTAATTGTTCGGCTTGAGTATTTCTGAAAGAAGAAGCCTCAATTTTTATGCTTTGGCTGTTTGCGGGTGGGAGGACAAAAAGGCGGGCCTGCTTGCCGACCGAAGGTGGGCGCT
>CAZRBW010000039.1:0-29097 GCA_964598395.1 uncultured Roseivirgaceae bacterium
TACCTGATTGATGAAATTCATACACCGGATTCCAGTCGCTACTTTTATGCTGATGGCTATGCTGAAAGACAAGCCAAGGGCGAAAAGCAAAAGCAGTTATCTAAAGAATTTGTAAGGCAATGGCTAATTGAGAATGGCTTTCAAGGAAAAGAAGGACAAACTCAACCGGTGATGAGCGATGAAATTGTGAATATGATTACAGATAGGTATATTGAGCTATTCGAAAAAGTAACTGGAGAGAAATTTAACAAAGCAGAGCCGAATTCCGTTTTGAAAAGAATTGAAACAAACATTAATAATTATCTAAAGCAATAAATACACATTATGAAATTTTCTATAAACAAGCAGGACAATTATACCATCTTTAGTATCAATGAGGAAAAATTAGATACTACGATATCGCCAAATGTGAAAAGCGAACTTATTACACAAAATGCAGAAGGCGTTGTTAATATGATTTTGGATTTGTCCCAAGTAAAATACATTGACAGCTCAGGATTAAGTGCCTTATTAAGAGGCAATATGATATACAATGACAATGGTGGTATTTTTATCCTTGCAGCTCCTTCTGAGCATGTAGTGAAATTGCTTAAAATCTCCTTGCTCGATAAAGTATTGAATATATTGCCAACTATTGAAGAGGCAATTGATGCTGTATTTTTGCACGTAATCGAAAGCGATTTAGAAGAAGGCGAAGACGAGTAGAAATTTGGAATTTCAGCTGCAAATACTAGGTTCCAATTCAGCCGCACCAGCGCATAATAGAAACCAAACTTCTCAGCTTTTAAGAATAGGTAATGAATGGATGCTTATTGATTGCGGGGAAGGCACTCAAATTCAGCTTAGAAATTTCAAAGTTCCATTTCAAAAAATTACTCGAATTTTCATCAGTCATTTACATGGAGACCACTATCTTGGATTAGTTGGTCTCCTTTTTACTTTCCACCTTTTACAGCGGAAAACTCCACTCACTATTTATGGCCCGCCTGGTCTTAGAGAGATTATTTCCTTACAGCTTAAATATTCGAACAGTGCACTCAATTACGAGTTGAAATTCATCGAATGGAAACCAGAAAGTGCCGATTTACTTTTTGAAAACGAATATTTCACAGTTAAAAACTTTCCGCTAAAACATCGGATCCCTTGTTCGGGATTTTTGTTTTTAGAGAAGCCAAAACCGAAAGCCATAATCAAAGAGAATCTACCTGAATGGATTAAGATTCATCAATTTCAATTATTGAAAAATGGAGAAGATATTAGTCATCCTGATACTGGAGAAATATTCGCAAACGGGTTCTTTACAAAATCGGCAAAGAAATCAAGAAAGTACGTATTTTGCTCAGACACCATTTATGATGAGTCGATAATTCCTACGGTAGCAGGATCAGATTTGCTATATCATGAAGCTACATTTATGGATGATATGGCTGAAAGAGCTTCACAAACATTCCATAGCACTGCCAAACAAGCAGCAAGCATTGCATTGAAAGCTAATGTGAAAATGTTATTATTGGGTCACTTTTCTATCAGATACAAAGACTTGGAACCATTGCAAGCTGAAGCGCGGGAGGTATTTCAGGAATCTTATTTGGCGATAGAAGGTGAAACATTCTCTATTTCGGAATAAATTTTCGCACACTTGAAAACAGAAAAAGTAAAAAAGAGGAATCTCTTTGTTGTCCTTAGCGGCATATTTATTACAAATGCTTTGCTTGCCGAAATGGTCGGCGTGAAAATTTTTTCCGCAGAAGGAACGCTCGGCATTCCTCCCGCTAATATCAAACTGCTTGGAGATTTTGTGCTTGATTTTAATCTCACCGCCGGGGTAATGCTTTGGCCAGTCGTATTTATAACGACCGATATCATCAATGAATACTTCGGAAAATCAGGCGTAAAAAAGATCAGTTTTCTTACAGCAGGCCTCATTCTATATTCCTTTTTCATGATCTACATCGTGACCTTGCTCACTCCTGCTAATTTCTGGCTCGATGTAAACCCTACAGATGATCAAGGCAATCCATTTAATATAAGCTTTGCCTTCAATCTCATATTCCGCCAAGGCATGGGCATAATTGTAGGCTCTTTGATTGCCTTCCTAATTGGCCAATTAGTAGATGTGTATGTATTTCAAAAATTGAGAAGATTTACAGGCTCTAAGAAAATATGGCTGAGAGCAACTGGGTCTACATTGGTTTCCCAACTGATCGACAGCTTTGTGGTATTGTGGATTGCCTTTGTGGTATTTGGTAATTGGTCTTATGAGCAGCTTATTTCTGTTGGGACTATCAATTATTTGTACAAATTTGGTGTCGCTATTTTGCTCACCCCTATCCTTTATATCGCCCATTATATTATCGATGGCTATTTGGGAAAGGACCTTGCAAAAGAAATGACGGATGAAGCTAGCGCACAAGAAGGCTTATTATAAGTTCTTTGCGTAGATTCCTATATCCAATTATATCTCTTTTAATTCCCTCCTATCCAATTTATTATTGAATTTAGTATTCATAAATACTATCTTATTTTCCAAAACCCATAAATATGACAAAGACCAAAATACTATTTGCTTTGCAAGCAGCACTATTATTCTTGATAGTAATTAGCTGCGGTCCAAAAGAAGGACAAGAGCAAAATGCCCAAGCGAACTATGTAAAAGAAAATTACACTAAAACCGAAGTGTATATTGAAATGCGCGATGGTGTAAAGCTATTTACAAGTATATATACTCCGAATGATCAGTCGAAAGAATATCCGATTTTGATGCAGCGCACACCATATAGCGTGGCACCCTATGGTGCTGATGCTTTCAAAACAGCTCTTGGCCCGTCTCCTACCCTAATGAAAGATGGATACATTTTCGTGTACCAAGATGTGCGCGGGAGATGGAATAGCGAAGGGAGCTATGACAATATGCGGCCAACTTTAACCGCTGACGAGCGCAAAACAGACCAAGATATCGACGAAAGTACTGATACATACGATACCATTGAATGGTTGCTTGCAAACCTTGACAACAACAATGGGAAAGTTGGCCAATGGGGCATTTCATATCCAGGATTTTACTCAGCAGCAAGCTTGCCTTATGCCCATGAAGCATTAAAAGCTGTGTCACCACAAGCACCCATTGGCGATTTCTATTTTGATGATTTCCATCACAATGGAGCATACTTCTTAAGTTATTTTATAGCTACATCTGTTTTTGGATACCAAACCGAAAAGCCAACAACTGAGCCTTGGTATAAAATGATTGATGCCGGAACAGAGGACGCTTATCAATTCTTTATGGATATGGGTCCGCTAAAAAATGCCTCCAAATATTATGGAGAAGATAATTTCTTCTGGCAGCAATTAGTAGAGCATCCAGATTACGATGAATTTTGGCAGCGAAGAGGAATTGTGCAGCACATGAAGGACATTAAGCCATCCGTGATGGTAGTAGGCGGGTGGTTCGATGCAGAAGATTTATACGGACCATTAAACATCTACAAAGAAATTGAGAAGAATAACCCGAACACATATAATACAATAGTGATGGGTCCATGGAGTCATGGAGATTGGGCACGAGAAAGAGGAGCGCAGAATGTATTTAATATCCACTTTGGCGATAGTATTTCCACTTGGTACCAAGACAATGTAGAAGCTGAGTTTTTCAATCACTTCCTAAAAGGTCCAGGCGATGGACAAACAGGATTGCCGGAAGCCTACATGTTTGATACTGGTAAGAAAGAATGGACTCGCTTCGAAAACTGGCCTCCCGCTAATGCAGAGCGAGTAAATATGTATCCACATGCTGATGGATCGCTAAGCATGGATGCGCCAAGTGCAAGAGGATCTTTTGCAGAGTTTGTATCTGATCCTGCCAAGCCTGTTCAACATTCCGAAGATATCAAATTGACCTTTACACCAAGAAAATACATGAGCGATGATCAGCGCTTTGCTGCACGCCGACCGGATGTATTGGTGTATGAGACCGATGTGTTAGAGAATGATATTACATTGGCTGGAGAAATCATGGCGAAATTGAAAGTGAGTATCACTGGTACAGATGCTGACTGGATTATGAAATTGGTAGATGTATACCCGGGAAACACAGAAACTCCGGAATGGGTGACAGCCAATCAGAAACTAAGCAATTACCACCAAATGGTGCGTAGTGAAAGTATGCGCGGGAGGTATAGAGAAGGCTTTGATACTCCTAAGCCTTTTGTACCAAATCAAGTCACCGATGTGGATTTTAGATTACAGGATGTTTACCATACTTTCAAAAAAGGACATAAAATCCAAATTCAGATTCAAAGTACATGGTTTCCTTTGATTGACAGAAACCCGCAGAAGTATGTGGAAAATATCTTTAAAGCAGATGAAAGCGACTTTATTAAATCCACTCATAGAGTGTTTAGCGCTGCCGAAAATGCAACTGTTATTGAGGTTCAGGTTTTGAGATAAGTCTGTAAGGATTGGAAATACAAAAAGAGCATTGAAATTACTTTCAATGCTCTTTTTTCGTATTGTATCTATCTGATTATAGGATAATTATCAAAAGCAAAATAATGATGATAGCACCAGTTGAAATATAAATTCCACCATTTTTGCTAGCTGCATTTGCTTCTTCTTTTAGCTCTCTGATTTCAACTCGTAATTCTTTTTTTTCTTCTCTGGACATTTCAGATTTATCAATAGCCTTAAGTTCATTTACCCTATCTACTATGCGCTGAACATCTGGGCTATACTTAGCTTCTTTTTCAGGATCGTTTTTACCATTATTATTTGCCAAAACAGGCGATACACAAAATAAGGCTACAAGGCCAAGCATTACTAAAAATTTTGCTTTCATAATGTTATTGATTTAGTTACAAAGTAAAGTAAAACCAACACACTGATAAAAACAAGGAAAACGTCTTTGAAAGCTTAAAAACAGAAAAGGGTTCTTGCGAACCCTTTTTGAATTAATTCATTAAAACTAATTATAAAATTAGTATCAATAAAAGAATAACAATGATTATAGCACCTACTGATAAGTAAACGCCATTTCCATTTGCTGCATTAGCTTCATCCTTTAGCTCACGCACTTCATTTTTTAAATCTTTTCTTTCAGCTTTTGTTAAAGTTGAACGATCGATTTCCTTTAGCTCATTCACTCGATCTACAATTCTTTGTACTTCAGGTGAATACTTTGGTTGAGGATCAGTATCATTTTTAAGATTAGCAGCCAAAATTGGGCTAGTTAATAAAATAATGATGAGTCCAAAGCTTAATAAAAATTTAGCTTTCATTGGTAAAAAATGGTTAAATGAAAAAATAGGTTGAAAAAAAATGGTGACAGAATTGATAAAGGTAGTCCATTTATCGAATTACAAATCACCTTACCTTTTAAACGGATGAAACCAAAAACTAGCCCATTATAAAGGCTTTATATTTATTTTAAACCAAAGTATTTTCAGAATAGGCCTTCTAGTAGTCTAAGAGTTGCTTTAATACCACTGCTGTTTTATCAGCATTTGGCAACATCTCCTTTTCCAGAGCTACATTCAGCGCAATTGCAGGCAAATTCAAAGCACCTAGCGTTAGAACTGGTGCATCTAAATGTTCAAACAAATTAGCAGAAATTCTACCCGCCAATGATTCTGCGAATGAATTCATCAATGGTTCTTCAGTTAGTACCAATGCTTTGTTGTGCTTTTGTACCGAAGCACTTATTGTATCCCAATCTAATGGATTAAGTGTTCTCAGATCAATGATTTCTACAGCTTCATCAAATTGTGAGGAGGCAGCTGTCGCCCAATAAACACCCATTCCATACGTGATTACTACACAGCTCTCACCTTTTGCAATTTTCTCTTCACTCGCTTCTAGCGCAATTCGCGCTTTGCCTAGCGGAATAATGTAATCTCCATCTGGTTCAAAAGTTTTAGCTTCTTCCGTTCCTGGCACTTTCGACCAATACAAACCTTTATGCTCCAGCATGACCACTGGGTTTGGATCATAAAAGGCTGCTTTTAGAAGTCCCTTCATATCAGCCGCATTGGATGGATACACCACTTTAATTCCTCTGATGGTAAGTAAAGTAGATTCTATACTTCCAGAATGATAAGGACCACCACCGCCATAAGCGCCAATTGGCACTCTAATGAGCGACTGGATTGGGAATTGACCTTGGGATAAATAACAGCTTTTTGAAAGTTCTTCTACAAGCTGGTTCATTCCTGGCCATATATAATCGGCAAATTGAATTTCTACAATTGCTTTGGCTCCGACAGCAGACATTCCAGCAGTACTACCAACGATATATGCTTCTTGAATTGGTGTATTGAATATTCTATGCTCACCGTATTTCTGAGATAAAGTAGCAGCCTCTCTAAAAACTCCACCGAGTCTGCCGCCAACATCTTGTCCATAAAATAGCGCTTCAGGATTGTCTCTCAATATATCATCAACAGCATGCAAAGCTGCATCTACCATCACTACTTTTTCACTTCCATCAGGTTTTCTTTCACCTTTCTCTACTGTAATCGGCGTAGGAGCAAATTCATGATCCGAAACGGTGGCAATATCTGGATCTGGTGAAGCCAATGCCTTTTCGTATTCTGACTGAACAAATTCAGTTACTTCTTTTTGAATCTTCTTTAATTCAGTAGATTTTACTCCAGCTGCCTTTAAATATGCTTCTAATTTTGGTAGTGGATCGTCTTGTGAATGTAGCGACAAATCTCCATCCCCACGATACCATTCCTTACGCACACCACTCGTATGATGCCCTAGGAGAGGACATTTTGCATGCACTAAAATCGGTGCTCTGTTGGTTCTTGCGTACTCAAAAGCTTTTGTCATGCCTTCATAGGACTGCACAAAGTCTGAACCATCCACCCGCATTTTCTCTAAGCCTTTGAAGCCCTCCGCAAACTCAAATGCATCCATTGCACGCATTTCCGCACCAGTTGCCGAAATACCCCATTCATTATCTTGGATCAAATAAACGATCGGCAATTTATGCAATACCGCCATTTGCAGCGCTTCCGAAACTTCGCCTTCTGTAACAGAGCCATCACCTAAAGAGCAAAGAACTACAGGTTTTACATCAGCATTTATCAAACCTACTTTTTCCAAATATGAAACACCGTGAGCCATACCTGTAGCGGGAATAGCCTGCATTCCCGTAGCACTACTTTGGTGAGGTATAATCGGAAACCCCTCCCGCTTCAAACTCGGATGCGAATAGTAAGTACGTCCTCCGGAAAAAGGATCATGTGCTTTGGCCATCAGCTGTCCCATAAGCTCAAATGGCTGCAAACCAATGCCTAACAAAATAGATTCGTCACGATAATAAGGTGCAGCAAAATCAGTTTCTTTCAACTGAAAAGCCGCCGCTAATTGTATAGCCTCATGGCCTCTGGAGGTGCTATGAACGTACTTACTACATATTTTTTTATTCTCCTCATAAGTTTCCGCCATCCTTTTGGCAGTACACATAAGCCGATAGGCTTTCTTTAAGAGATTGATATCTAGAGCCGAATTATTCTTGGTGTTAGTTGATATATCTTTGGGTAATGATTTACTCTTTGTCGTCATCATTTGAGTTTTTACTAATTGCTAATTTAGAAAATTGGCAGGAGAAAGCCTTACAAATATAATAGAAAGCTAACGAACGTTCGCTAAGTGGTAGAAAAGACATTGTAAGGAATTAACTAGTTTTGTGGAAATTTATATTTGATATGAATACAAGGCATTCGGAGGTTCCCCGGAGATTTAAGGAAATTCAAGATTCTATTTGCTTAGCATTAGAAAAAGCAGATGGAAAAGGGAAATTTGTGGAGGACTCGTGGGAAAGGCCGGGTGGTGGCGGTGGTCGCACTCGGGTAATTGCGGGAGGAAATATAATCGAAAAAGGCGGAGTGAATTTCTCTGAAGTTTATGGTAATACGCCTGATTACATAAAGCAAAACATGCAGGTAGATGAGCCGGAATTTTATGCCACTGGCGTATCTATAGTATTGCATCCACATAATCCTTGGGTTCCTATTATTCACATGAATATTCGCATGTTCGAAATGAGTGGCGGTACACTTTGGTTTGGTGGCGGGATAGATTTAACACCTCATCTTGTTATCGATGAAGATGCAAAATACTTCCATCAGAGATTAAAGAATGTTTGCGATAAGCATAATGCCAATTATTACCATCAGTATAAAAAAGAAGCAGATGACTATTTCTACATTCCTCACCGCAAGGAAACGAGAGGAATTGGAGGAATTTTTTTCGATTACCTAAAACCAAATGCTGACAACAGCTTCGAAAGTTATTGGGCGTTTGTACAAGACGTTGGAGAAGCCTTTGCAGATATTTACACACATTTGATGCTGAAAAACAAGGACTTGACATACACTGAAGATGAGAAGCAATGGCAATATCTGCGAAGAGGTCGCTATACGGAATTCAACTTGGTATGGGACAAAGGAACCAAATTTGGCTTGCAGACAGATGGCAGAATCGAATCTATCCTAATGAGTTTGCCACCACAAGCGGCATGGGAATATAGCCATCAGCCTGTGGAAGGAAGTGCCCAACATTATACGCTATCGAAACTTGTAAAAGGAATTAATTGGATCGATTAATAGAAAAACTGGCCGAGCTGGATCAGCAGTTATTCCTGTTTCTGAATGGAATCAACTCTCCTATTTGGAATACAATTTTCCATGCTATTAGTGGGAAATTGATTTGGGTTCCCTTGTATTTGTTTTTGGCTTATAAGCTTTGGCAATTGTATGGGACCCGTATTTTTATATATGTAGCCATCCTTCTTGGCTTGATGATTACGATAAGTGATTTTGTGGCTTCGGGAATATTCAAACCATTTTTTGAGCGGTTGCGTCCATGCTACGAACCATCTCTTGAAGGACTTGTGCATAATCCATTTGGCTGTGGCGGGAGGTATGGCTTTGTTTCGTCTCATGCTTCCAATTCATTTGCTGTGGCGGGTTTTCTTTGGCTTGCCTTCCGAAAGCTAAATGCCAAATATGGGTACCTATTTATTTGGGCAATAGTTGTGGCTTATAGTAGAGTGTATTTAGGTGTGCATTATCCAGCAGATGTAGTTGTTGGTGGGATTATTGGTCTCTTATCAGCTCTATTTGTGTATTGGCTGTTGATATTAATAATTCGTAAATTGTTGAAGAAAAAATGAGTGGAAGAAACGGATATTCCCAACCTCCCGCCTTTTTAAAGTCGCTAAACGCCAAAATATTCCGTTAAATCTCTTTTACCCTACATTCCTGCTGTATTCATTATTTTCGCAGTATTAAATCTTTATCTTTGAATAACCACTTACAGAAAGAAAATGAAGAAAATTACCTATTTAGTGATTGCTGTACTTACATTCAGCAGCCTTGGTTCGATGGCGCAAGATCACAAATCCAAAATCGATGCGGCTATTGAAGAAAGAGAAGCTGTTTCTCACATAAGATTTTTAGCATCCGATGAGCTAATGGGTCGCGATCCAATCCGTCCTGAAATTGATGCTGCGGCTCGATACATTGCTGAGCAATTTTGGAAATATGGTGCTAAAGAAATTCCAGGAGCTAACGGATTTTATCAACATATTCCTTTCCGATTGTCTGGCCCACCAAGTGTCGGCATTGTGAAAATTGGCTCAACAGAACTAAAACAAGGCGAGGATATGCTGGTGCTTGATGGTAAAAATATCACTGGTTCTTATGATATGGTAGTAGCTGGCTATGGTTTGGAAGCAGATTTCTCCAAAGTAGATGTCGCCGGAAAAATTGTAGTAGTAAGAGTGGGTGCACCAAATAAATTGGCTCCTGCCGAGCTATTCGAAGAAGGTAGAGCCAAACTTGCCAGAGCTCAAGCAAAAGGTGCTGTTGGACTTATCGAAATGTATAATGTGCCCACAACACCTTGGAATTTGGTTACAAGAATGCTCAATAGAACACAACTTACAATTGATGCAACGCCTGTTTCTGGTGATGCTCTTCCGTATATGTGGGTGAAAGATTTGGATGGTGAATTGATTGCCGCCATTGACAAAGGAGAAGTGAAAAAAGCCGAAGTAAATGTACAAGGAAAAGTAAATAGAGCAATTGTTGGCAAAAATGTAGTTGCCTGGATTGAAGGAACTGATCCGCAATTGAAAAACGAATATTTGATGCTTTCTGCTCATTACGATCACGTAGGCGTAGGCAGACCAGATGCTTCAGGTGACTCAATTTACAATGGTACTCGCGACAATGCTGTCGGTACAGTTGCAGTAATTAATGCAGCTAAATACTTTGCGAAGAATCCTCCGAAACGTTCGATCTTATTATGCGCTTGGACTGCTGAAGAAAAAGGTCTACTCGGTAGTGGCTATTTCGCAAACAATCCCTTGGTTCCTCTTAATCAGATTATTTACAATTTGAACATCGATAATGCAGGATATAATGATACTTCAATTTTTACCGTAATAGGTTTAGGAAGAACCACAGCTGATAATTTAATTGAAGAGGCAGTTGCTCAATTTGGTAAAAAAGCTGTTTCAGATCCTGCTCCAGAACAAGGATTGTACGATCGTTCCGATAATGTAAACTTTGCTCGCAAAGGTATTCCTGCGCCTACATTTAGTTTAGGTTTTACGGAATTTGGTGCAGAATTGAACAAATACTATCACCAACCTGCTGATCAAGTGGATGAAAACTTCGACTTAGCGTACGCATTAGTGTATTGGAAAGCATATATCTTATCTGCTCAAAAAATTGCCGACCGCGCCGAAAGACCAAAATGGCAAGCAGGTGACAAGTACGAAGCTGTAAGCAAGGAACTATATGGAACGGATAATTAAGAAATATTAGATCAACCATCTATCAGAAAAGCCTGAATTGCTCTTAGCATTTCAGGCTTTTTTAATGCAGTTTTGGTCGATCTAATTCATCAAAAATCACACATCATGAACGAGAAGATAAATATCAAACAGAAACTATCCTTATTTTCAGATCATTGGAATCCACGGATAGTTGGCGAGCTTAATGGGCAGCATGTGAAACTCGCCAAGCTCAAAGGTGAATTTGTTTGGCATCATCACGACAATGAAGATGAGCTATTTCTTGTGATCAAAGGAACTTTAAAATTAGCTTTCCGAGACAAAGAAGTGATTTTGAATGAAGGAGAATTTTATATAGTACCGAAAGGAGTCGAACACAAGCCAATCGCTGAAGAAGAAGTAGAGTTGATGCTATTTGAGCCTGTCGCTACTCTAAATACAGGAAATGCGGGAGGTGAAAGAACCAAAGAAAAGTTGGACTGGATCTAATGAAATCACCTAAAAAAAATTGCTGTACAAAACTATTGACGTTTTGTACAGCAAATAAAATAGTCTATTAAACCAATTTTCTACCAATTCACTTACCTAATCCTCTAACCTAGTTCGAGCGTCCGCTTGGACTACTGATCCTTTTATCCAATCCTAGTTCAAGCGTCCGAATGGACTTCCAAAGTAAAACAAACATTTGACTATAAGCGATATAATTCCTAAAAACTAAAATCCACTTAAACTTCAGTCAGAACCCAATCTGGCTTATTTGTTTTGACTTTGGCTTTCAAATCATGTAAAATATTATACAATCCGAAGTAAGTTCTGTTGATATATAATCCATGTCTAGAACCTCGAGCTTGCTTAGACTTACGAAATTCCTTTGCATTGGAAATTCTTTCTCCCAAATCGAAAATCTGTTGGAAGTAATCATCATCACCAAAGTCAAATTCATCGTGGTGGAATGGAGCTCCTAATAGGCGGATCATTTCTTTGAAAACACCTGAGAAAAATGATCTTTCACTATCAGAATCACTTTCGGACAAAAATTCGAGTTCATAAAAGATTCTATTAAGCTCGTCCTCATCTACCAGCATATCTTTCTTGATCAAAGCAAAATAGTTGGTATAGAAATCCTCCGGAATTACTTTGATACAACCAAAATCAATCACCCCTAATTTGCCATTTGGCTGGATAATGAAATTCCCAGGATGCGGATCGGCATGTACTTTTTTGAGCTGGTGAATTTGATAATCATAAAAATCCCAAAGGGCCTGCCCTACCCTATTTCTTTCCTCCTCGGTAGGATTGCTCGCCATAAATTCCTTCAAATGCATGCCATCCAACCAATCCATTGTGATGATTCTTGGGCTTGAAAGATCTTTGTAATATGTCGGAAACACTAAGTCTTCAATATGTGCACAAGCTTGGGAAATTTCCTCTGACCTATTAATTTCTAGTACGTAATCGGTTTCTTCCAAAAGCTTTTCCTCTACTTCGGACATATAATGATCTAGTTCTTTCTCACTAATATTTAGCAGTCTAAGAGCAACAGGTCGCACAATACGCAAATCAGAGGTTACACTATCCGCTACACCTGGATATTGTATTTTCACTGCATAGGTTTTGTCACCAATCGTAGCTTGATGCACCTGACCAATAGAGGCTGCATTTTTTGCATTTTGAGTAAAAGTCTCAAAAATCTCTAATGGTCCTTGATTGAAAAACTGCTTGAACGTTTTCACTACCAAAGGATACGACAATGGCGGTGCACTATATTGAGCCATTGTGAAGCGCTCGTTATATGCTTTTGGAAGCAGATTTTTATCCATGCTCATCATCTGAGCAACTTTGAGGGCACTACCTTTTAGCTCGCTCAGTGCATCATATATATCAGTTGCATTGTCATTGTGCAATGCTTCTTTGGTCATCGACGGGTCGAGCAATTTTTTGGAATAGTGCTTCACATAATTGCCACCTACTTTTACACCAGTTTTCAAAAAGCGTGTGGCTCTCTGTACCTTGGTAGTAGGCATTTTATTTAATTCTTTCATCCTCTATCCTCCCGCTTATCTATGCTGAAACAAAAACTTTCCAAAATCAATAATAGAATCCAAAGGGCCTTGACCAAAAAGATCAAAAGCTAGATTTACTGACTTTTCAATAGCCGCATCTGTAGCTTCAAAAGCCTTGCTATCGTCTTTCACCCAGAAGTTTATCAGAAACAATACCTGAAGCCAAGCAGCTTCATCATATTTCTCGGATATATAAGGTCTCGTTACAATCTCGCCAGACTCCTTGCCTTCATTCAAAATATCATTGACAAAATTCTTGAAGGCTGGCTTAAAGAACTCCAAATAGGCCATTTTCTGCCCAGGTCGTGGAGACTTTGGCCATGCCAGCAAAACGTAGCTTCTGTTTGCTTTGAGCACTTCAATTAGGGTGAAGTACAAAGCGAGCATTTTTTCGCGACTGCTGTAAGTACCGTATGTAGGATCATTGATAACAGTATGTAGAGTGGTTTCTAAAAAACCCTTCCAAACATCTTTCTCTAATGCAGTAAATGAGGAATATTGTGAGTAAAATTCCTCTTCTTTGATTTTATTAATTTTGGCAAAACTATAAACTGAAGCAGGCTCTTTGCCATGTTCGAGTAAATAATCGATATAGGATTTACGAATCTTTTCGGCCATATCTACAGTCGATTTTTTCGTGGTTCTTTTTGCTTTAGCTTCTTCCATGGTTATCTAACAACAAAAGCATAGAATGGGTTAGTGATTTCTTAAAATATTTTTTTCAATTATTTACACTCATTAAAATGGGGGGTGCTATGGGTTTGACTTTGCTTTATGTTAAATAAAAAAAAGCACCCGAAGGTGCTCTTTTTGGTTTGATTAAGGTTGGTTGTTGGTATTATTAATGAACGCCATGCATCCATTTTCTCATAAGCGGTGTAAGTAGAAGTGCCAACGCGGCAAAACCGAATGCAACATAAGCAATAGATTGGAAAGTATCAGTATAAATAATGAGTGAGTCCATTCCAAGCTTCGCTTCGCCTCCTACATTTTCTATCGCCATAAATTTGCCTATAAAGCCTCCTAAGCTAAATGCAAAAGCAGAAGAAAGGAACCAAACTCCCATCATAAAACTTACCACCTTCTTAGTGGAAAGCTGAGTAATTTTGGACAGACCTACAGGCGAAATGCAAAGCTCACCAGTTGAAATAAACAGATAGCCCAGCACGAGAAAAAGCTCAGGCACTTTGCCATCAGCATTGGCGAAATTTAAACTATAAGCGAAAATGAAGAAGCCTAAGCCTAGCTGTGCAATACCAAGCGCAAACTTCACAGGTGAATATGGATTTCTCTTGGTCTTAGCCAAATACACCCACAGCGATGAAAAAAGCAGTGAGAACAAAACAATAAAGCCCGGATTGATAAAATTGGTTTGGGCGGCATTCAACACTTTTAAATCAACATTGCGATCGGCAAATAAAGTGATTGCACTACCTGAAAGCTCGAAAAAAGACCAGAAAACAGTCATAAAGAAAGTAAGCATCACTGCCACACCCAATTTTTCCCTTGCCTCTTTATCTATTTTTACCATCGTTCTGATGATGCGGAATGCGATAATTGGCAATAGCACATAATAGAATAGAATGTTGACTATACTGCCATCCAAGTGAATCCCAAACAAATCGCCACGATAAATCATCACCGCGATAAATGGTACAGCGAAAATTGACAATACAGGCACCCAAGTTTTCACTTTAAGTCCGTATGCTTTTTTCTCTAACGCTGCTGGGTCAGGTGCATATCCTTTGTCTCCAAAGGCATTTTTCTTCATACCATTCCAGAAAGCAATTAGGCCTAATAACATACCAAAGCCAGCCAGTCCGAAGCCATAATGCCAGCCATAAGTTTCACCCAAATAACCACAAGCAAGTGGAGCAGCAGCAGCACCTATATTGATACCCATGTAAAATATGGTGAACCCTGCATCCCTACGGGGATCCTTTTCTTTGTAAATAGCTCCAACAAATGTGGAAATATTCGGCTTGAAGAAACCATTACCTACAATAAGTAGCGCCAATGCTCCATAGAAAAATACGGGATGCTCAAATGCTAAAACGAAATGACCCAGTGCCATCAAAATACCACCAAGCATGATAGATCGGCGATATCCTAAAAGTCTGTCAGCTAAAATACCGCCCAATACTGGCGTGGCATAAACCAAGGTACCATAGGCAGCATATATTCCAATTGCGATTTCATCTCTATTTGCTACAGCTTTAAAAAGCTCATTTACCATGTATAGAGTAAGGAGCGCACGCATGCCATAGAAGCTAAAACGCTCCCAGAGTTCAGCAAAGAATAAATAGAATAATCCTTTTGGGTGGCCAAGAATTGTATCAGGCTCTACCGGCTCGGGAGCCCCGTGTTTGTCAATAGCACTAATATCTGTCATATAGGTTGGGTTGAAACCATTAAAACTATAGCTATCCTATCATTTTTACAAATAATAATTAGCCTACAAGAACATTCCTTCTCATCAATTGCTTTATTTGAAAAATAACTAAGGCTAGACCACTTTATTCTTTAAATTTGTCCTTTCAATTTTGACCCTATTAAATCCCATAAAGTAATGCAAGAATTTGGACTAAAATCAACAGTTTGCGGACTAGAAGTGCCAGGTATTAAAAATGCTGATACTGTATACTGGAATCTAAGCCCTGCCGAATTAGTTGAAGAATCGCTTAAAAACGGCGAGGGAGTGCTTACAGACAATGGCGCTCTTATGGCAGATACTGGTAAATTCACTGGTAGATCACCCAAGGATAAATTTGTTGTTAAAGATGCAAATACCGAAAACTCTGTTTGGTGGGGAGATATCAACTTTCCGATTAGTCCAGAAAAATTTGAGCAGTTACAGAACAAAATGCTTAAGCATCTGGAAGGCAAGAAATTGTACATCAGAGATGCATATGCAGGAGCTGATCCAAATTATCAATTAAAATTAAGGGTAGTAAATACTCACGCTTGGCACAACCTATTCTGCTACAATATGTTCCTTCGCCCTACGCGGGAGGAATTGTCTACTTTCCAGCCAAATTTCACTATTATTAATGTTCCTGAATTTCAGGCTGACCCTGAAGTAGATGGCACGCGCCAAGCAAACTTCACCATCATCAATTTCACTACTCGCACTATATTGATTGGTGGGTCTGGCTATGCAGGTGAAATGAAAAAAGGAATTTTCACTGTATTGAACTACACCCTGCCGCACGAGCACAAGGTATTATCAATGCACTGTTCTGCAAATGTTGGCGAAAAAGGTGATACTGCTATTTTCTTTGGTTTATCTGGTACGGGTAAAACTACTCTATCAGCTGACCCAAATCGTGGGCTTATTGGAGATGATGAGCATGGTTGGACAGCAGACACCGTTTTCAATTTCGAAGGAGGTTGCTATGCTAAAGTAGTGGATCTAACTCGTGAAAAAGAACCTCAAATTTGGGATGCTATTAGGTTTGGCGCAATTGTAGAAAACACCCGTTTCTATGAAGGTACTAGGCAAGTAGATTATTTGAATACTAAGGTTACTGAAAATACTAGAACAGCTTACCCAATTCACCATATCGACAATGCTATAGAACCGTCGGTCGCCGATGTGCCTAAAAATATTTTCTTCCTTACTGCTGATGCATTTGGTGTATTGCCTCCTATTTCCAAATTGAATGAAGGCCAAGCAATGTACCATTTCATTTCTGGCTACACTGCAAAAGTCGCTGGTACTGAAGTAGGTATAGTAGAGCCTGTTTCTACTTTCTCTGCATGCTTCGGCGCAGCATTTCTACCGTTGCACCCAACCAAATATGCCACTATGCTTGGGCAGAAAATGAAGGAAAACAAAGTGAACGTTTGGTTGATCAACACAGGCTGGAGCGGTGGTCCTTATGGAGTTGGCTCTCGAATGAAACTTAAATTCACTCGCGCTATGATTTCAGCTGCATTGAATGGCGAGTTGGATAATGTTGAATTTGTGAATCATAAAATCTTTGGTGTGGCCATGCCTACTTCTTGTCCTGATGTACCAAGCGAATTATTAAGTCCAAGAAATACTTGGGCGGATAAAGCTGCTTACGATGCAAAAGCAAAAGATCTTGCTGGACAATTTGTAAATAATTTTAAGAAATATGCTGACTTCGCCTCTGAGGAAATACTCGCGGGTGCTCCAAAAGCTTAATTTTTAGAAATATAAATTAGAAAGGGCCTTCTATGGGCCCTTTTTTTATACTATGAATACCAATACCCAATTTTTTAAAAACTATTTTGAAGCGAATTCACCATCAATATTTCCCGTAATGGGATTTGGGTTGAATAAGAATAATACGGAGGCTCTCGATTTTACAAAAAATAATAAAGCCTTATTCGAAATTGACCTTCGTAATACTGCCGAATTCAACGAATTCGTTTTTGGAAGTATGATTCCAAAAGGCAAGTTGGCTGGGGCGGGAGGATATTTTGAGCATAGGGAAGTATATGCTAGAAGTGAGCATTTTGGCGGTGAGGAAGCAAGATGCATTCATCTGGGCATTGATATTTGGATAAAGGCTGGAAGTCCACTATTCGCACCATTAGACGCTACCATTCACAGCTTTGCAGATAATGCTGGTTTTGGAAATTATGGACCAACGCTAATTCTAAGACACAAACTTGGACAGCTAACCTTTTACAGCCTTTATGGACACTTGAGTGTAGCTGATATGAGTAATTGGAAAAAAGGTAAAAAATATAAAGCTGGAGAGCAAATAGGTACCGTAGGTCCCTATCCTGAAAATGGAGATTGGCCTCCACATTTACACTTCCAACTTATGACAGATATGCTTGGCTGGAATGGCGATTTCCCTGGGGTATGCGCTCCTTCGCAAGTTGAATTTTATAAGCAGATTGTCCCTGATCCCAAAATGATATTAGGTAATTACGAAGCTTAATTCTCCTTTAATCCTGTTGAGGCAATTTTAACTTCTGACCTAAATAGATGGTGTTATTATTCAGGTTATTCAATTGCCTGATTACTTCTACTGTAGTACCATATCGCTGCGAAATATTCCAAAGCGTATCGCTATTGCCAACAGTATGATAACCTTGCTCGGCATCTGGAGTTGCTGCGATGAAGCTGGCAGGAGATTCACTCTGCACATCCGAATCAGCCATCACTTTTATTTGAGTACCCCACTTTAGTACGGTATTTTCATCGATGCCATTAAGCGCATAAAGTTGCGGAACTGACATTTGATGTGTCCTCGCAATGGAGTAATACGTGTCACCCTTTTTTACCAAATAGCGAGATTCAACTTTTTCACTTGGTGCAGCTTCAGCCTTGGTGGATATAGTTGCTATTTCAACCTCCCGCTTATTTTCTTCATCATTGACTGCTGGTGAAGTCATTGCTACAGGCATTGAAATTGGCGCTTGATGGATGCTATTATCACTACATCTTCTATTTTCTGTAATTGTAAATTCTACTCTTCGATTCTCTATTCTACCTTCCTCCGTATCGTTGCTCGCTCTTGGATCGCTAAACCCAAAACCTTGAGACTGAATTCTGAAGCCATCAATGCCTCGTTTCATCATTTCATTACGAACTGCATTAGCTCTATCTAAAGATAATTTATCATTAAATTCTTTACCGCCAATAGTACAAGTATGGCCTGCAATTTCGATGGATACGCCACTATTGCTACGCAAGAAATTGAATAGTAAATCTAACTGAGTGGAAGATTCAGCCATATTTAATTGGGCGGATCCCAAATTGAAAAATACTGCCAAATCACGTGCATTTTGGGTAATGATTTGATCTAAATACAAATCGACCAAAGCCATGGTGGAATCTTTTGGAAT
The DNA here is from genome assembly GCA_964598395.1 of uncultured Roseivirgaceae bacterium. Lineage (GTDB taxonomy): Bacteria > Bacteroidota > Bacteroidia > Cytophagales > Cyclobacteriaceae > CAXBDP01. The sequence goes on from CAZRBW010000039.1 coordinate 18,700, forward strand.
ATTGAGATCTAGCTTCTGAGAGAAATTCTCGTAGCAATCAATTTCGACTCTATAAGTATAAACTTTGTCGGCATCCAAAAATATCTGATAGTATCCCGATTCATTGGTCTGTGTGCTACCAATCAACTTATTGTCATCGTCATAATAACTGATGGTACTTACGATTGGATTCTTCGTTTCGGAGTCATGGACTTTACCCAAAATCCGCACTTCATGTGGTGGAGTTCGGAATAAAGGCGTTGAAGATCTCATAATGTCCATATCACCATTAGCATTGCCTCGTACAAAATAAATAGATTCTCCGTCGCTGGAGAGATTGAGATATGATTCATCTTGAGCAGTATTCACATCTGGGCCGAGGTTTACAGGGGTGGACCAATTAGTCCAGGTATCGTCCAGCCTTTTGGTCATATAAATGTCCGAACCACCGAAGCCTGAAAGACCATCTGAGGCGAAATAAAGAGTTTTCATATCATTCGAGAGAAATGGAGCGAATTCTTCACCAGCTGTATTAAGCATCGAGCCAAGATTTAAAGGCTTGGAAAAATTCCCATTATTAAGCAGAAAACTTACCCAAAGATCTCGTCCACCTCTGCCTTCATTTCGCATTTCACTTAATAAAAGTACACGACGATTTTCAGAAAGATGGAAATCAACTTTATCAGAGAAATTATAATCATCGGTTATTTTGAATGCCTCTGGCTTTTCCCACTTGCTATTATCCTCTCCCACTTTTTTCCGAGTTACTGAGACACCAGTACGCATTGATCCTGTCCGGGTGTAAGTATTTCCTAAAACAGCTACATCGTAGTCACCATTTCTGCGAATTGATGTAATGAAATTGGAGCCAGAATTATTGAGTGGTGCTCCAATATTTGTTGCCTCTGACCATGTGCCTGTATTTGGGTTAAACTCAGAAAACCAGATATCTAAAGGATCCTCTATTCCTCCCGCATTATTTGGGTGATTTTCGCGAGCAAAGTACAACGTATTAAAATCAGGCGAGAAAACTGGTGCCGTTTCACGATATGGACTATTTATTCCACTACTAAGTAAATCAGCTTTGAAAAAAGGATTTAAGTTATCTGCAATATTTACTTCAACCTTAACTGATTCTTCAGATTCCGTGATTCCTATTGCATCGATTCCATATAATCCACCAATATTTGAACCATCCAACATAAGGCGAACTGCATACACATCAAATGCTGTCCAATCCATCATCACATTAAGGACACGACCATTTTGGGCAACTAAGCTTGGCTCCTGAGAATATACGAGGTAAGGATGATCTTGGAAATCGTAGATGTAAACTTCTTTTATAGCAGACGCATTGTAAGATTCTGCGATAATAATCTGACGGATACGCTGTGGATTTTTAAAGCCCACCTTTATTGTTTCACGTCCTTCTGAAGTTGCTGGCATCCAAGCATTTGGATGATAACCACCTACTGGCAAAACATTCGGTGCTTTGAGGATTTGCTGATTAGAAAAATATGGGCCTGGAATATCCTTTTTTGTTTGACTGGAAAATTCCATAACCTTAGATGCCCACTGTACATTTTGAGCCACAGTAGATAAGGACATAAACAAGGTCACTAAACCAATAAAAAGTTTCTTTTCCATTTCAATAAGAGTCCTAAGAATAGAAGCATAAGAACTTCAATTCAAATAAGTTAAGGATTTGTAAATAAAAGTAGGATAAAAATTACTTAGTTCACAAAGTTTTCAATCGTAAAAGGTTGATTTGGTCAAATGTCACAACATTTATTTTTCGAGCAATAATAAAATGGTACATTTGCAGTCCGATTCAAGGAAACATGTGAGAAAATTAAATTTCAATTAATTGCAAATATAATCTGATAAGCAGAATATTATTTCAATTTTATTTAATTATCACATTTTATCTTCCGTTAAATTTTCATGAAAAAGTACTTTAACCTTTTCGACCTCACCCAAAGAGTCGATTACAAAACCGAGGTATTATCTGGTCTTACCGTAGCCATTGCCTTAGTTCCAGAAGCAATTGCTTTTGCTATGATTGCTGGTTTATCTCCTCTCACTGGCTTATACGCTGCATTCACAATGGGCTTGATTACCTCTATTTTTGGTGGCAGACCGGGAATGATTTCTGGTGCTACAGGTGCTGTAGCAGTAGTAATTATTGCTTTGGCACAAAGCCATGGGGTAGAATATATTTTTGCAACAGTTGTATTAGCTGGGATTATACAAATGACAGCTGGTTTCCTCCGATTAGGTAAACTTATTAGACTAGTACCACATCCTGTAATGTTTGGATTTGTAAATGGCTTAGCCATTGTCATCTTTATTTCACAGCTGGATCAATTCAAATTAGCTGATGAAAATGGGGTATTACAATGGATGCAAGGAAGTGAATTATTCTTCACTCTTGGTTTTGTTTTACTCACCATGTTTATAATATGGGGCTTACCAAAAATCACAAAAGTATTACCCTCTTCCTTAGTGGCTATTTTAACCGTATCAGGTATAATAATAGGGCTAGGTTTAGACACAAAATCAGTAGGAGATATTGCTTCCATTGAAGGTGGCTTTCCTCCTTTCCATATTCCTCAAGTCCCATTCACACTTGAAACTTTGTATATCATTTTCCCTTATGCAGCAATTGTTGCCGGCGTGGGTTTAATTGAGAGTTTGCTTACGCTAAATCTAATCGATGAAATCACTGAAACTCGTGGCTGGGGAAACAAAGAAGCTGTGGCTCAAGGAATCGCAAATTTCATTACAGGGTTTTTCTCAGGTATGGGTGGGTGTGCAATGATTGGACAGAGTTTGATTAACATTTCAGCAGGTGCAAGAGCTAGGTTGTCAGGGATAGTAGCTGCTTTGAGTTTACTGATGTTTATAATGTTTGGCTCTTCTATCATAGAGCAATTGCCAATGGTTGCATTAACCGGCCTTATGATTATGGTTGCAATTGGCACTTTTGAGTGGGCTAGTTTGCGCACATTTACCACTATGCCAAAATCGGATGTATTGGTAATGGTGCTTGTGGCATTGGTTACAGTGCTATTGCACAACCTAGCTTTAGCAGTATTAATAGGCGTAATTATTTCCGCATTGGTATTCGCATGGGAAAATGCAAAGCGAATTAGAGCTAGAAAATTTGTAGATGAAGCTGGCGTAAAACATTATCAGATTTACGGGCCATTATTTTTTGGGTCTGTTACAGCCTTCAATGAGAAATTCGATATTCTTGGTGATCCCAACGAAGTGGTTATTGACTTCTCAGAAAGCCGTGTGGTAGATATGTCTGGAATTGAAGCGCTAAATAAAATTACTGAGCGTTATCATAAACAAGGCAAAAAACTGCATTTGAAGCATCTCAGCTCGGATTGCCGCAAACTCCTGAAAAATGCAGATAGCGTAATTGAAGTCAATATATTAGAAGACCCATCTTACAAGGTGCTGGTTGATAAAATTTAAGAGCAATTACATTTATAATAAACAAATCAGGGTAATTAGAAATTATGTTAATTTCAACCTAGCAATAATTTGAAAAACATGGAATCCAAGTATAAAAGTAAAATTCAAAATTCAATCCTGATTTGTTTCTCCATTCTTTTTAGCTTGGCTATTGCTGAAGTAGCACTCAGAATTTTATATCAAGGAAATTCTGGTGCACTGGCGAAGGAATACCAAAGTGGTCCATACTTATACAATAATGAATATTGGAAGGTTTGGCATTATCCAAACACTACAATTACACACCAAAGAGATTGCTTTGAAGTAACATATCAGACCAATTCTCTTGGTCTTAGAGGTGATGAAATTGATGAAAATAAACCCATTATTGCCCTACTAGGCGATTCCTTTATAGAAGGATATGGTGTGAATAATAATGAGACAGCCGCTGAAATTTTGGATAGCTTAGTCGAAGATTATAATGTACTCAACTTCGGAACAAGCGGGGGGTTTGGTACAGTGCATCAAGTAGCTCAATACGAGAATTTCGCTCGATACCTCAACCCAGATATTGTCGTAGTTTTCTTTCTCAATTACAATGACCTTTATGATAATGCACAAGCAATTAGTGAAGGTCTTATCAATGAGAAACTTGAATTTACCTATCCTATTTCTTCTGATTACCAAGTAATTGAAAACCAAATTCAGACACAAAACCCATCTGAATACTTACCTACTGCATTTGAAGGATTGTATGTAACGGGCGCCATTAATAAAGGAATTAACTCCTTGGTAGCTCAGCTTCAGATTGCCTTCAATACAAAATTATTCGATTTCAATAGACGCTTAGCAGAAACATATATACCCACCGAAACTGAGGAAATACGACTAGGATACGAGGTTTTGGAAAATAGTTTGGCGAGGTTGAAGAATCTAACAGATAAAGACGGTGTAAACTTGGTATTAGTACAAATTGCCGATCCATATCAGATCGATGAAAATTGGCTTGAGCTAATGCAATATAAGTTTGAAGAGAAAATTGACCCACTTCTACCCAATAAAAAAGTGGCAGCTATTTGCCAAGAGTTAGGGATAGATTATCTGAGTATGTATGAAGCTGCAATGGAAGAAATACAAGATGAAGATCTGAGCTTTCCATATTTTTCATATTCATGCAATCGACATTTCAGTCCTGCTGGACAACGGTTTATGGCAGAGTGGTTTCACAGCCAAATCGATGATGTTGATTTTGATTTCCCTATTGATGCAAGTTTGGAGTAGATTGGAATTGAGTATATTGGATTGGGATCATGGGTTAAAAGCTTGCTCCATTTGTGCTACACATTTCCTTTAATGCTCCGCTTGCGCACTCCGCTGGCGCACGCATGTCGCGTGTGACTCCATTTCAATATCGCTGAAATTCAATTACTTGCAATAAAACTATTGAATTGCGAAGCTATAAAACTATTGAATTGCGAAGCTATAAAAGTCCAAGCGGACGCTTGAACTAGTATGGTAAATATTTTTAACGGAATGCGAAGCTGCAAAGGTCCAAGCGGACGCCTGCCTGCAGTAGGTAGGCTTGAACTAGTGGGCTAGCCAAATCGATGATGTTGATTTTGACTTCCCTATTGATGCTAGCTTGGAGTAACGATTGCTCCGGCAATTGTAGCTGTGAGCATACAAGCCAAAGTCGCAGCAAATAAAGCCCGCATTCCCAATCTAGATAAATTGCCTTGTTGGTTTGGAGCCATACCACCAATACCGCCTACTTGTATGGCAATGGAGCTGAAATTAGAAAAACCACAAAGTGCATAAGTTGCAATCACAATACTTTTTGGAGAGAGGGCTCCAGCTTCTTTTAATTCGGCCAAGCCTAAATAGGCTACAAATTCGTTGATCACTGTCTTTTGCCCAAGCAAACTACCCACGGCCAAAGTTTCACTCCACTCAACTCCCATCGTAAAGGCCAGTAATTTGAAAATCAACCCTAACAAGAATTGCAAAGAGAATCCCGTAAATGCGCCATCAGTCCATTCTACAACCAAACCATTAAGTCCAGTGTACGCACCAATAAAATCTTCAAGGAAGAAATTAACTGCTGCAATCACAGCAATAAAAGCCAACAACATACCACCCACATTTAGGGCTAATTTCAAGCCTTCACTTGCTCCATTGGAGAGCGCATCGATAAGGTTTACGCCGAGCTTTTCAGTATTCACTTTTAGCTCTTTATCGATTTTTTCAGGCTCAGTTTCGGGTATTACGATTTTGGAGAAAACTATGGCTGCAGGCGCATTCATAATACTTGCGCTCAATAGATAAGATGCATATTTGGCTTGCTGCACAGGATCGTCGCCACCGAGGAACGCAACATAACCTGCCAGCACTCCTCCCGCTATTGTGGCCATACCACCAGTCATCAAGCACATCAATTCGGAGCGCGTCATATTTGGCACAAATGGACGAACCAATAACGGCGCTTCTGTTTGTCCAAGGAAAATATTACCCGCAGCAGACAAACTTTCTGAGCCAGAAAGTCGCATAGTACGAGCCATGATCCAAGCAATTCCATAAACGATTTTTTGCAAAATGCCCAAATAATAAAGGCCGGCCGTAATCGTAGAAAAAAATATGATGGTAGGTAATACTTGAAAAGCGAAAATAAACCCAAATGAATTGCCCGCTAAATCACCAAATAAGAATTGTGCACCATCTGAGGAGAAGCTTAGGAATTTTACAAAAATCCTAGATACTGAATCAAAAGCCGACGCAACTGCATCCACTTTTGTGATGAGTAAACCAAAAGTAATTTGAAGGGTAACACCAATTGCCACCAATCTCCAATCAATTTTCCGCTTATGGGAGCTAAACGCAAATGCTAATGCCAGTAAAACAAAAATCCCAAACAGGGCACGTAGGTAATCCATTCAATAAGGGTTAGAGATCAAAGATATAATGAAAGGCCGAATGCAGAAATATAAATTTCCGCTATTTAGCAAATCGTTCGAAAAGCGGGAGAAAAAAAGAAAACCCTTTGCCTCTAAATAGAAACAAAGGGTTCAAATTATCAAAGCAAGCTTAAATCAATTCCGTCGATTAATCTCGTCACGAATTTTCGCTGCTTTTTCGTATTCTTCTTGCTCAAGCGCTTTATCGAGCATTTCATTTAGCTTTTCAAGTGGAGTATCTTCCAGCTTTTTGTGACTTCCTGCACCGGCACCTGGCCCTACAGTACTTGTAGATTTAGTGCCGCGCTCTGGCTTTATTTCCTCATTATCGTCCACTTCGATTCCGCCTTCAGAAAGGACGGTATCGACCACATACAGTGGAACTTTGAATCTAACGCCAATCGCTATCGCATCAGAAGGCCTTGAGTCAATCTCTACTCTTTTGTCCTTATCGCTACAGATTATTTTGGCAAAGAAAATACCCTCCCGCAAATCTGTAATCACGATTTCCTCCACAGTGTAGCCAAAAGCAAAAGCGAACGACTTAAATAAGTCATGCGTCATAGGTCTATTAGTTTTGAGATTTTCGTTCTCAATAGCAATAGCATGCGCTTCACTATGGCCAATGATTATTGGCAATCGTCTATTTCCACCAATTTCGCCCAATACCAAAGCAAAGGAACCCGTCTGCGGTTGATTTGACGATAAGGATATTATTTCAAGTTCAATCTTATTCAATTTATTTGGCTGCGTTTATGGCTTCAGTCAATTTAGGTAATATTTCAAATGCATCTCCAACGATACCATAATCGGCAGCTTTGAAGAATGGCGCTTCAGCATCTTTGTTGATTACCACAATATATTTACTTGAGTTTACACCTGCCAAATGTTGGATAGCACCAGAAATACCTACTGCAACATATAAGCTAGGACTAACTTTCACACCAGTTTGACCAACGTGCTCGTGGTGAGGTCTCCAATCCATATCAGACACTGGCTTGCTGCAACCTGTAGCTGCGCCAAGTGAAGAAGCTAGATCTTCGATCAAACCCCAGTTTTCAGGGCCTTTCATTCCACGACCTCCAGATACTACAATGTCTGCTTCTGGCAAAAGGATAGTGCCCATTTGCTTTTTTGTATCTGTGATTTTAGCATTGAAATCTGCATCATTCAAGTTTGGCGCAAATGCTTCAATTTGTGCAGTTGCTCCAGTTTCTTTCAACTCAACAGCGTTTTTCTTGATAGCAAGGATTTTTTTATCACCACTTAACTCCACATGAGCAAAAGCTTTACCTGTGTAAATACTTCTTTTCACTTTGAAACCTGCACTTGTATCTGGCAATTCGGCTACGTTAGAAGCCAAGCTTGCATTTACCTTTATAGCTACTCTAGCAGCTACCGGATCGCCCAAAGATGATTTAGCTAAAACCAGAATATCACTTGACTCCTTCTCCATAGCTTGTGCAATCACAGAAGCATAAGCTTGGATGATACCTGGGTTCAATTTCTCGTCATTCACATGCAATACCTTGTTAGCTCCAGCACTACCTGTTTTGGCTAATTCCGCCTCACTTACTTTGTTGCCAAGTGCAAGTGCTGTTACGCTCGTACCCATTTTGGCAGCAAGCTCTGCTCCGTATGACACAGCCTCTAAAGAGGACTTCTTCACAACTCCTTCGTCACTTTCTATAAATACTAATATTGACATTTTTTCTCGATTTAGAATTTGAATTAAAGAACTTTAGCTTCAGACTTCAACAACTTCACAAGCTCACCCACATTGTCTTTGTCTATCATTTTCACAGCACCTTTTGCAGGTGGTAGTTCATATTTTTCAGTCACGGATTTCACGTCCTTATCTGCTGGTTCTACCACATTAAGTGGTTTAGTACGCGCGCTCATAATTCCACGCATATTAGGTATTTTCCACTCGGCAATTGGCTCTTGGCAACCTGCTACAAATGGCAAACTTGCTGTTAAGGTTTCCTTGCCTCCTTCGATTTCACGAAGCAAAGTGGCATTATTACCATCCAAATCGAGTTTCATTACTGGAGAGAAAGATGGCATTCCAAGCATTTCACCAACCATTCCATGCACCATTCCACCATTGAAATCGATAGACTCACGACCCATTAAGATCATATCATAATTACCTTCTTTGGCAACATTAGCTATTTGCTTAGCTACAAAATATGAATCAGACGGAAATGCATTAATTCTGATCGCCTCATCCGCACCGATGGCCAAAGCCTTACGCAAAGTTGGCTCAGTTTCGGCTTCACCTACATTAAGCACAGTGATACTCGCACCATTGGACTCTTTCAATTCAACCGCACGGGCAAGTGCATAATCATCGTAAGGACCAATGATAAATTGCACGCCATTTTTGTCGAACTTTGTGTCATTCTCGGTAAATGCTATCCGGCTAGTAGTATCCGGCACATGTGTAATACAAACTAATATCTTCATTCGTAAATTTATCTTTGTTTGGATAATTAACTTTTAATTTGCCGTGAAGTTACCAAAACTTGAAAAATTAAAAAATAAGATTCTACGATGAAGGAACAGCGAATATCAATGTTGGAAAAATACATTCAGGATGACCCTCATGATCCCTTTCCACTTTATGCCCTTGCATTGGAGTATGTTGAGCGGGAGGTTGAAAAATCCGTAGAGCTATTTGATAAGACTTTGGAAAAATTTCCTATGTATTTGCCTACATATTATCATGCCGCAGCTCTATTTGCAGACCTCGGCGAAATTGAAAAAGCCAAGTCCTTGTACGAAAAAGGTATTCAATTAGCCCAAGATCAAAAAGAACAGAAAACGCTAAATGAATTACGCGCAGCTTTTCAGAATTTTAGATTTGAGAATGGATTGGATTAGAGAGGTAAATTATATTCTTGAAAATTAATTAGTTACAATCGTTTTTTTCAATTGACTGAAAGTGATTTTTAAACCTTAACAACTTTTGCGTCCTTATTCACCACAATTTCATCCTCTTTTATAACACTAAGAATTGATTCACCTAAAACCGATTCAATCTTAGAAATACTTTTTAAGGTGAAATTATGAGTTCCACGCATCCACTTACTTATTTCTGATTCGCTCTTACCAAGCAATTCCGCCAAATCTCTCTGGGTTTTTCCTTGCTTTTGGAGTATAGAATGAATTTTATTAACCACATCAAAAGAGTGATCAACAAATCTATCAACTTCATTAGTTACTTGAATAGAATTAAATATCTCGCTCATTCTCTTTCGTGTTTAAATAAAATTTTAAATCTCCATGCAATTGGTTGCCAAGTATTGTAAGATGCCCTTTTGATTCTTTCAACTTTATTACAAAAGCTACATCATTAATAAGTTGAAAATGTGGGTAAGCATCAGAACTATTTTTAACCAATTGTGAAGTTTTCAGTCCACCATTTCCCAGAATCAAAATTTCATCATTTACTCTGTAACAATATAACCTAAGTTTAGACCCTTCAATTGGAATAGCAGCACCTTTATCTTCAGGTCTGAAATACCTTTCTAAAGCACCTTCATCTCCAATTTTCCTAATCCATTTAACAATGATCTCAACATCCTGTCTAAATTTTGGATCGTCTTTGAATCGATTAAAGAAATCATCCGTTTCTGTAAAAGACAGTTCAGAATCATGGATTGTATAAATTTTTGTCCTTTTTCCAGTGATGTAGCCCTTTATCTCAAAGTAACGCTTCACTTTTAAGTTAAGTTTAAATTAAACTGAAATTCATTGCAAAAGCAAGATAAAGATATTTTTGTGGAACCGTCAGTAGTACAACCCCATACTCCACCTCCCGCCTTTCCATCATTCATAATCTCAAAAAACAGCTATATTTAGCACAATGGATCAAATTGTTGTTTTTATAACTCTAGGGATTGCACTCGTACTATTTATCTGGGGCAAGTTTCGATACGATTTAGTTGCATTAGCAGCGCTATTTTTTCTGGTAGTATGGGATATTATTCCTGCAGAA
>CAZRBW010000040.1:0-28670 GCA_964598395.1 uncultured Roseivirgaceae bacterium
TCTATTATCAAGCCATCTATCCAAGCGAGATTACCATCTGTATCATAAATACCCGTACCTCTATCTTCTACCCATTTAATTGTTCCGTCTTTACAAATAATACGGCATTGGTAAGAATATGCATTAAAGTTATTTAGCATTTTCTCCAACTCATTTTCTGAAATGCTATCCTCCTGATGGATAATACTTGCAAAGCTTCTTTTCCTATTATTGATAAAATCAGAAGCCGGATAACCTGTAATTCTCTCTATTTCATTACTAATAAAAGTTGCGGTCCAATCCTTATCGTACTTGCACCTATATATTACTCCAGGGCTATTGTTAATGGCAGATTGCAACCTTTGTTGGCTTTCTAAAAATGCTTCAGATTTTTGCTTTTTATCTATTGCGATGGTAAGGTTAGAAGTAATTGAAGTGAGGAATTCGATTTCTTCAGCAGTCCAATTCCGAATACTTTGACAATCGTCAAAACCGATAAATCCATGAAAATAGGAGTCGATATAAATGGGCATTATCAATACCGATTTAATGCCCATGGATTCTAATAGAAATCTGAGCTTGTTTACTTCAACATCATAGATATTTCTTAGGTAAATTTTCCCTTGAAGTAGTGGTTCGAAAAACTCTTGAAATTCTTCGAATGACGCATTTTGTAAATTAGGATTGTTACTTTGTGATTCTACTTTATTATTACACCATTCCATCACTTGGCTGGTGAATTTTGCTCCTGAGGCTTTATCGGTGTAATTTTCGAAGTAATAGACTCTGTCAACATCTACAGCCTCACCAATTAAACTGAAAGCATTATTGAGTGCATCTGCCCAGGATTCATTGCTCAAAAGAGCACTTGCAAATAAGCCTGATGTGGCTAGTAACCTAGCTTTTTGTTCGATTGATAGATCCTTAATTTCAGATTGAATTACCTCTTTCGATTTATCGGTTACAGTATGTAGAATGTAATCAATTTCACCACTTTCCTTCAAAATGGGTGAATTGCTTATTTTCCAATATTTAGTTTCTTTTTGTGGTGATTTTGGGTTTAGTGTATCATATCTATTTTGAAGAAGAGAATTTATCGATTTGGAGCCAATTACTTTATGTAACGATAGGTGAAGCGGGCTTGGTGAATTAGAAGGGGGATCTGGAAACACCTCAAAAATTCCTTTTCCAACCAATCCTTTTTCTTTAAGACCAAGCGCATTCAAATAAGCCTTATTTACAGCTAGAATTGTGAAAATTGGAGCATTTGCTGCTAACAATAAGCTGGGTTCAGGATTAGCATTAAATAATAATAGTACATCCTTATGAAGGTTCATTTTTCTATTGTCCTATCGAAATTAAATTATCGTATTGATGGAAAGATAAAAAGAAGTTAAGTCTTATGAAATTCAAACATGCATTATTTACTTATATAAAGTACCTAAAAACACAATTTGAAATTACGCTAAATATGAAAATTAAGTGAAAAGTTGATTTTATTTAAGATTATCTAGTTGACTTTCAACTCGTGCCATCCATTTTTTTTGTTGGCCTAAATCTCTAGAATGGTCTGTTTCTTTATCATAAAGCACCTGCATTTTTGATCTTCTATTTATAACAGATTGGTATATAGAATCAATTTCTTCCTTATAATTCTCTGTGAATCCAGTATTTTCTAATTTTTTAGTTAGAATTCTCGCATGAAGTTCCGATATATCGAAATGGACTTGCTCGTGTGCAAGGAGTTCGTCGGTGCGGGAGGATGGTTTCACCCAAGAGGTAGTTGGGTTGAAATAGGCTCTCACTTTAAAAGTAAAGGTCAACTCTCCATTTCTGTTATTTACTTGGTATGCATACTCAATGCCAGAGGCAGTCATGGCTTCATAAGGACTTTCCATTTGTGGCTCACCGTTAAAATGCTCCCAGCTTAGTTTTAAATCCTCCCGCCAAAACATCATTTCGGTGGATGGATTTATGCCTGGATTTAGAAGGATAAGTGATTGAATATGAGCAAATAAAAGTAATATCATTAAAAAATATTGGTTAATAAATCAAAAAATAATCTAAATTATTGCTTGTCAGGCTTTTTTCAAAAATTCAGTTCTCAATACCATCTGTACTTTATCAACTTTGGCCTCAACTTCATCGGGGTTATCTGTAAGCCTAATATTTTTTACTACTTTACCTCTTTTCAAAGTACTAGACGTACCTTTTACTTTCAAGTCCTTAATTAATGTAACGCTGTCACCTTCTTGTAAGATATTTCCGTTGCTGTCTTTTATTTCCATTTTATCTTTTGATTACTTTAATTGGAAGTATTTCTGATTTAAATATTTACATTAAAAAGTGAGCCGATTAACGCAGTAACTCCCATGGCAATAGTTCCCCAGAAGCTCAAGCGAATGATTGCTTTCTTCACGCTGGAACCACCAGCTTTGGCAGCTACGCCACCCAATACCATTAGCAAAAGAATAGCACATACATATTGTAAGAGCACCATTTGATTAACAGGAACCACTAATACTAGCAAAACTGGAATAAAGCCACCTAATATAAATGCTGCTCCAGATGCCAAAGCTGCTTGAATAGGTTTTGCTTCAGTCATTTCATTGATACCCAATTCGTCTCTGGCATGAGCTTCGAGGGCATTGTGTGCAGTCAATTGTGTGGCAACCTGGAGTGCTAAGGTTTTGTCGAGACCTCTATTTTCATAGATTAACGCTAATTCCACTAGTTCGGCCTCTGGCATTTCTAAAAGCTCCACTTGCTCCCTAGCAAGATCCGCATTTTCAATATCAGATTGCGAGCTTACTGAAACATATTCTCCAGCGGCCATAGACAATGCGCCTGCTACTAGACTGGCAACACCAGCAATTAAAATTGGATCGGCTGTGTCACTAGCTGCAGCAACGCCAACTATTACACTGGCTGTAGATAGCAATCCATCATTTGCACCCAAAACAGCAGCTCTTAACCAACCGCTTCTAATTAGATAATGATTTTCATTTTTCATTTGTTTGGGATTAGATGGACAGCGTCATAGTGAAGCACTTGAGATATCGCGAAAAACAATCAAAAACTTCACAGTTTACTCAAAAAGTGAAGTAAATCTAAATGCTTTTCCATCGAAAAGTCCTTTATCACTGAGTTTAAGTTGTGGTATTACTAATAAGGCCATAAAGCTTAAAGTCATAAAAGGTGAATTAAGCGTGCTGCCCATCAATTTGGCCATTTTGTCAATCGCCGAATAAGCAATTGCTACTTCATAGCCATCTTTTTCGCTCATGAGCCCTGCTACTGGTAGTGGCACTAACTGGGAATTTTCACCATCAAATGCAGAAACCCCACCTTTTGCTTCAATCACCAAATTGGCTGCCTTTGCCATTGCTTCATCATCCACACCAACAACCAAAATATTGTGGCTATCATGCCCAACAGTGGAAGCGATTGCGCCTTTTTTCAATCCGAAGTTTCTAATAAATGCAACAGCGGGCTTAGCTTTTTGGTAGCGGTTTATTACTGCAAATTTCAATACATCATTTTTAGTGTCTGACTCAGTAAATCCATTTTCAATGCGACAATTTAAAAGCAAATCATTGGTGATCAACTGCCCATCTAGCGCTTCAATTACATGAATATTTTTGCCATCAGCTTTAATTCTGAAATCAGAAGCGGAAAGTGGGTCGCAATTGAATTGGTTGATGATTTCATTTTTCACCTTTGATATCATGGTTTTGCCAGCTTTGGCAACCTCCCGCCCATTTATATAAGTGCTTGTTACTTTCCAAGTTTTCAAATCATCTACTACAATGAAATCTGCTGGATCTCCTTCCTTTAACAAGCCAACGTCTAATGAATAATGCTTCACAGGATTGATACATGCCGCTTTTAATACTTTGTACATGTCCACACCATTTTCAATTGCCCGTTTCACCAGCAGATTAATATGACCTTCTACCAAGTTGTCTGGATGTTTGTCATCAGAGCAGAGCATTATTTTATCTTCAAAATCGTGCAGGAGAGGGTAGAGGGCTTCAAAATTTTTGGCTGCGCTACCTTCGCGGATGGCAATGTGCATCCCATAGTTCAATTTGTCGAGAGCTTCTTCTATAGCAAAGCACTCATGGTCGGTGCTGATGCCTGCCGCTGCATAGTCACGAGCCTGTTCAGCCCTAAGTCCGGGAGCATGGCCATCTATGGGTTTGCCATGTTTTTTGGCAACTTCGAGTTTCTTGTAAACATCCTCATCCTTAAAAAGTACTCCTGGCCAATTCATCATTTCGCTCAAGTATTTCACTTCAGGTCTAGCCATTAGTTCATCTATTTCTTCGGCTGTGATTACGGCACCAGCAGTTTCAAAGGTAGTTGCAGGCACACAGGATGGCGCGCCAAAATAGAATTTAAATGGAACTTGCTTACCATTGTTGATCATATAGTTGACACCTTCCACACCCATTACATTGCCGATTTCGTGCGGATCGGAGACAGTTGCTACCGTGCCATGGACTACAGCTAATCGAGCAAATTCAGAAGGCACCAGCATGGAGCTTTCCACGTGGACGTGCGCATCGATAAAGCCAGGTAATATGTATTGCTTATTTTCAACCTCCCGCTTTTCTATACTTATGATTTTTCCATTTTCGATGTGTATTGCACCTGAGTAAATCCTTTTTTCCTCTATATCTATAATCTGGCCTTCAATTTCCATAGTTCTTATTTTTAAATATATTCAATATTACAAACGGCTTAGTGCTTTTCAAAAAAGATGAATTTAAGTTACTTATTGAAAAATTAAGAAGCCTAAAACTTAAGCCAAAGGCCAAACCTCTTAAATATTATTCTCCTATATTTGCCCAATAAAATTACTGCCAATAGGGCAAATATGAGGAAAATCACCATAGCCATAGATGGTTACTCAGGTTGCGGCAAAAGTAGCACGGCCAAAGCAGTAGCCCACTCTCTCGAATATATTTACATTGATTCTGGCGCCATGTATCGGGCAGTCACATTATATTTTGCTCAGCAACATGTAAGTCTTACCGACGCTAAAGCTATTAACAAGGCAATCAGTGAGATAGAGGTTGAGTTCAAAATAAATCCGAAAAATGGCCAACAGGAAACCTATTTGAATGGTTTAAATGTTGAACAGCAGATTAGAGAAATGCGAATATCTGAAAAAGTAAGCCAGGTAAGTGCTATTTCGGAAGTGCGTCATGCGATGGTAGCATTACAGCGAAAGTGGGGAAAAAATAAAGGTGTGGTAATGGATGGTAGGGATATTGGGACAGTTGTTTTTCCAGAAGCTGAATTGAAAGTTTTTATGCTTGCCGATGTAGGAATCCGAGCTGAGCGTAGGCAAAAGGAATTGCTTGAAAAAGGTAATTTAGTTCCATTGGATGAAATCATAACCAACCTGCAAAAAAGAGATCGAATAGATACCACAAGAGATGTTTCTCCTCTAAAAAAGGCTGATGATGCTATCGAATTAGATACTACAAATCTTACCTTTGAGGAGCAGGTACGTAAGGTAACTATGATGGCCACGGACATAATTAATAAAGATTTGTCCAATTATTAAAGGTAGTAAAATGGAAGTTGTAATTGATAAAAACTCAGGTTATTGTTTTGGAGTAGAATTCGCTATCCAAATGGCTGAGGATGAGATGGATGGTGATGGAGTTCTTTATTGCTTAGGTGATATTGTACATAATGATATGGAGGTGAAGCGACTTAATGCCAAAGGCCTGCGTGTAATCGGGCGGGAGGAATTAGAGGAACTCCATGACTGTAAAGTATTGATTAGAGCTCATGGCGAACCTCCAGAAACCTATCAAACCGCACTAAAGAATAATATCGAACTTGTAGATGCTTCATGCCCTGTGGTGTTGAAACTGCAAAATAGAGTGAAGAATGCTTGGGATAAAATGAAACAGGCAAAAGGGCAAATTGTAATCTATGGTCAGAAAGGTCATGCAGAAGTGATTGGTCTGAGCGGCCAAACAGATAAGCAAGCGATAATCGTAACAACAGAAGAAGACTTGGATAAGGTTGATTTTACCAAGCCAGTTACCCTATTTAGCCAAACAACCAAAAGCACCCAAGGATTTTATAATATCAGAGAGCTGATTGAGCAGAGAATCCATAAGGCTAATGGCAGTTTAGAAACGGTAGAATTTAGTTCAAATGATAGTATTTGCAGGCAAGTATCCAATCGAGAACCACAATTGCATAAATTTTCACAAGAAAATGATGTGATATTATTTGTAAGCGGAAAGAAAAGCTCCAATGGAAAAGCACTATATAACGTGTGTCTTTCTCAAAATCCAAACAGCTATTTTATCGAAAGTGAAGAGGAATTGGATCCTTTGTGGCTACATGGAATGGAAAGGGTGGGTATATGTGGAGCTACCTCTACACCTATGTGGTTGATGGAGCAAGTTGCCGACCATGTAAAAAATTTAAATCTCGAATTGACAACAAGTTGAAAAGTAGCTTGTTACTGTCTTTACAGTCAATTTCATAAATCAAAAGCCATTTTTAAAGGCCATCAATACGAATTAGAATTTATTTTGAAGGAAAAATTATTAATTTTGCGACGCCTAAAAATGAATATAAATCAATTTTGAAATAACCTATGTCTAGGACCATCAATCTAAAAAAGGGCTTTGACATCAATCTCGTTGGAAAGGCTGAAAAGAAGATAGCTTCTACAGCCCAACCCGAAACGTATGCATTGAAGCCAACCGACTTTGTAGGAATTAAGCGTCCGAAACTACTTGTAGAAGTTGGTTCGAATGTGAAAGCTGGGACGCCAGTCTTTTTCGACAAGAAAATGGAAAGTATCATGCACGTTTCTCCAGTAAGTGGAGAAGTAGTAGATGTGATCAGAGGAGAAAAACGAAAAATACTTGCAGTAAAGATCCTAGCCGACAAAAACATCGAATTCGAATCTTTTCCCAAGCATTCCGACTCTCAGATCAAAAGTATGAGTGTAGAAGGTGCCAAGGAGTTGATGCTTAAAAGTGGTGTTTGGCCAAATATAATTCAACGCCCATTTGGTATAATTGCCAACCCTGAAGAATCTCCAAAAGCAATTTTTATTTCTGGTTTCGATAGCCATCCACTTGCGCCTGATTATGAATTTATTTTCAAAGGTCAAGAGCAGTATTTCCAAGCTGGTATTGATGTATTGAAAAAGTTTTGTCAAGGTAAGGTGCATGTAAATCTTCATGCAGATGGAGCAGCAGCATCGGTACTTTCTAAAGCTGAAGGTGTAGAAGTTAATAAATTCACAGGTCCACACCCAGTCGGAAATGTTGGTGTTCAGATTCACCATTTAGATCCAATCAATAAAGGAGATTTAGTTTGGACTATTCATCCTTACGGAGTGATCCAAATAGGAAAATTGTTTGTCGAAGGACAGTTTGATTCTTCTCGCATTGTTGCTCTTACTGGCTCAGAAGTGAAGGAACCTCAATATTATAATTTGAGAACTGGAGCTTGTGTAAATAAGATCATAGAAAATAACCTGAAAACTGATCATGTAAGAGTGATCTCAGGCAACGTTCTCACAGGCGAGAAATTAAATAAGGACGGATACTTAGGATATTACCATCATCAAGTGACTGTTATTCCAGAGGGAGATTATCATGAATTCTTAGGTTGGATTTTGCCTAACCCTAATAAGTTGAGTTTCTCTAGAGCTTTTGGATTGTTATCATTCTTGCAACCAAAGAAGGAATATGTATTAGATACCAATATGCATGGCCAACACAGAGCATTTGTGCAGAGTGGGGTATTTGAGAGAGTTACGCCAATGGATATTTTACCTGTTCATTTAATAAAGTCTATTATGGCTGAAGATTTTGATGGCATGGAGCAATTGGGTATATACGAAGTGATAGAAGAGGATTTGGCATTGTGTGAATTCGTAGATGTGTCTAAGCACGATGTTCAGAATATAGTACGTGAAGGTTTGGACTTAATACAAAATAGCTAATTTCAACATGAAATTTTTACTAGATATCATTGAAAAGAAAAGGCCTCTTTTTGAAAAAGGTGGAAAGTATGAAAAGTACTTTTACATTTATGAGGCGCACGAAACCCTATTATTCGCACCAAAAGATACTACTTCTGCTAAAGGTGTTCAGATTAGGGATGCTGTAGACTTGAAGCGAATGATGATGACGGTAATCATTGCCATGATTCCTTGTTTGATTTTCGGAATGTGGAACACTGGTCACATGCACTTTTTGGCGACAGGTGTAGAAGCTGATTTTATTCAAAAAATATTATTCGGTGCAAAATATGTGATACCAGTTGTTGCAGTAAGTTACGCAACAGGCCTTTCGGTAGAATTCACTTTTGCTACAATAAGACGACATGATGTGAACGAAGGCTTCCTTGTTTCAGGGATGCTTATTCCATTGATTATGCCTGCAACTATTCCATTATGGCAAGTTGCTTTGGCTACTATTTTTGCAGTAATTATTGCAAAGGAAGTATTTGGTGGCACAGGAATGAATATCCTAAACGTAGCCTTGACAGCAAGAGCATTCTTGTACTTCGCATATCCAAGTCAGATTTCAGGTGAAGTTTGGACAGTTTTGGCTGATGCTACTCCTGTAGAAGGTTTTTCTGGAGCAACTGCTTTGGCTGTTGCTTATCAAACAACCGTTGAAGATATTGGATCGGTCACAACTGCTCTAGCAAGTACCAATAATGTCATAAGCTCAGATTTCTTTAGTTTCAGCAATATGTTCTTTGGCTACATTCCAGGCTCAATTGGTGAAACCTCTGCTTTTTGGGCATTGATTGGCGGAGTAATCCTGGTAGCAACGGGTGTTGGTAGCTGGAAAATTATTGTAAGTGTATTTGGTGGAGCTTATGTAATGGGTTGGATTTGCAACCTATTGAGCGTAAATGAATATATGGCCATGCCACCTGAGTATCATCTTGTAATGGGTGGTTTAGCATTTGGTGCTGTTTTCATGGCAACAGATCCCGTATCTGCCACGCAAACTGAGACAGGTAAATGGATTTACGGTTTGTTGATTGGCGCGCTAACGGTAATCATTAGAGTATTTAATCCTGCATATCCAGAAGGAATCATGCTTGCCATTCTCTTTATGAATGTATTTGCACCACTAATTGATTTTTACATTGTAGAAGGAAATAAAAAAAGGAGGCTAAAACGTGCGACAGTCTAACGCTTATATCATTTTATTTTCCGTAATCATGACAGTTGTGATTGGCGGATTATTATCAGGGGTCTCTCAAGTATTGAAAGAGCCACAGAGAAAATCTGAAGAACTTGATACAAAGAAACAAATATTAGGTGCAGTGCTTTCAGCGGAAGAGCTAGGAGCAATGGACGCTAATCAAATTTTAGCGAAATACGAAAGCAGTATCACTGCAGTAGTGACAAACCTTGCAGGTGATATTGTAGAAACTCAGGATGGAGCTCCAGTGGTAGCAGAGAATGTTGATATCAACAAAAACTTTAAAATGGCTCCTGAAAATCGCTTGTTTCCAGTATTCAAATTTCATGATGAAGGCAATCCTGATGCAGTTCAAGCTTATGTGCTTCCTCTTTTTGGAGCTGGTCTATGGGATGCCATTTGGGGGTACTTGGCTATTGATACAGATTTGGAAACCATTAAAGGTGTGAAATTCGCTCACGCGGGCGAAACTCCAGGCTTGGGAGCTAGAATTACCGAAGGTGAAGTTCAAGAAAGGTATCAAGGTAAAAAGCTATTTAATGATGGTGAACTTGTGTCGGTAGTAATGGTGAAAAGTGAAAACAATGACGAGTCAAAGCTTGGCCCACACAAGGTTGATGGCATGTCTGGCGCCACAATTACTGCCAATGGAGTTAATGACATGATGAGAAACTACGTAGGTTATTATCAGAATTACTTCGAAAAAAATGTGAAACAAAAAGGAAGCATGGCAGTACTTGCCAACTAAAATAGAGAACTATGAGCACAGAAACTCTTGATAAACCTGTTGAAAAAGTAGCAGAAGCTTTATTGTCGAAAAGAAGGAAGAAGATTATAACAGATCCACTTTCTGATGATAACCCTATTACCATACAAGTATTGGGTATATGTTCGGCATTGGCAGTAACTACCCAATTACAACCGACTCTTGTTATGGCGATTTCGGTAATATTTGTAATGGTGATGTCTAGTTTCACTATTTCAGTATTAAGAAATCTAGTGCCTGCACGCGTTAGAATTATCGTACAGTTAGCAGTAATTGCAACGCTAGTAACTCTTGTAAATGAAGTACTCAAAGCGTATGCTTTTGATATGTATAAAAGCCTTTCAGTATTCGTTGGGTTGATTATTACCAACTGTATTGTAATGGGTCGTTTGGAAGCTTATGCATTGGGAAACAAGCCTTATGACTCAGTACTCGATGCACTTGGTAGCGCTTTAGGTTACTCTTGGATTATCCTTGCTGTAGCATTCTTTAGAGAATTACTTGGTTCAGGGGCAATCTTCGGCTTCAAAGTATTTGAAGCAGTTGGTTTATCCTCATTCCCAACTAATGGCTTGATGGTAACACCTGTAGGTGCATTTATTATCCTTGGCCTAATTATTTGGGTACAAAGAACGAAAACTGGTTACGTAGAACATTAAACGCTAGACTAATGGAATTAATAAGCATAGGAATAAAAGCGATCTTTATTGAGAACATGGTTCTTGCCTATTTCTTGGGCATGTGTTCTTTCTTAGCAGTATCGAAAAAGGTAAGCACAGCCTTTGGTTTAGGTTTAGCGGTAACTTTCGTTCTAACGATTACCGTACCAGCTAACTGGTTTTTGCAGGAATTTGTATTGAAAGAAGGTGCCTTGGCGTGGTTGGGCGAAAGCTTTGCAACTATCGATTTATCTTTCCTTCGATTTATCATGTTCATCGCATTTATTGCTGCAATGGTGCAGTTGGTGGAAATGGTGATTGAAAAATTCTCTCCAAGTCTTTATGGCTCTCTAGGTATTTTCCTCCCGCTTATCGCAGTAAACTGCGCAATTTTGGGTGGTAGCTTATTTATGGTTCAAAGAGATTATTCTCTTGGAGAAGCAACTGTTTATGGATTTGGATCGGGATTTGGCTTTTTCTTGGCCATTATTGCCCTAGCAGCTATCCGTGAGAAATTAAAATATTCACATGTGCCAGACGGACTTAAAGGACTAGGTATCACAATGTTTATTACTGGACTAATGGGAATGGCATTTATGTCATTTATGGGAATTAGTATTTAGTAAAAATTGCCAATATTTAAAAAGCCTTCTCAATTTGGGAAGGCTTTTTTATTGGCTCAAAACTCGTTGATTACCTTAATGCCATGCCCATGAAAGGAATTCATAAATGGTAATAATTCAGCACCTTCACGTAGGTTGATAGTCTCGTAGATGAGTTTGTCGATATCCACAAGACCACGTTTGATCATCTCCATCATAGGAGGGTATGAGTGGGCTGCCATTCCGTGGCTTCCGATAATTTCGAGTTCATTGGCTACCACCAAGTGCATTGGAATAGGCGGGAGGTAATCTGCACCTGCCATCAAACCTACTTGAATATGCTTGCCTCTTTTGCGCAAATTGGCAATTGAATTGAAGCAAGTCTGCTTACTTCCCAACGCATCAATAGATACATCTACACCACCATTGCTAATGCTTTTTACAGCATCTACTACATTGCTCTCCAGCCCATTTACCATGTGTTCAGCACCAAGCTCTTTCGCAATTAGCAATTTGTCCCTATCAATGTCGATGGCAATCACTTGAGCTCCTAATGCTTTGGCAATCATGATTGCAGACAAACCCACTCCACCACAGCCATGCACGGCAAGCCATTGGCCTGGCATTAATTTTCCCTGCTGCACTACCGCTCTAAATGATGTAATGAACCTACATCCTAAGCTAGCAGCTTCTTCAAATCGGATTTCTTCTGGTAAGCGCACTAGGTTGGTTTCAGCGTAATGAATATTCACATACTCGGCAAATGATCCCCAATGAGTGAATCCTGGTTGAAACTGATAATCACAAACTTGTTGATTGCCAGTAGCACATTGCGAGCAGTGACCACAACCACCAACAAATGGTACAGTTACTCTATCGCCAATTTTAAATCCCTTTATACCCTTATCTATCTCCACAATTGTGCCTGCGAATTCATGGCCAGGAACATGCGGGAGGTTGATGTCAGCATCATGTCCCATCCATCCATGCCAGTCGCTTCGACACATACCTGTAGCACCTACTTTTATGATTACTGATCCCTCTGTTGGTGTAGGATCTGGAACATTTTCAATTGTTATTGGGCCTTGAAATTGCGTGTAAAATGCAGCTCTCATTTATTATTTAGATTAGGATATAGGTATTATCACTTTGAAAGTTGTACCTACGCCTTCTTCGCTTTCAAAGTTCAGTTCACCATTATGGGCTTTTACAATATCATAACTCAAACTCAAGCCCAAACCAGTGCCATCACCAGTAGGCTTGGTCGTAAAGAATGGCTGCAATATTTTATCTCGAATTTTTAGAGGAATACCATTTCCATTATCGATCACTGATATTTCTATTGAACCATCCAATTGTTTGGTTTCAATAGTTACCAATGGTTTATACTCTGATCCAGCAGATTTTGCCCTCTCATTTACAACATAAAATGCATTATTGATTAGATTAAGCATTACCCTGCCAATATCTTGAGGCACTACATTTACTTTTGGTAGTTCATTAGCTAAATGAATTTGATAGTTTCCTCTAAAATCTTTGTCGTTAGAGGCCATTCCATGTAGTGATAGTTTCAAATATTCTTCTATCAAAGTATTAAGGTTAATTTTTTGCTTCTCGCCTTTTCCAGCACTACTGTGCGCAAGCATCCCTTTTACAATCGCATCTGCTCGCTTTCCATGCTTGGTTATGATCAATAAGTTACTTTGAAGATCGGATAGAATATCGTCCATCATTTCCTCATCTCTAGCCTCCTGTTCCTTTTCTTTCTCTTCTTTAAGTTCATCAATCAGCTCAATACTGAGCTCAGAGAAATTATTGATAAAGTTTACTGGATTTTGAATTTCGTGGGCAATACCTGAAGTTAATTCACCTAAGGAAGCCAATTTTTCCTGCTGGATAAGTTGTGCCTGGGCTTTCTTAAGTGTTGCAAGAGAATTACTTAATTCCATGGTGCGATCTGCTACTTCTTGCTCCAAAAGCTCTTTTTGTTTTTCAATGAGATGTTGCTTTTCTTTTTCTGACTTCAACTTTTCCTGAGTCAGCTTCATATTTTCCCTTAGCTTTTCGCTTAGTTGTCTATTTGTAATTGATACACCCCGAGCTAGGTAAAATGAATATCCTGCAGCAGCGGTAATGGTTGCGAAATTCATGAAAAACAGCTTATCTGACCATAGAATGGATAGGCCAAAAGTAGCTTTTAGCAAGCCAGGGAATACCAATATAAATGAAACTAAGAAGCATACGAAGATGATATTTGTGCCCTTCATATTGTGGACTATCCTTGCATTGATTAGCAGGATTAAGCCTATAGTCATCGTCAACATGAAAAAGAAATAACTGATACTGCTATTTGCGACTGGATCTTGAATTGTAATTACAAGTACAATCAGACCAACAACTAGATTTAGATAAGGAAGCCAGTTGAACTTCTTGTTCATTATCTGATAGATAAAGAACTGGAGGACAATAGCTGCGAAAATATGAAATACGCCTTTCCAAAGGAGTAGACCTGAAAGCTCCTCTGGGGCAACAGCTGGTCTAAAGAATATACCACTTAGAAATATACCAGAAAGACAGAAAAAGAAAACAGAACAGGTTAAGTTGGCAATTTCAATAGGGTAAAAGCCAAATAGAATTAAGTGCAGAAGACCTAAGGCAACCATAAATCCAAAAATGAAATGATATCGGCTGATTTCGGCTTGAAATTCTTCACCATCTGCAATTATTAATTCTTCAGCTGTTGATGGCAATCCTATTGATAAATCTAATCCCGTGTGTGAAATATTCCAGTATTTTTCCGCAGCGTAGTTTGTATATCTAATTTCTATGCTTTGTATAGCCTGATTTGTTAATTCAAATACTATGAAGGGCAGATTCCCAACAGCCTTTTCCTCCCGCTGATTTCGTCCAATTCTTCCGGCTTTTACAACTAATTCCCCGTTTATATATATTTGTGCGGCACCTCTAATTTTACCATAAATGCTTACTTCTTTTCCATATAAACTTGGATCTACTTCTAAAACTGTTTTGAAAATAGCCGCTCCTGTCCAATCAATTGGGATTTGACCTTTCAATAACCGAATATCAATTGTCTGGTCTTCACTATCTGTATTATTTGCCATCATCCAATCAAAATCAGTTACTGATTTATAAGTCCAAGCATTGGGTTGTATTAAAGTGATTTGATCATCTGCTTTTAGATCAGAAATAATAATTGCTTGGTTTGAATTTTGACTAAATCCGTTGTTCGATAGAAGAAAAAGAGTAAGTATAAATTGTGTATAGAGGGCATTTTTCATCCTTAAATTTATAGAATTATAGTGTAATTATGAATTTCGTCAGTCTTTATTGTGAATCAAATTCTTAATTTTTTGAATACCACAATAAGTACTTTTTAATCTTAATTTCTGTGTTTTTTCAAACATACCAAACCTCTCTTCTATAAGGCAGCAACAATTCAAGAATCATTGCTCCGAAAGTTAAAGTTGATGTTACTCAAATTTCTTTGCTCACAAATAGTAAAATAGTGAATTTAGATAGTTTCATTGGTTAAGCTTTCGATCTTATAAATATAAATGGCTCTCCATTCTGAATTGATTTCTCCAGGTTTTGACATTCAAATAATGTAAATGTATTGTTAATCAATTTGATAGTCTTCACGAGGAATAGTTATTCAAAGGAATATTTACAGGTTTGAACGCTATCCCTAAGTCTCTCATAGCCAAATCGGAATTATAAATGATTTTAGGTTTGCCTACTGGAGCATGTTTATTGAGCATTAGGGTTACATCTGATACTTTATAACTTTCACTTGACAGTAAATAGTTTTTCCCATGTATGTTTTTGGTAGTTGCTACCTTGAAAATTGCTTCCGCAACATCTTCTACATCTACCAAAGCCCATAAAATATCCACGTCATAAATCATCTGAATGAAGGGGTTTGGAGCAATTTTATTTTTAAATAGAAATTGTATGCCTGTAGAAGTTGAATCTTGTCTGTCTGATAGCGACTTTCCCATTACACCAACTGGCGACACGGAAGTTATTTCAAATGGAAGATTTGGATGGTCTGCAATAAATTTATTGACTGTCTGATTGGCGATAAATTTTGCTTGTGCATAAGGGATGCCCTCATCGCTTATAAAGGGCGTATCAGTTTCGTTGATTTGGTCATTCTCTGATTTACCCTCTGGCAAAAATGGAAAGTTTGTATTGTAAGCTGCAACAGATGCAATGAAAACCACTTTTTCAATTCCAGGTGTTTTCAAAATAGCTTCAAGGAAGTTTTCAGTTCCTTTTATAGTTGGGTCAAACAATTCAGACTTGAGATCATTGACATCCAATTGGAAAGGTGTTCCTCCATGAATTACTATTTCACAGTCTCTCAAAAAATCAATAAGCTCTGATTTATTTTCAACATCAAGTTGAACAACTTCCAAATTTTCAGCAAGCTTAAAACTAAGCAAATGTTGATACTTTTCTTTTTTTGAAAGGTCTGTTGTAGATACTTTTACTTTATACCCTTCATTTAAGAACTTTTGAGTGTTATAGCTTCCAATAAAGCCTGAACCACCAATGATGCCTACTTTTTTCATTTTTGTTTGATTGATATTTTGCCTACTCTTATTTGGATTTCTGCTGTCCCACTTTAATTTCAATTACCTCAGTTTTTAAAGGGATACTGCGTTTTGAAGTGTTTTACACTTTTTTTGTAATTTAATTCTTTCAGGCATTACCTATAAAAAGTTAAATCCTAAACCCATCGATATCAATTTAATGTATTCAATTTATCCATTCCTTTTTTTTAGGACGAGCAGTATTGAATTCTTTCCCAAAAACAGTAATTTCTTTGCAATAGATGAATTTTGAAAAATTGCTGGAGGTTTTTTCACAACAATATTTTAAATTCCTTAAAGCTATTTATTTATCTATTATCGAAAATTAAATTTATGTTTGAGTGATGCTTTATAGCTACCATAATCACCAGCAATTTGAACTAGTGAAATATCTATACTTTTTTACATCATTAATTTTATTGCTCATTTTAATTCCTCTTAGGACTAATGCCCAAATACCGCATTTAGATGCTAGTCTATTTAATGAGGGATTGCTTGAATTGAAGTTCAATAACAGCTGGCGGTACCAACCTGGTGATAATTTGGATTGGGCCAACCCTGCCTTTGATGATTCAAAGTGGCTGGATGTAAATCCCATTGGCTTAAAAGCTTACCAAATGCCGGATAGCCTATGGATAGGTTATGGCTGGTGGAGGATTACCTTTACTGCCGACTCAAATACTGTTAAGGAGATTGAAAGGCTCTATTTTTATTCTTGGGGAGCTGCAGAAGTTTATTTGGATGGAAAGCTTGTGGCCAGCTACGGGAGTTTTTCAACAGAGGGTCATCTAGAAAAAACCTATTCACCTAGCTATGCAGGAGATAGGCCATTGCAAATAGCCCCACAGGATGTTCATACTTTAGCGGTTCGATTTTCGAACCATCAAGCAAAAAATAACTTCGAAATTTTTAAGTACTTTTCTGAAAACCTGGGTTTTGATATCGGTTTTTCCTCAGCCGTCCGGGCACAATATTCAGACTTTCGGTATGCAAATAGTTTTGCAACGCTGTCGGTTATTGTTGTGGTGCTTTCCATTCTGTTGCTCTTGCATGTTCTTTTGTATTTCAAATTTCGAAAAGAGGAACCTTACTTGGTAATAACCCTCATTACCTTTTTCTTTTTGTGTGCTGCTATATGTGCCCACATACTCCTATTTGTGGAATTGGACGGCTTTTCAAATCCAATTTTTAGTGGCATTTTAAATTCTACTGCTTTTAGTTTGGGTTATGGTCTCTTACCTTATTCTCTGAGCTCACTTTTCAGAATACAAAAATTTTATTGGACAAAGCACTTGGTTTGGTTGGCCTTTCTTAGAACGGCTAATTATTTTATCCCTGTATTCAATTTCATCCTTTTTGATGCAACCATCATTTTTACTGTTATTATTTTGATGATGATTATCATGCGAATAGCCATTAAAGAGAAAAATAAAGGAGCACTTTATGTGACTTTTGGAGCTATAGGCACTTCTGTTTTCTTACTGGTCAATAGGATGGTCAATGCTGATCTCATTTCCCTCAGTACTTTTTTTTATTATATAGACTTGATTTTACTATATATCAGTTATCCATTGGGTATTTACATTTACATTACAAATCAGTACGGAAGGCTATTTCTTAGCATGGAGCAGGAGGTCGAAGATCGCACTCATCAGCTCAGTGTGATGATCAATGACCTAATCAAAACCAAAAATGAACTTTCATCAAAAAATAATGAAAACGTATTGCTGCTAAAGGAAATACATCATCGTGTTAAAAATAATCTTGAAGTAGTATCGGGTTTACTCGCTCTCCAATCTGCTAAAATGGATGATCCTAAAATGCAAGAAGTGATGCTAGCCAGTCAGAACAGGGTTCATTCAATGGGTATTTTGCATCAGAAACTATATCAAAGTGAGCATTTGTCATTTATTGAAATGAAGAATTATTTCCAGAACCTTTGCCTAAATATTTTGGACTCTTACAACGAAACTGAAAGAATAAAGGTAAATATTGTAATGAATGAACTTGAAATGGATGTTGATACCGCTGTGCCTTTAGGACTTATTGTGAATGAACTACTTACTAATTCATTGAAATATGCCTTTCCAAAAGGTGAAAATGGTACTATTGAATTAAGTCTGAAAAGTGTGAGTGAATACAATTATCAATTAATGATAAGTGATAATGGGGTAGGTAAGCCACTGGAAGAAAAAGCTAAAGGTACTGGCTTTGGAACGCAGTTGGTTGAATTACTTACTCATCAAATTGATGGAAAATTGATACAGGAAGTAAGTAATGGAACCATGATTTTGATTAATTTTAAAAAGCAAATTGAAGTAAACACTCAAGTCTAATTTTGATAATTAAGAATTATTATATTCCGAAAAATTAAATAACCCTATATCATTACAATTATCCTCTTATTTTTCTTTTTTAATTCTTGCAATGGGGATAAAAGGACTCTTCATCAAATACCAAAAAGTCTGCTTGTTTTCTTCTTCAAATTCTATAAGTCCAGGTTTCACTTGTTCTACAGGCTTTTGTTTAAATGTGCCGAAAATTCTATCCCAAATAATAAAAATGTCAGCAAAATTAGAATCCGTAAATTGCTGATCTTGATCATGATGGATTTTATGGAGGTTAGGAGTAGTAATGAGAATGCCTAGTGTACGATCAAGCCATGAAGCAAACTTCAAATTTGTATGACCAATAATTTGAAATGGTGTAAGTACAAGAAAATACACACCTACAATTAGTAGATCTAATCCAAATAAACTACATGCTAAAATAGTTCCTGTCCCAAACCATAAAAAGATTTCAATAGGGTGAGCTCGGAAATAAGTTGAGGAATCAATACTCGTATCACTATGATGCACCCGATGAAAGCTCCAGAGTAATGGAACAAGATGAGATAACCTATGAAACCAATAGGAGGTCAAATCTAAAAGTAGAAAACCTAAAATTAGTTTTGACCAAAATGGAATCTCAATGAAAAAGAATAACCCTATTTGATTCTGATTGAGCCATTCAATTATATTGACTGTTATTGCTGCCCAAAAAATGTTAACAACAAAGAACAAAATTTGGAATAGAAAATTTTGCCAAAAATGCTTTCCTCTTTTCTCATAAGAAAATTGAGTATTGAGTATTTGTTCTAGGGTGAAAAACACTGCGATCAAGCCAATGACTATATAATTTAAGTCTATTGATAAAAGAAATTCAAGTACTTTCATCTGTGTTAATTTTTATTACAGCTCTTGTTTCATTTTAAGTAGGTCATCTTTTATTCCATTGTAAGATCATTTCTGTAATGAATAGGGGAAAAACCCAGGATACCCAAATAGCTGTTGGGCCTGTTTCTGTAAATGTTCCCAATTCACTATAGAATGGTTGGCTAGTAAGCCAGCGGAAGAGTACAAAAGCAAAAGTCACCACATAGCTTCTAATCATCCATTCTTTGTGTAGTTTAATGCGCCTAATTAGAATAAACCTGAAGGCCATTCCGGTAGTAGCAAACCAGGCAAAGGCCAAACCCATTAAGGATAAACTCCATGTCCAGTGAATAGCCAATCCTGTTGTTAATGCAAGGGTAATAGAACTTATGGTTCCAATCAAAATTCCTGTGATATAGGCTATTCCCATTACTATGTGTACGTTTAGGTACTTTCTTCGGAAATCAGTCCAAAACTGAAAAGGGCCTACAATTAAAGCAACCAAACCTCCAGTGATGTGCCCAATGAGTGGCCATTTCATTACCCAAAACCTTCCAAAAACATTCTCACTAAGCCCAAAGTAGGGCAAGGCATCATTAATGATAAATTTGCCAGCAAAGAGAACCAATAATATCCAAAAGGCTAGTCTCAACAAAGAGTGCCATGAGTTAGGCATTAATGACAGTTGTTTATTAGCCATAGCAAATTGTTAATATTTACTCAAAGAAATTCTAGCAGATTGAAACTCCATCCCTAGGTCTTTCTTTGCTAGACTATTGGAATAAGCGATTCTTGCAGGGCGGGAGGGTTCTATTTTATTAAGCATCAATGTAATATCCGAAACAGGGTAAGTTTCACTGCTTAATAGGTAGTTTTTACCATGCAACCCTTCTTTAGTTGCTGCAGCATAAATTCCTCCCGCTACATCTTCCACATCTACCATGGCAAATTCAACATCATTATCATATAAACTTTGTATGAATGGGTCAGGAGCAATCTTATTCTTTAATAAAAACTGTAACCCGGTAGAAGTTGAATCTTCCCTGCTTGAAAGTGATTTGCCAATAACCATTACAGGCGAAACTGTGACAATTTCAAAAACTAGGTTTGGTTGAGAATCAATGAATTTTTCTACTGCTCGCTGGGCAAGAAACTTTGCTTGCGCATATGGGTGACTTGCTTCATTAAAGTATGGTTGGTCATTTTCATCAAAAATTTCGTTCGGTTTTTTATTTCCTACTGGCATTGGGAAATCGGTATTGAAAGCGCCTACGGAAGCAATAATAATCACCTTCTTTATTCCTAAAGTTTTTTGGATGGCCTTCAAAAAGTTTTCAGTGCCTTTTACAGTAGGGTCAAATAATTCTGTTTTAGGATCATTTACAGCAAGTTGAAAAGGCGTGCCACCATGAACTACAATTTGACAACCTTTTAAAAAGGATTCAAGCTCAGCTTGGTTTTGGACATTTAAACCAACAATTTCCAGATTCTCATTATTTGGTAATTTCTTCAAGTGTGCATATTTCTCTTTTTTGGCAATATCTGTGGTAGAGACTTTTACTTTAAATCCATTCTCCAAAAATTTCTTTGTATTGTAGCTTCCGATAAATCCAGAGCCACCAATAATACCGACTGTAATCATGTAATTTTTTAGGGTTTTGTTTATTTTTATTTTGGGTCATGTACTTCTAATTCAATCTCAATTAAAAATTCTGGCATCACCAAACTTTTTACTTCCATCCAAGATCCTGTAGGAAATCTTTTGGTGTAGATTGAGTTTCTGTAGGCTGCATTTTCTAAAAAAGAAGGCATATCGGTTGTGAATACATTCTCAACTATGACATCATCAAAAGTACAGCCATAGTGTATGAGTACTTTTTCTAAATCGGAATAACAGTTTTTCATTTGCTGTAGAAAATCGCCAACAGCATTTGGGTTACCTTCTTCATCCATGCTAACTGCTCCTGAAACCTTGATTATGTCGCCCACTTTGATAGCATGGGTATATCCATAAGATTTTTCGAGTACTGGCCTGAGATTGAAATAGCTAAGTTTAGTAGAGCTCATAGTAAAAATACGGCTTATTATTTCTTGACTTTCTTTTCACTATTGAATATGAATATTTTCAAAGTCTGTTAATAATTACTTTGGACTAAAACACCTAATTAATGTCCTAACAATAGGAATCACTTACCTTAGAAAAATTCATTAGTTATTTGCTGATTTTCAAATACTTTTTCTATTATATTAAATGCATGAAAGAGCTTTTTCTGTCCCTTTTATTCATGATAGCATTAGTTGCAGAGGCCCAAGTTGTGGATAGAAATGGACAATTTTATTATACGCAAGTGTTTATTGCTACTGATGATTTTGGTGTTGAATACCTAGATGTGTTAGAGAGCAATTTGGAAAATTTTACTCAAGACACCTCACGGTTTCGCGTCATCAATGATCTGGCTTATCACTACCACACAAGGAATCTTAAAAAATCTTTAGAGATAATTAACCGAGGCTTAATAGAAGTAAGGCAAAATGGGAATGAGCTGTGGGAGGGGAGGATGCAGGTTTCGCAGGGGGCCATATTACTTAGGATGGAAAAATTGAATCAAGCTGAAGAAGTCCTGAAAAGTGCGCTCGATAAATTGCCAGAAAATGAAACTTGGCTATTATTAACAAACCTTGGCTACGTGTATGAGCGACGTGGAGATTTGAGTAAAGCTTTCGAATATGCATCCAAAACCTTGCAATTGGGAGAAGAATACCAAGATAAAAAGGCAATGGCAATGGCTTACTCTGATATTAGTAATTTATTTTGGAAGCAAGGAAAGTATGAGAGTGGAGTAGAATATGGAATGAAATCAATCGCACTTTTTGAAAAAAGGGGAATTAAAGATTTAGACTTTGATTTTTCCCTTCATGTATTGGGGAATAATCTGATGGAACTTGGGAGAGTAGATGATGCCTTACTCTATTTTCAGCGATCGATTAGCATTGGAAAGCAGTATGGTTTTTACAATAACCTAAGTGATTCCTACATAGCTCTAACTGATTTATATAGTCAAATCGGTGATTTTGAGAATTCAGAAATTTCTGGAAAAGAAGCTCTTAAATACGCTGAATTGCTGCAAAATGAATTTATGATTGTTAGGTCTTTACATTCTCTAGGGAAATTAAAAAATAAGCTTGGGGAGTATGCGGAAGCGGTAGCCTACCTTGAGCTGAGTATCCAAACTGCCACAGCTGATTTTGGAGATATTTATTATCTAAGTTTAATTCACAGAGACCTAAGTGAAGCTTTCGAGGGAGCTAAAAGAATAGAAGAGTCTTTAAATGCATTCAAAAAATACAATGAGCTAAACCAATTGGTTTTCAATACGGAGGCTGATCAGCGGATTGCCCAGCTACAAACTGAAATGGATGTCAACCAAAAAGAAAATACAATTTTACTTCAAAATGAGGAATTAAAGAAACAAGAAATCATCCAGTTGTTTACCTTAATTCTGACGGCCGTGATGGTTCTATTCTTGTTTTTGCTCTACAGAGTTTTTCTACGCAGAAAAAAGTACAGTTTACTTTTGGAAAAGCAGAATAAGGAAAAGGAATTCCTCTTAAAGGAAATCCACCATAGAGTAAAGAATAATCTTGAAACCATTTCCAGCTTACTTTCTTTGCAAACTGCTCAAGTAAATAATGCAGAATTACGGGACATCATGCGTGAAAGCCAAAACAGGGTACAAAGTATGGGGATTATTCATCAAAACTTGTATCAGGGCGAGAATTTAGCTGCAATTGAAATGAAAAACTATTTTGAAAACTTAGGAGGCTTTATCATAGACTCTTTCGATATGACAGACCGAGTAGTGTTAGAATGTGAAATGGAAAAGATGGAACTGAATGTAGATAGGGCTATAGCTATTGGATTGATTGTGAATGAGATCTTTACTAATTCATTGAAATATGCTTTCCCTAATGGTAGACAAGGTGTCATTGGCATAAGTATGCGGGAGGATAATTCTATATTGCATTTATCCATCTCCGATGATGGAGTAGGTTTTAGTGAAAACCCACAAGTAAAAGGGACAGGATTTGGAACTAAATTGATCGAACTTTTAACAAGACAATTAGATGGTAAGATGAAACTAAACAAACAATTAGGTACAGAAGTAGTTTTTGAATTTCAACTTGAAAATGCAGCATGAGTAAAAAAGCAAGAATACTGATAGTGGAAGATGATATGATAATCGCTGCAAATATTTCCTTACAGCTTTCCAATTTGGGCTATGAAGTTACCGGTATTGAATCCCGTGGGGAGGATGCAGTAAATCATGCAGTAGAAAACCAGCCTGATATAATACTTATGGACATTCAACTCAAGGGAAATATCAATGGTATAGAAGCCGCAAAGCAAATTCAAGAAAAACTTGATATTCCATTGATTTATTTGACTGCCAATTCTGATGAATCTTCCTTCCAAAAGGCTAAAGAAACTCGTCCTTATGCATTTATTACAAAGCCCTTCAATAAGTTAAATTTAGAAAGAACTATAGAGCTAGTAATAGAAAAAGTCTCTGCAGAATCACAGGAAACAATAGCGGAAAATACCCTAACAGATTGTTTGGACGACCGGATTTTTATTCGAAATAATGGGAAGCTTATCAAACTAATGTTAGATGAAATCCTATATATTGAAGCTGATAGAAATTATTGCAATATCGTTACGGAGAGTCAAAATTACCTGATAGTGAGCCCATTAAATACCTTTTGCCAGAAGGTTGAAAGTAAGGATTTCTTAAGAGTTCATAGATCTTTTGTGGTCAATATTAAGAAATTAGATGCGGTGGCAGATTCTTATTTGGAGATAAAAAAGAAGGTGATTCCAATTAGCAAAATGTATAAAGACAGCTTAATGAATAGTATTCGGAAGGTTTAATTTAGCGCTGACTCTTTAGCTAATCTTACCATCACCATTAATATCCTTGCCGCTATGCTCTTCCAGAACTTTCAAAGTTTTCATCAAGAGTTCTTGAGTTTTATGCAATTCACTTTCTAAGTAGGCAACTCTTGCTTCTAAAGTAGATGCTCTAGAATTTTGAGTTGATATTTGGCTTTGTTGAATTAGATTCCAGAATAGTCCCATAATTAATATTTTGGGTAAATATAAAAAGAGGTTCCTGAATTTCTAATTTTCGTTTATCATTTACAAATTTCGAAAAGTGGATTTAATTTCAATCTATTAAACTAGTCTTTTTTATCTAGAGTACAATTAGAATGCCTTTTACCTCCAAGAGAATTTTATCTTATTCAATAAGCTTTTTTCGAATGAAGAAGAAAAATTTTAGCATGCATTAATAAGAATTATTGCTAGTAAGTTTAATGATTTCATCTATATGTCGCTTAATTCTAGCTATTTCCGCATTCTCTAAAAACATTTCTTTTAATAACCAATAGCGTGTCTTCATGAGATATTCAAATTCGAGGGATTCCAAAACTTTAAGGTTATTTCGACTATCTTTTAGGTTGAATTCATAATCTAAGTTCTTTGAAAGAAACGGCCCTAGCATTGAGTTATAAAACTCAACACCTGATTTTTCATCCTCTCGGAAATCTCCCACCATATCTTTCCAGCCAATCAAAATTTCTCTTAAACTGTCATTTTTGATAATATCAAATGAGGATGTGCTAGTAATCGATGTAATTGAGCTTTCTGAAGGGTTAAAAGTATAAAAGTAAGTGGCATCCCAGAGGTAACTAGAGATAGTATCTAAGTTTGCAGTATTAAGATCTATTGGGAACATCTCTACCAATTTTGTACTAGCTGTGTACGCGTTCTGATGAAAAGCTACCACTGTATTGAATTGAATTTTATTAGCTAGAAATTCCGTGTGAATTGTTGCCAATATGGATTCTTCCTTCGCATTTGTCTTTCGTTCCTCATTCAAGTTGTTGATCTGCAAGGCGATCAGTATGCCGATAACGACCAACACGATTTCTCCTACCGCATAGGCTAAGTATTTTGTCGCTCTGCTTTGGGTGAGGAGTTTTTGACGGAATTTTCTAAATACTTTAAGCATCTTTTATTTCTTTTTGTACCAACTTAATAGTTTCCAAGCAAAGTTGAAGTGATATATCTACGGCTTCAAGTTTAGTAACTAAATAGTTCATTCTAGTTTGATTTATATAATATCCATCCTCCAAGAGTTCTCTAACTTCTTCACCAGTAAGACTATTTATATTATTTACTTTTTGGCTGACATAATTTACCACTGATTGCCCTTTGCCTTGCCCAATCACTAGCTTGAGTACAAGCTCATTATAATTGTTATACAGAGTTACAATTTTTCTTCTAAGTTCTGGATTTGAAATAAGGTTAAGACCGTTCCCGTTGGTTAATTCATCCATTGTAGTTGAATTCGGAATAAAATCCACCAAAATGTTGTATTGATTTAGAAAGTGAGCATTTAATGAATCGATGTCAGTTTGATTTCCTTTTATATAATTCTCAAAAACTCTTTTGTAAGTAACGGCTGTCTCTAGTGTAGCCTTTATTTCTACCAAACGAAGGGAATCTGCATGTAAATCTTCATAAATATTGATCAAAAAAGCATTTTCACGTTTTACATTTTTCTTTTCTTCATTCCAGTTATTGATTTGCAATGCAAGCAATATTCCAATTACCACAAGGATGATTTCACCAATTGCATAGAGTGTATAATTTCGAAATTTGGATTGTCCAACCAGTTTTTTTCGGAAGTTGCGGAAGAATTTAAACATGGGATAAACCGTTGAGCGTAAGTATAAAAATCGTTTGTCCCTCCTGTGAATCAATATCCATAAAACCACCATGGGCCTTCACAATATCATTGGTGATGCTAAGGCCCAAACCTGTACCTTCTGTGCCTTTCTTGGTAGTGAAGAAAGGCTGGAGGATTTTGTCCTTGATTTCATCGGGGATTCCTGGGCCATTATCTTCTATTTCAATGCGTAGTTTGCCATCGGTTGTTTTGGTACGAACTGATAATTTGGCTTTGTAATCTGATTTTGTTCCTTCATCATGATTGGAGCTATGCTTCCTTTCTACCTCCCGCATGGCATCAAAAGCATTATTGCAGATATTTAAAATTACGCGTGAAAAATCCTCTGCCATAACAGGCACTACAGGATTGGAAGAATCTAGATCTAACTGAATATCCACATTGATTGGATTCTTCCTTGCTCGCATTCCATGGAAGGCCAAATTAACAAACTCTTTTACAAGTGCATTGATATCAGTAGGTTCCATTTTTCCTGTACCGCCACGTGAGTGCTGTAGCATGGAGGTAACGATGCTATTGGCTCGTGTACCATGTTCGTAAATTTTTCGAAGATTTGCCTCAATATCGTTGAGGATATAGCTTACTTCTTCGAGTGAGTCACTATCATTTTGTGCCTTTACTTTGGCGATTTCCTCTAATGCTTCCTCTACGAGCTCAATAGAGACTTCTGAAAAGTTATTGACAAAATTTAGCGGATTTTTGATCTCGTGGGCGATGCCTGCGGTGAGTTGTCCGAGGGAGGCGAGCTTTTCCTGTTGGACAAGTTGTGATTGTGTGGCTTTAAGTTCGATTAGTGCCGACTCAGCTTTTTGCCTTGCTGCTTTTATTTCAATCAGATCATTTTCTGCCAATTTCAAGTCTTCGAAACGCTTGTAAGCCAAATCGAAAACACCTGCAAAACGCACTAACGTATCTACTGCGTCTTTAGGCGGGTTTATTACCACACCTGGTAGGCTGTAGCCAATTTCACCATGCGTAGTTCGGGCCATTACAAAAGTGAGACCTCCAATATGGCGAATGTCGTCGAGGGTGGGCGCTTGTGGATCCACCTGTTCGAAATCACCGAGTGTGATCATTTTCTGAATATAATCAACCGCTATTTCCACATCCATGGCAAGTACTACGGTTGGATCCTTGGTTTTTTCCCAATCGGCTACTAAAGGTATATCTCCGTGGATGTGACGGGGAAGTGTCATCACCATACCAATCTTGGTGCCATCACCCGAAGTCATCGCTTTATCATATCGCTCAGGCAGCCAGCGCATGTGCCAAAAGTATTGTGCTTCATGACCCAGTTTGACAAATTCGGATCGCATGGACACTACGATATCAAGCAATTCAGATGATTCCTGCATTGACGTTACCTGAGAACGGATTCGCTCCAGAGAAAGCTCTTTTTGTGATTCCTTAGCCTGGCCTTCCGCTTTTTGGAGATCTAAGAACCGTATATAGGCCTGATCAAAAACTTTTGAGAATCGTTTTAAAATGTTTACCTGACTTTCGGATAAGGGCTTTCCTTGAAAATCATTAACGGCCATCAATGATTTCTCAGCTGGTACTATAGTGACTTCGTAAAAATCACTATTGCTTATCATGGTTTTAACCTCAGCCGGTAATTCGATTAACTCTGGAAGTTTTAATACAACATCGTAAAAGCTATCCTTCTCTTTTTTCGAGTAGCTGCCAACAAAAAACTCCAGCTTTTTTTTATGTGCATTGAGGTAATCATGAACGATAGGATGATCAAAATAAGGTAATACATACTGATTGACCACTATGCCGGTACCTACATCTCCACACACAAATACCTTCATATCTTTTGAACCTTCTATAAAAGTTTGAATTCCTACTGCAGTGGATGGTATTTGAAGCTCCGTTATTTTTTCAAATAATACCTTTACGACTTCATTGAGCTCGTCACTTTTATGCATAGCTAAGGAACGCGAACGTACTTTTTCCAAGGCAGCTTCGATGTGTGCCTCCCTTGCCTGAGCCTCTGCTTTTTTCAGGTCGAGAAAGCGGGTGTAAGTTTGGTCAAACACCTTAGCAAATCGTTTGAAGATCTCCTCTTCAGGACAGGGCTCGCGGGTAATGATGACCAAATAGCCTTTTGAAAAATAGGCCGCATGCAATTTTTGCCATACCGGCCGCTGCATACCGGCCGCTTCCATATCATCAAAAATATTTTTGGCAACCGGAATTTGCATGAGCCAGTCATAGTGCTCTTGCAATTTATCCCCATCCAACTGAACCGTCCTGAATGCATCTCCCTCAAGCCAGCCTTCGTAAAGCGTAGCGTGTGCATAATCGTTTACATTGGGTAAAAAGAACCCACGCGAAAAGCCATCTTCCAGGCTCAACCACCATTCATCTTCTTCGCGACCTTTTTCACACAGCACAAATCCACATGTCCATAGATTGTGTACCAAGTCATTCATTTCAGTAAAGAGTACATTGGCCACCTCTGCCAATTCATCAGAAAGCTGCATGCCCATGGTTCTGGATCGCACCCTTTCCAATGCTGCTTCAATCTGCGCTTCTCTGGCTTGGGCTTCTGCCTTTTGAAGGTCGAGGAAGCGGGTATAGGCTTGCTCGAAGACTTTTCCGAATCGTTTGAGAATAGCATTCTCTGACTCAGAAAATTTTTCTCCAAAGTGGTTGATAATAAAAATGCTTGTATGCTTAGATACAGCACAAGATCGTGTATATCCGCCCGGTGCTGATAGCGTATTTTTTTTCTCTTTGGCACTCAGTTTTGACCAAGGCTCGTGCTGAAATAAAAAGGTGAAAAATTCTATTTTCTCTTCTCGGCTATATTCCT
>CAZRBW010000041.1:0-28220 GCA_964598395.1 uncultured Roseivirgaceae bacterium
GCCTGAAGATGATCTGCCTTCGCCACGGTTGTCTGGCCTCGAATTGCCAAATCCTCCCGCCCTATTGTCATCACGACGGCTATCCGATCTTTTGTCTCTCTCTTGAAAGTTGATTCTTTTTCCTCCACCAGCGCCGTTTGAACGGCCGCCTCTTTCATTATCTTTTCTGAAACCTCCAGAACTGGAGCCTTCATTTCCACCACGTTCATTACCATAAGAGGATTTTCTCTCTGGCTTGTTTCCGTAGCTTTTTCCGTAAGATGATGGTGAATTGGATCTTTGGTTGGA
Source organism: uncultured Roseivirgaceae bacterium (assembly GCA_964598395.1). Lineage (GTDB taxonomy): Bacteria > Bacteroidota > Bacteroidia > Cytophagales > Cyclobacteriaceae > CAXBDP01. Next base: position 289 of record CAZRBW010000041.1, read on the forward strand.
ATCTGACGCCCTCCCGGCGTTCGATTTCCTTGGGTTTTCCCTTTTATTCATAATTGAGGCCCGTTTTGGGCATGTTGTTAATCTTGTCCTTCTCCTATGGTATTTTCTTCTTCAGAGATGTCTTTCAATGTAGGAAGGTCTTTTAGGGAGTTAATACCGAAGTACTCCATAAATTTCTCAGTAGTACCATACAACAAAGGTCGGCCAATAGTTTCAGCTTTTCCCTTTATTTCTACTAATTCTTTTTCGAGGAGTTTTTGGATGGTGTAATCGCAGTTGACACCACGTATTTGTTCCATCTCTGTTTTGGTAACTGGCTGCTTGTAAGCCACTATAGAGAGTGTTTCCAACGCTGTGGCCGAAAGTCTTTTTTTGCTCTGTTGCTTCAGCAATATGCCTATGGAACTTTGATAGGCTGGCTTGGTCAAAAACTGATAGCCGCCGCCCATTTTGTATAAAGCAAATGCGTATTCCTCAGCTTCATATTTTTGAAGAAGCTCATTCAAAGCGCCTTCTATTGCCGAATTTTCTAATTCAGCAGCAAACATTTCTTCCATACAAGCTTTCAATTCTGCCAAACCGATCGGCTTGGCAGAGCAAAATATCAAAGCTTCTATGTGCCGAGAAAGAAAATCCAATTATTGAGTCTTCTTTAGCTTTGCTTCAATGGAATGCATGGTGTGTGGTACCGCTCTCAAGCGCTCCTTTGGAATCAATTTTCCAGTATCGATACATACACCGTAAGTGCCGTTTTTGATACGAATTGCTGCGTTTTCCAATTGGTTGATGAACTTTTGCTGACGAGCTGCAAGCTGTGTAATGCTTTCTTTCTCCATGGTATCTGCACCATCTTCGAGTGGTTTCACTTGGCCAGCAGTATTGTCTGTACCTGGATCGTTTTTGCGGCTAAGAGATTCTTTAAAGGATCTAAGCTCTGCTTTTGCAGCTTCGAGTTTGGATGAAATTATTTGGTCAAACTCTTTCAATTCATCCTCTGTATATCTGGTTTTTTCTTCCTGATTCATAGTTGTAGTGTTTTTGCCTTATTTAGGAAGGCGATTAAAATCTCTGTTTCGAAAAATTGTGCTAAAATAGAGTTATGCATCTTAATTAAAAAACCTAAGTCAGATTACTGGCAATAAAATTTGGAATTTCACCATTTCTTAAGCTTTGTTGCAAATTCGTAATTGAAAAATAATCTACTCTTGATGTACTCTAAATACTAAGCAAAAATGCTTACGTAATAAGAGAGCAGTTAGTTGGTTTGTAGAAAATTCTATTTAGAAATCGCAAATTTTCTCAACTCAGCCTCGTATTGTTTTGCGATATTTTTAATATCAAAACGTCGGGTGGAAATATGGCGGGAGGTTTGGCCAAGTTGGCAAACCGCAGTATAATCACCCATTGCCAATTTCATTTTATCATAGAGGTCTTCTGTGTTTTTTACTTGGTGGATTAGCGCAGTTTTGTTGTGCTCAACTGCTTCCAAATTCATAGGAATATCTGAGGCAATAATGGGTAAGCCTACCATCATCGCTTCTACCAATGCGCCGCTAAAACCCTCATACCAGCTGGGAAACACGAAACAATGCGAATGGTATAATTCCTTCCAAGCGTTCGGTACTGCTCCATGCAATTGCACTATATTCGATAATCCTCCCGCTTGTATTTTCTGCTCCAGAGGCTTCCGAAATGCGCCTTCACCATATATGTGCAATCGAGTATGTGGATGCTCAGCATTTATTCTTGCAAATGCCTCAATTAATTCTCGATAGCCTTTTCGTTCCAGCAATCTTCCATTGGCCGTAAAGTGGAAATGATCTTCCAAATCGGGTGGCGTCCATTTGGGAAAATTACTTATTTCCCTCCCACGATAAATTACTTTCACTTTGCTCTGTGGAATTGCCAAAGCTTGAGCATTACTTTCGGCAATACTTTGTGCATTAGCAATATAGCTTACTGGAATTCCCGCAGTCCATTGGTCGAGCCACCAGAACACCTTAAACTTCCAATAGGATTTTTGCTTGTGTTCAGCAATTCGCAATTCACCATAGCTATCGTTTACGAAGGTGCCGATTATTGGTACTTCATTTATTTTTGCAGCAATCCTGCTTATAAGATTTGCTCGCATTAGTGAAGAAACAATCAACTGCGGTTTCTCTTTTTTGATGAGTCGATTGAGCTTGCTGATGCCTTGAATGAAGGAATATTTGCCTGGTAAATCCATGAAATGTAATTGAATACCAGCTGCTTCGTAATCCTTTTTCAAGTCATGACGAGGGTAGAAATAAACCAAATGAACTTCTATATCAGCAGAGAAGTGCTTTGCCAGATCCAGTACACTTCGCTCGGTGCCGGCATTAATTAGCGCATCCATGGTGAATAGTACTTTCATTTCTTGCTGTTTGAGTTTGGAGGCAATATGGTGTTGCCAAGCTTACCAGTGAAGCCATGCCAAAAGCCAAGATGAAGGTACTGAAGATTGCGCCAACCGTAGGCAAAGCCATATCGAAATCCATAGATTGACTTGAAAAAACCTTTACTCCAAAGTCGGAAAACTCCCTGCCAGTTCTTTTCTTTTTTGATTAGAATATGGATGAGATTTCTCAATGTGTAATACTCGCGCCACAGTTTTTGGATGTCTTTTTTGGCATATAATCCTCTGCTGAAGTTAAGACGATTGGCATGTTCGCGATGCCTTTTTAGATTTTCTCCCGAAACCAAAATTTTGAATCCAGCTCGTTTTATAGCCAAGCTAAAATCTAACTCCTCGAAGCCAAAAAATAACTCAGGACTAGGAAAAACTCCAGCTTCAAACACTCTTCGGTGAATCAATGGCAATTGCGAGCCTGCAATATTATCTACTTCAATAATACCTTGTAGCTGATCATCTGCTAAACGGATGGTTTTTGCTTGCGCGGCATCGAATAGCACACCCACTGCTCCAAGCATCCCGATTTTTGTAGGTTCAGAGTATTGTTGTGGAATGTTGAATAATTCCTCCATGCTGTCCTTAAATAAAGGCGGATCGTCATCGTCCATCCAAAGTACCCATTCCCAGCCTTCTGCAAATAAGATTTTCAATCCATGAAATGCAGCGCCCGCTGGGCCAGAATTATACCCTACTGAATGATAGGCAATTTGTGGATGGGCCAATTGCTGCCAAATAAGTTTGGCCGAGCAATTTGGATCATTGTCTACAATGAGAATTTTGCTTGGAGGGAGACTCTGAGCAAGCAAATGCTCAATAGTTTCCTTTAGGATTTCCTCCCGCTTGTAGGTCATTATGAAAGCTGCGTATTTCAAATTATTGTATAGCGGTAGGTGAAGTTGAAATTAAAAATCTGGCTTCCATATTTGCTTTGCTAATGTAGGAATACTAGCCAGCATTGCTCTCAAAAAGCTTTTTCCATTGCTCGGCTTTGCAAAATAGGCTTTCCATAGGTTTTTTCTTCCGTCCTTTATTCTGCCCAATCTTATTTGAGCAATGGCTGTAGTTTGCAAGTAAAGTTGCTTTACATGTGGAATATTATTGAAATGGCTCTTATGCTTTTGCAAAGTATAAAGGTTGGATTCGATTACATTGGCGAGGTTGCGGGCTCCTCCCGCTTCAGCCACCTCGTAAATAAGGTTGGGTCTGGAAATGTATGCAGCAGATAGTTTAGCCTGCTTTAGTCGAATAGATAATTCGGTATTTTCTCCAAAACGAATTTTACTGTCATATCCACCTACTGTATTGAAAACACTTTTTCTCAGGGCAAAGGTGCCTGCATTGTACAAGCCTTTGGTTTGCCCATCTTTATAAGGATCTAGCGGATTTACTACTTTATCCACCTCGAATTTTTTGTTGATTTGGCGCATTCCACAGAAAACGATATCCACTTTGCTGGTTTCAATTTTCTGAGCAAAATCGGCGAGCCAATTGGGACTTACCGTATCGTCACTATCCAAAAATGTAAGCCAATCGTTCTGGGATTTTGCTACACCGAAATTTCGAGCTGCAGATACGCCCGCATTTTCTTGGTAGAAATAACGAATTCGATCGTCGTCCACATTGCGAGAAAGCTCAGCAGTATGATCGCTCGAGCCATCGTCTGCAATGATAATCTCGAAATACGGATAGGTTTGCGCCAATAGCGAGTCGATGGTTTTCATAATCGTATCGGCTCGATTGTAGGCTGGTACAATTACAGAAAAATATGGTTTAGACTCAGATGGCATGAAAATCAGCTTTCGGTATGTGAGTGATTGGATTTGCTTCCAAAGATTGATTTTTTAATCAAAACCCAAAAATAGCGGGGATATTGGATTAAAAATGGAAAAAGAGCCAGCCATTCTTTTTTGGCGGGAGGTTGGTAGAGTGCTGTGGCCAATCGCAATATCATCAAATAATATTGGCGAGGTGAAACCGCCTTGTTTTCAAAGTAAAGTAAAACCCTTTTCCATAATTGCTGCGCACTTTGAGTAGATCGGTTTCTGCTATTATTTTGACTATGCTTGCGGATGTACGCGAGGGTTTTTGTACCAGAACTCACCCACGAGCTATGAAATGTCATTCGTAGCCAGAGTTCCGTGTCTTGGTGGAGTTTGAGGCTTTGGTCAAAACCACCACCCTTCACGAAAGTACTAGAGCGAATAAGAACTGAGGACGTATGGAAATGGCCTTTGCGACCTAAAAGCAATTCCTCGAAGATGTCTGTGGAAAGCACTTCTGACCCCACTCCCAGTTTGCGAATGGCCTGTGTAAAATCCTGATTCCATTCTTCGGCCCAACCATAAACTGCGTGGCAACTTAGGTCATTTTCTAAAATGCTGAGCTGTTCTTCAAAGCGATGCGGGAGGTAAATATCGTCGGCATCGAGAAAGGCAATAAATGGAAAGCGCGCATTAGCAATCCCCAAATTTCTGCTGGCACTTACTCCTCTATTTTGCTTGTTGGGGTGGCAAAGGACTTTTACAATAGGCATTTCGGCTTCTAGCTCTTTGGCAATAGAAAGCGAATGGTCTTTGCTGCCATCATCAATGATCAAGATTTCGCCAACCTCAGCTTGGTTAGCAGAATTTACTGCTTCTTGCAAATACAGCGCTTGATTAAATACTGGAATGATAACAGAAACCTTTCCCATGTTGGGAATTTAGAATTATGTGAGTCAATAAGCAATTTTAAATGACTGCAAAACAAAAAAAGGCGACCCTAAAGCCGCCTTTTTTAACCTAAAATAGAAATCCCCTAATTTTTAGAATCTGATATCAATACCTGCCGTAATAAATCTAGGCAAGCCTACTCTTATTCCCTGTGGTCTTCTTGTGCTTATGTATCTTTCGTCAAGCAGGTTTTTTGCTGATACTTGGATGGTTGCTTGGCTAGTAGGTATTTTATATTGCGCAGTAGCGTCTAATAAAAAATAGCTAGGCAACTCGCCTGTTCTGCCATTGGCAGAAGGAATCACAGAATTGATTTCGTCTGTAAATTGCTGTCCAACATAGGTGCCTGTAAAGCGCAAACCATAGCCAGCAGGTGCCTGCCAAGTGAAGCCGGAAGAGAAGATAAATGAAGGTGCATACGGCAATCTATTGCCTTTGATATTTACTTGCTCACCTCTTACTGTTTTAAATCTATCTTCAGAATACTCTGTAGCTACAAAGGTAGCATTGATGTCGTAGGTGAATGTATGAGATGTATTTAACAAATTACTGATATCTACACTTAGGGCAGTTTCAACACCCGCATGCATAGTTCTGCCTGCATTTACCAAGCCAGCACCTGTACCTCCCGCCGATTCCGCCACAGGGATAATCTGGTTTGAAAAGTCCATGTAGAAGCCTGTCAGCTCAAGGAAAGTCCCAGGAATAAGGGTAGAACGGAAACCTAATTCATAATTCCAGCTAAGTTCTGCATCTAGTTCAATTACCGACCCATCAGCGGTGATTGCATCTTTCACCCGTGGAGGAGCGAAGCCTCTATGAGCACCACCAAATACTGCCAATTGCTCACTTGCTTGGTAGGTGAATCCAAGACCCGGAATCAATTGCGCCACATCATTGCCAGCAATAATGCTTGTGTCCTTTACTACGCCCGAGAAAGTATTGCGCATAATATCTCTTTCGTAATTAAATATTTCGCCACGAAGACCCGCATTTACAGAGAACTTATCGCTGATGATAAATTTGTTTTGCGCAAATAAGCTAATGGCATTGCCCGTACGTATTTCGTCCAAAACCAATGCACCTGATTTAGCATCTGCTTTTGTGCCATTCACTCTTTGTTCAAAGGCTTTTTCGTGCATGTAGCGATAGCCGGCAGTCAATTCATTTGCCATATTGCCAATGCTGTAGCGGCTTATAATTTTTTGCTCAAATCCAGCAACTTCAAATTGTCTATTGCGATTCCCTGTGCCATCACGCATAAACAGAGCTCCACCTGGGATTTCTCTATCACCCCAAACTATACCTGTTTGACGACTGGCGTTTGGGTCGCTGCTAAAGTCTTGTCTGCTCCAGTTACGTGTAGTTGTGTAAGCAAATGCTAGCGATTTAAGTGTAGAATTATCACTCAACTTATAATCGTGATGGAAACTGACAGAGTAACGATTTACAGCTAATTCATCGTTTGGCGCGATTCGGACATAATCCTGATCTCCGGCTTCGAACATAGGCTGAGTTAATCCAATGTATGTAGAATTGCTACGCTCTTGGTAAGCGCCAATTTTTACACCTAATGTAGATCTATCATTAAAGTTGAACTTGAATTTGGAGCTGAAATCATTGATTCTAAATTCGGTTGGGCCAAGGTTGTCGGCTTGCTTACGAAGGAAATTAACTTGAACGCCACTTTTACCAACCGTATTTCCATAACTCAATAAGCCTGAAAAATATCCGCTTTGTCCACCGGTTATCCTTGCGCCAAATTCTTCTTCAGCAGGAGGATCAGCAGTGATGTAATTGATCACGCCACCGATAGTTTGCGGACCGTATAGTATTTGCCCACTTCCTTTGAGTACTTCTACACCAGCCATACGATCGATTGCAGGTGAATAATACATTTCAGGTTCTCCATAAGGATTGAGTGCTACCGGTACCCCATCTTCAAGCATTAATACGCTTCTACTTCTGTCAGGGTCCAAACCTCTAATCCCCACATTTACACGCATACCGGCGCCTTCTTCATCTACCACATGCAGGCCGCTTACTCTCCTAAGTGCTTCATTACCACTGATTGGATTTAGCAATCTCAATTCGCTGTTGTTTATATAACCAACCGAACCTGGTGTCTTTGTAAATAAGCGATCTTTGCTTGATAGAATGGTGATCTGAGGCATGGCAGTTACGTCCTCTTCGAATGTAAAATCAAGGTTAATTACCTTTCCTGACTCTACTTCTATATTTTGACGTATGCTTACAAAACCTACCGATGAAACCTTGATTACATACTCTCCAGCTGGGATATTAGTGAAGGAAAACTCTCCCAAATCATTGGTGAAAGTAGTTTTATTTAGCCCTTCCAATAAAATGTTAGCATAGATCACAGGTAAGTTGTCACCAGTTTTAATGGTGCCTTTGATATTACCTCCTGCATCTGGATCTGCGGCCATGCTTAGCTTGGCAAATGCTAAGAACAAAAAGAGAAATAAATATTTATGAGTCATTGCTGATGTTTTATTTTGAATTATGAGGCAAATTTTATCTCTATTTAGATTTAATCCAAATAATAATAAGAAATTATTTTTCGTATTTATAGCAGTCGCTTTATTTCAGTTCTTTGCTTGATAATTTTTACATTTGAGGCTAAGAAGAATTTGAGAAAAATGGCCAAAAGTAAATCAGGAGAAGAAACCCCATTGATGAAGCAGTACAATGCAATAAAGGCGAAGCATCCTGGTGCGCTGCTTTTATTCAGAGTGGGCGATTTCTATGAGACTTTTGGTGAGGATGCCATAAAGGCTTCCAAAATATTGAATATAGTCCTTACCAAGCGGGCAAATGGCTCTGCTTCGCATATTGAATTGGCTGGTTTTCCACATCACTCTTTGGATAATTACTTGCCGAAATTGGTAAGAGCAGGCAATAGAGTAGCGATATGCGATCAGCTGGAAGATCCCAAATCGGTAAAGGGAATTGTGAAGCGCGGAGTGACGGAGCTTGTAACTCCTGGCTTGTCGATGAATGACAATGTGCTGGATCAGCGCAGTAATAATTACTTGGCTTCTATCCAATTCAGGGATGATTTACTAGGAATTGCTTTCCTCGATTTGTCCACTGGCGAGTTTTGGACAGCCAAAGGTGGCATAGCTTATATCGATAAGTTGCTGCAAAGCTTTAAGCCATCGGAGGTAATTTACAGCAAAGGTAAACGAGGTATTTTCGAAAAGCATTTTCAAGATCGCTTCAATACTTTCTGTTTGGAAGATTGGGTGTATGCCTACGAATATGCCTACGAAAGTTTGATTAAGCACTTCAACACTACTTCTCTCAAGGGTTTCGGTATAGAAGATTTGCCTGAAGCCATTGTGGCTGCCGGTGCCATTTTGTTTTACCTGAAAGAAACAGAGCATAAGGAAATCAGTCATATTTCGTCCATTGCCCGATTGGAGGAGGAGAAATATATGTGGCTAGATAGATTTACTGTGCGCAACTTGGAGCTAGTAAATGCGCAGCAGGAAAATGGCGTGCCGCTGATTGATGTGCTAGATGAAACGGTGACGCCGATGGGCTCCAGATTGCTAAAGCGGTGGATTGTCCTCCCGCTTAAGGAGAAGGCGCAAATCGAAGAGAGATTGCAAGTAGTGGATAGCTTCGTTCAGAATGAAGAAATGATGGATGAGGTATTACTTTCACTCAAGCAAATTGGCGATTTGGAAAGACTTATCTCTAAAGTAGCTGTTGGCAGGATCAATCCGCGAGAAATGCAGCAGTTAAAAAGGGCGTTAAAAAATTGTTTGCCAATCAAGCAAAAACTTAAGCAAAGTGAAGTGCCTCAATTGAGAAAATTGGCAGACCAGATAAATCCCTGTGAGTATTTGCTCGAAAGAATCGAAAAAGAAATAAAGGAAGATCCGCCGCTACATAGTAATCAGGGCAATTTGGTAAATGATGGCGTAAATGAAGAGTTGGATGATTTGCGGAAAATCGCCTACCATGGCAAGGATATCCTTTTACAAATACAACAGCGGGAGGTTCAAAATACGGGTATTTCTTCCCTCAAAATCGCTTTCAACAAAGTATTTGGCTATTACCTAGAAGTAACTAATGCGCATAAAGACAAAGTGCCTACGGAGTGGATTCGCAAGCAAACACTCGTAAATGCCGAACGCTACATTACAGAAGAGCTGAAAGTATATGAGGAGAAAATCCTCAATGCCGAAGATCGAATGGTGGATATCGAATCCCGCATTTTTCAAGAGTTGATCATTAGTGCGGCTGATTATGTGAACCCAATTCAATTGAATGCTCGTTCGCTTGCTTCATTGGATTGCCTTATATCATTTGCCAAGATTGCTCTCAAAAATCGCTACGTTAGGCCCATCCTCGACAACAAGCATGTGTTGGACATCAAAGAAGGCCGCCATCCGGTAATTGAAAAGCAATTGCCGCCGGACGAGCCTTATGTACCCAATGATGTATTTCTAGACCAAAGTACCCAGCAAATTATTATCATCACAGGGCCTAATATGGCGGGTAAATCTGCATTGCTAAGGCAAACTGCCCTAATTGTGCTAATGGCTCAAATCGGTTCGTTTGTGCCAGCAGAATATGCTAGAGTGGGTATTGTAGATAAGATATTTACACGAGTGGGAGCTAGCGATAATTTGAGTAGAGGTGAATCTACTTTTATGGTGGAGATGATCGAAACGGCTAGTATTCTCAACAACTTGAGCGATCGCAGTTTGGTGATAATGGATGAAATTGGCCGAGGTACGAGTACTTACGATGGAATTTCCATTGCTTGGGCGATTGTGGAGTTTCTGCACAACCATCCAAAGTTTAAAGCCAAAACGCTGTTTGCCACCCACTATCATGAGCTAAACGAACTTGCGCAAGATCTGTCGAGGATCAAGAATTACAATGTGTCCGTAAAGGAAGTGGGCAATAAGGTGATATTCCTACGCAAGCTGAAAGAGGGTGGAAGTGAGCATAGTTTTGGTATTCACGTGGCGCAAATGGCAGGCATGCCCAACCCTGTGGTGATCCGCTCGCATGAGATAATGCAACACATGGAAAGGGAGAAAGTAAGCGCCAAAACCAAGGACAAAATGAGCAAGGTTCCTAAGGCAAGTTATCAAATGGCGCTCTTCCAAACCGACCCACGCTTCAAAATGATACAAGAAAAGCTCGGCAAGTTAGATATTAACACAATTTCTCCAGTCGAAGCTCTATTGAAGCTCAATGAATTACGAAATATTTTGGGTGATGAGTGAAAATTTTTGCGAAAGCGTTTTGGATATGTAAAACACTCACTTAAATTTGCAATCCATTTGAGAAGCAGATGGAATCAAATAATGCGAAAGTAGCTCAGCTGGTAGAGCACAACCTTGCCAAGGTTGGGGTCGCGAGTTCGAATCTCGTCTTTCGCTCTAAAGAATGAGTGGGTCTTCTCGCTCATTTTTTGTTTGAGGAGTTTTTTAAAAAATTCTTCCAGCCGGGATGGTGGAATTGGTAGACACGCAAGACTTAAAATCTTGTGACCATTATGGTCGTGTGGGTTCAAGTCCCACTCCTGGTACTTTGCAAAAGCCCTTGAAAATTGATAGATTTTCGAGGGCTTTTTTTGTTTCGGTAAAGTTCAGTGAATAGTTAGAATCCGACTTTTAACCCAAAGCTAATGGTACGCGGACGGATCGGCCCATAGATAAAACTGGCGTCTCTTTCCCTCCCGCTTTCGAAATCGCTCTGATAGGCATTGAGGATATTGCGAACACCTGCGCTCAATTCCATAAATAGCTGATTATGCAGCGGAATACTCCGAGTCATAAAAATATCCCACTCCAGAAATGACTTGGTTCTGTCAATACTTATTTCCCGCTGTATGCCTTGATACAGCACATCCATTGGCCCAGTGTAATTGAGGCTTGTTCGGATATTGTGCAGGGTACTTGGTCGCCATGTAGTGGTGAAAAAGCCGTAGGTATTAGGTGTGCGTAGAAATGTATCGGTGAATAAATCTACCTCATCTGCTAACAATATGGGTTGGCTGTATTTAGCTCCTTGCAAAGTGAAACCACCTTGAAGTGTAAATTGGCTATTAAGCAATACATTCAGTTCCGTATTGAGGCCGAATACTTTTCCGTTGACATCGGCATTTTCCTTTTGCAGTATATTTCGACCATTTTCCTCCACGAGCACATTGATAAATGGATTCTGAAGTTCGGTATAAAATATCTCTGCATTCCAGCTATGACGTTCCTTTGCTCGGTCATAGCTGAAGTTTACCGATTGAGAATACTCTGGCCTAAGTTCATCAGAAAGTCGAATGAATAAAGCCTCGCCGCCAACCAATTCTATATGCAAATCTTCATCAAAAGCTTGTGGAGGACGAAACCCTCGGCCATAACCAACTCGCCATATTTGATCTTCATCGGGCTTGTAGGCCATATTTGCTCTTGGATTGAAAGTCCAAATGCTTTGTTCGGTGTCTAAGCTCGATGCTCCAAGATCATACGCACCATCTATTTGCAGATAATCTAACCTCCCGCCAATTACCGAGGTAAGTTTTGGTGTGATTCGGTACTCCCATTGGCTAAAAACAGCTGCGCCATTTACTTGCTGATTTATCCTTCTTTCATAGCCAGGCATTCGATCATTTACCTTATTTATTTGCCATTCTAATCCAGAGATAAGGGTGTTTTTACCTTTGTCATATAATCCCTGGGCACCAATTTGGCCTGATAGATCGTAAGTGTTGCCAAAGAAATTTTCTGCCTCGGCGATAGATTCCGCTATTTCTATCTCTGATAATCCCTCTTTTCGCAATACGTTTTCATTGCCGCCGGAGCCATAATAGCTCGCTCGATCTACATATTGCCAAGCAGTAAAAGTGCTTAGTTTGAAATGTTGATCTGGGAAAAATTTGCTTGCCGAAATACTGCCACCGATAATATTATGCTGAAGTTGCTCAGCCAAATCGGCCTTTTGAGGCGGGAGGTTTAGGTGGCTACCACCTCTGCGCAATTCATTAATCAGCAGTGTACTCCAATCAATATCCCAGCCTTTTTGGGCTTTCCAAAAGCCTTGCGTGCCTAGGTTCAGTGTCTCGATTTCGGGCAATTCCGAATAGCCGTCTCCATCCTTATCCCATGCCTCACGGTTTCGGTAGCTTGCAAATAGGAATGCTCCACTTTCCTTGTTTTTGCTGGAAATAAGACTGCTTGTGAGGTTGTAACTCTGTTCTGTAGTACCACCAGGCATTATGGAGAATTGTGATGCAATTTCCAGCATATTTCGGCTTGGTTTGCGTGTGATGATATTCACCGTACCAGCGATTGCATTTGCGCCAAATAGCGCAGAGCCACCGGCTCTTACGATTTCCACATTCTCGATCATCTCTGGGTTGATCTGCTCCAAACCATATACTCCAGCCAACGCACTAAATACTGGTCGGCTATTGATCAAAATCTGCGTGTAAGGGCCATCTAGACCGTTGAGGCGCAATTGGGTGAATCCACAATTAGAGCAATTATTTTCGATGCGAAGGCCGGGCTTGAAACGCAGTCCTTCGGCGAGATCGTTGGAGTTGGAAAAACGCAATGCATCTCTATTGATTAATTGCACCCCAATTGGGCTTTCCATACGATCTTGCTCGCGACGGCTTCCCGAAACTACCACTTCGCTAAGTGATAAATCCGATGCTTGAAGCTCAATTTCAAGGGCTAGATTTTTTTCAATGATTATAGAGCGTGGGAGGTAGCCAAGTTTATTAAAGTTTAGCTGACTTGGGAGTTGTTGGACTGTAATTGAGAATGCTCCTTTATTGTCTGTAAATACTCCTTTAGCATTTTGTACTTGCACCCATACGTCTGCTAGTACTTTTCCATCTGACTTAACAATACCATGTAATTCAATTTTTTGATCTGCAATTTGTGCCAGACCATTGGAAGTTAAGATTAGGAATATGGATAATGTTAAATATTTAATCAATGCCATCTTAGTACAAATTTAAGACATTTAATTTTATGATCAAATATAGCAAATAAATAATTTAGACAAACCTAAAAATAAAATGAGATAAATAAAAAAGGGCTTATTAAAGCCCTTTTATGATATTATAGAAATGAATTAAATCTCGCTCTGCTAAGCAGCTTAGTTCAGTATATTTTGATCTAGAGGAATTCTTCCTTTTTTGCCCCACTTTTTGTCTGCCATCTGTACTGCTTCATAGGCATTAAGTATACCTCCAGAAACGCTCAATTCTGAGAATTCAATCATAGGGTCACTATCGTCAGAACCAGGTCTTTTTATTCGTTGATTCGGATATTTTATTGAAGATTCCATAATTACCTTTTTCACATGCTTAGCCTTCATTTTTGGAAAGTAGGACATTAGCATTGCTGCGACACCAGAAACTACTGGCGCTGCCATGCTTGTGCCACTTAAATACTCATATTTCCCGTCAGGGGTACTGGAGTATATGTCCACTCCTGGGGCAAATATATCCACTCTTTTTTCACCGTAATTGGAAAAGCTACCTACAAAATTTTCTGATCCTCCATAGGAAGATGCGCCGACTTCAATCCAGTTTTTTGCCACTTTACGCGTATGGGAATATTGGTTGGTAGGATAATTTTCTGTAGAGTCGATATTCACTCCATCATTTCCTGCAGCATGGATAAGAAGCACTCCTTTTTTCTCAGCATGTTTTATGGCTTTATCAACCAGGAATTTTTGAGGGCTAAGGCTTTTACCAAAGCTCATATTGATAATATGTGCGCCATTATCTACTGCATAGCGAATAGCATTTGCTACGTCCTTATCATATTCGTCGCCATCAGGTACAGCTCTTATTACCATTATTTCTATATTGTTTGCAACACCTTGGAGGTCGGTTCCATTGTCGCGAACAGCTCCAATAATGCCGGCTACGTGGGTACCATGTTTTGCATCAGGTCCCTGTACATCTGAATTGCCGTAAGTAGTATTATCATAGTTGTAGTAATTACTCTCTACGATGCCTCTTGGGTTAAATTCAGTATTGAAACCATAATTTAAAATCCCATCAATTTGCTCATAAGCATCAACTAAATCATTTTTTGAGATACCATTATCATCAAGTAACTTTAAATAGGCTCTTGCTTGTAGCAAAGCGGGATTGCTTTTCATATCCAATGCATCTAGTGCTGCTACGTTTAATTCCGTTAAGCCAAAGGTATTTTTGATGGTATCTTCGGCAGTGATGAACGAATTGTAAATTTGGCTTATTTGAGCAAATTGAGCCTCATATTCGGCTTTTTCTTCAAAATATTGATTCCTTACTCTTTGGAAATAAACCCATTCATCGCGTTCGCCAGCTGTAATACTGAATTCGTCTCTATTACCAAATTTCAAGTCCAATCTTCTGTATTCGCGAGTTACCTCCATAGTTTCTTTGTCCACATTCTCTCCACTAGGGTTGCCTAGGAAGTTCCATCCATGAATATCGTCAACATAGCCATTGCCATCATTGTCTTGCTTGGTGCCGGCTTGCTCTCCTTCATTTTTCCAAATTTTACTATTTAGGTCTGGGTGATTGGTATCGATACCAGAATCTATTACAGCAACAATAATTTTTCTACTTCCTCTATCGCTTACAAACTCATAGGCTTTTTGGGTGCTTATGCCTTTAGGACCATTTACTTCAGGGTTGAGGTGGAACCAGTCTTTGGCGGGTTTTGTACCTGCACTTTGTGAATAGCCTTGAAAAGCAAAGGGCTGTAAAGAAAAAATAAAGAGCAATAACAAACTCGCAATGGCTCTTTTGTTTAATAATGGGTTGAGAATATTCATTTTCCTGAATGTTTTAAATACAAACTTATTAAATAGCTGCAAATTGCGTTGTATTATCAGCTTGAAAGGTAAAAAACTAAATTGAACGTGAAGAATCAAATTTCGTAATAGTTGAAAAATAGCCGAAAGGCAAAGTATGTTTCCGTCAGTACGAAATATGCTATCAATGTTGAATATAATTTTAATTTTACAGTTTAAGGGCAAATATTTGCTCTAGAATCAAAAAACGCACCCATAATGTCAGTTGAAGTAAAAAGAGAATACCAGCAAAAAGTTAGAGAGGTATTTCAAGAAGTATCCAAAGTAGTAGTAGGGCAAGAGTATATGGTCAATCGTTTGATGATTGGTTTATTTACCAATGGCCACATTCTTCTCGAAGGTGTACCAGGTCTCGCCAAGACCCTTACGGTAAATACTCTAGCAAAGGTTCTTCACTTAGATTTCCATAGAATTCAATTTACCCCTGATCTATTACCAGCCGACTTGATCGGTACCATGATTTACAATCAGAATACTTCCCAGTTTGAAGTAAAGAAAGGGCCAATCTTTGCCAATATAATATTAGCCGATGAGGTGAACCGCTCTCCTGCCAAAGTGCAGTCTGCATTGCTAGAGGCTATGCAGGAGAAGCAAGTAACTATCGGTGATACAACATTTGCGTTAGATCGTCCATTCCTCGTATTGGCTACCCAAAACCCAGTAGATCAAGAAGGCACTTACCCACTTCCCGAAGCACAGGTAGATAGATTTATGTTGAAAGTACATGTGGACTACCCAACTAGGGAAGACGAGTTGGAAATCATGCGTAGGATGTCCAATATTCAATTTAAGAGCAACTTGAACACAGTGCTAACCAAACAAGATATTTTCAATATTCGCGACGAGATCAACAATGTGCGTATTTCTGAGTCGTTGGAGAAGTATATTGTAGAATTGGTGTTCGCTTCTCGTAACCCAGCAGAGTTTGGTTTGACTAAGGAAAAGGACTATATATTATTCGGTGCTTCACCTCGGGCTACTATCAATTTGAATTTGGCTGCAAAAGCTTTGGCCTTCTTCGACGAGAGAGATTATGTATTGCCTGAAGATATCAAAGATGTTGCTCATGATGTAATGAACCACAGGATAATCTTGAACTATGAAGCTGAGGCAGATGGAGTTACCACAAAGGATATTATCAACAGTATATTGAAAAAGGTGCCAATAGGGCAATAATACATTGTAGAGATTTAAAATAATTTAACCATCTCCCTTCCTTTTTTGTAATGTGAAGTTTCATAAAACCCGTAAGGTTTCGAAATCCTTGCAGGTTTGAAGAATAGAAATTCAACCCCTTCCTCCCGCCTTTTTCCAAAAAAGCGGGAGGTATTTATCCGAATTTCTTTTAGTTCTCTATTGGTAAAGCCACCTAATACCTCCATTTATTGGCAAGCGCAACCAAGCTCAGCATCACAGGTACTTCTACCAAAACACCAACCACCGTTACCAAAGCGGCAGGGCTTTGAAGGCCAAATAGCGCAATAGCTACCGCAACTGCCAATTCAAAGAAATTGCTGGTGCCAATCATGGCGGCGGGAGCACAAATGGCGTGTGAAAGTTTGAGTTTTTGACCTGCAAACCAAGTCAAGAAGAAGATAAAATACGATTGAATAATCAGAGGAATGGCAACTAATAAAATGATCAATGGATTATTCAAAATAGTAGAACCTTGAAATGCGAATAACAAGACCAAGGTGAATAATAGGGCTATAATACTAACGGGCTTTAAACGAGGAAGAAAAACAGTTTTAAACCAGTCTTCGCCATGTTTTTTCACCAATATTTTGTTTGTAATCACACCTGCCACCAGAGGTACTACCACAAAAATTACTACAGAGGCGATCAGGGTATTGTAAGGAATTACAATATCTGTAATGCCCAGCAGCAATCCCACCAAGGGAACAAAAGCTATCAAAATGATCAGGTCATTTATTGAAACCTGCACAAGCGTGTAATTAGGGTCTCCATATGTAAGATAAGACCATACAAAAACCATCGCGGTACAAGGCGCTACTCCTAATAAAATAGCTCCTGCAATGTATTCTCCCGCCAATTCAGGCTCTATCCAAGCAGAATACAGATGTTCAAAGAAAATCCAGGCAAAGAATGCCATGGTAAATGGTTTGATCAGCCAATTGACAATTACGGTAAGAATTAGTCCTTTTGGAGCCCTTCCCACATTTTTGATACTGCTGAAATCTATTTGCAACATCATCGGATAAATCATCAGCCAGATCAGAATGGCAATCGGAATGTTGACCTTATAAATCTCGGCATCGGCCAGAAACTGCATATCCTCACCAGCCACTTGCCCAATGACAATTCCTGCTACGATGCAAAGTGCCACCCATACACTGAGGTAGCGTTCAAATACGGGTAATTGTTTTTTATTACTTGTCATTTTACTGTGACTTTAGAAAACACATAAAATAGTTCTGTCGCAATTTGTAAACTGCGCTCTGTATATTTTTCTGCTTGTAGAGGTGTGCCATCAAAAGCCTTTGGATCATCATAAGTTATTGGAATCCGCTTTTCAGCTCCTGCAATAAAAGGACAACCCTCGTCTGCCTGAGAGCAGGTCATGATGGCGGCGAAATTGGACGCTGGGTTAAATGCATCATCAAAAGTCTTGGAAAAAGCAATAATTGGGTGCGCGTTTTCTGCATATTTGATCGCATATACAGGATTCTTGGCATCCGAAAGCTTCATGATTTCAAATCCTTGGTTTTGCAGTGTCTCCGCTACTTTTGGAAACATCGCGGTAGCTTCTGTTCCTCCCGAATAGGTGAAAACCTGCGAAATACCAAAGTGTGCTGCCATCATCTGCGCCCAAATCTGAGAAAGGTGACTTCTACGAGAATTGTGGGTGCATATAAAATTCAAATTGACATCCTCCCGCTTATCCACTTTTGATTGAATGAAATGAATCAGGAATTTTAGTATGGCCTTTCTTTCTTCTGGAATAGATTCGATATCCAATGAATTGAGGATGTTTTCAATTTTATTAAAAACAGATGTTGTCATCTTTAAAGCTTAACAGGTAGAACAAATAGTAGGATCGTAGCTATCGAATAATTCGAAAAGCAGTTCTTTGATGGAATGCCACTTTTCTGGATTGATGCAGTAGTTTACTGATACACCTTCCACTGTGCCTTGAATGATTCCTACATTTTTGAGTTCTTTCAAATGCTGACTGATGGTGGCTTGGGCTAAACCCAAATCTCCCACCAAGTGAGAGTTGCAGCAGGTGTTAGTCTTCAACAAATATTGAATGATGGCAATCCTTGCGGGATGTGCGAGTACTTTGGCATAGTTTGCCAATTCATTTTGAGTTTCGGTAAATAAATCTGATTTCGTTACGCCCATATCAATTGCTGGTTTCTAATTGAAAATTTCCTTATTAATATAATAAAGCAGGCAGCACTTTTTCTTCTGGAAAAAAATGGACCTCTATAGGTCTTTTTGGCATATGGTTGCTCAATTTCTTCAATGACTTTCAGTTCGGCTTTGGCTCTTTTTGTCAAAATAGGATCGGTTAGAACTTTTTGCATGGATAAGCTTTGCTTGATCACCCAAGCACACAGTGTAGCATGCTCATTGCAATTCTTCCAGCAAGGATGCAGCTTCTCTCATGGGTGTGGTTTCAGACAAAGAAACCAATATCACTTTGGAGGTGCTGTCCATGTATAGTCAACATCTTCTCTACATAATCTTGTATCTCAAGACATAGCGGGTTCTAAAAGTGTTATTTATATGTTTCTTAAAATGTAAAGATCATTAATACATTGCAATATTACGATCATTATAACTGATATCAAATTATTTTTTCTTTTTTTGGTTCTTGCTTATGTATCATAAAGAATTTAGGCTTCTCTAAGTATTGAGTTTTGCTTAAAGGTTTTTATTAGATTCATCTAATAGGTTAACGAGTATTCACTCTTGCAATAGAACTTGTAGGGGTCAATTATTAGTACCCTAAAAGAATAGGAAACCAGAAAAATTTGAAAGTTTGTTAGATAGAAATTCAATCAACACCCAACCATCTGCTTTTACTAAAAAAGGCGGGAGTTTGGGTATTGATTTCAATTAAGGAATTTGTTGGCTGATGGATTATTATCTATTTCTATTTCTACTTCATCATTTATCAAGAACACTGATCTAGAAAATAATATTTATAAAAAACTCATTATCAATATTTTAAAATTTATTTTATAAAATAGTTATTTAAGGTTTTGCCACAATCTTAATTGTAAATTCCCTTAACATTTCATTAACACATCCAAAGCTTATTTAACAAATCTGTAATAGAAGTTAACCCAAGAGGTAACACTAAATGGTCAACTTTGCTGTCATTAAATAACCATAAAATAAAGTTATGAAAGTAAGATTCTCTTTATTCCTATTACTTATCCCAATGTTCGTATTAATCACGTCATGTGATAAGGACGACGAACCTGCAGATCCGCCAACTATTACTGTGGTTCCGGGTAATGTATCCGCAAGAGCAGGTCAAACATCTGAAGTTGGTCTTAGCGTTAATGCTCCAGCTGGTATTTTAAGCATTACAGCTTCAGGTGCAGACGCAAGCTTGCCTAGCACATTTAATGGAAACACATTTAACAGTGCTGTAAATGTAACCATCCCTTCAACAAGTGGTAATGTTACTTTCACTGTAACAGATAACCAAAATCGTACGGCTACGGCGACTCTTGGAGTTACTGTAGAAGCTAATCCTGCTCCAACATTGACTGCTCCTGGTGGAAACACTACGCTGTCTGTGGCTGTTGCTTCTCAAGCAAGTCTTACAATCTCAGCTTCTGCGGCTGATGGAATTACTGATGTAACTGTAGCTGTAAGCGCAGGTACTCCAGGTACTCTTACTAAAAACTTCACTGCTGGTGATTTGGGTGGATCTGTGACTTATGTATATACTCCTCAAGTTGCAGTATTAGGTCAAGCGGTTGTTCATACATTTACTATTACAGATTCTGATGGTCAAACGTCTAATCTAGCTATCACTACTAATGTAACTCAACAGGTTGTCAGAGTTCGTGATATTAATGGAAATGGAACAGGTACTACTACTTGGACAAAAGATAAAATCTACGTACTTGAAGGCTTTGTTTATGTAAACGCAGGCCAAACACTTACTATCAACCCAGGTACTGTGGTAAAAGGCTCACCTGGTCAAGCTGAAAATGCTTCTGCATTAATTGTTGCTAAAGGTGGCAAAATCAACGCCCAAGGTACCGCAGCAGAACCAATCATTTTCACTGCTGAAGCTGATGATTTGTCGAGAATAAATGATCTTCCAATCAATGCTCGTGCATTGTGGGGTGGTTTAATTATCCTTGGTGATGCACCTATCAACCATGCAAACACACAAACACTTATTGAAGGTATTCCTTCTACTGAAAACAGAGGTGTTTATGGTGGTAGCAACGTAAATGACAATTCTGGTATTTTAAAATACGTCTCTCTTCGTCATGGTGCTACAAACATCGGTGCAGGTAACGAAATCAACGGCTTGACAATGGGTGGCGTTGGTAATGGTACACAAATTAGCTTTATCGAAGTTTGGGGATTTGATGATGATGGTTTCGAGTGGTTCGGAGGAACAGTGAATACTTCTTACCTAGCTTCTCTTTACAATCAAGATGATTCTTTCGACTGGGATTTTGGTTGGAGAGGTCAAAACCAGTTCTGGGTATCTTACCAAGAGCCAAACTTTGCTGCATCTGATCGTGGATTCGAAAGTGATGGAGCTCACAGTGGCAACTTATCTGCAGCTGTATTCTCTCAGCCTCAGATTTATAACTTAACGCTAATCGGCCAAGGTACTGGCGGAAACAATGCAAACGCAATGTTCATGACTGAAGGTACTGGTGGATTCATTCACAATTCAATTGTAATGAACTTCTCTAGAGGTATCAACTTAACCACAGTTGGTGCTGCTGGAAATAATTCTCGCGATCGTCTTGCAAATGGTGACCTAGTATTCAAAAACAACATCTTCCACAATATCGGTACTAACACTACTTTGGAATATGTTGCTTCTGGTGATGGAGTTACTCCTTTTTCTCCATTAGTATCTCATTTACAAGCAAATGCGAACATCGTTGGCAACCCAGGATTGAATAGCATTGCATCAGGTAACTTTAATCCATTACCAGCGGCTGGAGGATTAGCATTTACGCATAGTCGCTCTGCCATACCTTCTAGTTCTGTTGATGGATTCACTTATCAAAATGTGAATTTCATTGGAGCCTTTGGTTCTACTAACTGGATGTTAGGTAACTGGACAGCTGCTGAAGCTTACGGTATACTAAAATAATTCGAGCTAAAACAATTTGGAGAATAGAAGCACCTTTCAAAAAGGTGCTTCTTTTTACATTTTAAGAACCCCACAAAAAATGAAAAAATTAACCACTTTATTACTCATTTTGGCTGCCATGGTTATCAGTCAGAATGTACTTGCGCAAAAGGGCATATTAAGAGGAAGTATCATCGACGATGAAACTGGAGAACCATTGATTGGTGCTTCAATAGGGATTGCCGAATTGAGCATAGGTAGTGGTACTGATCTAGATGGAAAATTTAGCATCAACAACATCAAGCCTGGCATATATACCGTACAGGCTACTTACATTTCTTACACTTCGCAAACAATCGAAGGTGTTGAAATAAAAGATGGAGAAGTAACAATTATTAATGTTCGATTAAAAGGAGAAACTTTAGGATTGCAAGAAATCTTAATTTCTGCTCAGGCAATTCGCAACAATGAAAATGCACTCCTTACCATCCAAAAGAAATCCTCATTGGTATTAGATGCGATTGCTTCTGATCAGTTTTCTCGCTTGGGCGATGCAGATGCAGCTGCTGCTATGCAAAGAGTAACGGGAGTTTCAGTACAAGGTGGGAAATACGTTTTTGTAAGGGGATTAGGAGATAGATATAGCAAAACAACGCTTAACACAGCAGAAATTCCTGGGCTGGATCCAAATAATAACACCGTACAAATGGACTTATTCCCAACTAACTTGATTGACAATATTGTGGTTTATAAAACCTTTTCACCAGAACTTCCAGCAAGTTTTACAGGTGGTTTGGTCAATGTAAACACCAAGGAATTTCCAGAAACATTCACCTTGCAAGCGTCATTTAGTGGTGGTTACAATACCAATGCTAGTTTTAATGACAGATATTTAAGTCATGATCTGGGCAAAGGACATGTTGGAGGTTTCAAAGACGAACGTAGAATCTTACCTGATGATTTGAGAGATGGTGTTCCAGCATATGGCTCTGTGTTCAACAACCCAAATTTAGCAGCCGAACTAGATAGAGATACAAGATCAATCCGCACACCAATGGGCCCTGGCACTAGCCAAGTGCCGATGAATCAATCAGCTTCGTTCTCAATTGGTAATCAAGTGAAATTTTTAGGAAGAGATCTAGGCTTTATTGGTGGGATTACTTACAGCCGATCTTATGAATATTATGAAAATGGAAGTACAGGCCGTTTCCTATTACCAGGAACAGTTACCGAAGAAAGCCTTGCTCCTCTCTACCTTTTCAATGATAGAATGGGTAAAGACAATGTGCTTTGGGGAGCATTGTTCAATACAACCTTGAAAATAAACGATCGTAATAAAATCGGACTTAACCTGATGAGAAATCAAAGTGCCGAAGGCATGACAAGGTTCCAAGAAGGCTTGTTCCCTTTTAATGCTGGAGGTGAAGATGATAGTAGAATAATCCAAGCAAGATCATTGCAATATGTTGAGCGTGTACTTAATAGCGCTCAGTTGAAAGGTAGTCACTCTTTTGGTGCTAATGGAGCCATAAGCATGGATTGGATATCTTCTGCTACACTTTCTACTCAGGAAGAGCCAGATTTGCGTTTCTTCAACAACCTTGCTGAAGTGCTAATGGAAGGCGATACCGCTTATGATGCACTATCTAACAACGTAAAACGTCCAAGCCGCTTTTTTCGCTCCATGGAAGAAAGAAATTTCGATAATAAACTGAACTTCGAAATTCCAGTAATGATGGGTGGCCGTAAAGGTTCTAAAATCAAATTTGGCGCAAGTTACACTTACAAAGAAAGAGACTTTGATGAACGTGTATTCGAATACATCAATGGTCCAAGTACTACTTTTTATGACAACAACATAGATGATTACTTTAGCGATAGCAATATCGGAAAACTAGGCGATGCCAATTTCGATTTTGGATTATACCTAAGGGAGCAACCATCTACAGGTACCTATAGCGCAAGCGAAGCAATTCCAGCTGCTTATATTATGGGTGATTTAATGCTTACTGATAAATTGAGAGCAAGCTTTGGTACTCGTTTCGAGCAAACAGATATTAATCTTGAAATGGGTGATGCTTCTTTGGCAGACTCTCTCAGGTTTGCTTCATTGCAAAGAAATGATTTGCTACCAGCAATCAACATTACTTATAACTCAACTGAAAATTCAAATTTCAGATTTGCTTATGGCCGTACCTTGGCTAGACCTACATTTAGAGAATTAGCTCGTTTTGCTACATTCGATTTTCTTGGTGACTTCCTATTGCTTGGTAATCCAAATTTGGAAAGAACTACCATCGATAATATAGATTTCCGTTGGGAAACTTTCCCAAGCTCAGGTGAGATTATCTCTATCAGTGCATTCTATAAAAACTTCCAAAACCCTATCGAACGAGCAATAAATCCGCTTACAAATGATTTGGCTTTGGAGTTTAATTTCAGAAATGTACCTACTGCAAGAGTAATGGGAGTAGAATTCGAAATTCGTAAGAGCTTAGAAGCACTTTCTCCAAGTTTGAAAGATTTCAAATTGGGAACCAATGTAACGTTGATCAACTCAAGAGTGGATATTTCAGATGGTGAATTGAGATTGATTCGTCTAAATGATCCTGAGGCTAAATCTTTCCGTCCACTTTTTGGGCAAGCACCATATATCGTGAATGCCTATATCAATTACGAAAACCCATTCAGCGGTTGGAGTAGTAATGTAAGCTTTAACGTATCTGGTGAGCGTATGACGGTGGTTTCTGTAGGTGGTACGCCAAACGTTTTTGAGCAGCCCAGAGCCATGCTTGATATGAACGTGAAGAAGAATCTAGGAAGCCATTGGTCTGTAAAATTCAGTGCAACTAACTTACTCAATGCAGAATATAAATTCACACAATCTTTTAACAACAAAGCGTATATCTATCAGAACTCACAAATAGGCAGCACTTTCTCTTTAGGTTTTTCCTACTTAATCGAATAGTGAAAGCCAATAATGCAGCATAAAAAAACCGACCCTCCGTCGGTTTTTTTATGCTTAATAATGATTGCTTATTCAGCCTTAAAATATATCTGAAATCGTATATCTCCATTCGGATCTTCCAGTCGATTATAAAAATGAATGGTTTGGAAGTTCTGCAAATCTGACCAGCGCAAGTTCGATCGAGGATTTGACACAGTCGGTGTCATTGGCTCCAAACCAAACAAAGCTAAAGTAGAAGGATCGAATGGAAGTGGCCCGGCATTATGGA
The DNA here is from genome assembly GCA_964598395.1 of uncultured Roseivirgaceae bacterium. GTDB lineage: Bacteria > Bacteroidota > Bacteroidia > Cytophagales > Cyclobacteriaceae > CAXBDP01. Next base: position 24,850 of record CAZRBW010000041.1, read on the forward strand.
TTATAATATCTTTAGATAATTTTTCAGGCTCTAAATATTGAATTTCTAATCCTTTCTCGCCGTACCATTGTGTATATATGGGAATCGTTACCACATATTGAGTATAGGCCGAATCAGGCTCTCCCAATATTTCGATCATCTGTTCTGGTGTTTTATTCACCAATTCAGGTATATTGAATATAAGTGAATCTTTTTCCTTCAAATTGTCTTTTTGCTTGCAAGCTTGTATCAGGAAAATGGATAGAATTGATAAGGATAAAATAGATTTTCTCATTTTGCAAATAATTTACATTTTATAACTCGCAAGTTAAAAAAAGGTAGCATCAAACTATTTTAAATTAGATTATGAAAATATTAATAACAGGCGGTACGGGAATGATCGGGCTTAAATTGAGTAGGCATCTTCGCAATAAAGGTCACCAAGTTTTTCACCTAAGTAGGAGCAAGCGGGAGGATGATGAGTTTCCAGCATTTATCTGGGACTTGAGCAATGGCTATTTGGAAGATGGTGCTTTAGATGGAATGGAAGCAATAATTCATCTAGCAGGCGCAAATGTAGGCGAGGGCAGATGGACAACCTCCCGCAAAAAAGCAATCATGGATAGCCGTACAAGTTCTGGCGAGCTATTATTGTCACATATAGCAAATCAAAGTATCAAGCCCAAACTTTTCATTTCTGCATCTGCTGTAGGTTTTTATGGAGCCTTCACTGGTGACACTTTATTAACAGAATCTGCACCCGTAGGTAGCGATTTTCTCGCCGAAGTTTGCAAACAATGGGAAAGCAAAATTGCGCCAATTGAAAACATGGGCATCAGATTGGTCACCTTGCGAATTGGTGTAGTCTTGAGCAGAGAAGGTGGCGCATTGCCCAAGATACTTGAGCCACCAGTGGCAGCACCCATTGGCTCTGGTGAGCAATATATGAGCACCATTCATATCGATGATCTGGTGAATATGTTCCTCTTTGCCATAGAAAATGATAATGTGAATGGAACATATAATGCCGTAGGTCCACAGCCAATTAGCAATCGTGATTTTACCCAATTGGCAGCCAAAGCAGCAGATAAAGCGTATCTGCCAATAGCTGTACCAGGATTTTTGCTTAAAATTGCCATTGGTGAAATGAGTCAGATTGTGCTTGGAGGCAATAGAGTATCTGGAGATAAATTGCTTAAGGCTGGATTTCAATTTCAATTTGCCAGTGTAAAAGAGGCTTTGGACGATTTATTTAGAACTAAATAATCTACATCACGTTTTTGCTAAGGCTCTTTTAAGTAATTGAAGGAGTAATAAATTATGTATAATCTTTTTAGGTAATTGATATGACTACTAATAACGATATCCCACAAGTAAGTAAAGAAGAAGAAGAAAAAATAAGAAAAGCTTTTAAAGAAAGAGACTGGAATGAAATAAAAAGCCATGATTCTTGGGTGATTTTCAAGGTTTTAGCTGAATTTGTTGAGGGTTTTGAGAAATTGGGTAAAATTGGTCCCTGTGTTTCTATTTTCGGATCAGCGCGTACACCAAACACCCACCCGTATTATAAAATGGCGGAAGAGATTTCTGCCAAATTGGTACGACATGGCTATGGTGTAATTACTGGCGGAGGCCCAGGTATTATGGAAGCTGGTAACAAAGGTGCACATAGCGAAAATGGGAAGTCTGTTGGTCTCAATATTCATTTGCCTTTCGAGCAGTTCAACAATATTTATATAGATCAAGATAAGTTGATTACTTTCGATTATTTCTTTGTGCGTAAGGTGATGTTCACCAAATATTCGCAAGGTTTTGTTGTACTTCCTGGCGGTTTCGGCACTTTCGATGAATTATTCGAAGCCCTTACGCTAATTCAAACTCGGAAAATCGGACGGTTCCCAATCGTACTAGTGGGTGAGAAATATTGGTCTGGATTGATAGATTGGATCAAGAACACGATGCTAGAGCAAGAAAGTTTTATTTCACCCGAAGACTTGTATCTCTTCAATGTGGTAGATAATGCGACAGATGCTGTCAAGGTAATAGATGATTTTTATTCTAAATACCTCCTTTCGCCAAACTTCTAATTTTAAGATTAGCCTTGCTTGCTTATCTTTCTATTATTTCCACTGAATTTGGCCAAAGATGAAGAATAACCTGCGTGCGCTGTTGCAAGTTTTGCCTTGGGTATTTTTGCTTGCTTATATTGGTTTCAAGGAATTTGGGCCAAGTGATACCCCAGTGATTTATGAATTGCAGCCACAGATTAATGTGAATCAGCCCAATGAGGATTTTTCACTAGCCGAACCCATTACAAACAGTGATTGGGCATCAAGTCCAGCGTTTACCAATGCCAAATCTTGGACATTACCCAGCGAGGTGAATTTCGCAGGTGAGGCTGTGGATATGGATATTTGGGATGTGCGTGAGCGTTTCGATCGTGAGTTGCATATCAATACTTATTGGCACAACAATACCATTTTTATGTTCAAGCGAGCTAATCGTTGGCTGCCTGAAATCGAACCTATTTTGGCTAAATATGGTGTCCCAGATGATTTTAAATATTTGGCCATTATCGAAAGTGATTTGATGAATAAAGTCTCTCCAGCCAAAGCGGTTGGTTTTTGGCAAATATTGGAAGGCACTGCCAAGGAATATGGACTAAAAGTTACTCGTGATGTGGACGAGCGATACGATCCTATCAAATCTACTGAAGCGGCATGTCGCTATTTGCTCAAAGCCTATGAGAAGTTCGGTAGTTGGACAATGGTGGCAGCTTCTTACAATCGTGGAATGGCTGGTATGCAGCGTGCTATCGAGGACCAAAAAGAAGCTGATTATTATCGATTGTTATTGAATGATGAAACCTCCCGCTATTTATTTAGAATTCTGGCCTGCAAGGAAATCCTCAGTAGTCCAAGTAAATATGGTCTGATTATCCAACCTGAGCATTTGTATCAGCCACATACCTATAAAGTGGTAACTATTGATGATGATATCAATGACTTAATTTCATTCGCCAAATCTCAAGGTATTGACTACAAAACACTAAAGCTGTACAATCCTTGGCTTCGTAATGACAAATTAAGTGTTCGTCGCGGGGAGATTTACGAGATAAAAATTCCTTTTTAGTCTGGGTTGATACGTGTAGAAAGATAATCCGCGCCAATCTGCGCTATCCGCGGGCAACTTCTTTTTTCTCCCGCAGATTACGCTGATAAACGCAGATAAAATTAAACTTCTGCACCCTTTGAGTGAATCTTTGCGACAATGCGGTTTAAAAAAGGAAGAATTTAAACGCAGAGATTCGCCAAGGGAAGACGCGAAGATCGCAGAGCAGAAACCAAAATCTTTGCGTCTTTCGCGACTTGGCGAGAGTATTTTTCTCGCAG
>CAZRBW010000042.1:0-7485 GCA_964598395.1 uncultured Roseivirgaceae bacterium
TCAATAAGGATCATCCGCTCTACTAATTCATCAATAGAAAATTGCTCGGGTAAGCTTTCAAGTTGTTCTTTTAATTTTGCTTTGATGATCATTTTTCAATTTTACTTAAATACAACAAACCTTTTAATTAGTGTATGTGAATTTACTGTTTCAGTTGAGAGCCTTGGGAACTAACTTATTGCGATAACAAATAGTGGATGCATTAAGGTTTGGATGAGTAGTATTGATTTTTTTGCCGATGTTTTTTGATAAAAACAGAGATTTATAAAATACTTTATCGTTTATGAAATTTATCCTCCGCCCATTTCGGAGGATTATTGATGATGTATTCTGAAATGTTGTAGTACGCGCGTTCATCCCTGATGATATGTTCGTAGTAGTTGCGTTGCCTTAACTTGCCTCTGAACCTTGGCCATCCTTTTGTTTTTACGCCACGGATGTATTTCACCGTAACGATGGACTGAAATGCACCAAGTATTTCTCCTAAGGTTTTTGACTTCGTTCCTTCCTCTTCGGCTGTTTTGGCCGTGTGGGCAATCCCTTGTGGTTGCCCTTCTTGCGGCTGGGTTTCTTCTTGCTTTGGTTGGTTTTTTGGGTTGACTGTGGGAGACGTTCCTTCCTGGGGGTTGGTTTCTGCTGACGAGTTTTTGGGGTCGCCCACGATTTCCAAAATGGCGTGGAAATGATTTGGCATCACAACGAATTTGTGTAATTGGGTATTTTGGAATCGCTCAGGTAATTTCATCCATTCCGATTCCACCATTTTTCCTATTTCATTCAACACCATCTCCCCCTTCATCACTTGCCCAAAACGGCAAACCCTATCTTGACAACAAATGGTGATGAAATACAAACCCGCCTGCGTATAGTCGAAGCCCTTTAATCGAATCGACCTTCTTTTGTGAATTTTGGGATTGTATTTCGACTTGTTATACTTCATTAATTAATAATTCTTCCTGTTTGGAGCTGTATCAACTATAGCCTCCACATAGCAATAAAGAATTAATATGGACAACCGACGAATCCTGAAAAAAATTAGTCTTATTCTTACTGCCCAGAATTGCCCTTTTTCAGATTTTCATTTAGAGCTTTCAATTCTTCTAAAATTTGATTGTTCGTTGCGATGACATCGTTAGTACGAAAAACCCACGGGCCGATTAACCTTAACAAAAGAATGACTCCAATAAAAACTCCTATTATAAGCAATAACTCCGCTCCTTGTATTGGCATTATTTCAAAATTTAGTGGTTAAAAATTTCTTTAGTTTAAATCTCTGCTGATTGAAAATGATCTTTCTGTTTTCATTAATGATTTTCTATAGACTAGAAATTAACAACTGAACCATTATTTATTCTGCAATAAGAAGATGTCTTAACTCAAACTATTTGATCTTTTCTACTTACAATTTAGAAAAAAAATTAAAATTTTAATGAAATGAATTTTATTTAATCTTCATTATAAAATTTAATGAAGCCTAAAAACCTGAAATAAAAGTAATATAATTATTACCTATACTTTCATGAAATATAATAACTTTTCAGACTTTTCAGAAGGGGTGCTGGCTTGTTGTTCGACAAAAAGGGAGTCATGTAATTATGCAGCATCCTAGTAAAGGTGAACAGCTGACAGTGCCTAACCATTCAGCCCAAGAAGTAAAGAAAGGTTTGTTAAATGCGATATTAAAGCAAGCAGAAATTAAAACAACAAAGCGATGAAAAAACCAAAAATCATATTCAAAGTACTGAAAGAGGATACTGGATATAGTGCTCTTGCTTCGGTTAAGAACAACTTTATTGCAACTGAGGCTGAGATAATCGATGAACTTAGGAGCAATGTTTTGGAAGCTGTAAGTCTGGCTTTTGAAGAAACAGGATTTGAATATACCCTTGATGAAATAAGGTTCGACTATGACCTAGAGAGTTTTTTCCACTTCTACAAAGTGATAAATGCCAAGGCATTATCGGAGCGTATCGGTATGAATCAAAGTTTGTTAGCTCAGTATATCAAAGGAATTAAGAAACCCTCTTCCGCTCAAACGAAACGCATTTTACAAGGAGTTCAACAAATCGGTCGTGAGCTTTCAGAGATTAAATTTTTACTTTAAGTATAAAGCTTACCAAAAATTTTTCTTCCAATTCTAAATATTGAGAAGCACTTCCATCAATCAATATCGATTGAATTTCTATTCCACCAATACTAATAAATCTTTCCAATTCCTGCCATTTTTCGCAATTCCAATGTGCTTTATCAGCCTATCCTCCAGCTGATGATAGCCGATATTTTGGGCTTCGCTGACCTTTCAATCTCTTAAATTTCCGATTGCATTATATTATTTGTTTTCTGATCTATTTGCCCATATTTTTAATTGACTTTCGTTTACCGCGCTAAAGTTCTTTTTTTAGCTAAAACTAAAGTTCAATTTGTTGATCATAAACCTAATCTAACGATATGAAAAGAAGAGATTTTATAGCCTTATCTGGCATGAGTGTGGGAGGCTTGATGTTGTCGTCCATTCCGTTGATGGGCAGGCAGGTGTCGGCTGAGCAGCTGCTTAATCCCAGCTTAGATTTTGCGGCTAAAAAAGAACTAGGCAATGTGGCTCTTAATGCGGCAAAAGCTAAAGGTGCTACATACACGGACGTGCGAATTGGTAGATATTTGCAGCAATTCTTGTTTACTCGTGAGGCTACAGTGCAGAATATAAGCAACGCAGAATCTTTTGGTGTAGGCATTAGAGTAATCGCCAATGGCACTTGGGGCTTTGCTTCTACAAGCGATGTGAGTGCCGACGGAATAAAAGCCTGTGCCGAAAATGCAGTAGCAATCGCCATGGCCAATTCCAAAATACAAACTGAGCCAGTTGAATTGGCACCGGTGACTGGTGCGGGTGATGTACAATGGAGAACGCCAATTGTGAAAAACGCATTCGAAATTCCGATCCAGGAGAAGATTGACTTGCTGATGAATGTGAACGGCGAAGCCATGAAAAATGGCGCAGGTTTCGTTACATCCAACCTATTTATGGTGAACGAGCAAAAATTCTTTGCATCAACGGATGGCTCATACATCGATCAGGATATACACCGTATTTGGCCAACATTTACGGTAACGGCTGTGGATGCTGCTGCTGGCAGATTCAAAACTCGTGACGCTATAAGTGCTCCAATGGGCATGGGCTTCGAATATTTGGATGGCAAAGCTTCGGAAAAAATTGCAGGTCCGAATGGACTAATAGGCTATCGCAATTCTTATGACATGGTGGAAGATGCAACTATGGCTGCGCAACAAGCCAAAGAAAAATTGACTGCCAAATCAGTAGATCCAGGCAAATATGACTTGGTGCTCGATCCAAATCACTTGGGACTAACCATTCACGAATCAGTGGGTCACCCGCTGGAGCTGGATAGAGTACTTGGCTATGAAGCCAACTATGCAGGAACCAGCTTTGCGACTTTGGACAAGTGGCGTTCTGGCAACTTCAAATATGGAAGTGACCTTGTAAATATCTTTGCAGACAAAACTCAAGAGCATTCTCTAGGCTATGTGGCTTATGATGATGAAGGCGTGAAATGCAAGGAATGGGACTTGATAAAAGATGGCGTTTTGGTAAACTACCAAGCCATTCGCGATCAAGTGAAAATAATTGATGAGGCAGAATCTCATGGTTGCTGCTATGCCGATAGTTGGAGTTCTGTGCAGTTTCAGCGAATGCCGAATGTGTCTTTGAGACCAGGCACAGCTAAAATGTCGGTAAACGATATGATCAAAAATGTAGAAAGAGGAATTTACATCATCGGCCGTGGATCTTATTCGATAGATCAGCAGCGATATAATTTCCAATTTGGCGGACAGCTATACTATGAAATCCGAAATGGAGAGATTGTAGGCATGCTAGATGATGTTGCCTATCAGTCTAATACCCAAGAGTTTTGGAATTCTGTGACGCAAATTTGCGATAAAGATGATTACCGTATGTTCGGTTCATTTTTCGATGGAAAAGGCCAGCCGGGGCAAGTAAGTGCGGTGTCGCATGGTAGCAGTACCACCCGCTTCGATGGTGTAAATGTCATCAACACAGGACGTAGGATTTAAATCTAAAAGAAAATCAAATGGCAATTTTAACTAGAGAAGAAGCTAAAAGAATTATAGATAAGGTGCTCGCCTATTCCAATTGTGATGAGCTCAATGTAAGTCTAAGTGGCGGGAGGACGGGGAACATCCGCTATGCCCGAAATACGGTGTCCACAGCAGGTATCACCGATGACTTGTCCTTGGCTGTAACGGCAGTTTATGGCAGGAAATCTGGCTCAGCAACGATCAACGAATTTGATGATGAGTCGCTAGAGAAAACGGTGAGAAGAGCCGAAGAAATAGCAAAACTAGCACCTGAGAATCCTGAATTTCTGCCTGCTCTTGGGCCGCAGCAATATTTGGAATCAAGTGCATTTGCAGATGCTACGGCTAATATTTCTGCTGAGTTTAGAGCCAAAGTCGCAATTGATAGTATTCAGCCATGTATCGATGGCAATTTGACTGCCGCTGGCTATTTGGAAGATTCAGCAGGGTTTTCTGCAATTGGCAATACAAAGGGTCTATTTGCATACAACAGATCCACAAGTGTGGATTTCTCAGTAACAGTTCGCACCAATGACGAAAGAGGTTCGGGCTATGTTTCCAAAGATTACAATGATTCATCCAAGCTCAATTCAGGTGTAGCTACTAGTGTAGCAATCCAAAAGGCGAGAGCATCTGCCGAAGCGCAAGCCATTGAGCCAGGAAAATACACTGTGATATTGGAGCCATTGGCAGCATCCAATTTATTAGGTGGAATTGTGAATCAGATGAATGCTCGAAATGCCGATGAAGGAAGAAGTTTCCTTAGCAAGCAAGGCGGTGGAACTCGCTTGGGAGAAAAACTTTTCGATGAAAGAGTAAATATTTACTCAGACCCTACGCACCCTGAAGTGCCCGTGTCACCTTGGACAGGCGATGGACTGCCACGCAAGAAAATGACTTGGATAGAGAATGGAGTAGTGAAGAATATGGTGTATTCCAGATATTGGGCTGAGAAAAACGGTGTAGAACCAATTCCATCGCCTGGAGCTATAATCATGGAAGGTGGAAATGAAAGCCTTGCAGAACTGATTCGCTCTACAGAAAGAGGCGTTTTGGTGACCCGCTTTTGGTATATTAGATCAGTCGATCCTCAAACGCTACTCGTAACTGGACTTACTCGTGACGGTACTTTCTTTATCGAAAACGGACAAATTAAATTCCCAGTAAAGAACTTCCGATTCAACGAAAGCCCAATAGTGATGCTTAATAATATTGAAGCAATGGGCCGACCTGAGCGTGTAAATGGAAGTATGATTCCTCCAATGAAAATTCGAGATTTCACCTTTACCAGTTTGTCCGACGCGGTATAATATTACCTCCCGCTTCGATTTAATCGAAGGATAAATAGTAGGAAAGCACCTTTTTTCGAGAACATTATTCACCCATTTTTGAATAATCGGAAAAGGTGCCTTCCATTTTTTTGGCAAGTCAAATTTTGGTCAATTTCAGATGCGTAAATTCTTTTTCACGAGACTAAAATACAACTCAGGCAATTGGGATACCGACCAACGGATGCCTTCCAATTTGCTTAATTCCTTGGTGGAATACACGACTATTCCGATCGACGAAACCGAGCGGGTAATTCCGCTTAGCAGCACCGAGATTTTCAATAGTCCGTTTTGCTATATCAGTGGGCATAAGTTGGTGGAGTTTTCTGCGGAGGAAAGGCAGAATTTTAAAAGCTATGTAGAAAATGGCGGTTTCGTATTCGCCGATGATTGCAACCATGATATTGATGGACTTTTTGCCAAATCATTTGAGCAGGAAATGGAGCGAACTTTTGGGAAAGACAAGCTTAAAAAAATTCCGAACGATCATGAGATTTACAATTGCTTTTTCAAATTTGAAGATGGCCCGCCTACTAGTTCTTTTGAACTGAATGGCTGGGGAGATGATATCGTGCATGATTATTTGAAAGCGATCATCATCAATGGTAGAATTGGCGTGCTGTATAGCAATAAGGACTATGGTTGTGAATGGGATTACGATTTTAGAAACAAGAGATTTTTGGCTAGAGACAATACGCGATTTGGCGTGAACATCGTCGTATATGCATTAACTGTATAATATTGGAAACACAAGAATTAAGCATTACCAAAGAGTTGGTAGCAAAACTACCCAAACTCAAAGCCGAGATTGCCAAAGTAATAGTAGGGCAGGAGGAAGTGGTAGAAGAGATTTTGATTAGCCTGATGGCGGGAGGACATTGTTTGCTCGAAGGGGTGCCAGGCTTAGCCAAAACTTTGATGGTGAAAACGATGGCTTCTGCTTTGGATTTGAAATTTAATAGAATCCAATTTACACCTGATCTAATGCCTGGCGATATTTTGGGAACGGAAATGTTAGAGGAAGATGCCGAGACAGGCAGAAAGTTTTTTGATTTTAAGCAAGGCCCTATTTTCGCTAATATCGTCCTGGCCGATGAGATCAACCGAACGCCACCGAAAACGCAATCGGCATTGCTTGAAGCGATGCAGGAATATAGCGTGACTTACGCAGGCAAAAATTACCCTCTCGCAAAGCCATTTTTAATTATTGCCACTCAAAATCCCATTGAGCAATCGGGTACTTATCCACTTCCGGAAGCCCAGTTAGATAGATTTTTATTGTATATAAAACTAGCTTATCCAAGCGATTCGGAAGAATTGGAAGTGCTAAAAAGAACTACTGGCGAGCAAAAAGTCAACATAGAAAACGTAATAAATGGAGCTGAAATAGAGCTCCTTCAAAAGCTCACCCGCCAAGTGCATATTAGTGACGAACTGCTCACGATGATCAACAAATTGGTGCGGGAGACAAGACCACAAAGCACCAAAATTGAGTTTGTGAAGCAATGGGCAGAATGGGGCGCTGGCCCAAGAGCTGGGCAGGCATTGGTACTTTGTGCAAAAGCAAGAGCCATATTGCACGAACGATATTCTGTAACGCCGGAGGATGTTAAAACTTTAGCTTTCCCGGTGCTGCGCCATCGTATTGCGCTCAATTTCAAGGCAGAAGCAGAGGGAATAAGCACAGATGATGTAATCGCAAATCTTATCAAAAGCATTTAGAAGGCATGAAAGTCGGCAATCTCGATTTGGTACGCTTGCACAATTTGCAGCTCGTTGGCAAAAAGATCAGCGATATGTTGCAATTGGGCATGCATCCAAGTATCCGTGCAGGTATGGGCACCGAGTTCGAGCAATACCGACACTACCTAGCAGGTGATGATCCGCGCCGCATCGATTGGAAAAGACTGGCTCGCACTGGTAAATATATGGTGCAAGAATCTGCCATCGAGAGTCATCAGCGTTTCCGCTTTATGCTAGATTTATCTGGCTCCATGAATTATGAAGAAGGCGGATTTACTCGCTTGGATTATGCGAAAAT
>CAZRBW010000042.1:7585-22481 GCA_964598395.1 uncultured Roseivirgaceae bacterium
CTGATCAGTCCACGTAGAGAAATCATTATTGTGCAGCTGCTTGGAGAGAAGGAAATAGACTTTTCTATACAAGGTTTTTATCGATTTCAGGATTTGGAATCGGGGAAGCATGTTGAATTAAATGCAGTCTCCGTAAGAGCTGATTACCTGAAAGCAATGCGAGCTTATTTGGGTATGTTGGAAGATAAATTGCAATTCCCAAACCTTACTTATTTGCGAATTTCTTTGCAAACACCCATTGCAGAGGCCTTTCGAGATTGCGTGCGTAAACATCAGCAATCATGAGCTTTTTCAATTCGGCTTGGCTATGGGGTGCTACAGCAATTGCAATTCCAATAGCAATCCATTTGTGGAATGCCCGCAAAGGCAAACCAATGCCTTGGGCAACAATTCAGTTTTTGCAGGAAAAGGAAAATCAAACTTCTCGCGGTTTTCAGCTCGATCATATTTTACTTTTGGTTTTGCGATGCCTAATCTTAATCATCATTGCCTTTTTGCTTGCAGAACCTATTCAAAATGCCATTTACACTGATGATTCCATCAGCAAAATTCATCTTGTAGCACCTTCTCAAAATGTGGCGGAAGATTTTCGATTTGAGCTGAGCCAAGCACTTGAGCAAAGTGAAGAAGTCTATTGGCTCAATTCTTCAGCTGAGGAATTAAGCAGCCTTGAGAACTTGCCCGTATCCGAAAATCAAAAGCTCGATTTGCAAAAACATATCGATGCTTTTAGCGATCCGAATGTTGAATTACATTTCTATCTGGAGAATGATGTTAATAAGCTGTCTGCCAAGAATTATTTTATTCCAAATCAGTTTCAGTTGCATTTAAGCGGAAATGTGGAAGCCAATATGCGTATTCCTGCTATTCAGTTTGCAGATAATTCACTGCTAGTACCGGAGGATGAATTGCTTCAAACAACAGCGAATTCAAGCATGCCATCTAATGCCAAAATCATTCATGAAGGCCCTATTTTTCTTGGGATTGAAGGCGTATCTGCAAAAGAAGAGAGCTTACTAAAAGCAGCCGTTGGATCAATTGAGGAGGTTTATTCGATGGAATTTGTATTCGAAGCGGATAGGAATCCTGAGTTGATTTTTACTAAAGCATTGCCTGAAGAATTGAATCAAGATATTAGCTATGTGCTTCTTAATAGCGAGAAATTGATCATGGATAAAAATGTATTTCCATTAAATGTAGCCGAAAATCAATGGTTAGAAACGGGTCAATTGCCTGAGGAAATTCTAGCAATAATAATTGAACATTTTGAGATAGATTGGCGGCCAGTGAATGTGAGTCAAAGGCAATTCGCTGGATTTTTCACATCTATTGAAACCGCCGATGAAAACCGAAAAAAACCAGAATGGCCGATTCTTTTGTTATTGCTTTGCGTTGGTGCAGAAAGAATAGTAGCATTGAATAGAAAAAGGTGAATACCCTCCGCAAAACCATATCGAATATCCAAAATCAGTTGATGATTAACGCTTTGCTGAAGTCCTTTTTGGCGGCGATAATTGTTGGGCTTTTGCTGTTTGCTTTAGGGCTTGCTGCAATGTTTAGTTTGCTTTTGGCACTAATGGTTGGTCTGGGTTTCGCATTTCGTTTTGGGTTATTTCACTCCAATCATCAAAAGGTCTTGGCTATTGTGCACCAAGATGTGCCTGATTTGGAATATAGTTCGGCGTTGCTTTACAAGCCACATCTGAACCTTGCAGAGCAATTGCAAATGGAGCGTTTGGGAAATCGAATTTCTCAAATTCAGTTTCCAAATTATGCTTTTCAGCAATTGATGCCCTTTGTGGTAGGCTTGCTTATTTCGTTGAGTTTTTATGCATTGGCAGATTATATAATGCCCACCAATAATGCCGGAATTTCTACTCAGCGAATTGCGCCAATAGATAAGGAAAAGCCAACAAATTATTTACCGCAATTTCAGCATGCTACAGTCACCGTTTCACCTCCCGCCTATACTGGCTTGGTGGAAGAGAAAAGTCAAGATTTGAATGTGAGGGCAATCATAAATAGTACACTAAGCTGGGATGTTTCATTTTCGAATGCGGATTCCCTTTCTGTTTTCTTGGTAAACAATAAGAACCATAAAATTGCTTTCCAGAAAGATGGCAATGTGTATAAGCGGGAGGATAAAGTTATTTCTAGTGGGCTTTATAATATCCGAGCGTTCCATGCAGACTCATTAATCTACAGTTCCGATCAATACAGAATTGAGGCCATTCCAGATTTAGCGCCTAAAATTGCGCCTCATTCCAAGGAGTTATTTGCCAACTATACCGAAAGGGATGGCGCAGAATATAGTGTGAAAGCGCAAGTTTCAGATGATTTTTTGGTAAGTGAAGTTTATTTAGTGGCTACTTTGGCGCGTGGTTCTGGAGAGAATGTTCGTTTCCGAGAGACAAGATTGTCATTTGATCGTAAGAATTTCCCGTCGGCCCAATTGGAGAAAAAGCTTGATTTAAAATCGATGGATTTTAAAAAAGGTGATGAGCTATATTACTTTTGGGTGGCAGTAGATAATCAAAGACCAGAGCCAAATATTTCTCGATCAGATACTTACTTCCTTATTTACAAAGACTCCACAGAACTTGCAGAGGCCGAATTGGCCACAATGGCGATGAATGTATTGCCTGATTATTTCCGTAGCCAAAGGCAAATTATCATCGATACAGAGAAATTGATTGCCGATAAAGAGTCGCTCGAAAAGCAGGAATTCAATTCAACCTCCAACGAAATCGGTTATGACCAAAAAGTACTACGACTCCGCTATGGTCAATATTTGGGAGAAGAGTTTGAAAGTACAGCTGGCAATGGTGCGCCTGTTCCAGAGGGGGCTACTCTTAAAGCAATGTTGTCAGGATTTATGCACGATCATGATGGTGGAGAAAAAGAAGATGATCATTCCGGGCATGCGCATGCAGAAGGAGATGCATTAGAGAAATTGCACGATCATGGTGGACTGGAAACAGGCGAAGAGGAAGATCCCTTGGCAGCGCTAATGTCCAGCTATTTGCACGACCATGATTCGGGTGAGAAAAACACCTACTTCGAGCAATCTACTAGAAGCCTGCTGAAAATGGCCTTGGAAGAAATGTGGCAGTCAGAATTGCACATGCGATTGTATCATCCCGAAGATGCTTTGCCATATCAGCAGAAAGCACTTGAATATTTGAAAACGGCTCAACAGCGAGCAAGGGTGTATGTGAAGCGGATTGGCTACGATCCACCTCCCATCAAAGAAGATGAAAAACGCCTTACAGGCAAGCTGGAGGATATAAATAAGGAATTTGATAAGAATTTGAGCTTTGAGCCTGCGCTATTCCAAACGCGACTAGCGCAAGTAAACGGCTTGCTCGAAAAGGAAAATTTGAATCGAGCGGAGTTGAGCACCTTTCAGGAGTTGGGCTTGCTTTGGAGTGAATGGATGCTGCAATCGGAGCTTGACGATTGGAAATATCTTAGTAGCATTCAGAAGGTCGCCACCAATGAGGCACTGACACAAACTGAAAAGTTGATGTTGAAAAAGAGGATTTCATCGCTTTTGCTAAACCCAAGCGGCTTAGATGGATCATTTATCACCAATCAGAAACTGGAAGAAGTCTTCCGTAAGCGATTAAAGGATGGCATTTGATTGGGAATATTCCATAGCATTAGCTTGGATCATTGGCAGCATTTTGCTCTTGTTATTGCTTTGGCAGTTCTATTTTATCTTCAAGGATAGTCGGCTTTCCTCCCGCCGAAAGTGGCTCCGATCAACACTAAATTTATTGTTTATCGGCGCTATAGTGGGCTTTATTCTTCAGCCTACATTCCCTATTTCGGAAAGTAATGCAACCATTATCGTCTATTCAGGTGAGGTGAAAAAAGAGAATCTGGATTGGTTGAAAAATGAAAGAGATATAAGACGAGCTATATCGATTGATAGGTTGGCAAAGGAGGATTTGAAAGTGGTCGCTTTTGGAAATCAGTGGACTAAAGAGCAATTAAGTACTTTGAGATCGCGGGAGGTGGAATGGGTGCCCTTGCCAGAAATGGATGCTTTGTTGAATTTGAAATGGAAGGCTATTCTGTACCAAGGCGAAAAGCAGAAAATTGAAGCAGAAATATTAGCTACCAGCGCAGGTATTTTGCCAATAATGGATGGTGAACTGCTCATTGATTCCATTGCTTTAGTCCCAGGTTTCAATACGATAGAATTAGATGTGCTCGTAAAGACATTAGGTAGAAATAGCTGGAATCTGATTGACTTTCATTCAGATACATTAGAGATCAATTTTTACAGCATAGAAAGACCTCCCGCATCTTATCTGATGCTTCAATCATTCCCAACAACGGAGTTTAGAGTATTGGCCCAATGGCTAGGGAAGCAGAATAACAAAGTAGAAATAGTTACGCAGACTTCTGCGAATGCAAGTGTAGAGGTTTCTATAAATCAGGCTGATAGCAGCGATATCCTGATTGCTGATCCCAGTTTTGTAAATGATGCCAGAGTCAGGGAAATCTTACAAAAAGGAGGGACTGTGTTTTTTCCTATTACCCAGCCTGAAGTGGAGATTTCAAAAATAAACCAGCAATTGGAAACGGAATTTACTATACAGAAACTGAGTGAAGAGGAGAAAGTAAAGATTAGCAATAATATTGAAGCACTGCCATTTTCCTTTGAAGTTAGGGATAGTCAAAAGCGGATTTTAGATAATAAAGTAGCCGTGGAAAACATTGGAACGGGAAAGGTGATGCTAAGCCTACTGTGGGATACTTACCCAATCCAGTTTGCGGGAGATAGCATTCGCTATCATGAGCTTTGGTCGGAACTGACCAATGAGATGCTGCCAGCGGCGGATATTAATTGGCAAATTACTGCTCCGCTTATTCAAGATATTCCTGAGAAGCTAGCGGTGAATACTAGAACCGAATTGCCGCAAATCCTCCCGCAGAATGAGGATTCTATTTATTTTCAAGCTTCCACTGTAAATCCATTTAATTATTTTTCTGAATTTAACTTCCCTTACAATGGCTGGCAGGCCTTTGCCGATAGTTTGGAAGTGTATGTTTATTCTCAGGATGAGCTGCCTTTGCAATCCGGTCGCAAAAAGATGATAAACTTTATAAAGGATCATCATCAGGAACCTATCAATACCCAATTATCCAAAAAGCTCCCAAAGGGAGTATGGCTAGGTATTTTGCTGATTTTAGCCACGGTTTTGTGGATTGAACCGAAGGTTTGATTTGGGTTTTTTAGCTGTTTAAAATCAAATTCAAAGAATAATCGTAAAACCAGTAACAGCATTTTAATTAAAATATTTTGTAATATATATATATATATTAGCAAGATTAAGCAACTATTTAGAAATCATTAATCTTCCACTTCAAAATAAAAAATATATGGAGTATTTAAAGTTCTCAACTATACTACTAGCCTTTGCGATTTTCACAATTTCTTGTGGTGATAAACAAAATAAAGATGAAGTAATTGAAGCGTCAAATAAGGCTATAGGCCCAGCGCATATTGTATTGGAATTGGATGAGTTCTCCCAGCCTTTCAATAAAATTTCTGGTATGACATTTAAAGAGGATTACTACTACTTCTATAACGAATTCAATCAATCTATTTATTTCTATTCCTATGATGAGGAAGTCAATACTCCTGAAAAGATTGTAAAAATCCCTTTAGATGAGTCATTAAATTTTAAAACGGTAAGTGAAGTTTTTGTCCACTCGATGGATTCAATTTTTATCTTTAATGATTTTGGATATTATGGCAATACCAATAATGTATTTTTAATAAATGCTGAAAGCGAAGTATTAGATAAGTATGCTTTTCTAAGTATGCAAGACAAAGACGCAAATAAGTTCAATAAAACTTACGCTGTCAATGGTCGCACGATGTTTTATCATAAGGGTAAAATTATATTGCCTGTGGGGATCAATGTACATACAGAGGAAAGTAAGTACAAGCCCTTATTTATTTATGATTTGGCAGAGCGTAAAGGAGAATATTTTGGTGAATATCCTGAATCCTTTGAATTGAGTAAGTTTGGCAACGAAACGTACAAACTATATGCAAGCTTTATCCCGGAATTGGAGAAAGTCTATTTGTCATTCCCTTATGAATCAAATCTTTATTCATTTGATATTTCAGATTATAGCTGGGATGAAATTCCATTCGAAACTGATTTGGTAGTCCAGCCATCTGCACTTGAAGGTGGTGATGAAAAGGATAAACTTCAATATGATTTAATTAATTCATGGTATATAGGTCTATACTATGATAAAGCAAGTGAGTCTTTACTACGACTGGCGCAAATTGGGGGAAACATTAATAAAAGTGATATTCCAGAAGCAATTCCAGGTGTTGCAGTTCCGATTCCTATTCAAAATAATTTTCAAACCTTTGCAATAGATCCACAGACTGGCGATTATACAGTGATTTCTGATTTGAATTTATACAATGCTAGCCTTTTCCATCCACAATATGGTCCATATCAGATTTCAAGAACAAATGAAGAATTGGGTTTCGACCCTGAGGATCATCTTGTATTTACACCGATGATGAAGGATTAACTTTAAAATTTTTTGGGATCTTCTGAAAATTGAATTGCCTCCAGATTTATCTGGAGGAGTTCAATTATGTATTTTTTGGCTTTAGCCTAAGCCTTACCATAATTTGGCTAAAGCCAATTTTCTCCTTTTACATTGAGAATGGGCTAAAGCCGCATTCCAATTCAATTTGTATTCATTCCTGTAGGGACAGGTCGCGACCTGTCCCTACAGGAAGATGCTGAATTGTTATGTTACATTGAAATTGGGATGGTTTTGTGGCGTTGTAGACGCGATTAATCGCGTCTCTACCTGGCTACCTAATTATTAAATAATTCAAACAACTGTGCGCGCCGGGCTACCGAAGTAGCTGGCCCACCCACCTACGGCCGGTAAACCTACGGCCGGTAAAATGATTTGCGCTTTTCCATTATCCTATGGTTGAAACCATGGGGTACAAATATTTCGCTCCGCTGGAGCTAGAAATGATGGGCTGCATAAAAGAAATCCGTGAAATCTGTGTAATCTGCTTAATCTCTGCCTGCGGTAGGCAGGTGTGGTTCAGACAATTGCGGCAGATTAATTTTGCTCAATATCTGTCGGATTACAAATCCTAGTTATTAGCAGTTCGACTTTAAAAATGTTGAATAGTTGGTGTTTAGGTCAATAATAAAAAAAGCAGAATCTATAAACCAACATCATTCGCTAACCTCAAAGCCCTACCCATTGGTCTGCTTTTCAGATTAAGAATAGCCTTAATATCCATAGCGATTTCTTTTTCTTCCTTGCGATTGGTATCGTCTATATATATCGCAATATTCTCGTGAATCAAGTCACGGATTTGCAAAAAGAAACCATATCGAATGTAAGACTTCGGCTTGTCGGATGGCCCATCTACAATCAGTAAATCTGCTTGCTTTACTCCCGCCAATGCCAGCTTTACCAGCTTAGGATCATACCATTCTTTGCAGCCTTTAAAGCCATTTTCAAGTTTATCTAGTGGAGCATATTTGAAGTGAATACGTGAATCTGAAGCTGCTAGTGGCATTTTGTCTAATAGCATCTGATGCCATGCCTTTTGATTTTCGAAGGAGTAGAATTTACAATTGAGGTTTTCTTGCAATATGAAATTGGCAATAATACTTGTGGACCAACCGCTGCCAAATTCGATGATAACTTGAGGCTTACGAATAGTAATGTCATTGAGAATTTGCTGTACGACGTAAGGCTTCAATGAAAAATTGGTATACGGCATATAGCCCAAATTCTCATATTTTCGGATCATCTCGTATGCTAGCAAATCCGCGGGATGGGTTTCGGGCAGTAGGAGGGTGTTTCTGAGGGATGATTTTATTTTGGATAGCATTCGATGAGATTTTAAGAGTATTTGATTTCAAATGGGATTGCCATTTTGCTTTGATCAGGCGGAATAGATTTGCCATTGCCAAATGGATTGCCAGCGGATATGTTTATTCGCATAGCTTGTGGAATCCAATCACATATTTCACCAAAATTACTCAAATGAAAGCTGATATAATATTGACCTTCTGTGAGCGGGTTGCGTTCTATTTTGAATTGTAGCCGATCTGCTTCCAGCGGACTTTCTCCATAAAGACTTGTACTTAGCCAAATCAATCGCTGACCTACCGCGCTATCTATTCTTACGTCCACTCTAGGTTTAGAGCTGCTTAGTGGATTGTCCAGCCAAATATCTATCACTATTTCCTCTCCGCAGCTCAAGGGCAATGGCTCTTTATTCCCATTGCTAACCTCTATTTTCTTGAATTTGATACTGCCAGTCCCTTTCCTATTCGGGTGATTTTCTAATGTGGTTTCCGCAGAATATGAGCTTGCAACATATCGACTGATTACTTCATCAGTATTTCCTAGGCTAATTAATCGGCCATTTTCTAGCAATATACTTTGCTTGCACAAATGCTGCACGGCAGACATATCATGGCTTACAAAAAGAATCGTTTTGCCCGAATTGGCGATATTGTCCATTTGCCCAAGGCATTTTCGCTGAAAGTCTAAGTCGCCAACGGCTAGCACTTCATCCACAAATAGAATGTCAGTGTTCAGAAATGCGGCAATGGAGAACCCCAATCGCACTTTCATGCCTGATGAATAGAATTTCACCGGCGTATCTATATAATGTGTGATTCCGCTAAAGTCGATGATTTCATCTAATTGCTTTTCAACCTCCCGCTTTTTCATGCCCAGCAATGTGCCATTCATGTAGATGTTTTCTCTGCCAGTAAGTTCTGGATGAAATCCCGTCCCAATTTCCAAAAGTGACGATGTCTTTCCATACAACTCCACCTCTCCATTGGTAGGCGGCGTTATCCTACTCAATATTTTCAGCAAAGTGCTTTTCCCAGATCCATTCTTACCAATTATTCCCAGCACTTCTCCTTTTTTCACTTCAAAACTGACCTCTCGCAATGCCCAGTGAATATCTGAGGACTGGCTTTCTACATTGCTCAAGCCTCGAATTCTACGGAAATTATCTAGTGGACTTCGCAAGGTATCGATTAGCTGCCCCGCCAAAGTAGGCGGGAAATTTTGTTCGCTACCGATACGATAAGCTTTGGATAAGTTTTGGACGATAATGGCTTTCTCGTTTTTCATTAGGCTAGGTCGGCAAAATTTCGTTCGGCACGGTGAAAATACAAGAGACCAAACATGAATAATCCCGATGCAGTGAATACACCCGGTATCACCAAATGCCACGGCACGGGACTATGAAAAAAGGCAGCCCGAAAGCCCTCAATCACGCCAACCAATGGGTTGAAAGCATAAAGCGGGAGGATAGACTCAGGCACAATGCTGGTGGAATAGACAATTGGACTTGCGAAAAATAATAGTTGAATGAGAAATGGTAGCGCATATTTGACATCGCGGAATTGGATGGCCAATGCTGCAAAGAAAAATGTGAGACCAAATGCGGCAATACACAAAAGGAAAATCATCGGGATGAAAAACAACCAGTCGATATCCGGAAAAATGCCGACAAATAATGTGGAGAAAATGAGGATCAGAAAGCCAATAATAAACTCCCAACCCTTAGCCAAGCCGGCAGAAAGCGGGAGGATAATTCTTGGGAAATAGACTTTGGATAGCATGGGCGCTTGCTGCACCAAACTTTGGCTGCCCTCCGAAAGTATGGCTGAGAAAAAGCTCCACGGCACAATAGCAGCTAATGTGAAAAGCGCATAAGGCCTACCTTCGCTATCGAGCTGGGCAAACTTGCCAAATACCAAAGTGAAAATACCCATATACAAAAGCGGCTGTAAAATTGCCCAGCCTGTACCCAATATGCTTTGGGCATATTTTGCCTTTAGGTTTCGGATGGTCAAGAAATACAATAGATCTCGATAATCCCATATTTCCTTCCACGGAATTTCAGCCCAGCCTTTTTGCGCTTTTATATGTGTTTTCACTTGCTCTTCCAAAATCTCAATTTCTTGATTTGCCTCGAAATTATGGCCTCAATTTAATTCTTTTTAATTTGAAAGAGATTAATTAGGATTTTCAATCCTGCTAAACTTATTTTTGTCTGTTATGAAAAAGGCATTAATTACAGGTATTACTGGGCAGGATGGCGCCTACCTAGCAGAGTTGCTACTCGACAAAGGTTATGAAGTTCACGGTATCAAGCGTCGCAGTTCATTATTCAATACCGATCGTATAGATCATCTCTATCAGGACCCACATGAAAAAGGCATTCGTTTAAAGCTTCATTATGGAGATTTGACGGACTCTACCAATATTATCCGCATCATTCAAGAAGTGCAGCCAGACGAAATTTACAATCTGGGTGCCATGTCGCATGTGAAAGTGAGTTTTGATACGCCAGAATATACAGCCAATGTAGATGGGCTAGGCACTTTACGCATATTGGAAGCCGTACGCTTACTCAATATGACCAAAACATGCCGCATTTATCAAGCTTCCACATCCGAACTTTACGGCTTGGTGCAAGAAGTGCCGCAGAGTGAAACCACGCCATTTTATCCAAGGTCGCCTTATGGTGTGGCTAAAATGTATGGCTTTTGGATCACGGTAAACTACCGCGAAGCTTATGGAATGTATGCTGTAAATGGCATTTTGTTCAACCATGAAAGTCCGATTCGAGGCGAAACTTTCGTTTCTCGTAAGATTACTCGTGCCGCTGCTCGTATCGCTTTGGGCATGCAAGATTGCCTCTATTTGGGCAATTTGGATGCAAGACGGGATTGGGGCCATGCCAAGGATTATGTGGAGGCCATGTATTTGATGCTCCAGCAAGATACTCCCGAAGATTATGTAATTGCTACCGGCGTAACCACTCGAGTTCGAGATTTTGTAAAAATGGCTTTTGCCGAGTTGCAAATTGAAATCGCCTTCGAAGGAGAAGGAAAAGAGGAAGTTGGAAAAGTAATAAGCTGCACCAATCCAGAATTTGAAGTAAAAGCCGGGCAAGTAATTGTGAAAATTGATCCTACTTATTACAGACCTACAGAAGTTGATTTGCTTATAGGTGATCCTACCAAGGCGAATACTCAATTGGGCTGGAAACCAAAGCATGATTTGGCCTCACTTGTGAAGGATATGGTAGCTTCAGATTTGAATATTTTCCAAAAGGATAAACTTTTGCTGAAAGGCGGACATACTGTACTGAACTATCACGAATAGATGGAAAAAAGCGCAAAAATATACATCGCAGGTCATAGAGGGATGGTTGGATCTGCCATTCATCGCCGACTTAAGGCAGATGGATATTCAAACTTTATTACCCGCACGAGCAAGGAATTAGATTTAAGAAATCAGCAGGCAGTGGCAGATTTTTTCGCAAAGGAAAAGCCTGACTATGTGATTTTGGCTGCCGCAAAGGTGGGCGGAATCCATGCAAATAATACCTACAGAGCTGAGTTTTTGCACGATAATTTGATGATCCAGAATAATGTAATTCATCAGAGCTATGTAAATGGCGTCAAAAAACTGATGTTTCTAGGCTCATCTTGCATCTATCCCAAACTTGCACCGCAGCCTTTGCGGGAGGATTATTTGCTTACTGGGCCATTGGAATATACAAATGAGCCGTATGCTATTGCCAAAATTGCGGGTATCAAAATGTGCGAAGCTTATCGCGACCAATATGGCTGTAATTTCATTTCGGTAATGCCTACCAATTTGTATGGTCCTAATGATAATTACGATCTGCAAAATTCTCACGTTTTGCCAGCGTTGATCAGGAAATTCCATACCGCTAAAATGCGCGGAGAATCCCAGGTACAAGTATGGGGCTCAGGCAATCCAAAAAGGGAATTCCTTCATGCCGATGATTTGGCAGATGCCTGCGTATTCCTGATGGAGAATTATCATGAAGCGGAATTAGTAAATATCGGAACGGGTGAGGATATCAGTATTCGAGATTTGGCTACCCTTATTGGTGAAGTAGTAGGCTTCGAAGGAGAGTTGGTTTTTGATGCCAGCAAGCCTGATGGCACGCCAAGAAAATTGATGGATGTAGGCAAACTGCATACCCTAGGCTGGAAGCATAAAATTGAACTAAAGGAGGGAATTGCCTCTGTATATACTGACGCTGACAAATCGGACTGGATATGAAGTTAATCGAAGTAAAGGATAAGAAGAGCATACAAGAGTTTCTCAAATTTCCCTCCCGCCTTTACAAAGACGACCCAAATTACATACGCCCATTGGATAAGGACATCGAGGCAGTTTTCGATAAGGAAAAGAATAAAATTGCCCGAATGAAATCCGCTGATTTTATCAGATGGATTTTAGTAAATGATCAGCATGAAACCGTTGGCAAAGTAGCAGCTTTTATCAATCCAAAAACCAAAGACAAGAATGATCAGCCTACGGGTGGGATGGGTTTTTTCGACTGCGTGGACAATCAAGAAGCTGCAAACTTACTTTTTGATGCCTGTAAAACTTGGCTAGCTGAGCATGAATGCGAGGCAATGGATGGCCCAATTAATTTTGGTGAAAGAGATAAGTGGTGGGGTCTGTTGGTCGATGGTTTTACAGAGCCAAACTATTGCATGCATTACAACTTTCCGTACTACCGACAATTATTCGAGAACTACGGTTTTCAGCTTTATTTTAATCAATATACCTACGCTAGGGGCACCAAAGACGACCAAGCTACCGATAAGTATAAGGACAGAGCAACGAAAGTTCTGACTGATCCGGATTATGAATTTCGCTATATCCCAATGAGCGAAATGCACAAAGCACCTTCTTATTTTCTAGAAGTTTATAATAATGCTTGGGGTGGCCACGCCGGTGTAAAAGAACTAACCGAAACTCAGGCACTCGCCATGTTCAAGTCCATGAAGCCCGTGATTGACCCTAGGTTGATATACTTTGGCTTTTATAAAGGCACTCCTGTGAGTTTCTTCATATCTTTGCCCGAACTAAATCAGATCTTCAAATATTTGGATGGGCAATTGGACTGGTTGGGCAAGCTTAAGTTTTTGTATTACAAGAAATTTAAGCCTAATAAAAAGATGCTCAGCTTAGTATTTGGAGTTGTGCCTGGACATCAAGGAAAAGGCGTGGAAAGTGCCATGGTAAGGAAATATCAGGAAATGACCTATGCCAAGGATTATCCTTATGAGCTGACAGAAATGAACTGGATTGGAGATTTCAATCCGAAAATGATGCGTGTCGCAGAGCAAATTGGATCAAAAATTTACAAAACACATATTACCTATCGCTACCTATTCGATAGAAACAAAGAATTTAAACGATATCCTTTCATTGGAAAATAAGTAAATATGAGCTTGATAATTGTAGGTTCAGTGGCCTTTGATGCACTGGAAACGCCTTTTGGCAAAGTGGATAAAATAATAGGAGGATCTGGAACGTATGGTTCGCTTTCGGCTTCCTTTTTCACTAAAAACATCCAATTGGTGGGTGTAGTAGGCGGCGATTTCCCAAAAACTGAAATTGCGCGATTTGAGTCGGTAGGAGTGGATACTACTGGGTTGCAGATAAAGGAAAATGAAAAATCCTTCTTTTGGTCAGGTCGCTATCACAACGATATGAATACTCGCGACACATTGGTAACTGAGCTGAATGTGTTAGGAAGTTTCGACCCAATCATTCCTGAAGGCTACCAAGGCGCAGAGTATCTAATGCTTGGCAATTTGGCTCCAGCGGTGCAGCAATTGGTGATCAAGAGATTGAAAAAAAGACCAAAGCTTATCCTCCTAGATACCATGAATTTCTGGATGGACATTGCGATGGACGATTTGGCGGAGGTGCTTCAAATGGTGGATGTGCTTTCTATAAATGATGAAGAAGCAAGACAACTATCTGGTGAGTATTCCTTAGTAAAAGCCGGTAGAAAGATCCTAGGAATGGGTCCAAAAGTTCTCATTATCAAAAAAGGCGAGCATGGAGCTTTGCTGATAAATAAGGAGCAGATTTTCTTTGCTCCAGCACTACCATTAGAAGAAGTTTTCGATCCCACAGGCGCAGGTGATACCTTTGCGGGAGGATTTATCGGCTACCTAGCCAGCACCAATGATACGAGCTTCGAAAACATGAAGCGTGCCATCATTTATGGCTCGGCAATGGCGTCATTTTGTGTAGAGAAGTTTGGACCCAATCGCCTATTCGAACTAGACCAAAAAGATGTAGAAAGCCGAGTGCAAGAATTTATAGACCTAGTACAGTTCGAGATCGAATATTAATTATCGATTAATTTAAGCATTGCAATAAGCCTGTTTCATTATTTGGAACAGGTTTTTTTTGTTTCTTGAGAGACCCGCAAGGTTTTCAAAACCTTGCGGGTTTTTTGGCGAACCTTAGGTCGCCAGGCTGATTCAGGCATTTACCCCGGCTGTGGATTTTGCTCAAAATCCCTCGAATTACAAATCCTATTTATCCGCAGTACGACATTGCAAATGTCGAACAATGGGTCATACTAATGCGAAAGTCATTATTAAACTCCAATCCACATTTCCATATTAGTAGCATGTTTTTCTGAAACCTGATCCAGTTTTTGAATCTCATAATAGGAGCCAAAAGAGCCAAGTTTTTCTGTCCATGCAAGTTTTAGATTTCGCTTTCCTCTTAGCACTTCCACAACTACTTCTTGCTCGCCATTGTATTCCATTGGTGCCATATTGTTGATAGTTACAAGTACATCTCCTTTCATCAATTGCTTGAGAGCATGGCTTTCGGTAAAGATTTTCACAATAGTGAGTTTCTCGGCATCCATTTGAGCAACAATTCCCAACTGATGTGTCAGTTTTGAGTTATTGTTTAGCTGCTTCAATTGCAAACCAACAAATGGAAGAAGGTCAGCAAGGAAATTTTCTATAGGTTC
>CAZRBW010000042.1:22581-28183 GCA_964598395.1 uncultured Roseivirgaceae bacterium
GGATGCTCTATCGTAGGCATTTGCCCAAAGGGCGCGAGAGGAGGATTGCAAACTAGCATAATGCCGACCATCGAATTGGAAATATTGAGCCAAGCGCAAATTCAATTCGGCTAAATAAGCATCCAAATCAATCACGCCAGAGCGGACAAGCATCAAATCTCCGTAATAAGTGGTAAACCCTTCCAGCGCATAGCCAGTATCAAAAATCACTGGAGATTGTAAGCGATAAGGTGATAATTCCTGTGGCCTAATGCGGCAAACATTCCAAGCGTGAAACAATTCATGGGAGCTAATTCCCAATAGGCTATTCAAATTCTCCTCTGGACTTTTGCCTTGTGGCAGGGTGATTACCGTGCAATTGGCATGCTCTACACCATGATAAGGTGTGCGCTCATTGCAGAAAATGATGTAATCGTAATAGCTGAAAGGAAATTCTCCGAAAACATTTTTCTGAGCGCGGGCAAATTTCTTGAAAAGATCCACCAAATCCACTTCGGGCAATGGTAGGCTGCCGATGGTGATAATTCGAAATGGAATTGCATCTAGTTCGAAGGCTAAAATGGATGGATTTGAACAAGCGATAAATGGCTCATCGATTAGCTGGAAATAATTGTCGTATCGCAATCGGTTAGAGCGGGAGGGATAAATAGTTTCAAAAGATTTGTCGGAGCTTATTTCTACTTTAATTTTTTCATTTTCTCTTCCCTCTACCATTAGTAGTGAATTTACAAAGTTGAAATACAACAATTCATCATCAATCCAGCTACCTCCCGCATCCATTCGGCAG
Organism: uncultured Roseivirgaceae bacterium; assembly: GCA_964598395.1. Lineage (GTDB taxonomy): Bacteria > Bacteroidota > Bacteroidia > Cytophagales > Cyclobacteriaceae > CAXBDP01. The sequence continues at coordinate 23,369 of CAZRBW010000042.1, forward strand.
CACTCATATTGGTAGTTTATTCGAGTGATTCCGTCAGATTCGGGTTGCCATTTGTTCAAATCACATCGGATTAAGGAAATATTCTCGCCTTTGGCATCTGTTGCGGTCAAACAATTAATATTCTTTTCATAGCTTGCATGCTGATATCTGCCAGGTCTATAATAAGGGATAAATATGCAATCAGTCGTTTTGAGGGCAGTTTCGAAGCTTATTGTCACTTCCAGAATTTGACTAGTTGGCTTGGCAATATGTAGTTGGTAGAAAATCATTCGTTTAGTTTTCGGTAAATAATTTGAAATTTAATTTACTGTAATTAACTTTGCAGCCCGTAATCGAAAAATAATTGATCCGATTACGATCATTGGCTCAAATTTAAAGATATCAAGATATGAAAAGGACCTTTCAGCCCTCAAATAGGAAAAGAAGAAATAAGCATGGCTTCCGTGAGAGAATGGCCAGTGCCAATGGTCGTAGAGTATTAGCTAGCCGTCGTGCAAAAGGCAGACACAAGCTTACTGTATCTTCCAATCGTCGTCATAAGCAATAATTTGTTAGATTAGGGCTGTGACTACGTTCAAGCCTTATTCTTTCTCCAAAGCGGAGAGGTTACATAGCAAAAAGCTTATTAAGGAACTTTTTGAAAAAGGTTCCTCTTTTTTTTTATACCCATACAAGATCCTCATTTTGGAGGTTCCCAAAGCAGACGAGCAGCAGCCTGAAGTTCAGGTAATGTTCACTGTTTCCAAGCGAAGTTTCAAAAGAGCTGTCGATCGCAACAGAATTAAGCGTCTGTTGCGGGAGGTATATCGCCTTCAAAAACCCAAATTACCCACTCACGGCCAAGATGTTCAGTTTCTAATAGCAATTCTTTATATTGCTAAACAAGAGCATCCAATTACTTTCCTTCAAGAGAAATTTATTGAAGCTTTTAAGCGTTTGAACAAAGAACGCAGGTAAAGATTATTTATAGTCTACACCATGCGGTTTTGATTTAATTTTATTTCAATGAAAGCTACGACAAAGAAGATTGCGGCAGGATTAATTATAAGTACAGGTATATTATATTTCTCGTTCAGCGACCCTGGTGAGAAGTATTTCCAAATAGCCAAAAACCTTGACATATTCGCTACTTTATATAAGGAGGTGAACCAGTTTTACGTGGACGATGTGAATCCAAGTAAACTGATGAATGTCGGAATCAACTCGATGTTGATGTCCTTGGATCCTTACACCAATTATTATCCTGAGGAAGAGATAGAGGACTATCGCACCATGACTACCAATGAGTATGCAGGTGTGGGAATGCTTGTGGGCATGCAAGACGATAAGAATATCGTGATAATGCCACACAAGGGATTTTCTGCTGCTTCAGCGGGCATTCGTATTGGCGACGAAATATTGTCGGTGAATGGTATTGATGTGAGAGGCAAGGATACTGAAGAAATCAGTCAGTTGCTTAAGGGCCAAGTAAACTCAGATGTAAAAATTACAGTGAAGCGCTTTGGCGAAAATGCTCCACTGGATTTCATGCTCAAGCGAGAGAAAGTGACCATTCCAAATGTGCCATTTTATGGAATGGTGAATGAAGATGTGGCTTATATCAAATTGAGTGATTTTACTACTAATGCTTCGAAGGAAGTGCGAGAAGCTTTAATAGAACTCAAAGGCAAAGGTGCAACCAAACTAATACTTGATTTGCGAGACAATCCAGGTGGTTTATTAAGTGAGGCGGTTAATATTTCCAATTTGTTCTTACCAAAAGGCGCAGAGATTGTAAGCACCAAAGGAAAAATTGATGATTGGAATAAAACCTATTATGGCTTGAACCAACCAATAGATTTAGATATCCCAATTGCTGTATTGACTTCTGGCCGCAGTGCCTCAGCTTCCGAGATTGTGGCAGGTGCAATACAAGATTACGATAGAGGGATATTAGTTGGACAAAAAACTTTTGGAAAGGGTTTAGTCCAAGCTACAAGGCCACTTTCTTATAATTCGCAATTGAAGATTACTACCGCAAAATATTATATTCCAAGTGGCAGATGTATCCAAGCAATAGATTATACCGACAACCAAGCAGTGAAATTAGCAGATTCGCTGAAAATGGCATTTACAACTCAAAATGGCAGAATAGTATATGATGGAGCGGGAATTGACCCTGACGTGCCAGTAATTCAAGACGAACTTCCATCTGTAATTCTAGGCTTGGAAGAACAAAACATGATTTTCAATTTTGCGACCGAATATCAAAAAAACCTACCTACTATCACTTCTCCAGAAAACTTCGTAGTCACTGACCAAATCTACAATGATTTCATAAAGTGGCTAAATGATAAAGATTTTGATTACATCACTCGAATGGAGTCATCGATCAAAATATTGGAAGAGATAGCCAGGGAGGAACAATACTATTCAGGTGTAAAAGGTGAATTAGATCAGCTTGCCAAAAAGGTAATGCACAACAAAGATCAAGATTTGCAGACATTCAAGGTAGATATAAAGAGATTGCTGAAAGTTGAATTGGTTTCTCGTCAGTTATTTAGAGAGGGACAAATTCGAGCCTCATTCCAAGAAGATGAGGATGTGCAGATGGCTTTGAACGTACTCAAGGAAACCTCCCGCTACAACTCCATTCTCAAGAAGCAATAATGGTTGATATTCTTTGGCTGCTGGCAATTGGCTTAGCAGCAGGTTTACTATCCGGATTACTCGGCGTAGGTGGGGGAATTATTTTCGTTTCCATCTTGCCAGAGATTTTCTTTTCAATGGGCATAAAAGAAGAGTCAATGAGCTCTCTGATTATTGCCAATTCTATGGCCGCCATTCTAGCAGCTTCATTTGTAGGCACCATTGCCCTAAAAAGAAGCGGGAGGTTTTTCCCAAAGGAGATATTATTGGTTGGTTTACCTGCCTTTTTTGCCTCGATATTTCTTCAATATATATATGTAAACACTAGCTACTACTCAGTCGATTTTTTCAATGCGCTCATCTTTGTGATTTTATCTTTTGCGCTTTGGCAGCAAATCAGATCGCAAGTTCAATCAAGAGTGCTTGAAGAAGTTCATGATTTAAAAAATGGTCAATATGCAATTTCTGGATTAGTCACAGGTACTGCGTCAGCATTATCGGGTTTAGGTGGTGCGGTAGTCTTAATCCCACTACTCAATAATTACTTCAAGCTACCAATTAAAAAAGCGAATAGTATTTCACTTGGTGTGATCTTGGTGATTTCATTCGCACTGACTATTCCCAATATGTTTTTCTACAGTTTCGAAGATCCTGCAATTCCAGCAAACGATAAACTAGGCTTGATAATATTGCCAATCATGATTCCGATGACATTAGGTTTATTGGTCGGTGCTCCATTAGGTGTAAGGCTTTCGAATAAATTATCGTCAAAGTTGATAAGCCGAATTTTTATCGGATTTTTGTTTATCGTTCTATTGAAAATCGTTTTCGATTATCTAATCAAATAATGAGTATAATCCTTGCCTTAGAAACGTCCACTCCAGTTTGCTCTGTTGCCCTTTTCAAAAATGAAGAGCTTCTTAGCTATAGTGAATTGAGAGTAGAGAAATCCCAATCGAGTAATTTGACATTAATGATTCAGCACTGTCTTGAATATTCAGGTGTAACTTTTGGTGAATTAGATGCTGTGGCTGTGTCCAAAGGGCCAGGCTCCTACACGGGATTGCGAATTGGTGTTTCTACAGCCAAAGGAATATGTATAGGTAGCAATTGCAAATTGATTGGAATCAACTCTCTTGAGGGAATGTTGCATTCGGCAATTAAGTATAAGAGCAATTTTCAGTATTACGTCCCAATGATAGATGCCCGCCGGATGGAAGTCTATTGCTTGGTAGGAGAAGCGGGAGGAGCTGTGATTTCGGAAACTAAACCTGAGATTATAGATGAATTAAGTTTTATGGAACTAGGAGATTCATCGGTGGTGTTTTTCGGTGACGGAGCCGAAAAGCTTCAGGAGGTCTTTAAGGATAAGAGCAATTTCCATATTTGGCAGGATTTCAGACCTAATGCCAAAAGCATAGGTGTATTGGCAAATGAAAAATTCAAGAACGAAGAATTTGAAGATGTGGCATACTTTGAGCCTTTTTATCTGAAAGCATATAAAACCACACAGCCTAAAAAACTATTTTAGCAATGAGTGAAACAGAAATTATCAATAGAGTAGCAAGTAGTCCATTAAAAACGATTGACCTAGCTGAATATCTCAAGAATGAGCCAATAGCTGAGTTTGATATTAAGAAGGCATTGTTTCAAGAATTGATTTTAAGAGAGAAGGATTTCCGTCAATACTTGAAGGATTACGATTGGGCAGCATTTAGCGGCAGCTGGGTGCGGGTTCATTGTTCTGCCGATGCCATTGTGCCAATGTGGGCTTACATGCTTGTGAGTACTCATGTCAGTCCAGTTGCCAAGGGCTTCACCTTTGGTTCGGAGGCAGACTTACAAAAATTGATAATTACAGATATACTTAAAAAGCTGTCTAAGGAATTCGAAAATGCAAAAGTTGTGATAAAAGGTTGCTCGAGTTTGCTCGTTCCAGAATTCGCATATTTGGAGGCGACCAAGCATTTTCAACCTGTTGTTTCCAGTTTAATGTATGGAGAGCCATGCAGCACCGTGCCTATTTTCAAATCGCCCAAAAAATAATATTCAGGCTTTCAGCTAGATGGGGCTTTTAGGTAAAATTTCTTCAACTATTTATTAGAAAACCTTTGCAGGTAAAAATTGACCTGTTACCTTTGTCCTCCCATCAGGCGGATGGCGGTATAGAAAAGGAAAGAGTGAGAA
>CAZRBW010000043.1:0-8288 GCA_964598395.1 uncultured Roseivirgaceae bacterium
ACGGAGTAGCAAGTACGCTTAGAAGAAGTAATCAAGGCAGTTACAGTTTAGATAAAAGTAGAAGTGCCATTTACCTTCCGCGCACAAAAAACTTCCCTAAGAATACGGAATTTGAAGTGACAACGACCTTTACTGGAGAAGCGGGAGGAGCATTAGTTCGCTCCGTTACACCAAGTGCCGAAGCTATCACTTTACGCATGCATCACTCTTTCGTAGAATTGCCCGACAATAATTTCCAAGCTCGCAAATTCGATCCTCGTGCAGGATATTTCTCTACCAGCTATGTAGATCTAGGAGTGCCAATAGATGAATCAATTGTACAGCGTGTAATCAACCGCCATCGACTTATCAAGAAAAATCCAAATGCAGAAATGAGTGAAGCTGTAGAGCCAATCATCTATTATTTGGATCCTGGCACACCTGAGCCGGTTCGTTCTGCATTGCTAGATGGTGGTCGTTGGTGGAATCAAGCTTTTGAAGCAGCCGGTTTTATTGATGCATTCCAAGTAGAAATGCTTCCAGAAGGTGCTGACCCAATGGATATTCGCTACAATATGATCCAATGGGTGCATCGCTCAACGCGTGGTTGGTCTTATGGTGCGTCTATTACCGACCCACGCACTGGAGAAATACTGAAAGGTCATGTGACACTTGGCTCCCTTAGAGTAAGGCAGGATTACATGATTGCAGAAGGACTTCTTGCTCCTTATGAAGAAGGCAGAGAAGCTAATCCAGAAATGGAACAAATGGCTATACAAAGATTAAGACAGCTTTCTGCTCACGAAATCGGCCATACGATTGGCTTGGCGCATAATTACATTTCGAGTGCTCAAGGAGATGCTTCAGTTATGGATTATCCGCATCCAAAAGTGATAATTATGGGCACTGGCAAACTAAGCTTAGCAAATGCATATGATCAAAAAATTGGTGCTTGGGATAAAGTGGCCATCAATTACGGCTATCGCCAATTCCCTAGCAATCTAGACCAAGATGCAGAGCTGGAAAAAATATTGATGGATGCGAAGAATGAAGGACTGACATTCCTTTCTGATCAAGATGCTCGTCCATTAGGTTCGGCGCACCCATTTACCCACCTGTGGGACAATGGCCAAAGTGCTGCCAAAGAGCTAGATAGATTGATGGATGTGAGAAAAATTGCCTTAGACAACTTTGGTGAGAACAACATCAAATCGGGAATGCCGATGGCAACCATAGAAGATGTACTAGTACCAGTTTATCTACTTCACAGATACCAAGTAGAAGCAGCTGCAAAAGTGATTGGTGGTGTGGAATATAGCTATGCACTCAAAGGCGATGGACAAATAACTACCAAAATGGTGGAACCTGCCATGCAAAAAGAAGCTTTGAACTCAATCATTAAAACCCTTGCACCAACTGCCTTAGCTTTACCAGAAAATCTGATTCAACAAATTCCTCCACGTCCAATTGGCTTTGGTGGAGGTAGAGAAACTTTCCCTTCTAGAACAGGCGTAACGTTCGATCCATTAGCTGTGGCAGAAACTGCGGCTTCTATGTCATTAGACATGCTTTTTCATCATGAACGCATGGCGAGAGTCATTGAATTGAATGCTAGAAATTCTCAAATGCCGTCATTCATGCAAATAATCGATGAAGTGATGAAAGCAACGATTAATGCAAATATAGTGGGAGGTTTAGCTGGTGAAATACATAAGTCTGTCAATCATTTGGTATTGCATAAACTCATGAGTCTATCGATGAATACTCGTACCAGTGCACAGGTGAGAGAACAGGCTGCATTTGCAGTACATCAGTTAGAAGCAAAACTTACTGCAAGTATGAATGCTAATTCAGCAGGTGATAAAAAGGCCCACTATATGGCTTTAGCGCAAACGATAAAGAATTTCAAAGAATCACCTGATAAACTCATCGCTCCAAATGTCCCTTCCGCTCCTCCTGGTGCGCCTATTGGGATGGACGCAATGGATTATTGCAACTTTGTAGATATCAATAATTAAATTCAAAAAAAGGAGCTGCGGAGCTCCTTTTTTTATAATCAATATTCAGTATTTTTTCGTTGTATTGTAACTATGACAAGAGCTTCTAAACACTTCTTTCTCATACTAATTACCCTAGCGGCACTTAGTCAATTTACTGCTTGCGATGAAGGAACTATACAACCTGATATAGAAAGCGATTTATATTTCCCTCCCGCCAATCAGAGTACTTGGGAGCAAATGCCACCAAGCGATTTGGGTTGGTGCACCAATTCACTGAACAATTTGCAAACCTTTTTGTCCAGCACTAATAGCAAAGCATTTATTATTCTGAAGGATGGAAAAATTGTGGTAGAATGGTATTTTGATGGATTTGGCGCTAATAATAATTGGTATTGGGCATCAGCTGGTAAAACGATGACAGCCTTCCTAGTAGGTATTGCACAGGATCAAAGATTACTAGACATCAATAATCCAACATCAGACTATCTCGGCCAAGGTTGGACAAGTCTTACCATTCAGCAAGAAAAGCAAATAAAGATAAAAAATCAGCTATCTATGAATACTGGGCTAGACTATCGAGTGCCAAACCTAAATTGTCTGGATCCTAATTGCCTCATTTATAAAGCTGCTCCAGGTTCCGACTGGTATTATCATAATGCGCCATATACACTTCTCACCAATGTAGTCGAAAGCGCATCCAATCAAGGCATTAATGCCTTTGCAAGTAGCAATATCCTTAGCAAAATAGGCATGAATGGTTCTTACGTCAATTTTGGGTCTTCAAGAGTATTTTCAAGTAATGCTAGAAGTATGGCTCGGTTTGGATTGCTCGCGCTGAACCGTGGAAAATGGGCAAATGAAGATATTCTTATAAACAAGGGCTATTTCGACGAAATGACCAATTCCTCACAAAGCATAAATCCTGCCTATGGATATTTATGGTGGCTCAATGGAAAATCTAGATTGATACTGCCGGGCTCAAATATTGCCATTTCCCGAACTTTGGTGCCAACAGCGCCTATGGACATGATAGCTGCTTTAGGAGCCAATGACCAATGTCTTTTTGTTGTACCTTCCGAAAAAATGGTCCTTATTCGCCTGGGTGATGATTCAGGCATTCCACGAAATTTTTCTGGTAGCTTTGAAAATGAACTTTGGCAAAGAATCTCCGCACTTAAATGTAACTAACGGAATTCTGGAAATTCATCCAAATCACTTTCAATTTTATGGTATCCTAAATAAATCGAGACTGCTCTAAGCAAAAACTTATTCGAATTATATATTTCTCTATTCACTCGAAGAAGTGTAGAAACTTGTTCCTCATTAATTGCTCCAGCCGATATATCTTGGTAAATATGATTGGTAAATGAATTATACCTAAGCTTGCTCTTTTGCATTAATTCTTGCAGCCTAATCAACTCCTCAGAATTAGCGGTAGGTGTGAAAATACGATATACTTCATGATAAAAATTTTCTTGAAATAGCTGTACTTGTATAACCTTATCTTGAATTGCCACTTTATCTAAATTATCTAATTCATTGATATTATGCAGTATATCTTTCATGCTTTTTGCTGAATAAATCAAATTACGCACAGCACTCATAAATTCCGATAATCTTTCAGCATCGACCTTATTGATTTTTTGCTTTTGCAGCTCGGAGTAAAAATGGAGAATTTCCATCTCCAGATTTTTAATTTCTTGATAAATCGAAATAAAACTCCTCTTCTCCATCCACCTCAATTTTTGATTTGCTGCTGCATCATCCTCCCGCTTTAAAATACCCGTACCACTCATTTGGAGTGCATGTGCATTTAATTGAATCACCGTCTCCATCAAGTGGCCTACTTCTTTTTCCAATGCAGCAATAGAAGCCTCAGGATCATTTGGCAAAAGCTTACTTATATATTCGGCTATTGTCACCTTTTTATCCTTCACCAACCTTTCTAAAAATCTAGCAAATGGCTTTATAAATGGCAGAAAAATCAATACGCCAATTACATTGAAAATGGTGTGAAATGCTGTGAGTGCATACAGCGGATTATCCACATCCAATACATCTTGGATAAACCAAACAACTAAACTAAGTATAGGAAAAGCTACTGCTGCAGTAATAATATTGAAGAACAAATGAGCAAACGCTACCCGTTTTTTGGCGACAAATCCTTTGCCCAATGAACCGATAATAATGGTAACTGTGGTGCCAAGATTGGCGCCTATAATTAAACTCCCAGCAGCCACAAAAGGAATAATCCCTGCATTGAGCATACTGAGTGCAATTACAATAGTGGCCGAACTTGATTGTACAATGGCTGTGAAAATCAAACCTACAAGCAGAAATACAAAGTTTCCATAATTTGCAAATTGGCTAATGTCAATTTGTGAAGCCAGCTCATCAATGCTTGATTTCATAAAGTCCAATCCAAAAAATAGAAAGCCAAAGCCAGCAATTAATTGGAATGTATGGAGCAATTTCTCTTTGCTCGATGTAAATGCTCTGCCCAAAGAACCCACAGCAATAAGCGGGAGGGAAAAGGCTTCTATCTTAAATGAAAAACCAAAAATTGCTACTAACCATCCCGTAAAAGTGGTGCCCAAATTAGCACCCAAAACAACACCAATAGAATTTTGAAAGCTGATAATTCCTGCACCCACAAATGCCAGAAGCATAAGGGTAACAACAGAACTACTCTGCAATACTGCTGTAGAGAATGCGCCTGTGAAAACTGCATAAATTGGCTTTTTGGTAGAATTTCTGAGAAATCGTTTGAAAGTTTTACCGCCCAATACCTCCAAGCTGGCTTCCAATTCGTGCATACCGAAAAGGAAAATACCCAGTCCTGCCAAAAATTGCCAATGATCGAAGAGTTCCCACATGCAATAAAATTAGCATTTAGCTAATTCGAAACCAATATGATTCTTGTCATGAAATAATAAATTGCAATTTCTGATTCATTTGCCTAAATTTTACCAATCATTCAAACCTTAGCCATGAAAAAGATATTAAACCATTGCCTTATTGGCTTCATGTCAATTTCCTTATTATCTGCTTGTTCTGAAGCACAAGAAGAAGAAAAGCAGATAATCTTTATGCCAAGTGCAGAGAGCCAAGCCGAAATACAGCGAGCACTCATAATGGCAGAGCCTGGTGACACTATTCAGCTTGGAGAAGGGATTTTCGATTTCACTAACGTACTTTCATTTGATAGCGACTTTGGTGTCACATTCATTGGAGCTGGTATTGATAAAACCATCCTATCATTCGCCACACAAACTGATGGTGCAGAAGGCCTAAATTTTAAAGGAAATAATATTACCATTCAAGATATGACGGTGCAAGATTCCAAAGGAGATGCGATTAAAGTGCATGACTCCGACACGGTGATATTGCGCAATATCAAAGTGACTTGGACGAGAGGCCCACATGTAGAAAATGGCGCCTATGGCCTCTACCCTGTTATGAGCAAAAACATCTTAATGGAAGGCTGCGAAGCCTATAATGCCTCCGATGCTGGGATTTATGTAGGCCAATCGGTGGGTGTAATCATCAGAAACAATCATGCTGAAAACAATGTAGCGGGCATCGAAATCGAAAATTCAGATGATGTAGAAGTTTACGAAAATGTAGCTACTGGCAATACGGGTGGTTTGATGATTTTTGATTTGCCGGATATACCAAAGAAAAATGGACGTAGAATAAGAGCTTATAGGAATAAGGTATTTGCTAACAATCATCCAAACTTTGGCATGGAAGGCAATACCGTGGCAATGATTCCTGCTGGCGTTGGATTTATGATTATGGCCTACCGCGAAGTGGAAGTATTTGACAATGAAATCGGCGATAACCAAACGATCAATGCTTGTGTAATTTCTTATCTAATTACAGGCTTGCCAATCAACGATATGGATTACAATCCCTTCAGCTCGCAGATTTCATTTTATAACAACAAATTTGTGAATACACAGGCTTCAAACCCAGATATGAGTAAGGAAATGGGACAATTAATCGCTAATGTTTTTGGCAATAATATTCCAGATATCGCTTTCGATGGTTTTGTGGAACCTGGGCAGGAAGGAAGTATTTGCATTAAAGATAATGGCGAGGCAACTATTGCAAATATGGATGCGCCTAATGAGTTTCAAAATATTAGAACAAACCCTGCAGAAGTGATTTGCGACAATCCTTCAATTACTTTTCAAAACCCAGCCCAAATCCAATAAACCATGAAGCAGTTTTTCTTTATTAGTATTGTTTTACTTTACTCATTTTCAGTTTCTTATAGCCAAGGTTTCACCATTGAGGAAGCAATGAATTATAGCTTTCCCGAAAATTTGGTGGCCTCGCCCAGTATGGCTCGTGTAGCTTGGACAGAAAATCACCAAGGGAAGCGAAGTATTTTTGTAGCTGAGGGGCCGCGCTTTAGCGGAAAGTCCCAAGTGAGTTTTCTGGAAGATGATGGCCAGGCTCTTGGAGAACTGACCTTCTCTCAAGATGGAAATTATATCGCTTATGTAAGAGGTGGTGGCGGAAACCGACAAGGCGAAATACCAAACCCAACAAGTGAAATAGAACCAGCCAAGAGGGAAATTTATCTATTGCCTTTTGTAGGTCGCGGTGCAGATTTAATAGCCGAAGGAAGTAATCCAAGCTTCTCACCTGATGGCAAATGGCTGAGTTTTTTGAGAGGTGGCCAAGTATGGGCAAAAGAGTTGAATACCGAAAAAAATCCCTCCCGCCTTTTCTCTATAAGAGGTAGCGCAAGTTCTCCACAATGGTCGCCCGATGGCAGCAAATTGGCTTTTGTAAGTAGCCGAGGGACTCATAGCTATGTTGGCATTTTCGATTTGGCTACGAAAAAAATTGAATACATCTCGCCAAGTGTCGATCAAGACCGTAACCCTATTTGGTCGCCAAATGGCAACAAAATCGCCTTTACTCGCACTCCTCAGCAGTCTGGTTTATTGCCATTTGTAGAAAGAAGAGAAGGCTTGCCATGGAGTATTATGGTGCATGATTTGGCAAATAATGAAACCAAAGAAATTTGGAAAGCAAATAAAGGCAATGGCAGCTTCTTCTGGAGTATTTCTGCTGATAATCAATTATTTTGGAGTGCAGATGATCAAATCGTATTCCCTTGGGAAGGAGATGGTTGGCTGCATTTGTATGCTGTAAAATCAGCGGGAGGAAACGCACGACTTCTTACTCCTGGCAAGTTCGAAGTACAATATGTGACCATGACTCCAGACCGAAAAGCAATGGTCTATTCTTCCAATCAAGACCATATTGACAGACAGCATATTTGGAAAGTTGATATAGCCAATGGCACTCCACAAGCAATCACTAAAGGCACTGGATTAGAATGGTCGCCGGTTGTTAATTCTGATGGTGATATTGCCATGCTGGTAGCTGGCCCAAGACAGCCTGCTTTTGCTGCATTTGTAAATGATGAAGGCATGCCTGAACCATTAAGACCTGGCATCTTTCCTAATGACTATCCTACCAAAGCAATGGTAGAACCAGAGCAAATTGTATTCAAAGCTGAAGATGGATTGGATATACATGCACAGCTTTTCAAACCTGCCAATTACGACCCTAATCAGGAATATCCTGCATTGCTATTCTTCCACGGAGGCTCTAGACGTCAAATGTATTTAGGTTTTCACGACAGAGGTTATTATCACAATGCTTATGCAATGAACCAGTATTTGGCAAGTCAGGGCTATTTGGTAATGGCAGTGAATTACCGAAGCGGAATTGGCTATGGCATGGAGTTTCGCGAAGCTCTAAATTACGGTGCAAATGGAGCAAGTGAATACAAAGATGTGCTAGCGGCTGGCAAACTTTTGCAACAAAGAAAAGATGTTGATAAAAAGCGAATAGGCCTTTGGGGCGGCTCTTATGGAGGATATCTTACTGCTATGGGCTTGGCTCGCAATTCGGATATTTTTGCCGCAGGTGTGGATTTTCATGGTGTGCACAATTGGAATGTCGTTATCAGAAACTTTCGGTCAGACTACAATCCGCAACAAGAAGCCGAAGTTGCAAAAAAAGCCTTTGAGTCCTCTCCTATGCACTTTATCGATGGCTGGAAATCGCCGGTATTGGTCATCCATGCCGATGATGATCGCAATGTTCCCTTTAGTGAAACAGTCGATTTGGTAGAAGCACTACGCAAGCGAGATGTGTACTTCGAGCAGCTTATTTATCCTGACGATGTGCATGGCTTTCTTCTGCACCGCAATTGGGTAAATGCCTACAAAGCCACTGCGGATTTCTTTGACAGATTTTTGAAAAATAAGGAGTGATTTA
>CAZRBW010000043.1:8388-27044 GCA_964598395.1 uncultured Roseivirgaceae bacterium
CTGGTAGTTCGCTTCGCATTGCAGAAATAACATCTGGAATACCAAACACTGGCAATGATTTACCATTGCGAGCCAAATTCTGATAAGTCCCTAAACTTACAAGTTCATTTCCAAAATGTTGGAGAAAATGTGCTTTAGCCGCTTTCAATGTATTGACTGCCTCTGATTGATCAATAGCACGCTTTGGATCGAGATTTTGTGCGGTAGTTTTATCGCGAATATGATAATAGCTAAAAGCGAATATTGCCGCTCCTTCACTATCTGCATTGGCGGCTTTGTCCCAACTTTTGAGTGCTTCTATTTGCTTGGCAATTTCCGGAAATTCGCTTGCATCCAATGCAAATAGCGCTTCCACATTGGTTTGGTAGGCAAGCGTTTCGGGCAATGTCTTATCGAATTTTATTTCTTTGAATTGCTCATAGCTTAACAACCCAGTGTCGGGCATTATTTCCCTAAATCGCAGTGACCTATTATTATCCTCCCGCTTATAATCCATCTCTACTGGGTATTGCGCTGGGTCTAGATTATCTGCCATTGCAGTAGCTCCAAAGGGAGTATGATTAGTATTGTACAAATATCCTGATGGTGGATTTACCTGCTGTGGCAATTCATCGAAATCATGAAATTCCGTCCACAAATTCTCTGATGTATTTCCTTCCAACACGCCAGTCCAATTAAAACCTGGTTTACGTTTTGGCAGTAATGCATTGCTCACAAAGAAAATACTATCGTAGCGATCAGCATAAACAGTATTGAAACCAGTGAGCGTCATTCTGCTCATAGCAGCATTGAATTCACTATAATTTGTAGCTTTGTTCATAAAATACCATTGCTCGGCTCCTCTCACATCAAGCAATGCGCCGGTACGAATACTATACGTACCCGTTTCGGTTTGCATTGTTGGGCCATACACACTTTTCCACACTTTCCGAGGCACTGGAATAGTAATAAAATCCCACATTTTTACTTTTAACCAAACCCGCTTCTCTTCCAAGTCAAGCCACTCATTATCAAATCGATATTGTAAATTATTTTCTGGATTCAATTCCAATTTATACACATCCAATTTATCAGGATAATTGACGGTATGCGCCCAACCCAGATATTCATTTACTCCATGGAAAATGGTTGTACCACCAGGGAAAAGTCCACCCATCATATTCCAGCCTTCTTCGCTATGCAAATGCGCTTCATACCATGCCACAGGCCCTTCTAGCGGTTGATGAGAATTGATCGCCAAGAAATTCTCACCCGAAACTGTTCGGGAGGAATGAACGGCAATAGCGTTGGATCCAACATTTTCGGCGGGAGGTAAATTATCTTCAATCGTTCCTTCCACAATTTTCTGAATCGCTGCATCTGCACCCGACATTTGGGCGAGAGAAAGAATGTAAGCACTTAAAATATCCTCTGGCATTACTGGAAAGGCGCGCTTATTCCAAACTCTATCTGGATAAGCAAGTGCGAAATCATTCATACCATGGGCATAAGCTTCCACTAATGCTCTAAACTCTGCCGAAAGTGCAGTGGAATAATTGGCCTTTGCAAGCTCGCGAGTTTCAAGTAAATGCACAAAAAAATCAACAGGTGCAGCATCCTTTCCAAATGTTCGCCCGAGCATTGCTTTGCCAGCTAGCAAGGTCTTTTGAATGGTTTCAAAATCGTCCTCCGCGTGCGCCCAAGCTAAACCGTAAGCTACATCAGCATCTCTTTCACCAAAAATATGAGGCACACCATAGGTATCTCTCGCAATCTGAATTTGAGAAATATCATAATTAGAAGGCTCGTAACTGGTGGTACAACCAACAAATAAGAAAATGATAATTGCAAAAATGAAATTTCGAAGAAAGGATTTTAGACAATTGGGCATAAGGAGAATAACTTGATATTACAAATTGTAAAATAAAAACTAAAGAGATAAAATTGTTAAGGATTTGTAAGGTATTTTAGCAATTGATTTCAAAAATATGTTCAAAAGATTGGATAAAATTCGTTTATCCGTTTAGGTAAACAATTTTGCTAAAGATTTCATAAATCTAACCAAATATAGATTGGGATATGAATCAAACTAAAATACTCATCACAGAAGACGAACCAGTACAAGCCTTGATGCTAAAGAGAGCATTGGAAGAACTCGGGCATAAAGTGATAGGTGTTGTGAATAATGGTGAGGAATCAATTGCTTTAGCCAAAAAGGAAAAACCAAATCTGATAATGATGGATATTGGTTTACCTGGTGGTATGGATGGGATTACTGCAGCAGATATCATTAAAAAGGAATGTGATATCCCTGTGATATTCGTTACCGCATCGGACGACCAAGCTACTATAAAAAAAGCCGTTGCATCCAACGCAAATGGGTACATATTGAAGCCGATAAACCCGCGTGAAATCAATATTGTAGTAGAGATGGCGCTTACCAAAGATTTGCTTGAGCGAAAACTCAAAAATCTAAATAAAGAACTTGACGTAAAGGTAAAGCAGCGCACTAAAGAACTGCAAGTAGCAAATACTGATTTGAAAAAAGCTCTAGAAAAAGAAAAGGAATTAAATGAGTTCAAATCACTGATCGTCACAAATGTATCGCATCAGTTTAAAACACCACTTACTACCATCAATTCCTCTGCCGAGCTAATTGATAAGAATATCGAAATGAATGGAGATTTAGGTCGAATCTTAAAACACTCACAAAGAATTCAAAACAGTGTTAAGCACTTGAATGATCTACTAAATGAAATTTTATATATAGATAAAGCAGACTCAGTAAAAATTTCTTACAACCCAGAAATCATTAACCTTCAAAAATATTTAGAAACATTCTTTGATGATATCACTCATGGTATATGTCGAAAACATAACCTTAAAAAATCAATTGAATTAGACCAAGATGAGCATTATGTTGATAAGGAATTATTTCATCAGGTGCTTTCCAACTTATTAGCCAATGCCGCAAATTACAGCAAGGATGGCACTATCATTGAAGTAGAATTAAAAACTGAAAATGGCTGGTTTTACTGCACAATCACCGATTATGGAATAGGCATACCCAGAAAGGATCAATCCAAGCTTTTCGACAGATTCTTTAGAGGCTCCAATGTAGGCCCCAAAGAAGGAACTGGATTAGGCATGGCAATCATCAAGAAAAGCTTAGAAGTCCAAGGAGGCGAGCTTTCATTCGAAAGTGAAGTTGGCAAAGGAACCACATTTCATTTCAAAATTCCAGTGGCTACTCATACCAAATTCTCACCTATCGATACTTTATAAGCGATAAATAGTCTAGAAGTATTGGAATATCAGCATCTGCCCATTCCAATAGCGGTAATTCAATAGCCTCTAGCCATTGATAATCCTCATGTTCAGTTAAGAGGATCTCACCTGATGTAATCCGCGCGCGAAAGGGAATCAATTCAATAGCTTTGTCTAAATATTTATGCTGATGACTGGGTAATTTTTCTAAAACTTCAATTGTGATAGAAAGCTCTTCTTTAATTTCACGGACGATAGCATCTTGGGCACTTTCACCCTCCCGCAATTTTCCACCTGGAAATTCCCATTTACCTGGCAAGTCCATTTTATCACTTCTTTGGCACACTAATACCAAATCTTTCATTTCAATTATTGCACAACTTACCTTTATCATTATCTCAAAACATAATATCTACAAATTCACTTATTTAACTTGATGAAGAAACTACAATATTTTTTGAAATCTATGTTGTTTTTGGCGTTTACACTAACATCTGCCATATTTTTTCTAGGATGGCTATATTCTGCTCCAAGTTATAAAGGACCAGCTACAGACCATTTCGATGGCAATAAATTTATTCACCCTTGGGAAGCCCCGAAAGCCAAAGGGTTTATTGATGTACTCAAATGGATGACCTCGCGCGAGCAAGGCGAATGGCGGGAGGATACTACAACAATTATTTCCAGTCCTATTCCTGAGCGAGTATTGGGTGATGATCTCAAAATCACCTTTATCAATCATGCAACAGTGCTGGTACAAACACAAGGCAAAAATATTTTGTTCGACCCAATATGGTCCGAGCGGACAAGTCCAATTTCCTTCCTGGGCCCAAAAAGGCAAATAAGTGTTGGAGTGGCTTTCGAGCACCTTCCTCATATTCATATGGTAATTTACAGCCACAACCATTACGACCATCTGGACATACAAAGTATATTGATGCTAGAAAAAGCATTTTCACCAAAATTTATTGCACCACTTGGGATTGATTTATTCCTAAAAAAACAAGGCGCAAGTAATGTAACAGCCATGGATTGGTGGGACAATCTGTTGATAGATGATATAGAAATAATTGCAACGCCAGCACAACACTTCTCTGGTCGAGGCCTTTTTGATAGAGACAAGACTTTGTGGTGTAGCTATGTAATCAAAACTGCGGGAGGAAATATTTTCTTTGGTGGTGATACGGGCTATGCTCCTGTTTTTAAAGAAATTGGAGAGCGTTTTGGGAAAATGCGCTTTGCAATGGTACCTATTGGCGCCTACAAGCCGCGCTGGTTTATGTCGCCTGTGCATACCGATCCGGCAGAAGGTTATCAGATATACAAAGATGTAAATGCTAGCTATGGCATTCCTATACACTTTGGTACATTCCCGCTGGCCGACGATGGGCAATTCGACCCAGAAAATGAATTGAAAGAGATATTGGCAAAGGAAAATAGCCAAGAAGGCAAGTTTAAACTCCTCAGAAATGGTGAGAGCTGGGAAATTCCAAAAATAATGCCCTGACAGTAAATTGGTTATTGCTTATTACTAGATTTTTGTCCAGAAAATTGAAAAATAAGAATCTACTATTCTATATTTGCAGTCCATTCGGCAAAGCACGAATCTTTCTAAGGAGAGGTGGGTGAGTGGCTGAAACCAACAGTTTGCTAAACTGTCGTACTCGTAAGGGTACCGGGGGTTCGAATCCCCCCCTCTCCGCAACAAAATAACCCACTGAAATCCAGTGGGTTATTTTTTTTAATAACTAGCTAAAAGCTAATCCAAGAAAACTCCTCCATCATAGCTACAACTTCATTAATATTTTATTGAAAGGCTATTTGGCTCCCAAACCCTGACATTAATCATCCCAAACCCAAAAATTCCTTTTTAATTTTAGAGATCGATTAAATGTGAATCAATGGAGCAACAATGGCATTCCTTATCTTTTGAAGAAACACTAAGTAAACTAAAGGCTGATAAAGAAGGCCTAAACCAAAATGAAGTTGAAAAGCGTCGTTTGCAGTATGGGTTTAATGAAATACCAGAAGCTGGACATCAGAGCATTATTATGCTTTTATTCAAGCAATTCAAAAGTTTACTTGTTGCTGTATTGTTTACAGCAGCTATCATCTCACTATTCAGTGGACACGCCATTGATGCGTATGTGATTTTTGCTGTTATCCTAATCAATGCCACCATTGGATTTACTCAACAGTTGAGAGCCAATAAAGCTGTAGCATCTCTCAAAAGTATTTTGGTAAGCAAATCCAAAGTATTGCGAAACAATGAAATGATAATTCTCCCCGCTCGGGAGCTTGTACCAGGAGATATCATCATTTTGGAGGAAGGCGATAGTATTCCTGCCGATGCAAGACTTATTGAATCTAAAAATGTAAGAACCATTGAAGGTCCTCTCACGGGTGAATCTTTGCCAGTAGGGAAAAGTGAAGAAATCCTCGCTCAAGAAACTCCAATGGCAGATAGAATAAATATGCTTTACAAAAGCACATTTATGGCGGGAGGTTATGCAAAAGCAGTGGTAACTGGCACTGGATTAAAGACAGCCATTGGAGAAATTGCTCACAGTTTATCAGGTATTAAGCAAGGCAAAACCAACTTTCAAAAGCGCACAGATATCCTAGGAAAGCAAATGGCGGTAATTGCCATTTTGAGTGCATTAGCACTTTTTTCAGCAGCCTACTTCCTACAAGATTCCTCAATTGGAGAAAGTATTATCATTTCTATTGCAGCATTAGTTGCAGCAATTCCAGAAGGTTTGCCGGCTGTATTATCTATCGTTTTGGCAATTGGGGCTAATCGTATGGCAAAACGAAAAGCCATAATGCGAGAATTTACTGCCACAGAAACTATTGGAGCAATTACCACTATAATCACTGACAAAACAGGCACACTCACTCAAAATACCCTGAATGTTCAGAAAATTGGCATAGCTGGTGAAGATGATATTGAAGTAAGCGGAGAAGGATGGACACCAGAGGGTAAATTCTTTCAATTGGAAAAGGAGTTTGATGGTCTCAGCAATCCTGCATTCCTTCAGTTTATCAAAATTTGCGAATGGAGTAACAATTCTCAAATAAATAAAAATGGCGATAAATTCGAGCTTATTGGTGATCCTACCGAAGGAGCTCTGAAAGTATTAGCTAAAAAAGGCGGCTTCCAAAATCACTTATGGAACTGCGAAAGAGTTGATGACATGCCTTTCAGTTCCGAACTGAAAATGAGAGCTTCAATGATTAATTCAGAAGGGAAAAAGCAGATACTTATAATTGGTGCGCCTGAAATGGTATTGCAAAAATCCTCCCGCCAATTAACAAGCATTGAAATCAAGGAACTAGATGCTGAGGATAAAACCCAGATAAAAACAAAAATTGAAGCTTGGTCTGGAGAAGCAATGCGAGTAATCGCTTTAGCCTTTTTAGATTTAGATTCTACTACCAACAAAATTGATCAGGATCAATTGAATAATTTGACTTTTGCCGGAATTGTAGGAATGATTGATCCACCAAGGCCAGATGTATTCGACTCAATCAAAAAATGTAAAGAAGCCGGAATACGGGTGATAATGGCCACAGGAGATCATGTAAATACTGCCATTGCAATCGCTAGGGAAACAGGAATTCTTGAGCCAAATGCGGATGCCAAAACAGCGGCACTTACTGAAGTGGATTTGCTAGAAATGAATGAAAAGGAATTCGAAAAAGCAATTCTGAGTGTGAATGTTTTCGCCCGACTTACACCCAATATGAAGCTCCGAATTGCTGAAACCCTGCAAAAATCAGGAGAATTGATTGCCATGACTGGTGATGGAGTGAATGATGCTCCCGCATTGAAAAAGGCTGACATAGGCGTAGCAATGGGCATAATGGGAACAGATGTGGCGAGAGATTCGGCGCAAATGGTGCTGGCTGATGATAATTTCTCAAGTATTGTGCATGCAATTGAAGAAGGCCGGATTGTATTTACAAACACCAGACAAACCAGTTTTTTCTTGGTAACTACCAATTTTGCGGAAATTACCACATTGCTGGCAACATCGATGATGGGTTTCCCGATCCCACTCACAGCCACTCAAATATTATGGCTTAATCTGGTGACCGATGGCGTGGGTGATATTGCTTTGGCTACAGAAAAAGGTCATGGAGATGTATTGCAGCAAAAACCAATTAATCATAAAGAGAAAATTCTCAACCGAAGCATAGTACCGTTTCTGATAATCAATGTGACCTTAATGGCGATTCTTACCATTAGCGTATTTACATGGCATTATGACGAAGGCTTGGAAATTGCCAGAACAGCCGCATTTATCACAATGTCATTTTGCCAATTATTCAATGTTTTGAATATGCGTTCCTTGAAATTATCTGTTTTCAATATTGGCATATTTAGCAATCGCTATATCAATATGGCCTTGATTGCCTCTAGTGTTATTACTGTCTCAATAATTGAAATACCATTTTTCCAATCACTTTTCCAATTCAAAACCATCTCTGCTTTGGAGTTTATCACTTTGGTATTCCTTAGCTCATTTGTGCTTTGGTTTGGTGAGCTTTATAAGTGGGTGAAGAGAAAGAGATAAAATGATTGAAAAGTATAAATCAAAAATTATTAAACCTCAGAAATATCCCAAGAGGTAATTTCAAACCTGATTTCGAAGGAATATAAAACTCTCCTAATTCAACATTTTTCATTTCAAAATACGAGCGGATTATATTCTCAGCCATCAGTGCTGACCAACCCATGGAATATAGATTGATGATCAAAAAGCCTTTTTGCTTGTCGAGAATTTGGGAACAGTACTCAAGCAATTCAGGCAATAGTTCTTGTAATAGCCACTTCTCTCCTTTTGGTCCACGACCGTAAGCGGGTGGATCTAATACAATTCCTTGATAAATATTGCCACGTGAAGCTTCACGGCGAGTAAATTTCAATGCATCTTCCACCACCCAGCGGATATTATCCAAACCTGAGTTTTGTTGATTTTCGTTGGCCCAACTGATAATGCTTTTCACCGAATCCACATGCGTTACCTCTGCTCCAGCTGCTTTGGCTGCAAGCGAAATTCCTCCAGTATAAGCAAAGAGATTTAGCACTTTACAGTTGGTAGGATTCTCCCATTGCTGAATTTGCTCATAAATGTATTGCCAATTACTAGCCTGCTCCGGAAACACACCAATATGACCAAAAGCCGTAAGCGCCAGTTTGAATCTAAGCTTTGTATTACCCAATTGATAATTGATCTGCCAATGGTCTGGCATACCGGGTTTCAGATTCCATCCTCCCGCTTCATTGTCTGTACTACGATGCGATTTCTTACTATTATCTCTGCTAAAATGCGCCTGCGACAATTTCTCCCATTCTTCGTTTTTCATCGCCTTAGGCCATATCGCTTGCGGCTCTGGACGGGTGATGATAAACTTGCCAAATCGCTCCAGTTTTTCGAAATCTCCACAGTCTATCAACTCATAATCTGCCCAACCTGGAGGAGGCACCAAACTTAAATTCTTATTTTCACTTGCTTGCATTGGGTCAAAAATAGAAATATGTTGATATTTTTACCCCTATGCCAGCAGAACAAATTATTCAAAGTCCAAAAAACCCTAAAATAAAGAACCTCGAATTGCTAATTGCAAAAAGCCGAGAACGCAAAAAACAGGGTTTATTCGTGATTGAAGGGCGAAAAGAGTGCGAGTTAGCGATAAAATCAAATTTACCTCTTGACTCTTGGTATTATTATCCTGATGGTCTGGGCGAAGAGGAAAAAGCATTGATTCCACTATTACAGCAACTCAATTTGCCAAGTTATAGATTGGAAAAGGACGCCTTTGAAAAAATAGCTTATCGTAGCGGAACAGTTGGATTGATATTGCTAGCAAAAAGTTATGAGCGAAAATTATCAACCTTGAAGCTGCCGAAAAATCCGCTAATATTGGTGGTAGAAGGTGTAGAGAAGCCTGGCAATTTAGGCGCATTATTACGCACCGCAGATGCTGCCCAACTAGATGCCGTGATCTGCTGCGATCAACAAACCGACTTATTCAATCCCAATGTGATACGCTCAAGCTTGGGCTGTATATTCTCTGTGCCCACAGTACAATGCAGCAGCGAAGAAGCTATTGCTTGGTTAGGTGAAAAAGGAATACAATTGTTGGCCACAGATTTGGAAGGAGCTGTTTCCTATTTGGAGGTTGATTATAGAAAACCTTCTGCAATAGTGATGGGAACAGAAGCTACTGGAATAACCGAACAATGGCGAAAAGCAGCTGATGCCAAAATCAAAATACCAATGCTGGGCTTGATAGATTCTCTCAATGTAAGCACATCAGCAGCTATTGTGGTATTTGAAGCAAAAAGACAGCGGGAGGTAAAGTAAATTCCATAAATTGGTCATCGAAATCACACTAAATACCGAAGCAATTGTTTTTCGTTTTATCTAAAACCATTTCCTTTTTGGCCATGCCACTTACGCTTATTTCGCTGGCTTGGTTAGCATTTTTGCTGATCAAAAAGAAATCCTGGAAAAGGAGATTGATGTGGCTTGCCTTGCTACTATCTTTTGTGTTTACCAATAACTTCCTTGCTCAAAAGCTTATGTATTGGTGGGAAATCCCAGCAACTCCAATTGCATCTATCGAAAGTTATCCTGTAGGTGTGGTACTCACAGGCATTGCACTAACTGATAGAGAACTCAATGACAGAGTATATTTTGCTAGAGGAGCAGATAGAATCGTAAATGCGTTGCAACTTTACAAAGCAGGCAAAATCCAGAAAGTACTTATCAGCGGTGGTACGGGCAGGATTGATCAAGAAATTGGCTTTCCAGAAGCAATTGCATTGAAGAATTTTTTGGTTTTGGCCGGTGTTCCAGAAAATGATATCATCCTAGAAACCGAAGCCAACAACACCTATGAAAACGCCAAATTCTCAGCTAAAATCCTAACTCAACAATTTCCAAATCAAAAAATTCTTTTAATCACATCGGCTTTTCATATGCGGCGATCTGCGGCTTGTTTTAGCAAGCAGGGTGTTGATTTTGATACGTTTTCGGGTGATTTCTTTGCAAAAGATAAACAACGATTTGGGTTAGGAGATCTGCTTGTTCCTAATCCAGATGCACTTAATATTTACACCAAGCTTTTCAAAGAATGGATCGGAATAGTCGCCTATAAATTAGCAGGGTATATTTAATTAAAGAGCAAAGTTTAATGCTCCTCGTCATACTTTTCTACCAAATCTACTAAAGAATCATAATAAGCTTGAAGGTTCTTAAGAGTAATATTTGGATCTGAATCATTAGGGATAGTTAACGGCATTTCATCCAAATATTTTTCAAGCTCAGGATATTCACCTCTGATATCATTTGTTACATCTAAAATCTTTTTGTTGAGCTCTTGCTGTTTTTGTTCGAAATCCATGATTACTAAAAAGTAAAAATTTATTGAATGTGTAGATAGACTATAATAATCCTAACGATAATTGACTATTGTGGTTCCAGATATTAGTAATCCAAAATAGAACCAACTTTTACAAAAGTATAAGGACTATCAAATTCCCCTATCCTTTTACTATCACCATCAAGTTTAAATAGTGCATTTTCGCCAACTTGGTAGTGATGCAAATTAGGATCTTGGCCTTCAATCAACAATTTGATTTTTCCTCCCGCTTCATCCCATTCTATCATTCCTTTGTCTAAATAAACCTCATCACCTTTACCCATATATTTCCAATGCATCTCAAAACTACCATCCAAGCTCAATTGAATTTGGATGGCAATTCCGCTACAATCACTACATGGTAAAATAGACTTATAAGCTCCATTCCAATCAAGGGAATTTCTGCTATTTGACTTATCTATTATTATATCACTTACTTCACTTTGATCAGTGTCATCTCCTTGATTATTTATCTGTTGGCAAGAAAAAAGCATCATCAGAAAAGACATTGAAATCAGTAGTAATTTCATATGTAAATCAAAATTGTGTATTACGATCTTTTTTTAAAAATTGACTCAGCTGCTTTCACTATTTCTTGTGCAGCATTTTCCAAATGATCCAGCATCTCTTGCCATCTAGGATTATTTCTTTCCTTAAATTCTTTGAATTCCTCTTCGAGTTTATCCCTCTCTTTTTTTAATTTCTCAATCTCCTTATCTGCATCAAACCCGCTTTCCTTGGCCTTTTCCACCATTTTCCTGGTAAGTTCATCTATTTTCTTGCCCAGATCGTTTAGTAATTTTTGTGCTCTACCTTCTTGATTTTCCATTTTCTGTTTATTATAATCTATTAATAACTGATTCTTGTTAAGTTTAAGCATAGCTAGGAAAAGATAAAAGCTCGTGATATCCTAGATGCATTGTTAACGACACTAAATATGACAAATATATGACTAAATCAAAACTAAATTTGAAACGTCCGAAAGTGGAAAACATGGTTGAAATTGTTGCTGAAAAGCTTCATAGTAAGGCTGAACTTAAGCAAAAAATTTATGCTAATTTAAAGGAGTTCTTCAAAATCCTGAAAATAGAAGCCTCACAAATAAATACGGAATTAACGGCTAAAACACAAGATTGCAATCCCAAAATCAGTGTAGCTTTTAATGATGTTTCCGATTTTGAATTTAGAATTACAGCAGGAGGCGATACGATTGTGGCAGTTATGCAAAGTAATATTATTCTTCTTGACCCTGAGCATGCATTTTTAAAGCGAAAATATTTTAAAGAAAATCCGCCCTATTTTGGACAAATAGTTTTGTACAACTTTCTCGAGGATTCTTTTCGCTACAATCGAATGAATGATTACGGTTATCTAATTGGCCGAATATTTATCGATGCGAATAATAGGTTATTTGCTGAAGGGGATCGTCAAGTTCATTATTGCTTCGATGATCCAGACAATGCATTTATGACAAATGAAAACGCGAGGTTACTCTTACTCAAAGGCATCTCAGCTATGATCGATAATGACTTGATGGCACCTGAATTCCAACATGTTCAGGTGATCACCTTAGCACAAAAAGAAAATTACACAATCACAGAAGCTCGAGGGCAAAAAATAGGTTTTCAGGCCAACTACAATGCAGAAAGAGATATACTCTGAGCTTATGTTGAAAACTATTTTCACAAATTCGGACTTTGTAATAGATATAAATGATCCATGTTAGAAACATTCAAAACCATAAGAGACCAAACTGTTGAACTTTGTAAACCTCTAGAAATCGAAGATTATGTTGTACAACCTAGTGTAGATGTAAGTCCACCAAAGTGGCATTTGGCTCATACTACATGGTTTTTCGAGGAGTTTGTTCTCAAGTCCTATTTTCCAAACTATAAGCCATTTCATCCTCAATACAACTTCCTATTTAACAGCTATTATGAAAGCATGGGAGATAGAGTATTGCGAGTAGATCGCGGCAATATGAGCCGGCCAAGCGTTGGTGACATTCTGGAATACAGAAAATATGTAGATCAGCATATGCTTGAATTGATCCCCACATTGCCTGAAAACCTCTACAGTTTAGTAGAAATTGGTTTCCAACACGAGCAACAACATCAAGAACTTTTATTAACAGACATTAAATTTATTCTCGGGCACAATCCATTATTTCCAGTCTATAAACAAGGTTTTAAAGAGTACACTGGGAAAACCTTAAAATCACAAACTTCATTTATTGGTATATCAGAGGGAATTTATACTATCGGATACCAAAATGAGGGATTTTGTTTTGACAATGAAAAAGGAGTACATAAAGTATTTCTTCAAGGGTTTGAAATTGCCAATCAATTAATAAGCAATGGAGAATATTTGGAATTTGTAAAAGCGGGAGGTTACCAAACAGCGGCGTATTGGTACAGTGATGCATGGGCTTGGGTCAACCAGCACAATATCACAAATCCGCTTTACTGGCATCAAAAAGATGGACAATGGTATCGTTACAGCTTAGCGGGTTTGGAACTATTACCGATGGATGAACCGGCAACACACGTCAGTCATTACGAAGCAGCTGCATATGCCGAGTGGAAAGGGATGAGATTGCCGACCGAATTTGAGTGGGAAATTGCTACAGACAAATTAGATTGGGGGCAAAGATGGGAGCATACCCAAAGTGCTTATCTGCCTTATCCTGGTTACCAAAAGCCAGCAGGTGCTGTAGGCGAGTATAACGGTAAATTTATGATCAACCAAATGGTGCTCAGAGGTGCATCAATCGCTACAGCAGAAAATCATTCGCGCAAAACTTATCGTAACTTTTTCCACCCGCAATTACAATGGCAATTCAATGGATTCAGACTTTGTAGAAGATAAAAAAATGACCGAAAAAATTCAAAACGAAATCGTAGAGGCAGTAGTCAAAGGCTTAATAAATACACCTAAATCATTGCCTTCATGGTTGTTTTATGATGAGGCTGGAGACAAGATTTTTCAAGAGATAATGGAAATGCCTGACTATTATCTCACTAATTGCGAATTAGCTATTCTAAAAACTTATAAGGGTCACATTCTTGAGATTCTAAAAAAGGAAACGAGCCACATAAAGTTGATAGAATTGGGCGCTGGTGATGGCACTAAAACTGAAATTCTTCTTGAGCATTTTCTCAAAAATAAGCTCGACTTCGAATACAACCCAGTGGATATTTCGGCTGCGGTATTAGAACAATTAGAAACGCGATTACTCAATAACCTCCCGCATCTTCAAATCCAAAGTAAGAACCATCGATTCAAAGATGCTTTTTTAGAAATGCGCAGCAACCACCAAGATCGTAAGTTTGTTCTTTTTATGGGAGCAAATATTGGCAATTTTAGTCCTGAAGATGCGCAATTATTTGTAAATCAAATAAGCAGGCAGCTTAATCAAGGAGATTACTTAATGGTGGGCTTCGATTTAAAAAAATCACCTCGTATTATTCAAAAAGCCTATGATGACCCACATGGCATCACCAGTCGTTTCAATCTCAATTTACTTCAAAGGCTCAATAATGATTTGGAAGCAAATTTCAACTTAGATCAATTTGAACATTACAGTTATTACGACATTGCATCAAGCGCTTCCAAAAGCTATTTGGTAAGTAAAATTGAACAAAAAGTAAGTTTAAAAGCAATTGATTTAGAAGTGACTTTTAACAAAGCAGAGTATATCCACACAGAGGTTTCTCAAAAATATGATATGGAAATGATTGGTAAATTGGCCGAAATCGCCAATCTATCAATTCACAGTAGCTATTTTGATAATGACAATTATTTTGCAGACATCCTATTCAGGAAATTATCCTAGTGAGTAAAAAACCTAATTTACCTACCCCTTATCAAGCAGATTTGCTTGCAGTATAAAATATATTTAAACAGTTTTCATTGTGCTGTATATTGATTAAAATTTCAATTGAAAATCAACACAAAGTCTATGAAAATTTTAACCACAAGAATTTCAGCAGTAGTTTTCATGCTGGTTCTCTTTCTTGCTAGTGCGCAGGCACAAGATAGAAAGCTGCCTGTAGAGACTGCCATTACAACCTCTCATCAGGTTACTATCAAAGGGCAGCGAGTTCCGTACACAGCGACAGCTGGCACTCAACCAGTTTGGGATGAAAAAGGCGATCCAATCGCCTCGCTTTTCTACACTTATTACGAGAGAACAGACATTTCAAATAAAACAAAAAGACCATTAGTGATCTCATTTAATGGAGGTCCAGGTTCGGCTTCGATATGGATGCACCTTGCCTACACAGGCCCTAAAGTGCTACAAATTGACGACGAAGGCTATCCAGTCCAACCTTATGGATTCAAAGATAATCCACACTCAATTTTGGACGTAGCAGACATCGTTTTTGTAGATCCAGTAAATACGGGCTACTCTAGAATCACTGGTGAAAAAGTAGATCGAAATCTGTTTTTTGGTGTGAACGAAGACATTAAGTACTTGTCTGATTGGGTAAATACTTTCGTGACACGTCAAGATAGATGGGCTTCACCAAAATATTTGATCGGCGAAAGCTATGGTACTACGAGAGTATCAGGCATGGCATTGCAATTACAAAATGCACATTGGATGTATTTGAATGGCGTAATCCTTGTATCACCAACAGGTTTGGGAATCGACAGATCAGGCCCTGTTTCAGCTGCTAATTACTTACCATATTACGCAGCTACGGCTTGGTATCACAAAGTGCTTCCAGCAGACTTGCAAGCAAAAGACTTGGATGATATTCTTCCTGAAGTAGAGCAATATACCCTTGATGTGGTAATCCCAGCGATCGCTCGTGGAGGAAGTTTAGATCCTGCCAAAAGAAAAGAAATTGCTACCCAAATGGCTCGGTATTCAGGATTAAATGTGGATGTTATCCTTCAACACAACTTAGCAGTTCCAACTGGCTTCTTCTGGAAAGAACTATTGAGAGATCAAGGTTTAACAATTGGTCGATTAGATTCTCGCTACCGAGGTATCGATGCAATGGATGCTGGCTATGGCCGCGACTATGATCCTGCGCTTACTTCTTGGAACCACTCATTTGCTCCAGCTATGAATATGTATGCAAAGCAAGTATTGAAATTCGATACAGACCTTACTTACAACCTGTTTGGCCCGGTAAACCCTTGGAACCGAAATGGTGATAATACTGGTGCAAACCTCCGTCAGGCTATGTTGCAAAACCCATACTTGCACGTAATGAATCAAAGTGGCTACTATGATGGCGGTACAGATTATTTCAACGCTAAGTATAACCTATGGCAAATCAATGCTAATGGAAAACTTGGTGACAGACTTCGTTTCGAAGGCTACCGCAGTGGACATATGATGTATTTACGCGCTGAAGATTTGAAAAATGCTAATGACCACGTAAGAGATTTTATTCAAAAATCAATGGTGGCAGAAGGAATTCCTGCGAAATATTAAACAAATTAATTATCTGATATTCAAAGCTCCAGTTTTCCTGACTGGAGCTTTTTTATTTCCAATTGAATAGCTGAAATAAAGGAAAATTATTATCTCAGATATTTGTAAGTGTAGAAAGCCGGAGGAATTAATGGCTAATAATGCCTTAACTTTAGGCATAAGAAGTCGACAAAAATTTGAATGGATGAATGCATCGAGTTTAAATGATATCAAGAAAGAACTTGGCCACTTAGATAAAGAAATTCTACTTAGCTTGGTGTTGCGGCTCGCTCGTTACAAAAAGGAAAATAAAGAATTACTTAGCTATTTATTATTCGAAGCACATAATGAAAGTGGTTTTATCCAGGCACTTAAAGATGAAATCGATAGTCAAATGCAAGAGGTCTCCAAAAGCAATTTGTATTTAACCAAAAAAGCTTTGCGCAAAGTAATTCGTTTTATCGATCGCTTTATAAAATACTCTGGATTAAAAGAAACTGAAGCCGAGGTTAGAATCCATTTCTGCAAAGTAATGCAGGAAAAGGGCTTTCATATTAGCCGGATGAGAGTAATTGAAAACATGTACCAAGGTCAGCTGAAAAAGATCAATTCTTCAATAAGCAAATTAGATGAGGATTTGCAGTTTGACCTAGGCGTAGAGCTGCAAAAACTAAAGCCTGAAACATTCTGAAAATATGCAAAACACCATGGAGGACATACAAGAACCTGAGGACATTAAATTACTCATTGATGAGTTTTATAAGAAGGTAATAAAAGATGAAAGCATAGGCTACTTTTTCACCGATGTGGTTATTTTATCTTGGGAGAAACACATCCCAATAATGAATTCCTTTTGGAACTCGGTGCTATTAGGAAGTAACACTTACAAGGGCAATCCAATGATTAAGCACATCGAGCTCGACCACAAAAGCCAATTAAAACCTGAGCATTTTGAAGTTTGGTTAAACCTATGGGAGCAAACAATTTATGAAAATTTCTCAGGCTCAAAAGCTGATGAAGCATTATTGAGAGCTCGAAATATTGCATTGCTAATGCAGCATAAAATAGAAACGAACAGAAACTAAAATAAAACAAAAAAGCGCACAAATACTTTAATACGGTAATCAAGCAAATTGACCTTTTTTGTAAATAGTTTTGTTCTCGTGTAAGGATATTAGCGATTCATCATATTCTAAAGAAAAAAGAATTTTTGCTTGCCTATATTTGTACATCTTAATCGATTTCAATAAAATTGGTTAAGTTTTATTTAATTTAATTTTATTGAATGGTCACACCAAAATTTTTGGCTTCTAACGGCACATCATTTCATGCTGATTTGAAGAAAAGAATCAACAATTACTTTGTTGAAATTAACGCGAAACCTAAAGGGAACATCAAGCTCTACACCAAAGCTATAATACTTGTAGTGAGTCTTATCGCAGTATATGTTCATTTAGTATTCTTCACTCCTCCTGTGGCATTAGCCCTTTTAGAATGCATACTTCTAGGCGTAATCGTCTCCGGCATTGGTTTTAACATCATGCACGATGGAGCGCATGGAAGTTTTAGCTCACGTAAGTGGGTAAATAATCTAGCAGGCTTGTCGCTTAACTTTGTGGGAGCCAATGTATTTATGTGGAAAACAAAACATAATGTAATCCACCATACTTATACCAACATAGACGAAGTAGATGATGACCTTAACGCAAGGCCTTTCTTAAGACTATGCGAAAATCAAAAGCATTACAAAATCCATAAATTCCAGCATTACTATTTTATTGCTGCTTACTCATTATTGTATTTGTATTGGGTGTTTTTCACCGATTACAAAAAGTATTTCACAGGTAAAGTCGGAGATATCCCTATCAAAAAAATGAATCTTTCAGATCACATTTCCTTCTGGGGATTTAAAGCTTTCTTTTTGGTCTCATTTATTCTTGTGCCAATCTACTTTGTTGGATTTCTACCTTGGTTGATTGGTTTCTTGGTATTTGGATTGTTTACTGGCGTTCTTATTAGTCTGGTATTTCAGTTGGCTCATTCGGTAGAAGAGGCAAGTTTCCCAATTCCTGATGTTGCACAAAAAATGGACGATGAATGGGCAATTCACCAATTGAAAACTACGGCAAATTTTGCTACAAAAAACAAGATTGTATCATGGTTTACAGGTGGTTTAAATTTCCAAATCGAACATCACTTGTTCCCGAACATTTCGCATATCCACTATCCTGAAATAAGTAAAATAGTAAAAGAGACTTGCAGAGATTATAACATCCCATATATCGAATTTCCCAAAGTAAGAGCTGCAGTTGCTTCCCATTATTCGCACTTGCGCCATCTTGGGATGGGCTAATCATCCTCCCGCTTTACACATGGCTGAGGAATAAAAAATGACATAGGAAAACTCTCTTTTTGAGAGTTTTTTTTTGATCCAAACTAGTGGTTATCCTTTCGTAAAAATTCAACAAAGATTCTCTTTGATTTCCGTTATATTATCTAAATAAATATTCTTTCAATTCTGAAACAATTTGGCCACCAATGAAAA
>CAZRBW010000044.1:0-21813 GCA_964598395.1 uncultured Roseivirgaceae bacterium
CAACCCACGCAACTGCTCATAGCCGAGACCGTTGTGCTTCATTATCAGAAACCGTAAAGCAATGATAAAATTCTTTAGAAAAATACGCCAAAATTTACTTTCAGAAGGCAAAACAGGCAAATACCTCAAATATGCTATTGGGGAAATAGTTCTTGTTGTTATTGGAATTTTGATTGCTTTACAGATTAATAATTGGAATGAAAATAATAAGGCAAAAACAACAGAAATTTATGTTTTAAATGAAATATTGAGCAATCTAAATGAAGATGGCATTATCTTAAGTGAGATCGTAGCACAAAGGCAAAAAGCGAAAAAATCTGTTGCAGATATGCTCAACTATTTACAAACAGAAAACATCAATAAAGATATTTTAGAAAAAGATATGTTACATTTTTTAACCTTTGAGCGATACTTTCCAATAAACAACGCGTATGAGGTTTTAAAATCTAAAGGATTACAACTTTCTAATAATAAACTAACAACTCAAATATCTCGCTATTATGATTATGAACAAAAAAAAATGAATAGAAGTATTTTAGACATCGAAAAGGAATTGTTAGGTTCATCGAATCGCTGACCTTAAATGAAACGATAACAATCACGAATTACGACGATACTCAATTAAAACAAGATATCTACAGGGAAATTGTACCCTTCAAAAATAATAACATGGGAACACTAAATAAATTAACTGTATTTAAAGAAAATAATGAATCGCTCAGAAATGCTATTAAAAAAGAGCTTAAATTATTAAATAAGTAGCTATGATAAAGTTATTTAGGAACATCCGGCAAAACCTTCTCAATGAAGGCAAAACAGGCAAATACCTCAAATATGCTATTGGGGAAATAGTACTTGTCGTTATTGGAATTTTGATTGCCATATCAATTAACAATTGGAATGAGAGAATAAAGACCCTAGAAAAGGTCGATTTGTTCTTAACGAGTTTAAAAACAGATTTAATAACTGACCTATCCACAATTTCAGATATTATTAAAATACAAGAAGATAGACTTAAAGCTCTGCAGGCATCGATAACACTCGGAACAAATCCACGACTTCAAGAGATTCTTGAAAATAATGATACTGACGAACTAAGTATTGGTAGAAACTGGACATTCTTTCCTTTAGCTGGCGCATATAAAGCTGCTAGCGGTACTGGATTGATAGAAAACATGCAAAATGACGCGCTGAAAAAAGATATAATAAATCTTTATGAATACTACTACATTAGGATAAATTATAATGGACAACTTACTGATGACCGCAATGATTTATTAGAATGGGAAAGCAGGATGTATTCAGAAAATTCTAACGTAAAATTAATCTTTGATGAAAAAGGCTTGTTGGATAAAGATTTTTTAAAGC
This sequence comes from uncultured Roseivirgaceae bacterium, assembly GCA_964598395.1. Taxonomy (GTDB): domain Bacteria; phylum Bacteroidota; class Bacteroidia; order Cytophagales; family Cyclobacteriaceae; genus CAXBDP01. The sequence continues at coordinate 1,369 of CAZRBW010000044.1, forward strand.
AGTTGGGATATGTTTCAAGATTCACCAATGCGTATATAATACTCTTAAAAGACACAAAATTGGCCATTGAAAACACCATTAAAACAATAGAATCATTCGAACCGAGTCTTTGACAAACAATAGGGAAAGCATCGACGCCTTGCTGATGTTCAAATTTCCAATGCTGGCAAGCGCATTTCGCGAGTGACTTCGCACTTCCCTCCCTCCACCAAGAAATTTTCATTCCCATTCATTTTACAGCCATTGTAAATTCAAAAGTTATTCATTATGTTTATAATCAACCCTTGAAAAACAATAAAATCACCACAGCTGACAAATAAGAAATTAACGTAACTGTTGCGTTTATCCCCATCTAAATTGGAGGAGTTAATGCAATACTGCGTTAATAAAGATGTTGTGATTCATTATAATCAACCATTAACCAATGATAAAATTCTTTCGAAAAATTAGACAAAAATTACTTGAACAATCTAAAATACGAAGTTATTTTGTGTATGCGATTGGCGAAATTGTGTTGGTTGTCATTGGAATTTTGATTGCATTGCAAATTAATAATTGGAATGAAGATAGAAAAAACAATAAAAAGCATTTTGATTATCAGCGCAGTTTAATTAACGACATAAATAAAGATATTGCCAGTATTGATAACATATTAATTTATTTAGAAGAATCTATAGAACAGTATAATAATTTTACCAAAAGATTAAGTAACCCAAACGCGTCTAGTGATACCTTAATAAAAATAGCCAAAGACGAATTTTTAGGCTATTTCAACAACATTGACGCCTTTCATACCGCTACTTTTCAAACGTTACTTTCTACAGGCGATATTGGTTTATTTAATGAAAATATACGAACACAACTCATAGAGTTAAACAACCATCAACAAATTACACTTGTAGTGACAAAAGAAGCAGTTGATCAATATTTAGACGCACTTGTTTCTTACAAATACCTTAGTAATATTCCTATAAGCACTATAAAATCTGGTAATCTTTATGATGCGTTCTGGAATAATGTTGATAAAAACGAATTGGTAAAAGACTTTTATTTAGTAACGTTAAGGCACAATAATATTAATCGGACTTCAAAAAATGCTTATATTAAATTGCGAAAGGATTTAGTGAAAATACTAAATAATTTAAAAGAAAAAGAATGATTAAATTTTTTAGAAAAATCCGACAAAACCTGCTTATGGAAAACAAAACATCGAAGTATTTTAAATATGCGATTGGCGAGATTATACTTGTGGTAATTGGAATTTTGATTGCATTACAGATAAATAATTGGAATGAAGAGCATAAAATAAATAAAATAAGAACCCAAAAATTATCTCAAATTGAAAGTGATTTAAGAGCAGATGTGGTTTCTTTAGAAGAAGGAATATTAATTAAAGAAAAAGAGATGGCCACTTTAAAAAACTATCGTGATAGATTAGCGCAATCTAATGCCTCAATAGATACTTTAGATAAAATAGTAAACACTGAATATCTTGGTAGAATTAGAACTGGATTTTCTGGTTTCAATAATATCACTTACAATTCGATGGTACAATCAGGAGAGTTAGGAATACTGAGTGATGATCTTGTTAAAGATTTATCAAACTTAAATATTCGACAACAAAATTCAGTAAACAGTCATAATGATCACCGGGAAATATATTATAAGAAAGGTCAGAGTTTCGAAGCTAATTATCCTGTAAAAAGGAGAACAGATATTATTGGAGATGGTCCTTTGAGTGATTATTTAAGAGAACATAGAGACGATAAGAACTTTATTGTTTCCTTTAATGAAGTCTTTATAGCCAAAAGGCGAATGTACTCTCAAAACCTAGGTCATCACCAAAACATTTTAGAAATTACAAAAGCTATTTTAGAAAACCATTTTTCAGAATGATAAAATTCTTTAGAAAAATTCGTCAAAATCTGCTTATGGGAAACAAAACTGGAAAGCCTGCCTTTGCCGCAGGCAGGTATTTGAAGTATGCTATTGGTGAAGTTATTCTTGTAGTAATTGGGATTCTAATTGCTTTGCAGATTAACAATTGGAATGAAGAAAGAAAGAATATCTTAATAGAGACTCAATTAGTAAAAAATATTATTAAAGATCTTCGCTTAGATTCAACGCACATCAATCAATCTTTAAATGAATTAACAAGTCAATTATATATTACAGACCATTTGATTGCTAAAGTTCTTAGTAGTGAAAATGTATTGAATTTTGACTCAACGGAACTTATCCGATATTCATCTGATTTCAGGCCTCTAACGCAACAAAACCATGCTGAATCTGTGAGCAACATGAAGAATGAATCTATCAGAGAAATTCTTCAAAACTATTTTTTAATGGAAGAACGGGTGAGTGATATTTTCTTGGAATACGAAGACATTATTCATAAGCAAATTAGGCCATATTTACGTGAGGTTGGGATGCACAATCTGAAATCATTATATGAAGCCCAACTTGGTGAATTACCTCTCAATTTTCTTAATCCTATGATTCTAAGTGAGCAATTGGAAAATGTTATATTTCAACAGCTTCTCTTTGAACGACGGCTCAAAACAGAAAGCTTTAAAACATACTTAAGTGAACTAAAACAATATAACCTGGAACTAATTAATAATCTTGGTAAAGACAACAAATAACGAAAGCTCCATGCAGGTGCGCGAGTGACTCCGTGCTTTCCTTACAAAACCCAACCCATTTCCCTAATTCCCTCCCTACACCAAGAAATTTTCATTCTCACCATCTGGAGCACGAATCTCCCGCGCAACTCTACCCCAATCAACACCCGCAAAGCTCATAATCTAAATCCCTTACAGCTAGCGAGCTAATATTTTTAAAATTGTTGATGAATTGCAAGCGATTTATCAAACAGAGTTAACTAACGCTATATATTAAGTGCAATAAAGATTTTGTCTATAGGAACGCACGAAAGAACAAGAGATGAAAAATGAAATGAGTTAATCCAATCGACAAAACCAATCTCCCATAACATCACCTACCTCCTGTTGTAAATTACAAAAAAAAATAGCGACCCTTTCGAATCGCTATCTCTCTTATTTTTGTTGTTGGCCTACTAGGGCTCGAACCTAGACTCTTCTGAACCAAAATCAGACGTGTTGCCAGTTACACCATAGGCCAGTAAAATTCGCTTTCAGGCCTTATGCCGTTTTGCGAGTACAAAAGTAGAACATAAATTCAATTTTGAAAACAGCTTGAGGAAAAAAATGCGCTTTTGAGGATTTTTTTTCAAGCTGTTTCCAATCTACTCTTAGCTCATTTTTGTTTCCACCCATTTTCTAGCTTCAATAAATGCCAGCAACCAAGGGCTCAATTGATCTCCATTACGCTGAGCTGGATAATGTGCCCATTGCCACGGAAAGATCGAACGCTCCAAGTGTGGCATAATAGCCAAATGGCGGCCGTCCACTGAGCAAAGCGCTGCCACATTGTATGCAGAGCCATTTGGATTGCCCGGATAAGCCTGATAAGCGTATTTGGCTGCAATAGCATAATCATCCTCTGCCATTGGCAATTGGAACTGACCTTCGCCATGTGCTACCCAAATACCCAATCTACTTCCAGCTAATGCATTTAACATTATGGATTTGCTTTCGGTCACCTCTACTGTAAGGAATGCCGACTCAAATTTACCACTTGCATTGTGCAGCATTTTAGGCTTTTTCTTGTGATCTGGACAAACCAAATCGAGCTCCACCATCAACTGACAACCATTGCATACACCTAAGCTTAGGGTATCTTCACGTTGATAAAATGCATCCAAAGCAGCTTTTGCCTTTTCATTATATAAGAATGCCCCAGCCCAGCCTTTGGCCGAACCAAGCACATCTGAATTGCTAAAACCACCGACAAAAGCGATCATGTTCACATCGCTTAGATCTTCCCTCCCACTTATCAGATCGGTCATGTGTACGTCCTTCACATCAAAACCAGCTAGGTGTAGCGAATAGGCCATTTCACGGTCGCCATTCACACCCTTTTCACGGATGATGGCCGCTTTGATGCCTGAACGATCAGCTCGGCGATGAGTAAGGTTATGTGCAGCTAATTTACCTGCGAATTCACTTGGGAATTGGAAGGATAATCCTTGCTTTTGGAAGTTTTCGAAACGCTGCTTGGCCAAACTTGGCTTCGTTTGATGGGTATCGAACAAATAGGACGTCTTGAACCAATCCTCCCGCATCTCAGCAATGTTGAGGTGGATGGTTTTTTCATCTGTTTTGATAGTTAATTCCTTGCTGGAATTTGGATAACCCAGGAAATAATGTTTTACCCCAAATCTGCTGAGGATTTTCGAAACTGCTTTTTCATTTCTTACTTGAACAACCACACCTGGATTTTCTGCATAAAGCAACTTGCATAAATCACTTTGGGCATGTCCTTCTAAATCTACGGCTAAACCAACCGTATCCTGTGCAAAGCACATTTCTAAGAGCGTAGTGATCAATCCACCCGCGCTTATGTCGTGTGCTGCGGTGATATACTCATCGCGGATAAGTGCTTGCGTAGCGTGGAATGCTTTGGCGAAATATTCTGCGCTAGAAATATCAGGTGTTTGCTCGCCTACTTTGCTCAAAATCTGAGCAAATGAACTGCCACCCAAAGCCAACTCGCTGTTGGAGAAATCGATCCAAAATATTGGTTCGTCCATTTCGTCGCGAAGCACTGGCCCAACAGCTTTGGAGATGTCTGGAACTTCCGCAATAGTCGAAATAATAACGGTGCCTGGAGATAATACTTTACGGCCATCAGGGTATTTCTGACTCATAGAAAGGGAATCTTTACCCGTTGGTACATTCAAACCCAACTTGGTAGAAAATTCACTGATTGCCTCCACTGCAGCATATAAACGGGCATTTTCGCCAGGATTTTTTGCTGGCCACATCCAATTGGCACTAAGGGAAACACCTTTGAGCCCATCAGCAATGGGTGCACCTACCATATTTGTAAGTGCCTCCGCAATAGCCAATCTGCTACCTGCAGCAGGATTTACCAAAGCCGCCACTGGAGCATGACCGATAGAGGTAACTTCACCGACTTTACCCTCATAGTCAAGCGCCATAATGCCATAGTCGTTGAGAGGCAATTGCAGCGGCCCAACTGTTTGCTGTGCAGCCACACGGCCTGTTACGCTACGATCTACCTTATTGGTAAGCCAATCCTTACACGCAACGGCTTCTATTTGCAATACTTGCTTAATGTATTTCTCAGGCGATTTCGCATCATAATCTAGCGCTTGCTGTAGATTTGGCGCAGTGGTATCTTCCAAAATAGTGACTGGAGATGACCCAAAGAAATGCGCTAATTCTAGATCAATTGGCGAATGTTTACCTTCTGGATCAAGTACTCTGAAATAATGATCGTCGTGGATTTCGCCCACTATATAAAGCGGTGCTCTTTCTCTTTCGGCAATTTTCTCAAGCAAGTGAAGGTCTTTCTTCTTAATCACCAAGCCCATTCTCTCTTGCGATTCGTTGCCGATGATTTCTTTTGCAGAAAGCGTTGGGTCACCTACTGGCAATTTGCGCAGATTGATGGTGCCACCGCTATGCTCTACCAGCTCGCTAAGGCAATTGAGATGCCCGCCGGCGCCATGATCGTGTATGGAGACTATTGGGTTTACGGGCATTTCGGCCAATGCGCGAATGGCATTATACACTCGCTTTTGCATTTCCGGATTGGAACGCTGAATGGCATTGAGCTCAATAGATTTGCTGAATTCACCCGTTGCTACAGATGAAACGGCTCCTCCGCCCATACCAATGCGATAATTATCTCCACCCATCACGATGATCAAATCGCCTTTGGATGGGACGTCTTTTAGGCTTTGATCTCTTACGCCAAAGCCTAAACCTCCCGCCAGCATGATCACTTTATCAAAACCTTCGATAATGTTATCATGCTCATTTTCAAATGTTAATATACTACCACAAATAAGCGGCTGTCCAAATTTATTTCCAAAATCACTCGCTCCATTGGAAGCTTTAATTAAAATATCTAATGGAGTTTGATAGAGCCAATTTCTTTCAGGAACAGCATCTTCATGGCTACGGCCTTTTTCTAACCGAGGGTAAGAGGTCATGTAAACGGCTGTTCCCGCTAAAGGTAAACTACCACGACCACCCGCCATTCTATCTCGAATCTCACCTCCACTGCCTGTTGCAGCGCCATTAAATGGCTCCACAGTGGTGGGGAAATTGTGTGTTTCAGCTTTGAGAGAAAGCACAGTTTGGATGGGGCGGGAGGAAAAGTAATCGGCCTTATCCTGCGTATCTGGCGCAAACTGCATGGCTTGTGGACCCTCAACAAAAGCCACATTATCTTTATAAGCAGATACTATTCGGTTAGGGTTTTCCTTCGACGTCTTTTTGATCAGCTGGAAAAGCGTGCTTGGCTTTTCCTCGCCATCGATGATAAAAGTGCCATTGAATATTTTGTGACGACAATGCTCTGAGTTGACTTGCGAAAAGCCAAATACTTCGCTGTCGGTCAATTTACGATCTAATTGCTTGCTTACATCATTCAAATAATCGATTTCTTCTGGATTAAGGGCAAGTCCTTCTTGCTGATTGTAGGCAGCAATGTCATCGATAAATAGTACTGGCTCAGGTTGTTTTTCAATGGTGAAAATAGTCTGATCGAGACCTGCGTATTTATGTTGCAGCATTGGATCAAAGGCACTGCCTTCATCAGCCTTAGTGAATTCCTCCATGCGGATAATGCCTTCCAAACCCATATTTTGGGTGATTTCGACGGCATTTGTACTCCAGGGCGTCACCATCTCTCTACGTGGACCAATAAAAGTCCCCACTAGATTTGGGTCATTTAACGGCTTGGCTTTTCCTAACAGCCAGCTGAGTTTTTTTATATCGTTCGACTCAAATGCTTGCTTACTTGAGATGGCAAATATTCGATTATTGGAGGCTTCAAAAAAGAGGATCATCAGGCAGGATTTTGTTTTGTTTGCTTAGGCAAAATTAGGAAAAAGGACGGGTTTGTTAGCGAAAAATTTGCTTAACCGATGGAAAATCAATTTCGCGCATCAAGGTGTAATGCCCCGTTGGGAAAATTAGCATTTGTTTATTCGCAACGCGCTTCCAAAGTGGGCGCATTGTTTTGGTTGTCATCAATGGGTCGAATTGGCCTAAAACCACCATTAGCTCAATATTATGGTCATTCATCAGCTTGGCCAAATGGGGAATATCAGGTTTGATTTCGCGGAAAACCATCCATGAATAAAAAAGTCTTCTTCGTCGCTTACGATGCTCCATTTGAAGTCGAGCAAAGTTGGTTACTTGCTTATCAATAATGCCAGTTCGCTCCACCCATTTGATGGCTTTGTAGAAGAAGCTTGCATTTACCATAAGGCCTTTCAGTTGATCACGAATAAATCGGTATCGAGCAAGCTTGAACCATATAGTAGTTTTCACTCCGTCGGCAGCAATCAAACTTATCTTGTTTACTCGATCGGGAAAGGCGCTTAATGTTAAAAGCGCGAATTTGCCACCCAAACTAAATGCAGCAATATTGAAATGTTGAATATTCTCTTGCGCTAGAAATTTTTCCATGAATATTTTCCAGCGGGAGGGCGTCAATACCATATCTCCGTCGAGCCATAGACTATCACCATGAAAGAACAAGTCGAAACAATAGATGCGATGGCTATCAGCTATTCCTCCCGCTAGTTTTGCAAACTCCAGCTTGGTTTGAGCAAAGCCATGAAATGTAAGCCAAACATTTGGGCCATCTCCAACTTGGATGTAGGAAAGCATGGATATACCATCTCTGACAAACTTTTTTTCAAAAATCTTCATCCAAATTTTATTTGGCTAATGCATTATTTGCACTCATAAATTAACTATTTTTTAAAATATTCTGCTTCCTTAAAACACGCTATTTCATCCTACAAAATTATCCATTTATGTGGATGCTTCACCGCTCTACATGTTTTAAAACCTTTATTTTTTTTTCTCAGTTATCGCTATAAACTTTGTATCCGAAAAAAGTTTCCACGGTTTAATTTGTGAAGATTGGAAGTTAAGGAAAAAATAATAGAAGCAGCTAGTACACTTTTTATGTCCTATGGGGTAAAGAGTGTGACCATGGACGACATCGCTAAAAATCTAGGGGTCTCCAAGAAAACGATTTATCAAGAATTTGCTGACAAAAGCGAGCTTGTGTTGCTATTTACAGAGCGGCATTTGCTTCGCTATGACACTGAATTTCAAGAAATTGAAAAAAATGCAAGCAATGCAATAGAGGAGCTATATCTGGCATCACTTTGTTTGCGCAAAATCGTAGAGGAAACCTCTCCAAATGTGATGTATGATTTGAGAAAATATCATGCAGAAGCATGGAATCATTACCTAGGCTATAAAAACAGCCTTTTTAAAAATAATGTAAAAAAGGTCATTGAAAGAGGAATGCAGGAGGGTGTATTCAGAGATAATATCGATCCTGAAATTCTTTCCACTGTTCGCATTGAGGAAGTACAGCTATGTTTCAATTTGGATTTATTTCCAAAAGAGCAATTCAAGATGGCTGAGGTACAGATTCAAGTATTTCAAAATTTTGTATTGGGCCTATTAACAAACAAGGGCCGAGAGCTTTGGGATTCCTACCAAAATGAAATCAAACCATGAAAATTATATTAATTAATATGCGAGTACATGTATTGAGTGCATTATTAGTACTGGTATCCTTCGCCGGTTTTGGGCAAAATTCATCCTTCAGTTTAAGACAGAGTTTGGATTATGCATTGGCGAATAACCAAAACCTATTGAATGCAAAGATTGAGAGAGATATATCGGAAACGGTGGTAAAGGAAACACTCAGTCGTGGTCTGCCACAAATCACTGCCAATGGTGGTGCGGCAAAGAACATGATTATCCCAGAAGTACCTTTCACCAACCCAATCACCAACGAAGAAACTACCATTGCTTTCCAGCGAAGGTTTACTGGCAATGCTTTGGTAAGCATGGAGCAAATGATTTTTGATGGGTCATTTTTTGTGGGATTAGAAGCTGCTAGGACCTTTCGTCAACTGGCAGAGAAGGATCAAATAAAGTCTGAGATTGATATAATAGAAGCTGTAACCAAAGCCTATTATGGAGTATTGATTGCGCAGGAGCGATTGGAGTTGGTTGATAAGAATTTCAATCGATTGGATTCATTGCTTAGAGAAACGGAAATCCTCTACAACAACGGTTTTGCTGAGCAAATTGATATTAGTCGAGTGAAGGTGCAATACAACAACATCCGAACACAGCGCACTAATCTCAAGCAGTTCGAAGAAATGAGCAGGTATCTGTTGCAATTCCAAATGGGAATGCCTGTAGGCTCACCCATGGAATTAACAGACAAGTTGGGGAATCTAGAGCTTGATTTAAGAACTACACCAACTGCTGGATTTAATTATGCAGATAGGATAGAATATTCTCAGCTACAAACTAATGAGGCTTTGGCCAAGCTTGATCTTAAAAATAATAAGGTGCAATACATTCCAACTATTAATGCATTTATTAATTATGGTGGAAATATGTTTGCGGACAATGCCAACGACTTATTCAGATTAGGCACTAGCTGGATCCCAAACTCTGCATATGGTGTGAATATCCGAATTCCTATTTTCGATGGCTTTTATAAAAGCTCACTAATCCAGCGCAATAGATTACAGATAAAGCAAATAGAAAATCAATTTGCCCTGCTCGAAAACAATATTGAATTGGAACTGAGGGAAAAGAAATCCCAACTCAACAATAGCTTAGAAAGGCTCAACACCGAAAAAGAAAATATGGAATTGGGCATGGAGGTATTTCGAGTAACCCGGGTAAAATATCAAGAAGGTGTTGGTAGCAACCTCGAAGTGATAGAAGCGGAAACTTCTTACAAAGAGGCAGAAACCAATTACTATGTGGCATTATATGATGCCCTAATTGCAAAAGTAGAGCTTGAAAAAGCAATGGGAGTTCTAAAAAAGTAAATCATGAAAAAAAGAATACATACATCATTCCTCTCTATGAAAAATATACTGGCAGCAAGTATCCTACTTGTGGCAATGCAAGCTTGCAATGGCACAGAAGACTCCTTGGAAGGCAAAATGAACAAGCTGAAAGAGTTGAAAACAGAAGTTCAAACGCTTTCTGCAGAAATTAAAACTCTAGAAAGTGAGATAAATGCAATGGATCCTTCGGCTTTGGATTCGAAAGTAAATGCAACCTTAATTACAACTTTACCTGTGCAACAGGAAAGTTTCATTCACAAAATAGAAGTTCGAGGAAACGTAAATTCCCGAACCAATGCAATGTTGAGTGCCGAAATGATGGGAAGAGTAGTTCGGGCAAGAGTACAAGAAGGCGACCAAGTAACAGCCGGACAAGTGATTGTGGAATTGGATAGAAGTGTAATGAACAATAATGTAGAGGAATTAAAAACCTCTATTGAATTGGCAAGAACGGTATTTGAGCGCCAAAAAAGACTTTGGGATCAGAATATCGGTACGGAGATTCAATACCTACAAGCCAAAAACAACTTAGAAGGACTTGAGCGTAGAATGGAAACGCTTGAATCTGAAATGACGAAACTGACTGTGAGAGCACCTTTTGCTGGCACTATAGATAAACTGAATGTAAGAGCTGGCGAAATGCTAAGTCCTGGTAGTCCTATTGCATTACTTACTAGCACACGCGATATGTATGTAAGTGGTGAAGTATCTGAAAGGTATGTTGGGCGCTTTGCACCAGGAGATTCGGTAGACATTTCATTCCCATCAATTAACATTCAATCGAAAGCTATCATTTCTTCGGTAGGTACGGTAATCAATCCAAATAACAGAACCTTCCCTGTAGAAATTAACCTAAAGGATATGCCTAATAATGTGAAGCCTAATATGATTGCTTCATTATTATTAACTGACTACGAAAATGATAATTCAATGGTAATTCCTACATACCTGATTTTACAAGATCGTATCGGAAGCTTTGTTTGGCTCAAAAAACAAATAAATGGTGTAGATGTAGCCAAGAAAGCCTACATAGAAACGGGTAACTCCTTTATGGAAAAAACTGAAGTAAATAGTGGATTGGCCATAGGTGATGTGCTTATAGACAAAGGCTTTAGAGAAATGAATGAAGGCATGAATGTTCGCTTAGCCTCTAATTAAATTATTGTATGGATTTGAATAAGAAAAAGGTAATAAAGGACTTTGGTCTCACCACCTTAGCCATTGACAATAGGATCACGGTCTTTGTTTTGACTATCCTAATTGTGATAATTGGCTTAACCGCCTACACCAACTTACCCAAGGAAAATTTCCCAGAGGTAAGTCAGCCTACAGTTTATATTGGGACGAGCTATCCTGGCAACTCACCTGCCGATATGGAAAACTTAGTGACGCGCCCAATTGAAAAGGAAATTAACAGCATTACTGGTGTTGATGTGATTCGCTCCACGTCAGTTCAGGATTTCTCATCCATTGTGGTTGAGTTTGTAACTGACACCGACGTAAGTGATGCATTACAAAAAGTAAAGGATGCGGTTGATAAAGCAAAAAATGAATTGCCTACCGATTTGCCAGCTGATCCTAATGTATTCGAGCTAGATTTCTCAGAGTTTCCAATTCTCAACATCAACCTTTCAGGTGGTGATTACAGTTTGGAACAGTTGAATGAATATGCTGAAGATCTAGAAGAGGAGATCGAAAAATTACAAGAAATCTCTAAAGTTGAAATCCGTGGTGTAGACGAGAAAGAGGTAAAAATTCATGCAGACCCTTTCAAAATGGATGCAAGAATGGTGTCTTTTTCGGATATAGAAACGGCTATAGCAAATGAAAACGTCACAATTAGTGGTGGCAACATTTTAGCTGGTGATGTTCGTCGCAGTATCAGAGTTGTTGGTGAATTTACTGATCCACAGCAAATGGAGGATATTGTAGTGAAGCGGGAGGAAGGCGATGTTGTTTATCTTAAGGATGTAGCCACAGTTGAATTTGATTATAAGGAAAAGCAAAACTATGCTAGACTTGCCTCTCAGCCCGTTGTGATGCTCGATGTTGTAAAAAGAAGTGGTGAAAACCTGATTGAGGCTACTGAAAAGATATTGGTAATTCTAGATAAAGCCAAAGAAAACTATCTTCCAGAGGACTTAGATATTACCATTACCAACGACCAATCCGAGCAAACTCGAATGATGGTAAGTAGCTTGGAAAACAACATTATATCGGGTATTATCCTGGTTACCTTGGTTCTATTATTTTTCTTGGGCACACGCAATGCCTTATTCGTAGGTGTGGCTATTCCACTCTCGATGTTTACTACTTTCTTGATCTTAGGTGCATTGGGTATCACTATCAATATGATGGTGCTTTTTGCCCTAATTATGGCGCTAGGTATGCTGGTAGATAATGGTATCGTAGTGGTAGAAAACGTCTATCGACTGATGGAAGAGCAAGGGCTTTCAGCTTACCAAGCGACTAAACAAGGTGTGGGTGAAGTAGCATTGCCAATTATTTCATCAACTGCTACTACTTTGGCAGCATTCCTCCCGCTAGCCATGTGGCCAGGCATTATTGGTGAATTCATGAAGTATTTGCCCATTACCTTAATTATTGCATTGGGTTCATCGCTTTTCGTAGCATTGGTCATCAACCCAGTATTGATTGCCACATTTATGAAGGTAGATAAGCAGGGCAATACCCATCACCGGAAAATGTGGATTAGAGTAATCATTACAGCTATTGTAGGTGCAATTTTTATTTTCTTTAAAATCTATTGGGCAGGTAATTTACTAATACTTGTCGCTTTACTCTTCCCTCTTAATGTGTACATACTGATGCCAATGATGAATGTATTCAACAAACGCTTAATACCAAGCATAGAACGCATTTATTTGAGAACATTGGAGTATGCTTTGAAAGGAATTAAGCCTTACTTATTCTTTTTTGGCACAGTGATAATGCTTGTATTCTCAATCGGCTTAATGGCAGTATTCACTCCGAATATTATTTTCTTCCCTGAAAATGAACCTGCTTATGTCAATGTATTTATAGAATACCCGGTAGGGACAGATATCGAAACAACGAATGCACTCGCCATCGAAATGGAGAAAAAAGTGGTGGAAGTGGTGGAGCCTTATAAATCCATTGTGAAATCTGTAGTCGCTAATGTAGGGCAAGGCACTTCGGATCCATCGGATATGGGCTCTGTAGGGCAAGGTGAAACTCCTCATAAAGCCAGAATTACCGTCAACTTTGTGGAATTTAAAGACAGGCTTGATGTGAGTACTTCTAGTGTGATGGCAGAAATACGGGAAAGCTTAGATAGCTACCCAGGCGTCACGGTGACTGTTGACAAAAATTCAAATGGCCCACCAACAGGTAAGCCCATCAATATTGAGATTTCTGGCGAAGATTTCGAAACCATTGTGGCCCTGACCGATAGATTTAGAAATGCTATTAATAACTCAGGGATAGAAGGGATCGAGCGTTTAAAATCTGACTTGGAAACCGGTAAGCCAGAATTGCTTTTAAATATTGATAGAGAAAGTGCAAGAAGGTTTGGTTTATCATCGGCAATGGTGGCAAATGAAATAAGGACAGCTCTTTTTGGCAAAGAAATAAGTAAATACAAGCAAGGTGAAGATGAATATGAGGTGTATTTGAGGCTACAAGACGAATTTAGATATGATCAGGATGTATTGCTGAATAAGAATATCACCTATCGAGACAACAAAGGAACGATGGTGCAAGTACCCATTTCTTCTGTGGCAACCGCTGAATTAAGCTCTTCACTTGGCTCTATTCGCCGAATTGATATGAAGCGAGTAGTTACTTTGAGCTCCAATGTGCTTGATGGATACAATGCCACTCTGATAAACGATCAAATCAAAAATATGCTGATAGACTTTCCTATTCCAGCAGGCTACACCATTAGTTTTACTGGTGAGCAGGAGAAACAGGCTGAAGAAATGGCCTTCCTTTCTAATGCACTAATGATTGCTGTATTTCTGATTTTTATGATTATCGTATCGCAGTTCAATAAGATCACAGCACCATTTATTATCATGACTTCAGTACTCTTCAGTACTATAGGTGTATTTATAGGTTTGGTCGTTTTTCAAATGGACTTTATCGTAATCATGACCATGATCGGTATTATTTCTTTAGCTGGAATTGTGGTAAACAATGCCATCGTATTAATCGACTTTATTGAGCTTTCCCGCAAAAGAAGAAGAAATGAATTAGGAATAAAGAATGGTGTACTCCCTTATGATGAAGTGCTTAACTCAATTATAATTGCCGGTCGAACTCGTCTGAGACCTGTATTGCTTACAGCAATTACCACTATTCTAGGGTTAATTCCATTAGCAATAGGTCTAAATATAGATTTCATAAAATTCTTTACTTCCTATGATGCAGACTTCTATATGGGTGGAGATAACGTCTTGTTCTGGGGACCAATGTCTTGGACGATTGTGTTTGGATTGTCATTCGCAACATTCCTTACTTTGGTAATTGTTCCTGTAATGTATTTGCTAACCGACAAATTAAATTACCGCTTAGCTGCTAGAAAAGATAAAAAGAGAATGAAAGCTAATGCCTAAACAAATTTTTGTCAATTTCAGACTTTCCAAAGAAAAATCTGAATCTAATGCAACTTTTTATAGTTGAAAATCAGTTTAGTATATGCACGACAGTATAGCGAGATATTGATCATGTGATGGTTGGTTGGTTGATGATTAGGTTCAAGTCCAGGTAAATTACCTAAGACTTGAACCTAATTTCTTTTCAACCCATTCTATTTGAGATTACTTTTCCCAAATGTTATTGTCTCTATTGATATCTGCTAATCTTTCAGTAGGATCTATTTCAATTTTAGTGATTTGATTCTTCCCTTTAGATAGCTCCAAAATATACGTTGGGTGCGTCCAAGACCAGCTTTCAGCGGTTACCCATGTTACGCCATCAGCATCTTGAGGCTTAGCACCACGCATTATTTGCAATGGAATATTATACACTTCCGTGCTTCCATCTTGGTATGTCACATACAAATCGATCGGCATTGGGAATAAACCAATTCGCTGAAGCTCTACCGTAGTTTTACCTCCCGCCTCTTTCACATCACCTATTCCATAATCGATGGTTTTGGTAGTGTAAAGCATATATTCTTTGTACCAATCGAGTTCTAAACCAGAAACTTTTTCCATTACTCTTATTACATCATTAGGATTTGGATGACGGAATTTCCATTCATCGAAATATCTCAAAAGACCTTTTGATAAATCTTTTTCACCAATAACATAACCGATTTGCGCCATAAATACAGCTCCTTTGGAATATGCCGCTGCTCCATAGGCAAAATTAGTATGAAAGTGATCGGCATGCGTGCTCATTGGCTCTTCCAATCCACTCTTTGCTAAGTTGATATAGCCACCGTAGCTGCCTCTATTTGGAAATTGGTTATCAGGATTGAAGAGATGTGCCATAGTGCGGCCACTTGCATAGCTAGTGAAACCCTCATCCATCCATGCATAAAGGCTTTCATTGCTACCCAACACACCTTGATACCAACTATGAAGTGCCTCATGTACCGTAACGCCAATTAAGCTTCTAAGGCCTCTGTTGCCGGTCACCAACGTGGACATTGGGTATTCCATACCGCCATCACCACCCATTACTACAGAAAACTGATCATACGGATATTGTCCAAAATTAACATTAATATAATCAAAAGCCTTTTCAGTAAGCTCTGGCAATTCTGCCCAAGCATCAGCATTTTGGCTGTTTTTCACATAGAAGAAATGCAGGGTTGTTTTGCCATCAGCCATTTTACGCTTAGTGTGTGTATAATCCGGATCGGCTCCCCACATAAAATCATGTACATTCGGCGCTTTGAAATGCCAAGTAAGTTTTTGCGAATTAGGTCTGTCTACTACCATTCCCTCATCTTCGTATCCATGACCAATTTCTTGTGGATTCTGTAAATAGCCTGTGCCACCGAGCACATAACTGCTGTCGATGGTAATTTTCACATCAAAATCGCCCCATATACCATGGAATTCACGTCCAATGTAAGGATTTGCATGCCAGCCTTGGTAATCGTATTCACTCATTTTAGGATACCACTGCGACATAGAGTAATCGATTCCTTCATCGCTATTACGACCCGATCTTCTGATCTGCACTGGCACTTGACCTTCAAAATTCAAATCAAAAGTGACACTCGAATTTGGCATTATTGGATCAGTTAGGCTCACTTCTAAGATTGTTCCTACTTCCTTATTTGGCTGATCTTTACCATTCATTTTGAGGTTGGAGATTCTCAAAAATCCAATTTCATCATCGGCCAATTTAGAGATTCTATCTCCTACCCTTCTGTCAGGATCTTGGATCGTTCTAGATCGCATATCCATTGCACTATTTGGCTGGAAAGCATTGAAATACAAATGGTAAAATACTTTATGCAAAGTATCAGGAGAGTTATTGTAATATTTAAGACTTTGGCTGCCCGTGTATCGATGGTTTTCGGTATTCATGTCTACCTCCATTACGTACTCAGCACGCTGCTGCCATCTTTTATCATCTTGCCTTTCCGCCTTTGCATCGCTGGCTTGCTGACAAGAAATCATTGTCACTATTGCCATTGCACTTGCTAAAAAAAGGGTTTTCATTGGAAAATTTTTTAGGTTCATATTGTTGATTTTAGGTTGACAGGATAATAATATTGAATAGTATCAACTAAGACAAAGTTTATTCTTTTAGCGGAAATAAAAAAGGCTCCGATTGGAGCCCTATATTTTTAGATCTAAAGTATCCTTATTCAACTTTTTCTACATTAGTAGCTACATCATAGCCACGTTCATTTTTCTCGATATCAAATTCCACCACATCGCCTTCTTGCAATTCGTTGAAATCTACATTCACAATATCAGAATAATGGAAGAATAGGTTATTTGGCGGAAATTGGATGAAGCCATAGCCATTTTTGAGACTTAAAATAGCTCCTTGTTTACGCTCGCCATCTGTTGGTTGGGCTACTTCTTCATGCTTGATAGTAGTTTCTGGCACAAATAAGTTATTGACCAATGCCTCATTTTTACGCATTCGGTTTTCGATAATTTCATGCATAGAAATAGGATAACTTACCTCTTCTAGTAAATCCTGCGATGTACGTGTAACTACCTTATTTCCTTGATCATTGGTATATTCAAAATCCCAGCTTAGGATCATCACCTTGGTGCCAAGAGTATTTAGCTTTCTAACTAAAGGAGCATAATCGCCATCTGATCCAATCAATACTAGCACTGAAAATTTCTTATATAAGGAAAGTTCGTAAGCTTCTAATGCCAGCCATACATCTATTCCTTTTTCCTCTTTCCTGCCCATGTTGTACTTGAGCGGGAGGTAATGCGTCACCACTCCTTCAGACATCAATATATCATCAAATACGCGCTCATAATATAGCTGATTACCTCTTTGACTGGCTTCTTGTGCATTTAGTCTCCCTCTGAAATAGTGGGCATCTACTATTTGTGAGTGGCGTGGATCAATACCTTCCTCTGTAGCTACTTGATGCCGGATAAACTGATGCAAACCCGATATACTTAATCTTCTTTTTCTTGGATGTACGTAGTTGTAATAATTGCTTACGTGTAAAAAATAATTGCCATCATAAAAAACTCCTATCCTTGTAAGGCCAGGGTTATTAATTGTATTAGACATAAGTTTTTAATTTATAATTTGGGTGTATTTAATTCTGCTAACTAAGATTATATTCGATAATTGATATTAAGGTATTTTTTAAAACGGTGCGTTAGTCCTTTTGTTTAAATTCTGATTTTAATTAAATATTTACTCTTACTTGCAAGTATAAGACTAATTGTCAGCAAATAAAAAACGGTAATTTCTTAACGGCCAAATAATTATTGGATGACCTGTTTATAAGGAATTACCGACCTTCTTGATTACTAAGATGATCTTACAAAGAATAATTTATTCAAAAGCCATCTCAGTTAAAATTTCTTTATGCTGAATTACCCCCTATCTATCATTATCAAAGGCTGTCAACTCTTCAAGCACTTGCTGCATTTGAGCTAGGGCTTTATTGTAAAAACGTAATACCCAATAAGCAAAGCCAATAAAAAACACCACTCCAATAGGGAAAATTACGGTCCAAAAATTCGCAATATCATTAATGGTTTTTCCTTGGATAGAGGCAAGTACAGGGATGATTATAACCATCAAAAACAGGCCAAGCGATACATTAAGCTTTTGAAGTTTTTGGAACCGAAGTTTTTTTCTCACAAAGCTCTTCAGCAAATCTAAATGGCTGATTGTCATGTCTATATTAGCGGATAATACTCTTATCGATTTCAAGGAAATGATAGGCAAAGCAAATAAAAACAGCATGCTTATTATTGCAAAAGCTTGCATTAAGGAATCTGTCATTTTAGGTAAATTCACTCCCAAATATGCTGCGCCTACATAGCAAACCAATGTGCCTACATATTCTGAATAGCCAATTTTATTCAATTTAGATTTGTATTGTTGCTGAGTCATCCTTTCTACCAAAAGTGTATGCTCACTATTTTGTTGAGCTAATTTCTGACTCATTTTCTCCCATGATGCTTTCATTTCTTCTAATTCCATGATTCTTGATTTTTGGTGATTTGTGATTTCAATTTTTCTCTGATTCGGGAAAGTCGCGTTCCTACATTTGTGGTTGTTAAGCCCATCACTTCTGCTATTTCCTCGTGACTTTTACTCTCCAGATACAGCAGAATTATCCCTCTTTCGAGCAAACTGAGGAATTGAATGTGTTGATAAAGCAGTTGAATTTTCTCTTCCTCCCGCTTATTCAGCTCCTCAGTAAATTGCAGTAAGCTACCTTCAAGCGGTGTAGTCCTGATTGCTTTCTTCTCCTTTTTCAGAAAATAAATAGCTGTATTCAAAGCCACTCTATACATCCAAGTGCTCAATTTTGCTTTCGCTTTAAAGGATGCAAATGACTTCCAAAGCTGATATACTATTTCCTGATACAGATCGTCACGATCATCTGTATTAAAAGTATAAAGACTGCAAACCTTTATGATAATGCCCTCATTCTCTTTGATTACTTGTGTAAACTGCTTGGCTATTTCCATTTATCATCGATTCCCATTCTATTAGTAGTGGAATCGCCAAAAAAATCACAGAGAGTGAAAAAATAATTTTAAAGCAGGTTGAATAAATCTAAATTTATCTCAACCACCAAGCCCAAAGAAGCAAGATAGGATGGATAACTACTAAGCGCACCCAACCAACCATAGGATCGAAACAGAAATCGTCGGTAATGCAGCTATCTAGCTGAATCATATAGACATGTGAAGGAATAAATGCAATAAGCATAGCGATAATTCCATAGGCTGAAATACGTCTTGTGGTTGGAAAAATCATACCAATGGCAAGAACGATCTCCGCAATACCTGCGAGCCAATTGATCAATTCATGGTTAGGCAAGTAGGGTGGAATAAGCGGGAGGTAAAATTCAGGATTGATAAAATGATTGATCCCCGCAAATAGGTAGAAGCCAATTAGGGTAATCAATCCTAGATATTTTACTTTCGCTTTCATATAGTTGGTATAAGTTGAAACTTCAAAGTGATTTGAGTCACCAATAATACAAATTATCGTGAGGAAATTTGTGTGAGATTTGAAATGAATAGCAGCAATCAACAATTAGGTTTAAAGCAAAACTGGAAGCAATTCACCTTGCTGGTGCTAGTAAATGCCTTTGTTGGTGGCATGGTGGGTATGGAGCGCTCAATCCTCCCGCAGTTTGGCTTGGAGATATTTGGGCTAGAGTCGAACAAAGCGATATTATCCTTTATTGTTGCATTTGGTATCAGCAAAGCTCTTGCAAATTATTTCACTGGCAAATGGGCAAATACAATAGGTCGCAAAAACTTATTGATCATCGGTTGGCTATTTGCCTTGCCAGTCCCTTTTATGCTCATTTGGGCACCTTCCTGGAATTGGGTCATTTTCGCTAATATTCTGCTTGGCATTAATCAAGGCTTGGCATGGTCTAGCACCGTGGTAATGAAAATTGACCTGGTAGGCGAAAAAGATCGTGGCTTTGCTATGGGCTTAAATGAATTTGCCGGCTATTTATCTGTGGGTATTTTTGCCTTTTTGAGTGGATGGCTGGCCGATGCTTATGGAGTTACTCCTTATCCATTTTACTTAGGAATTGGCTTATCTGCATTAGGCCTCATTTTTAGTATTTTCTTAATAAAAGACACTAGAGGTTTTGCCAAAATGGAAGGGAAAAATAGTGATACTCCGCTCCTCTCCAATATATTTCGAGATACTACTTTTCGGCAAAAGAATCTCAGCTCAGTCACCCAAGCAGGTGTTGTCAATAACTTGAATGATGGAATGCT
>CAZRBW010000044.1:21913-26519 GCA_964598395.1 uncultured Roseivirgaceae bacterium
CAAAGAGCCGAGAGTGTGGGTATTTTTAGGCTTTGGAGAGATTTGGGTTATGCTATTGGCGCAATTCTCACAGGAATCGTCGCGGATTGGTTGGGCCTAGATACAGCCATAATAATGGTGGCATTACTCACCATCACTTCAGCCGTAATAATCAAATTTCGGATGACCCGGCAGTAATTGGCGCTGACTCTACTGGCACCAAACAAGCTGCCACCAAAGCCCAAATCGGGCCAAATAATACTCCCACAAAGGGAATCAAAATCACTAGCTGAAAAACGAAGCCATTGGCAATTAAATAACCAGATCGCTTAATAAGCATTCTGTTACTATCAGCCATTGTAAATCCTAGATACTCCAATCTGTAATCGGCCATAGAATAGCCAAAAAAGAAGGATGTCAACAGCAAAAGAAAAATAGATACAAATGGCAGTACAGGAGGAAAAAGCAAGGCGAGAAGCAAAACTAGCCCCGTTGCCAACAGCTCCAAAAAGAGATTTCTAATCGCAATCCACCCGCCTCTAAATACTTGCTGGATGATGCTGCCGCCTTTGGAGGGAACACCCAAAACTTGCTTGAGGATCTTATCAGAAAGAATAGCTAAAATCGGCGCGAAGAGAATAAGAATGATGTATCGGTAGAATTTCAGGTAAAGACCTAAAACCAATAATCTGATGATGAAACTAAGCGTAAATTGGAAAAAAGTGCCCCACCCTCCCGCTTCATATTCGGGGAAGAATGACATAAAATAGCCCACTAATTGGCCAGCAAACTGCCATGCAACAATGGCTACAAATAGGAAAAGCACTAAATTGGCGATTATTGGCAAAAACAGCCAATGCCATTTTCTTTCTTCCCGAAAAAAAGAAATAGCTCGCCGATATGCATCTACAGCGAGCCATATATCTTTAAAAATCTGCAAGGGTAGTTATTCCGTTTCGCCTTCCCAATCGAGCATTCCACCTGCAATATTGATCACGTCTTTGAAACCGATGCTTTCCATATAGCCACATGCAGACCCACTTCTATTGCCACTGCGACATACCACATGATAAGTCTTTTCTTTAGGTAATTTTGCGATTTCCTCAGCAAATGCTTGATCCATTATATCAATATTTACCGCTGTAGGTATATGACCCGAAGCAAATTCTTGTGCAGTACGAACATCAATCAAATTGATCGAATCCTTCTTGTCTGCATATATTTCCTGGAATTCTGAAGCGTCTATAGTATCCATTTTTTTTAATTAATTTCTGCAAAATTAAATGTTTTAAGCGGTATGCTCATCCACTCTCTTGAAATATTCCTTGCTGGCTTTCCAAATTCGTGGCGCTAACAATATTCCCGACACCATAGTTGGTATGGCCATCATGGCAAAACTACCATCGATTAAACCAACCATTGATGAAAGAGAGGCAACAGCTCCTAACACAATAGTGCCTACATATACATAATTGTAGAGGTGGCCATTTTTTGCGCCAAACATAAAGGAGGTACACTTAGTGCCATAGTACGAATAGGTAAACATGGTAGTAAGTGAAAAGGTCGTCGCCGAAAGCAGCAATATGTATTTCCCATACACCGGAATTGCCTGATCGAATGCCGACATGGTAAGAGTAACGCCATCCAATTCGGAACCTTGCCAATTACCCGCCATCAGTATTGCCAATGCTGTGAGTGTACAAACCAAAAGTGTATCAATAGCAGGGCTAAGCATGGCAATAAGGCCATCTTCTATAGGCTCGGTAGATTTCACCGCTCCCATTGCCATTGGTGAAGTACCAATTCCAGCTTCATTGCTAAAAGATGCCCTGCGTGCTCCCGCCAATATAATAGCACCAACGCTTCCTCCAAGTACGGCTTCACCCGTAAATGCATCTTCTATAATCATCCAAAGTGCATCAGGCACTTGAGTGTAATTGCTTAAGATAATCCACATCACTGAGAAGAAGTAAATCACCACCATCAAAGGTACCAATTTGGCAGCTACAGCTCCAATACGCTTTACACCACCAAATATCACCAAAGACACCACCACAGTAAGCGCTAAGCCAATTCCCAAATTGGTATTAAAATTATTCTCAAAACCTAGCTCAGGTACCACATAAGCATCCCTGATTAGCTGTGTAAACTGATTAGCTTGAAATACAGGTAATGTCCCAAAAAGACCCGCAATACAGAAAAAGGTGGCTAAAGGCTTCCATTTTTTACCCAGTCCTTCTACAATCACATACATCGGACCGCCTTGCAATTTGCCATCAGTATCTTTGCCACGAAACATTACTGCAGCAGCACAGGTAAAAAAGTTTGTTGCCATACCTACAAATGCACTCATCCACATCCAAAATATGGCACCAGGCCCACCCATGGTTATCGCCACTGCCACACCAGAAATATTGCCCATACCCACCGTCGAAGCTATGGCTGTAGATAAAGCTTGGAAAGGACTTAAATCACCTGGCGCATCAGTTTCCTTTTTCTTGCGAGTAAGTATTCGAATGGCTTGACCAAAATAGCGGAAGGGTAAAAATCGAGAATAGACCAAGAAGAAAAGTCCACCGCCCATCAGCAATACCAAAAGTGGCGTGCCCCAAGCTGCATTTCCAAAATCGATAAACAACTGCTCAAGTTTCGATAAATAGCTTTCTATATTCATTTTGTCGATTGGTAAATCTTAAAATTGGGATTAAAACTTAAATACACCAAATTGGCAGGTCAATTTTAAACTATTAAAATGAGAATAGGGCTAATATCTGATACACATTCTTACATAGATGAAAAAACTTTGGGATATCTGCGAGAGGTGGATGAAATATGGCATGCAGGAGATATCGGAAATCAAGAAGTAATAGATGCCTTGGAAAAAGTAGCTCCAGTAAAAGCTGTGTATGGCAATATCGATGGTGGAAAATTGCGCTATTATCCAGAAGTATTCACTTTTGAAGCGGGAGGAATGAAGGTAATGATGACCCATATTGCAGGCCCAATAGGTAAATACAATCCGAAATTGCGTGCATTACTCAAAAGCGAAAAACCTCAACTGCTCATTTGTGGGCACAGCCATATTCTCAAGGTGCAAAAGGATCCATCCTTTGAAAATTTATTGTATATCAATCCTGGTGCAGCGGGTATTCACGGATTCCACAAAATGCGCACAATCATACGCATGGAAATATTGGAAGGAAAAATCACCAAAATGGAGGTGGTGGAGCTTGGGAAAAGAGGGGTGATTTGATAAGATTTCTTTCCCACCTTAAGCAATTCTGCAAAGACTTAAATTAAACCTTGAATAAGCGGTTTTAATGTCTCATTTTTGCATCCCATTTTGACATTTTTATTATGAACCAAGATCAACTGAAGACGTTGAAGGCTCGTATCTCGGCCTTGAGGAGGTATCTTTGACTACGATTCGAAAATAGATCAAATCACCATTCTTACAGAAAAAGCAGCCGATCCTGATTTCTGGAACGACTCCAAAGCTGCTGAAAAAGTACTGAAAGAAACCAATGCAATAAAAATTTGGACAGATGCTTACGAGCAGCTTGAAGTGCTCATTGAAGACATCGAAACCTTATTTGAGTTTTTGTCTATGGGTGAAGGCAGCGATGCTGAGGTAGATGCAGAATACCAAAAAGCCATTAAGATTCTTGAAGATCTAGAATTCAAGAAAATGCTGAGCGCTGAGGAAGATCAACTAGGCGCAATGCTAGATATAAACCCTGGCGCAGGAGGAACAGAAAGCCAAGATTGGGCGGAGATCCTGATGCGTATGTACATAATGTGGGGCGAAAGAAAAGGCTTCAAAGTAAAGCAAATAGATTATCAACCTGGTGAAACTGCTGGTCTTAAATCAGCTACACTAGAATTTGAAGGCCCTTTTGCTTATGGTTATTTGAAAGCTGAAATTGGTGTTCACCGTTTGGTAAGAATTTCTCCTTTCGATAGTGGTGGCAGAAGACACACATCATTTGCATCCATATTCGTATATCCGAAGGTGGACAATGATATTGATATTGATATCAATCCAGCTGATGTGGAATTGCATACTTCGCGTTCTGGTGGAGCGGGTGGTCAAAATGTAAACAAAGTAGAAACGAAAGTACAGCTTACTCACAAGCCTACAGGTATTGTAGTTGTTTGCCAAGTAGAGCGTAGCCAGCTTGCCAACCGCGAATTGGCCATGCAAATGCTAAAATCAAGACTTTACCAGCTCGAAGTTGAAAAACGGAATGTTGAACGCGATAAAGTCGAAAGCGGTAAAATGCGGGTGGATTTCGGTTCGCAAATCAGAAACTACGTGCTGCACCCATACAAATTGATCAAAGATGCTCGTACAGGTGTAGAACGCACAGATGTACAAAATGTACTCGATGGCGATTTGGATGATTATATCAAAGCTTATTTAATGGGTGGAGAGCAGGAGGATTAGATAAAAAGACATAGGAAAGAACATAAATAACAGTTTAGATATAAATTCCGGTATTACGCATTGCAATTCTTTAGAATACAAAGATCTGTTATTAAATTTCATTAGGTCATTGAAATTCAATGAGATTTGGAAGTTTTCTTCTTACTTTTTGTCATTGCCACAAAAAGTAAGCAAAAAAGT
>CAZRBW010000045.1:0-12608 GCA_964598395.1 uncultured Roseivirgaceae bacterium
GCCGAAGGCAAAGAAGTTCGCGAGTTTGACGGCAAGCTTTACTTACTAGAATCTTGTCTTAAAGCAGATTTCGCATTGGTAAAAGCATGGAAAGGCGATACAGCTGGCAACCTTATCTTTAAAGGTACAGCTCGCAATTTTAATCCGATGATGGCTGCCGCAGGTAAAATCACCATTGCCGAAGTAGAAGAATTGGTGCCTGCTGGCGAATTGGATCCCAACGAAATCCATACGCCAGGAATATATGTTCAGCGAATTTTCAAAGGTGAAAACTATGAAAAACGCATTGAGCAAAGAACGGTAAGGTCATAAGGCCTTCCCTTATCTAAAACCACAAAATTAGAAACTATGCTAGACAAACACGGAATAGCAAAAAGAATAGCCAAGGAAGTAAAGAACAAGATGTATGTAAACTTGGGCATTGGCATACCCACCCTCGTGGCAAACTACCTTCCCGACAATTTGGAAGTGGTGCTCCAATCTGAAAATGGGCTATTGGGTATTGGGCCATTCCCTACGGAAGAAAATGTAGATGCTGATTTGATAAATGCAGGTAAGCAAACGGTAACAATGGCTATAGGCTCATCATTATTTAGCTCGGCGGAGAGTTTTGCCATGATCAGAGGCGGACACGTGCATTTGACCATCCTTGGCGCAATGGAAGTAGCGGAAAATGGAGATATCGCCAACTGGAAAATTCCTGGCAAAATGGTAAAAGGAATGGGCGGTGCAATGGATTTGGTAGCATCAGCTGATAACATCATTGTAGCGATGCAACATGTGAATAAACATGGTGAATCCAAGCTACTAAAGGAATGTACACTGCCCATCACCGGAATTCGCTGTGTGAAGAGAATTGTTACGGAACTTGCCGTAATTGACGTATTGCCTGAGGGAGGCTTCAAGTTAATCGAAAGAGCTCCCGGAGTGAGCGTAGAACATATTATAGCTTCAACTGAAGGTAAATTACTAGTAGAGGGAGAAATACCTGAAATGACAATAGATTAAACATAATTTACTTTTCTAATAGGAAATAAGGCTTTGATTACGGATAATTATATCCAAATCGAGGCCTTTTATTATGTAGAAACAGATTTTCTATGAACACAAGAAGAAGAATAAAAAAAGTGTAATAATAAGAGTAAAATAAAAGCAGATGAAAAAATCAGAAATCAAATTACTTGTCGAGCTGGATGCAGATAATATTCCGTCGAAAATCACGTGGGATGCTGATGACAAGGATACTCCTGGTCCATTAGAAACCAATGCTATTAATCTTAATATTTGGGATCATGAAAATCGTAATACTTTGAGAATTGATCTGTGGACGAAGGACATGCCTATAGATGAAATGAAAAGGTTTTTTATCGATACTGTTGGCGGCTTAGCCCAAAGTATTTTAAATAGCACTGGCGACGAATTTATGGCAGCAGAAACGAATGAGCTTTGTGATCGATTGGTGAAATATTTAAAAGAAGAAGATCGAAAAGGAAGTTGAATTTTGATAAATTGACTACAATTTCAATTGATTATGCGATTCTTATTGAATTCAAATTATTATTTGGGAAAAATAGTTTTTGAAAAATTTAAACTAAGGGTCTTATCTTTTCAGAAAATAATCTAAATTAATGCGGAATTATAGATTTTGGTCAAAAAGAAAGAAAAACACAACCCCAATTAAAACACCCTAAAAAATGAAACACGTAAACTCATTAATTAAAAAGCTTGGCATCGCGCTTCTAGTTTGCCTAGTTTTTGGATGGCAAAATGCAGAGGCGCAGAGAGTTACCACCATATCGGGTAAAGTCACAGACGCTAGTTCTGGTGAGGCACTAGTGGGTGCAAACATCTATGTGAAAGGAAGAGTGACTGGTACAATCAGCGATATTCAGGGTAATTTCTCTATTACTGCGAATCAAGAGCCGCCGCTTACGCTTGTATTCTCTATTGTAGGATATCGAAATCAAGAACTCGAAATTACTACCACATCAGTCACAGGATTGAACATTAAAATGGAAGAAAGTTACATCCTGGGCCAAGAAGTTGTAGTATCTGCTTCAAGGGTAGAGGAAAGTATTCTAGAATCGCCAGTATCTATTGAAAAAATGGATATCATTGCCATTCGTGAGGCGGCCGCGCCAAGTTTCTACGATGCCTTAGCAAACCTAAAAGGCGTAGAGATGAGTACACAATCACTTACCTTTAAATCATTCAACACTCGTGGATTCAATGCTAATGGCAACGTCCGCACTGTGCAAATGATTGATGGAATGGACAACCAAGCTCCGGGCTTGAACTTCTCCGTAGGTAATATTGTGGGTATTTCAGAATTGGATCTTGAAAGTGTTGAATTACTTCCTGGTGCTTCTTCAGCTCTTTATGGACCAAATGCTATCAATGGTATTTTATTAATGAATAGTAAAAACCCGTTCCAATATCAAGGTTTATCAGTTGCCATGAAAAGTGGCATAATGGCAGATCAGGGTAGAACAACCCCTAATACTGGTTTTTATGATGTCGCAATGAGATATTCAAAAGCATTTAGCGATAAAGTAGCCTTCAAAGCTAATATTGGCTACTTATCTGCTGATGATTGGCAAGCAAATGATTTCCGCGATCAGAGTTTTGCAAATGGCTTCAACCTAGAGTCAGGAAATAGAGGCGCAAACCCAGGATTTAATGGAGTTAATATTTATGGTGATGAAAATGCCGTAAATATGTTCTCTGTGGCTCAAAGCATGGTAGCTGCAGGGGTATTACCATCAGGAGCACTTGCAATTATCCCAAATACTTCATTGACAAGGACAGGATACATGGAAAGAGACTTAGCTGACTACAATACTAAGTCATTGAAGCTAAGTGGAGCATTACATTATAGAATCACGGATAAGGTTGAAGCAATTGTTCAAGGTAATTATGGCATGGGTACTACAGTATATACAGGTGCCGATAGATACTCAATTGCAAATTTCAACTTAGGTCAATATAAAGTTGAATTAAGAGGAGATAATTGGTATTTAAGAGGATATACAACTCAAGAGAGATCTGGAGATGCATACGCGGTTGGTATCTTAGGCCAAGGAATCAACGAAGCCTACAACCCAAGTACAATGTGGTTTCCTGAATATGTAGGAGCCTATGCACAAGCATTTGGAGCTACTGGTGATGCTAATGCTGCTCATGCAGCTGCAAGAGCATTTGCCGACAGAAATAGATTACAACCAGGAACAACCCAATTCGACCAAGCAGCTGATGCCATCAAAGGAAGACCAATCCCAGGTAATGCTCAAGGTGTTGGTGCTCAATTCGTAGATAAAACTAACCTTTACCATGGTGAAGGTATGTACAATTTCAAAAATGAAATTGGTTTTGCTGAATTCATTGTTGGAGCAAACGTTCGTCAATATGCACTTAATTCTGAAGGAACTCTATTTGCAACAGATACAGATGGTAGTGAATTTACTATCAACGAATTTGGCGGATATGTTCAAGGTTCCAAAAAATTATTAGGGGATGCATTGAAGGTCTCGGCTTCTGCTCGCTATGATAAGAATGAGAACTTTGCTGGTCAGTGGTCTCCAAGAGCATCTGCTGTTTATACATTTGCTAATACAAACAACATTAGATTGTCTTACCAAACTGGTTTCCGTATTCCAACTACTCAGGATCAATACATTGACCTTGCAACCCCTCAAGCTCGTCTAATCGGTGGATTACCATTATTTAGAGACCGTTATAATCTAAACTCAAATCCTGTCTATACACTTAACAATGTAACACAGTTTGGTGGAGCTGTACAAGCTTCTGCGGCAAACCCAGCATTGCGACAGCAAGCAATTGCACAAGCAACTGCGTTAGTAACTCAGCAAGTTCAAGCTGGTCAAATCGCCCCTGGCAATGCTGCTGCGGCTATTGCAGCCTTGGTTCCACAATTAGTCCCTGTTTTGGCTGCTACTGCAAATCAGAATCTTTTAACTCCTTACGAATTCTCAGAGTGGAAGCCTGAAAGAGTTAAAACATACGAGATTGGCTATAAGAGCTTATTAGGGAATAGATTATTGGTTGATGCCTATTATTACAATAGCACATTCCAGAATTTCAATGGTGGCCAAATCCTTGTTCAAGACAGAAATCCAGGATCTGGTATTGCTTCAGACTTAGGCTTGAACTTACTTAGTGCTAATACTCGCCAAGTATATTCAATGCCAGTGAATCGTCAAGAAGATATTAAGTCTGAAGGATGGGCACTTGGATTAGATTACGCTTTGGCTCAAGGCTACAGAGTTGGTGGTAACGTATCTTACAATGCTTTGACAAACGAAGAAGACTTGGAAGGATTCATTACTTCATTCAACACACCTAAATACAGAACCAACCTAACCTTTGCCAACAGAGAAGTATTCAAAAACTTTGGATTCAATGTAGTTTGGAGATGGCAGGATGAATTTGTATGGCAGTCATCTTTCGTTTCACCAGCTGTTAATACTCAAGGTCTGAGTGTGATTCCAGCTATCAGCACTGTAGATGCACAAGTAAGCTACAAAGTGAAAAGCTTGAAGTCGATCTTCAAATTAGGTGGATCTAACCTTTTTGGCCCTAGCTACACGCAAGCTTGGGGTAACCCATCAGTTGGTTCAATGTATTATTTCTCCATCACTTTCGATGAGTTCTTAAACTAAACAACAATCTTAACCATAACTTAAAGCCACCTCAATTGAGGTGGCTTTTTTGTTGGTTCTCAATTCACTCTGTAGAAGTATTCCCGATCGAACAAGCGACTATATATAAAAGCTGGCACTTGATCGTAATAGGGCATTAAGTCCTGAAAAACCTCCCGTTGACTTTTATGAAGTTCCATTCCTTGTTTTACAAGGTGGAAATTTGATTGCGTATAAATGTAAAAAGTGGGCAATGGCAAACCTTCCTCTCCATTTTGGGGATATCTATTTTTGAAGCCTTCTGATAATTTCAATGCAATTTCAATTTGATTCGGACTTAGGGTAACTTGCCAAAGCTCTTTTACTGGGAAGCCTGGATTATTCTTATTCTCCAAATAAACCTCCTCCATTGCTTTACCGCTAAGTAAATGATCATCATGACCATACAAGCCGACTTTCGAATCATAAGTAATCACCAAATCTGGTTGATGTAGATCGATAAAATTCTTGGCCAAACTCTTTAATGAATCAAATGGCAGGTCGATCAAACCGCCATCTGGCAGATCTAATAGTTCCAATTTAAACGCTTGCAAAAGCTCTGCAACATTCTCCAATTCTTGTGCTCTCAGTTCGCCCAATTGCTCTTGCTCAACCAATCCGCCAGTTGGGCCAGCTTCTCCTTTGGTGAGGCAAACTAGAATTAATTCCGAACCAGCCTTTCGAAGCTCATGTAAAGTGCCCGATACGGCAATCTCATCATCTGGATGAGGGAAAAATGTCATCACGGTGCTGAAACCCTCCCACCTATTTTCGGCCAATTCTTGGATGTGTCCGTTATGCAATTGGCTATGTGCCCAAAAGAAAATAGCAAGCAAAATGATGAAAATCACTCCAATGCTTATGGACAGGATTAAAAATAGTTTTCTCAATTTTCGGTGTGGTTAAACAGTTGGGATTACACAAATGTAGAATCTAAATTGAATAAGGCAATCGATTGGATGTCAATGATAAGGAAGCCATCTATCACTCAAATTTACAGCTATTGCCATTTCACACTTTTTGCTAAAGGGTAATTATTAATCCAAGTGAGGAGTTCTCGATAGATAGAAAAAGAAAAACCCTCTCTACAGTGCGTAAAGAGGGTTTTTGGTAGCCCGTAGGGGAATCGAACCCCTGTTTCATCCGTGAAAGGGATGCGTCCTAACCCCTAGACGAACGGGCCATTTTGTAAATGGTGGTGCAAATATAGCCGTTGCCTTTTTAATTGCAAACCCTGCTTTAAAATTATTTGAAATATTTTACCCTCCCGCTTTTCCTCCCGCCTTATTTATGCATTCCAAATAGGAAAAATTGGTTTTGGATTGCTTTGGTTTTAACTTCGCGGCATAAATTTTAATATTCCATAAGCTCTAAAAATATGTCAATGATAAAAGTTGCTATTAATGGTTTCGGAAGAATTGGAAGACTTACTTTCAAGTATCTTCTAGAAAAGGAAAATGTTGAGGTTGTTGCCATCAATGATTTGACTGATCCGCTCACCCTAGCGCATTTGTTGAAGTATGACTCTGTACATGGGCGATTCGATGGCACGGTGGAAGTATCCGGAAGCAGCCTTGTAGTAAACGGTAAAGCTATTGGCATTACTGCAGAAAGGGATCCAAAAAATCTACCATGGGCAAAACTTGGTGTAGATATCGTATTGGAATCTACAGGCCGATTTGTGGACGATGTGAGTGCTTCTGGTCATATTGAAGCCGGCGCACGCAAAGTGGTAATTTCAGCACCTGGTAAAGGTAATCTGTCTACGGTTGTACTTGGGGTAAATGATGATACTCTTACTGGTGACGAAACCATCATTTCGAATGCTTCTTGTACTACCAATTGTTTGGCTCCAATGGCAAAAGTATTAGACGATGCATTTGGGATAGAGCAAGGCTACATAACAACTGTGCATGCTTACACAGCCGACCAGAATTTGCAGGATGCGCCACACAAGGATTTGCGTAGAGCGAGAGCTGCTGCTTATTCTATTGTGCCTACTTCTACTGGTGCTGCAAAGGCTGTTGGACTAGTTTTGCCACATCTTAAAGGCAAATTGGACGGTATCGCTATGAGGGTGCCAATTCCTGATGGCTCCTTAACTGACCTTACGGTAGTGTTGAAAAAAGCAGTAACAGCTGAGCAAATCAATGCTGCTGTTAAAAAAGCTGCGGATAATGAATTGAAAGGCATATTGAAATACGAAACTGACCCAATAGTAAGTATCGATATTATCGGAGATAAACATTCTTGCATATTCGATTCGGAGCTAACTTCTGCAAACGGTACCTTGGCCAAGGTAGTCGGCTGGTACGACAATGAGGCTGGATACTCTGCTAGAACGGCAGATTTGATTGAAAAAGTAGGGAATATGTAATTCCGCTCGATAGATATAAATGAAAAAGAGGTGTTTTTAGCACCTCTTTTTTGTTTCTAATTGTTGTAATTAATTGAAAATCAGATATAAAGCTCTGCCTTTAATACAGTAATAGCTTTCCCTTCAATAATCACTCGTTCATCGTTAATTTCCAATGTCATTTCTCCACCTCGCTTGGACAATTGGCGGGAGGAAAACTTAAGTTTGGCCGTTTTTCGATGCCAAAAATCTGCTAATAACACATTGGCCGAACCGGTAACGGGATCTTCAGGCACCCCTACTCTTGGACCGAAAAACCTTGATACGAAATCGATTCCATCTTCGTCTCCCTCACTTGTAATGATAATTCCTCTATACTCAGGCTCAGAAAGTACATGATAATTTGGCTTGAAATCAGCCACAATTTTGGAAGACTTTACTCTAAGGATTAAATCA
The DNA here is from genome assembly GCA_964598395.1 of uncultured Roseivirgaceae bacterium. GTDB lineage: Bacteria > Bacteroidota > Bacteroidia > Cytophagales > Cyclobacteriaceae > CAXBDP01. The sequence goes on from CAZRBW010000045.1 coordinate 7,510, forward strand.
AGCTCAGAACCCCACGCTTCGAGAAATACTCCTGGATAAGCTTCTTGCAAAATATGAGGAATTTCAACCTTTTGAGTACGGATACGAGGAAAATCCATTGATATAATGTTACCCTTTTTGCTTACTAGCAAAGGGCCGCTCAATGTCATAAATTCGATTCGCTCATTTGCATCGGCATACTCTTTTTCGAAAAGTAAGTGTGCAGAAGCCAAAGTTGCATGTCCGCAAAGTGTAACTTCATGCGTAGGAGTAAACCAGCGTAGGTTGAATGTATTGCCATCGACAGGTTCGATAAATGCCGTTTCACTCAAATTCATCTCACTCGCTATGGACTTCATGAGAGAAGTTTCAATAGGGCGAGGAGTTATGGCTATTGCGGCAGGATTACCTTTAAATTTGGTATCAGTAAAAGCATCAACTTGGTATATTTTCATTTTATTTTGTTCAAAGGAGGAATCGTCTATTTAAAGAGTAACCAGTTTACTTTTTGGAACCCAACCATTCTTTTGAGTTGATAAGTATGGCGCCTTTTGATTCCATTTCAGCAAAAGCTAATTCGGTATCGTTGGCAGAGAGGTTTACGCCTTTTGTTGCATCGGTAAAAAGGTATGTTTTCAATCCTGCATCCAAAGCGTCTAATACCGTGAATTTCACGCAATAATCTGCAGCTAATCCCGCTATATATACAGTATCAATTTTCAGTTTTTGCAGGTGATCCAACAAACCTGTGGATTCCATTTTATTATTGTCATAAAACCCGCTATAGCTATCCACTTTGGGATTAGTCCCTTTCTGAAAAACCTTCTGAATATACTGACTTTTGAGTTCTTGCGAAAATTCAGCGCCTTTTGTGTCTTGAACACAGTGGTTCGGCCAAAGAATTTGCCTCACTCCATGTAAATCAACAAACTCAGCAATTTCCTTTCCTGGGTGATTGGACGCAAAACTTCCATGATTTGCAGGATGCCAATCTTGAGTAGCAAATACCTGCTTGAACGATTTAGCTAATTGATTTACTGTAGGTATTATTACATCTCCATCCTTCACAGCTAAAGCACCACCAGGCAAAAAGTCATTTTGGATATCCACTATTATTAAGGCTTCATTTTCATTCATAGGACTATTTTTTACTCTTCCTCACAAAGTTTTCTATAGATCTTGGGATTGGCAAATTCTGTTGATGAAGGTAAATAACTTCCTTATTTGCTTTTGCCAATGCTTGCACAATGATACGGTTATGATCGAAAGCAAGTTTGGGTAAAGTGCTAAACGGAAACCAATCAATTTCGGCTGCATCTGAACCCGCTTTTGGGAGATTTGTGGCATCGCTAATTTCACAAAGAAATGCCAAGGAAATAACTCTACCGCGTGGGTCACGATCTACGTGGTCGAAACAGCCAATTTCAATTAGTGGAATCACATCTAAATTACACTCTTCTTTTACCTCCCGCTTTACAGCCTCAATACCTTGCTCATCTATTTCTACAAATCCACCAGGCAAAGCCCATTGGTTTTGGAACGGCTCGTTTTTTCTTTTTACTAAGAGTAATTTATCTCCTGACGGATACAGAATTACAGCATCTACGGTAAATGCAGGTCGAGGATATTTATATGAGTAAGTCATCAATTGGCTTTTCGCAGGTTCATGATAAGCTCATTTTTACGCTTATGCAATTGTTGCTCTAGCCCGACCGTATAAATGTGTGGGTTGATAAAGCGCTTGATTGTCGGATCCAAATCCTTCAATTGAGTCTGCACTCGATCACGTATTTTGAGCAAACTTGGTTGCTGATACATCAATTCACCATTGATATAAATATCTTCTAGCAAGTCTATATAGCCGAGGCCTTGTTTACCCATAATTTTGCTTCGGGTAGCATCGGCGGGATCAATCATTAGACTTTGCTTGGCCAGTTCATCCCTTTCGTCGAAAATCATATCCCCTACGAAAATGCCTTGACTTAGACTAAAGTACCTCCTGCATTGCTGCATGCCAGGGTTATTGATCTTGATAGATTGTTCAGAAAGCTTGATTTTATCTACCCAAGTACCACCTTCTTCTTGCAAAGCCGATAATTTATAAACAGCACCAAGAGCAGGCTGATCGAATGCGGTGATCAGCTTGGTACCAACGCCCCATATATCTATGGCAGCATTCTGCTCTTTTTTAAGGCTATGAATGATGTATTCATCCAAATCATTACTCGCTACGATTTTGGCATTTGGATAGCCAGCTTCATCTAGTAACAGTCTAGCGCGTTGACTAAAATAGGCTAAATCACCAGAATCAATTCGGATCCCTTTGAAGGTTTTGCCAATTTTCTTTAACTCATCAGCCACGGCTATGGCCTTTCGCACACCCTCAAGAGTATCAAAAGTATCGACTAGGAAAAGACTGTTATCTGGAAAAGCTTTAGCGTATTCTTCGAAAGCTTCTTTTTCGGTAGGGAATGACAAAATCCAGCTATGCGCATGAGTCCCTGAAACTGGAATGTTGAACAGCTTACCTGCCAATACATTACTTGTAGAAGCACAACCGCCAATATATGCGGCTCTACTTGCTGCTAATCCTCCATCCATCCCTTGTGCCCTTCGCAAGCCAAACTCCATTATGGGATCGCCTTGCGCTGCTTGGCAAATTCTTGCTGCTTTGGTGGCTATTAAGGATTGGAAGTTGATGATATTGAGAAGTGGCGTTTCTAATAATTGGCATTGTAGCAATGGGCCAGAAATCCGCAACAATGGTTCGTTAGGAAAGCAAATTGTGCCTTCAGGCATTGCCTTGATATCACAAGTGAATTTCAGATTCTTTAAATATTCGATAAATCCTTCATCAAAAACCTTATTGCCAATTACATCAGTTTGATTTCGAAGGTATTCCAAATCACTCTCTTGGAAGCTGAAATTCTCGATATAATCGATGACGTAATCTAGGCCACAAGCAATCGTATATCCTCCCGCAAAAGGGTTCTTTCGGAAAAATAAATGGAAAACTCCTTTTTGATCAGCCTTATTTGCCTTCCAATAAGCGTAGGCCATGGTGATTTGATAATAATCCGTGAGCAATGCCAGACTGCCTTTATAAATCGGATTCTCGGAATTTGATTGATTTTGCATTTAGATAATTTTCACAAGCCTTTTCCTATTTCAACTCAGTTTTGCCAATTTCACCCTCTTTTACAATCTTCTTATTCTTTTGATGCGAATAATTTACATTCAAGATCACTCCAACCAAAACTAATGTCATTCCAAGGTAGGTCATCAAATTGAAGGTTTCACCAAAGAATACGTATCCAAGCCCTAGCGCATAGATGATTCCCAGATAGTTGAGATTTGCAACACTTGCCAGAACTTCGGATTGATAGGCCTTGGTCATGTAATACTGGGCAAATTGAGTGAATACGCCAACCGAAATTAATATGAGCCAGTCCCAACCAATGGGCTGCACCCAATTGAATAGACAATAAATTCCAGCAATGGGAGCCGCCACCAATGGAAAGTAAAAAACAATAACCAATGGATGTTCGGTTTGCTTGAGCTTACGGATAATATTGTATGATATGCCAGAGAAAAAGGCGGAAGTCACTCCTATCAATAGGTAGAAGAGGGAAAGCCTAGGATCAAAGCCTTCTATCATGATAATTCCGCCAAATGATACCACGAAAAAGAAAAGTTGTAGAGGCTTAATTTTCTCCTTTACTAAGTAAATACCTAATAATGTCGTGAAAATAGGTGACAAATATTGCAGCGTCACAGCACTTGCTAATGGAACATTCTGAAGTGTAGTGAAATATAAAATTAGCGCGATAGCTCCTGTTATACCTCTACTAATCAGCAGCTTCTTATTATTTCCAAAGACAGGAATAGACTTACCTTTTAACAAAAGATAACTTATAATAAAAGATACTACAGACCTAAAAAATACGATTTCGATTGCTGGAATATGAGGAACCAATTTGACGGTAACATTCATAAACGAGAAAAAAACCGTAGCGATAAGCATATATCGCAAGCCAGGTGATAATGCCATAGAAAAAGATTAAAGACAAATATAGATATTTTGAAACATGCCATGGTTTATGTTGTTACAATAAGATAAAAAGCTGAAGTAGCATGTTTCTTTACTTCCCAATAAAAATGAAAACCCATGTCATTAACAATAGGCGAATTAGCCCCTGATTTCGAATTACCATCAACGAGTGGAAGTATATTTAAATTGCGGGAGGATATGAAAGGAAAGGCTCTTATTATCTACTTCTATCCAAAAGATTTCACTAGAGTTTGCACACAAGAAGCTTGCGAATTCAGAGATAATTTTGGTGATCTTGAAGGGTTAGATATCCCTGTGATTGGTATTAGCAGAGATAGTATCAAGACCCATCAAGAGTTTAAAAGAATAAATAAACTTCCTTTTGAATTACTGAGTGACAAAGATGGAAAAGTATGTGGGCGGTATAAGGCATTGATTCCAATTGTGAAAATGCCAAAACGAATCACTTACCTTCTTGACAAAAACCATAAAATAAAAGCTGCTTACAGTAATTTATTTGGATCAACGGAGCATTTGAAAGCGATGTTGAAAGCATTGGAAAAGTGAGTTAATTGTAGTTTCAAGGACAATTGAATCTCCAACGGCAATTTTTTTAGCATAAACCGCGTTGTCAATCTGATTCTTTTTTACCTTTGTTGGATATTTCAAAGAGATTAAGGAATTTTATTTCAGTTTTTATACAGAAATTAGTTTCTTTTTAGCTGCTCAACTATATATATTTACTTTTTGAGATGAGAATAAAGAACTTAACATCTATTGCTATAGCACTACTATTGACCACCTTGGTGGCCTTTGACGGTATTGCCCAAAGCTTCTATTATCAAAGAGTAGATAGACCACACATTATTTCTGGCGGCATCGGAGTAAGTTCTCTCTATGGGGATATGTATAGGCCAAGTGCAGACAGACCAATGCAGATTGGGCCAAGTGCGTCATTAGCATATATAAGAAGAGTAAACGAAAGAGTGTATTTAAGAGGAGAATTAAACTATTACCATTTAAAAGGTGATGATAAACTGGCCTCCTTCGAACCAAGAAAAGAATTTGA
>CAZRBW010000045.1:12708-25741 GCA_964598395.1 uncultured Roseivirgaceae bacterium
CAATATGGCGCTGTAGTATTAACCTTTCCAGCAGGATTCGGCCTTCGTGTAAAGGTAAATTACAAAAATGATATTGGAATCGAAGGTGGCTACAGATTTACATTCTCTGACTACCTTGATGATGTAAGCAATGAATACATAGATCCAAATAGCTTTAGCGATCCAGTTGCCAGAGCATTACAAGATAGAGCTCCGGAAATTGGTTTAACTCCGAAATGGGTAAAAATTCAAAATGGTTCTGGAGTTACTCTTCGCCGAGGCAACCCAACCGACAACGATGGCTTTTTCATCGTACAAGTGAAATGGTTCCATTATTTGAGCAAGCGTGATCTTCAAAAGTTCACTCAGCCTCGCCCTCGAAATACTTTCAGGTAGAATTCGAAAAAATTTCATATTCCTTATTAATTATTCTAATTTGGTGCTGTAGAAAATTGCACCATTGAAAAAACTATTTTATCAAGTAGGCATCATCTGTTTGTTGCTTTTGGTTGTTGAAAACTCCTTTGGCCAATCATTTTATAATCAAGGCGGAACCTACAAGCCAAAAATTGCCGGAGCCCGAATATCCACTGCTGTCACAGCAGGGTTTGGGGCAAACTACTATGTTGGTGATCTTACAGACAATAGTTTTTCTAGCGGAATTCGTATTTCCCCAAATTTTTCGGCGGGTCTCCAACAACGCATCAATGATAGAATCCATCTGAGGGCTGAGCTATTATGGTATCAAATAGCTGGTGCAGATTCTCTTTCCAATGAATTTGGTAAAGTAGAGCGAAATTTATCTTTTCGGGCTCGAAACTTAGAGTTAAGCTTCGTAGGAATTTTTCACTTTATCAACAAAAGCTCAAATGCAAGTGGCAGAGCAGGCTTTGTACCATTTGCGATTTTTGGGATAGGCGTTACCACCAATGATCCTAAGGCAGAACTAGATGGGAGCATATATTCCTTAAGGCCATTGGCATTAGAGGGAGTTCAATATGGAAAATATGCATTTGTAATGCCTATGGGTGGTGGAGTACGAGCCAAAATAAATGAGGCTTTTGATATAAGCTTAGAAGGAAGTTACAGAGTTACTTTTACAGATTACCTCGACGATGTGAGTACTGTATATGTGCAACATAATGAATTTCCATCTGTGGCATTATCAGATAGAAGTTTAACTCAACCAAAACTTATAGGCGATCAAAGAGGCGACCCAAGTAACATGGATGGTTACTTTATTATGAGTTTGAAAGTACAATACTACTTGCCAAATGATTTATTCTCTTCTGGAATTTCGCTAAAACCTCGCTCAAAAGGCAAAGCACAACGCTAGACTCTATTTAATCTCAACGATATTTCCATCCTTAATTTCCAGAATTCTATCTGACATATTTGCAAGGTCTGGATTATGCGTTACAATGAGGAAAGTCTGATTTAGTTCATCCCGAATTTTAAAAAACAGCTTATGTAAATCTTGGCTGTTTTTCGAATCCAGATTCCCGCTTGGCTCATCAGCAAAAACTACCATAGGATTATTAATCAGAGCTCTAGCTACAGCAACCCTTTGTTGTTCGCCTCCAGAAAGTTCTGCAGGCTTGTGATGAACTCGTTCGCTCAAACCTAAAAGTTGTAGGATTTCTTCTGCTTTTCTATTTGCCTCTTTCTGACCAAATCCAGCAATCAGCAGAGGCATCATTACATTTTCTGCGGCAGAGAACTCCGGCAAAAGATTATGAAATTGGAATACAAAGCCTAAATGCTTATTTCTAAAATTAGCTAAAGATTTGCCATTTAAACTAGAAACAGCCTGACCATTTATTTCTACCCTCCCGCTATCAGCATTATCCAAAGTTCCTAAAATCTGAAGAAGTGTGCTTTTTCCTGCACCAGATGCTCCTATGATTGAAACAATTTCACCTTTTTCAATATTTAGACTGATGTCATTGATAACTTTTAGTTTATCATATGCCTTAGAAATACCCTTTGCTATTAAAATCGACATAGTACTAATTGCTTAATTTGATTAACGGCAGTATATAAACCAGAATCCAGTTGAATAATGAAAGAGATTGCCGTAAATTCGTGCGGGTTAAAATTACCCATTTATTTTAAACTCGTTTAACAAAAGAATAAAGATTAGAATGAATATTCACGAATATCAAGCCAAGGAAATTTTAAAAACCTATGGTGTCAAAATTCAAGAAGGAATTGTAGCATCAACACCTGAAGAAGCGCAAGCAGCTGCTGAAAAACTCAACAAAGAAACTGGCACATCATGGTTTGTAATCAAAGCTCAAATACATGCGGGAGGTAGAGGAAAAGGGAAAGTTCAAGAAACTGACTCCAATGGCGTAGTTCTAGCAAAATCATTGGCTGAGGTTGCTGAAAAAGCTGGAAAAATACTTGGCGGAACTTTGGTGACCCACCAAACTGGGCCTGAAGGTAAAAAAGTAAACAAAGTGCTCATTGCACAAGATGTTTATTACCCTGGAGAATCTGAACCAAAAGAGTATTACTTAAGTGTATTATTAGACAGAGCCAAAGGTTGCAATGTGATAATGGCCTCTACCGAAGGTGGAATGGACATTGAGGAAGTTGCTGCCAATACCCCAGAGAAAATCATCAAAGAATGGATTGATCCAAAAGTAGGCTTACAAGGATTTCAAGCACGTAAACTAGCTTTTGCTTTAGGATTGGAAGGCCAAGCACATAAGGAAATGGTGAAATTTATCACTGCTCTTTATAATGCTTATGACAATATCGATGGCGCATTATTTGAGATCAATCCAGTATTGAAAACCTCTGATAATAAAATATTAGCCGTAGACGCTAAAGTGGGTCTTGATGACAATGCGCTTTATCGTCACCCAGATTTGGCAGCATTAAGAGATAAAAATGAAGAAGATCCATTGGAAATTGAAGCTGGTGAAGCTGGGTTAAACTATGTGAAGCTAGACGGAAACGTGGGTTGCATGGTGAATGGGGCTGGCCTTGCAATGGCCACAATGGATATCATTAAATTGTCTGGTGGTGAGCCTGCAAACTTCCTAGATGTAGGTGGTGGAGCAAATGCTCAAACCGTAGAGGCTGGTTTCAGAATAATCCTAAAAGATCCTAATGTAAAAGCTATCTTAATCAATGTGTTTGGTGGCATTGTTCGTTGTGATAGAGTAGCAAAAGGAGTAGTTGAAGCCTATAAAAACATTGGAGAAATCAACATTCCAATCATTGTGAGATTACAAGGAACTAATGCGGAAGAAGGAGCACAAATTATAGAACAAAGTGGATTAAAGGTAAAATCCGCAATTATTCTTAAAGATGCTGCAAAGTTAGTCAAAGAGGCTTTATAGCTGATTACCAACTAATTACAACGTAAAGATAAATTCAAATTTTGACTAATCGTTAAAATTTACCAAAATTCATTAATAATTATTACCAACATTTGGATTTATCTTTTCTTACCTTTACCTTAGATATTGAAAAAGAGCAATTTCTTAATACCAAACCAACAAATGACCAAACTTTACAATCATGGCTCGTAAAATACTTCTACTTTTTAGTTGCTCCATTTTTTTATCCTTGATAGCAACAGCACAATCAAAGAATGATAGTCTCTCAATGTATGAGGCTAGAAAAACATCAGTATTTTTGAATGCTGGTGGTACCCAATATGTAGGTGACCTCTGGATGGTAGGAGATAGTTTCGATCCAGGTCTGACATTTGGTATTGGTATTCGTCAAAGAATTGCACCTATGTTTTCAGTAAGAGGTGACTTGACTTTCTATAATATCAAAGGTGATGATAGAAATACTACCAATTTTGGTAGAAACAATAGAAATCTTTCTTTTAAAGCAGATAATTTTGAAGGTGTAGTAATGGGTGTATTCCATGTCTTCCCCGATTATAGCTATACTGCTAGGCCAGGTTTCAACCTTTATTTCTTTGCTGGTATCGGTATGACAACAAACAATCCAAAGGCCAAGTATCAAGGTGAGTGGCATAAGCTAAGACCAATTCAGACTGAAGGTGTTAATTACCCAGCATTTGTAAGAGTCATTCCATTGGGCACTGGTTTAACTTACAAGTTATCAGAAAAGTTAGATTTTGGTTTTGAAGTTGCTTACAGAGTGACGGATACTGACTACTTAGACGATGTAAGTAATACTTATAGACCAATAGATCAATTCTCAGATCCAATTCACAGAGAATTATCCGATAGAAGAACCACAGGTAGAGGTAATTATAGTGAAATTAGAGGTAATTCAACAAACAATGATTCTTATTGGTTTGTAAACTTCAAGCTAGAGTATTTCTTGCCTTACTCTTTCACACAAAAGTTATCTCGTAAAAAATCAACTGAGAAGTTTAGATAGTAATCTGAAATCAATAAAACATAAAAAAAGGGAAACGAAATTGTTTCCCTTTTTTTATGCTCAAGATATTTTGATTGGATGCATACTAGCCATATCTAAATTTTAGCAAAAGGACTTAACGAAATTTCATGTAGGTATATAGGTTTTCTCGTAAAACAAAAGCACTAAATATCTGTTTCATCTTAATGAAAAATAGTGCAGACATAGCTATAATTGGACTCGGCTCAGCTGCACTACAGTTTGCAAAATTAGCGTATCAACTTCCCAAATTTAGGAATAAGCAAATAGTGTTTATTGATCCTATAAAGGGATGTTCCAAATCATGGTGCTTTTGGCATAAAGGATCACATGTTATGGATTGCTTTGTATCCCATGAATGGACCCAACTTCAATTTGGACACAAGCACTTCGAACGTACTCAAGAAGCTAAACCTTATACCTATCGGCATGTATCTAGTGATGATATGTATAACTGGTTTTTTGAAGAATTACTCCCAACAATGCCTTCTTGGAGGTTTGAACAAGTTGAAGTTTCAGAAATAAAATATGAAAATGAAGGTGTAATCCTCAACGGGTTTAACTTTTCGCTTACGTCAGCTCTGGTTCTTGATTCTAGATTACAAGAATCCGATTTTCAAAAGCCACTTATTTGGCAACATTTCAGAGGATTAATTGTCAAAACAGACAGAAATGTATTTGATGTAAACACGGCTACTTTTATGGACTTTAGTTTAACTTCAAACTATGAAAATCCAGCGTTTGTGTATGTCTTACCATTTTCCTCCTCAGAAGCCTTGATAGAAACAACAGTGTTTTCAAGTCAAATTTGGCCAAATGAACGATATGATAGTATAACTAGAGAATACATAACTAATAGATGGCCAGGCGTCAAATATGAAATTGAAGGAACAGAATCAGGAAGAATTCCTATGGGATTTCTAGTTAATAAAACAACTCTTGATTCAAGACATATAAAAATTGGTGGCGCCAATGGTAGTATAAAACCCTCAACAGGTTATGCATTTCAGCGAATACATAAAAGCATTTTACTATTAATTGAAGATTTATATATAAAAGAAAAGGCGCTTCAATCAACTAAGAAAAGATTTGAATTTTATGACAAGTTACTTTTGCATATTATTAAAAATAAACCGCATAAAGTAGAAAACATCATGGCTCAATTATTCAAGAAAAATTCTATTTCAAGTATATTAGAGTTTCTAGATGAAGAAAGTTCTTTAGCAAAAGAAGCTAAAATTTTCTCCACTTTGCCCTTCGAGCCATTCTTGAGAGCGTTAAGTAAAATAAGTAAGTAATAATGAAATGCCAATTCGATCCATTGCAATAATTTTATCTATTCCCTATTTTTTACTTCCACAAAGTGCTACTTGGTATGTTCCATTAATTTTCTGGCTGGGAATTGTAATGATCGGAATACCTCATGGAGCAGTAGATCACCATATACAGCTAAAAGACAAAGCAACAGATTATAAGAGCTTAATCAGATTTGTTGGAAAGTATATTGGACTAATGATGGTCTTTCTACTATTTTGGTTCGTAGCTCCCACTGCGTCAATCATACTTTTTATCCTGATTTCAGCCTATCATTTTGGTATGGTAGATTTTGGACATCCACGAGGCTTTGGGCCAAGAGTTCTGGCCGTTATTTATGGATTGACCTTATTGGGTAGTATTATATTTTCGGATAAGGAAACTGTAGGCTCAATTCTATCAATGCTCTCGGTAGGAAGCAGTGCAGTAAATTGGTACAATAATTCGCCAATATATATTCCCTTCGCTTTGATCATTTTAACTAGTTGCATTGTCATATTCAAAAAAACACACCAATTATGGTGGACAATAGCCTTATTGCTCTTAGGAACCAAGATGCCATTGCTACTTACATTTGGTTTATATTTTTCATTTCAGCACGCACTAGAAAGCAGCCTAGAAATTAAATCACATCTTAAGAAAAATGTAGGCTCATTAATAAAAATGGCATTACCATTTTCACTTGGTGCATATATTATTGGTTCTATAGTCTATTTATTAATTAATAGACAACTTATTAGTACAATAGACTTAGTTCCTTATGCCTTTTTATTCTTAGGCATGGTGACCCTCCCGCATATCATTTATTATACTTTTGAGAAAGAAATTTAGCTAATGAATTGGGCATAAAAAAAGAGACCCATAATAGGTCTCTTTTAAACTAGAACATCTTTAAAATTATGCTTTCGCTCTTTCTCTTGCAGTCTCAGCAATAGCTACTGTATAAATTACCAAACCAAATCCAATCTTGTTGATTGCATCAGCTAAGTTGTAAAATAAGTCTATGCTGCTTACTTCGAAAACTCCAGAAAGTAAATTACCTGGAAGTACCATGTACCCGATAGGATAAATTGACCAACCTAAGGTAATAAAGATTTTCAAAAGGAACATTGCACGACCAAGAGCTGGACTGTTTGATCCACTTGCTAGTTTTGCAATAGCTCCAAAAAACACTTCATAAACAATCCATAAGTAACCTGCAGTAGAAACTACACCCCAGAATACGTTATTGTCAATACCAGAAGTTTCGCCAATGTATCCTGTTACAAGCATTACTACAGACGCAAGTATTAAACCCCATAGAGTTTTTACCTTAGCACCGAAAGGCTTTGTCAACAAATAGAACTCCACGCACATCAAAGGTACAGTTAGTGTCCAGTCAACATAACGGAAGGCAGTTGGACTAGTACCTGTTTGTAGGTAAAAGTCTCTCATGTAGTAGTAATGCACTGCTGCAATACCCGTGATCAAACCTGATACTAAAAGTGAAATTTTCCACTTCTCACTTACAGAATTTCTTTCTACGAAAAAGAAAACTGCCGATGCAAACATTGCCATGTACCCAATAAAGAAGGTAATAGCTACAGGGTCGCCGTTGATGATCTTGTCCAAGCCCACCAAATCAGCTAGTAATAGTGCTTTCATAATTGAAGGTTAGTTGTTTAAAAATATTTACAATGGTGAAACAGAACGTTCCACCAATTGTTTATTAACCAGTCAATTATTTTGGTATTTTTCTTGTTTAAAGAGATTGTTTTGTGAAACGATGGATATTAGAAATTAAAAATTCCAAATTTTCGGAAAAAATTAAAAATTGGAAGTATAAATTCTATGATCAAAACATAGCAAAGAGTGAAGTAAGCCAACATAGCTTAGGGAAAAAGTGTCGAAAACTAAAAATGAATGAAGAAATTAATTAGCGATGGCGCTGGAACTACTACTATCTAATGCAGAAAAACGAGAGACATTTGATTTGAATTCAGGCACTAATGATTTTATTTTGCTCACCAACTCAAATTCCTCGGCTCTAGGATCAGAAACAAGCTCAGTTATACTACGATGAACTTCTAAGTAGTCATATTCAGTTACCTGAGCAATAGTAATTTTACTATGATATGTAGGCAGTGATTTTTCATCAGAAGTGAGTAATTCTTCTTTTATCTTTTCACCAGGTCTTAAGCCAGTAAATTCAATTTTAATATCTTCCTCGGTTAACCCGTAAAGTTTGATCATAAGCTTAGCTAAATCGACAATTTTGATCGGCTTACCCATATCAAACATAAATATTTCACCGCCTTTACCCATTGAACCAGCCTCTAACACGAGCTGACAAGCTTCGGGAATAGTCATAAAATAACGAGTAACTTCTTTATGGGTGACAGTAAGTGGCCCGCCTTTTTCGATTTGTTTGCGGAAAGTTGGAATTACCGAACCATTGGAGCCCAATACATTACCAAAGCGTGTCGTAATAAATTGAGTATTAAGCTCACTTTGGGAACTTCGCATAAAATTATTTAAGGACTGGACATAAATCTCCGCAACTCTTTTACTAGCTCCCATCACATTGGTCGGGTTTACAGCTTTATCTGTCGAAATCATCACAAATTTTTCAACCTTGAACTTAGCTGAAAGATCTGCTATCTGCATTGTTCCTTTTATATTACACTGAATTGCTTCATATGGATGGGCTTCAACCATTGGCACATGTTTATAAGCAGCAGCATGAAAAACTATATTTGGCTGATAATGAAGAAATATTTTCTCCATCCTTTCAAGATTTCTGATATCAGCTAAAACAAAAATCATCTTATCTGAAGAAGACTTAAACTTTTGTTTTAACTCCTCCTCCAAGTCAAATAAGCAGGTTTCTGCTTGATCAACCATAATAATATTTCGAATGTCATATTCTAAGACTTGCCTTGTAATTTCTGATCCAATAGAACCTGCAGCGCCAGTTACTAATATAGATTTCCCTTTAAGCTCGCGGCCAATATTTGCATCTTTTAAAGAAATTGGCGCTCTACCTAATAAATCCTCGACCCTCAAATCCTTTATTTGGCGGAGACTGAAAGTACCTTCGACCCATTGATCGGCGGGAGGAACAGTCCTAATTTTGATTTTGCGCTTTAAAGATTTCTTTACTATTTCATTTTTACGCTCTAAAGAAAGATTCTGCACACAAATGATTAATTCGTGGATGTTCAACTCTTCAAAAGTGGTTTCAAGTCTCTTTTTTGCTGAGTAGATTTTCAAACCATTTATCTTCTTACCAATTTTATTTGGATCATCATCCAGAAAAGCAATTACTTTGAATCGAGACCCTTTATCGTGTTCTAAAATTTGTTGTGTAATTCGGCCAGAATTACCAGCACCGAATAGAATGATATTTGATTTCTTCTTAAAATTTTGAGTGTAATAAGTAAAAAGATATTTGACCAATACTCTATAGCTCACTAAAAATATAATAGAGAGCGCGTATGATATCAATAATACAGAAACTGGTAAGAAAAAGAGATTTAAAGAGCCAAAATAAATCAATTGAAATACAAGAGCAATTAGAGTGGTAATGGTGCAAGTACCAAATATTCGAATACTGTCTTCCATATTGGTATACCGAATAATACCTTGATAGCTTCTTGTAGCTAAAATACTAATTCCACCTGCAAGGGTAAATAAGGCAACACCATACAAAAAATTAACTCTATACAATTCGTTTACATCAAAGTTAAACCGAAGTGAATAGGCAATTAATGAGGAAATTAGAATCAATGTAATGTCAATTATTACAATGATCCATCTAGGAAGGATTTTCAAACTACTTAAAAGCTTGAAGAACATAGGTTTGAAGGTAAAGGTTTATATGTTAATCAATAAAATTACAAAAAAATTAGGTTAAAGCTGAAATGGCTTGACAATTTCAACATTTTTCTTGTTGGAATTAGAATTAAAAAGTTTCGCAAGATTACTTTCAATAGAATTATTCATTTAGAGTCGTTTTACAAACACCCAGTAAATGGCTGTTAATATTAATAAGCCAATAATAGAGATAATTAATTGCAATTCAAACGCAACAGTCATCAAAGAAACTACAACCACGTTAATTGCTAATTGCACTAAACCATAAATGGTTGAAACTTGTAGATGACTCCATTGCTTTTTGTGTACAAGTATTTGATACAAATGACTACGGTGGGGCATGAAAATATTCTCACCAATTAGCACTCTTTTTAAAATTGTATTAACTGAATCCACTCCATAAACTGCCAATAACAGAATAAGAATTGGTGCTTGAGAAATGAAGTACAGCTTAAGTATAAAAAAGGCAATAATAAAGGGAAGTGAAATACTCCCTACATCCCCTGCAAAGCATTGGGCTTTGACCCGAAAGTTAAAATAATTGAAAACAAGCAGGCCTAGTAAAACAAAAATGCCTAATTCAGAAGGCATAAATGGCACAAAAAACTCATTAATTACAGTGAGTGAAATAATGGTAATCAGCCCATAAGCACCTGTGATGCCATTAATTCCGTCCATGAAATTAAATGCATTCAAAAATCCTGTAACCACTATAGCCATAATAATCAATAGCCACCAAGGAGCCTCTACAATAGTGGTATCGAGAAACATCAAAGCAACGGCAAGAAAATGCACTAAAAGCCTTACTCTATTGGGTAAGGAATGAATATCATCTACAAAACTGATAAAGGAAACAATAATTAGACCCGCCATAAAATATGGATGCGGAAAGCCTAAATAGAACTCGAGACAAATAGCACTCAAGGCAAATATGATCCCGCCTCCTCTTACGATCTCACCTTTGTGGGAACTTCTACTATTGGGTATATCTATAATTCTGTACTTTTTGGCAATTCTAAAATAGATTAGCTCAATGACAAATAATACAATAATTACAAAAAAATACTTCATTAACGATGTGATTTACGCAAGCCGAAGGTACAATCTAAAAATTGAAAATTGAAGAAAGTTGTCAGGATTAGACTTTATTAATATAAACTAAAATTACTAGAAAGAATTGAGAAACCTCGAATCAAAATTGTTAATTAATCTAAAATTTTCTTTTTACTATGACAAGGCAAATGATCTTAGTAATTTGATGCCTTTAAATGCGTATTAAATAAATGAAAAAAATTTTAGTAACAGGAGGCGCAGGCTTTATAGGCTCAGCCTTAGTAAATAAGCTCAACAAAGAGCATGAAATTTATGTAATTGATAACCTTTCTTATGGTAATAAAGGCTTTATTAATATTGACGAAGATCGATTTTATGAGCTTGACATTTTAGACAATGAAAACATCTTTAAGGTAATTTCAGATATTTCGCCTAATATCATTATTCACCTAGCTGCCATTCACTTTATTCCTGATTGCAATAAATACCCTTTCGAATCGAGTAAAACCAATATACAAGGAACCAAAAATATTTTAGAAGCAGCGGCTAAGTTGAAAAAGCTAGACTGTTTGTTTTTTGCTTCAACGGCTGCAGTTTATCCTATAATTGATCATCCAATTAGCGAAACTGATAAAAAGGATCCTTTAGATATTTATGGTTTGTCTAAAATTACTGGGGAATATCTTTGTGCAGACTTTCATCTAAAAACTGGAGTACCCACAGTGGTTGGAAGATTTTTCAACGCTTTTGGACCAAATGAGACGAATCCGCACCTTATCCCAGAGATTGAAAAGCAATTGAAGGAAGGCAAAAGAACTATCCAATTGGGTAACCTAGAGCCAAAGAGGGATTTTATACATACTTCGGATATGGCAGAATTTGTGAGTCGATTGGTTTTCGATCCTCCCGCTGGATTGGATACTTATAATATAGGAAGTGGAATAGAGTATTCAGTTTTGGAGGTGGTGGCAGAATTTGAAAATGCCCTTCAGGAAAAAATCACTGTGGAACAAAATCCTGCTCGGATTCGCAAAGTAGAAAGAATGCATTTAATGGCTGACATTTCGAAAGTAATTGAAAAAACTGGTTGGAAACCACAAATAAATCTATCAGAAGGCATCAAAGATTTAATGAATGAAGAGAAAGCTCCAAGTTATTCTATGCACTGATGGTATTTTCCCTCATTCGGTTGGTGGCATGCAACGGCATTCTCGATTGCTAGCCGAGTCTCTAGCTCTACGAAATAATGTGGAATTATTTGTAATCCATCCTCATAATGAAAGAGTTTTCGAAGGCTTTGATACGATTACTGAAATTCAAATTGAGCCAATTGATACTGAAAAATTCTATCTGAAGCAATGCTATGAATACTCCAAAAGAGTAGCAAAAGAGATCGATAAAATTGACAATCAAGCTATTATATATTCCCAAGGATTGTCTGTTTGGTATAATATCCGAAAGTTTAGTCATCGATTAATTTTAAATCCACATGGACTTGAGTCCTTCCAAGTAGAGGGTTTTAAAGAAAATATTACTGGCTTTGTTTTTCGGGAGGTTTTCAAATATCTATTTGACAGAAGCAGGTTTGTAGTGTCACTTGGTGGAAAATTGAGTCGTATTCTTAAAAAGAATATCAAAAAAAGTGAGTCTGTGGTGGTATTGCCAAATGGTGTGATGCCTAAACAAAAAGCTTCAAACAAACTAAATTCGAAAATTCAAGTCCTCTTTGTGAGTCGCTTTGCCTACAATAAAGGGATTGGGACTTTATTTGAGGCTGTAGAGCTTTTAAATCAAGAATCTGTCATAGCCGATTTTGAATTTCATCTTGTGGGTAAAGGGCCATTATTTGAGCAATATTCCACTGGCAATCCTTGGCCAAATGTGATTTGTCACGGCTTTCTTTCAGATGAAGAACTGAACCAAGCATATGCAGATTGTGATATATTTTTGCTCCCAACTTGGTTTGAAGGCATGCCTACTGTAGTGTTGGAAGCAATGTCGTTTGCTAAACCCATTATCGTTTCGGATGTGGGTGCTACGGCAGAATTGGTCGATAGCAGCAATGGATATTTGATTGAAGCCCGTAATGCCCAATTAGTTGCGGATGCATTAGTTGCTTTTAAAAATTTGTCAGAGGAAAGAAAGATGCAAATGGGAGAAAACTCCTATAATCGGGTGATGGAGCATTTTACTTGGGACAAAGTGGCTGAAAGACATGAGGTGGTTTTTGAAGAATTGGCTAGAGAAGTTGGAGGGAATTAGACTTTAGTTATTTAATGGTCTTTAGGTTTTTATCTTACAAATCCATTTTTCTCTCGCCAAGGCGCTAGGACGCAAAGAATTTGATTCTATATAGTGAATTCAAGATGTTATCTTTCTGCGTATATCCGCGTAATCTGCGGGAGAAAAAAAGTTTGCCCGCGGATGGCGCAGATTT
>CAZRBW010000046.1:0-25501 GCA_964598395.1 uncultured Roseivirgaceae bacterium
TTGCCAACGAATGAGAAAGCACAGACTTCTTTTCGATATTCAAGCCGACGCAAGGTTGTTTCATTACGCCAATCCTCTTTCAATATTAAATTCTTCTAACTCTCGAAAATGTGCAACAACTCTTACAAGTAAATAGGCCAGAACCAGTTATAGCAGAAATTGAAATAGGATCTTTTACACGAGAATCCGATATTCCTGAAACGATTCAGGCATTGCTGGCTGGTAAGAAAATTTTGGTTGAAGAATTCTACAGCAATGGTTTGCATCTCCTTCGAGAGCTGACTACATATCTCAAAAAAACCCTGCCGAATGAGTCTTTTCTCGAACAACGAGCCTTTCGTGCGGAATTCAGAAAATTATCCAATCTCATTTTAATCCATGTGAAAGAACATAAACTCATGGTAAGAAAAGCACCAGTGATTGGGTGGTTAGAAAAATTATATCCTGAATTGAACGATTTTTACTTACCGCTTCCTCAAATTCAAGGGTTGAACAGTGCGTGGCAATGGTATGAAAAGGGAATTCATATCCCTGTTTTACGCAATAAAATCCACCCTTATTACGGCGTTTATTTCCCTACTCGATTTGAGCATTTAATTCTATTTGACAATTGGTTGAAACGGTACGAAGGAGCAAAAAAAACCGCCATTGATATTGGGATTGGAAGTGGCGTACTTTCCTTGCTGATGGTGCAACACGGTTTTCAAAAAGTGTTTGGAACAGATATCAATCCCAATGCCATTATTGGCTTATCCGAATCCATGGAAGGAACCAAATTAGCCAGAAAAATAGAAATTGATCTTGGGCATTTATTTGGCAAGTGGGAGAAACCAACTGAATTGATTGTTTTTAATCCACCTTGGTTACCTGCGATGCAAGAATTGAACAACCTAGATGAAGCAATATATTACAACGAACAACTCTTTCCCGAATTTTTTGAAGCAGCACACAAACGCTTACTTCCAGATGGTAAAATTGTAATCCTTTTTTCCAATGTAGCCCAAATCACACAGGTAACAACAGAACATCCAATCGAAAAAGAACTGCTTTCGGGTGAACGTTTTATTTTGGAAAAATGCCATAGAAAATCAGTCAAATATGCATCCGAAAAAACTAAGAGAAACCAACATTGGCGAGGCAAAGAAGAAGTGGAATTATGGGTTCTGAAACCCTTAATTAAGGGTTGATTTAAAAATTGAAAACAGCATGATTTATTCGCGTAGAACTTAGATTTTCTGTCTTTTATACTTGACGAGCGTATTTACAATTTTCACCAATTACAAAGCAGGAATACAAATTGGAACGAAAGTATAAAACTTATAGACAGCTTGTATAACTTGGATTTACATATTGAAATAAGGCAATAAATAGACTTTAAAAGGAATATTGTGAACTTAGTATAAAAGTTATGAACTTCTTTTTGAAGCAATTTCGGAAAACACCGAGCCATACAAATCACTAATAGATGGCCTGTTTCATTTTATCTTTAATATAATCCAAAAAGATAAAAAGGAGCCAAATAAGCTCCTTTTTCTATGAATTTACCTCCCGCTTTTTCTAGTAGTTGGCAGGGTTAATATCTTGTTTTCAATACAATGTTGCCCAGGTCTTTTATTTCCTCTTGGGAAGTAAAAATCACTCTTCCCTTTTTAGAGAATACCTCCCAGGCAATAGTACTAGTAATATCATCAATTACATCAGCATGGGTTCTTTCTTCTGCCAAATCAAACGTACGATCACTTGTCATTAGCACAGGCTGAGAAAAATCTTGATGGACTATCAGTAGATCTCCACGTCCGTCAATAGCTGCTTGATAAATCTCTTGTAAATCTGTGATGACTGAGCCATTTGCCACAGCTTCCTTCACATCAGATATGGCTTTGGTTCGCCTGCTGCTTTGCAATACACTTAGCAACTCCCAACCCTGCTTAGAGATGGTATGTGTAGCTATATTATTGTAATCGATACTGGAATAACCAAGATATATTGAAGGCTTGTCTGCAACTTGCAATAATCTACTGTAATTGTCCTCGGTACTTACCACTACACAATCCAATCCTGTGAGATTATTCATTTTTACAACGGCCTTGTCCACCTTATTCAAAAATTCTCGCACCAAGTCATCGAGGTACTTTGAGTCACTATTCCTTTTTGTGTTGGCATTATAATGCATGTTTTCAGCAAAAGGAAAGTCTTCGTTCGTTACTTCATCAATTATCGTATTGTTGACAGTATTGTACAGACTCACACCGCTTTGAGAAAGTAAAAGGATGTAATACTCTTCGGTCCTATTATATGATTTAATTAAATAGCGAATGTTAAAGGTGCTGCCAATATGTACACCATCATTCTGCACCGCCCAATCCGATTTGATAATTTCCTTTGTTTCGTTCGACAAAAAAATATGTAAACTGTCTAAATTATAATTCACATTTATTTCTGATTCAATAGT
The DNA here is from genome assembly GCA_964598395.1 of uncultured Roseivirgaceae bacterium. GTDB lineage: Bacteria > Bacteroidota > Bacteroidia > Cytophagales > Cyclobacteriaceae > CAXBDP01. The sequence continues at coordinate 2,453 of CAZRBW010000046.1, forward strand.
CGCAAGACGATCTAATAATGGCTTGACTGTACTCTTGTCAAATTCATTAATAATCCTTGTTTCGGCTTCTTTTAGCAGGTTTTTCAATTGAATAGCATCTTGTGCGCTATCAGGATGTGTTCGGTGGGTGTTTAAAGAAATTGTAACACAAGGTGTACTTTTTTCTGCTGCTAACTTTTCTATTCTTGATCTAATGCTCATAGTAAATTTTTAAGGTTTTATACATTCTATTGTATAGATAAATAATATAGCGGGAGGGAATATCGAAGTCTCAATAGTAAAACTAATATAGTCCCTTTATTAAGACGTTCATCGCGGAAAGGGGTTGTTATAAATTAGTTTTTTTTTGAATAATTAGGTCGGTAAAAAATCCTAATGTTATAATTCACTTACCCAACATTCGTGTTTTTCTCTCACCCTATGCTCTCGCTATTTGTATCTACTGGCTCGAACAAAAAATTTTCATGAGTTTGGCTGTTGTGTTATGAATAAAAATACACCAAAGGACTTTTTCGAGCACTATTTTTCATCTTATATGATATAAAATATTGTATTACTTTTTAAGAATAATAGGTTTTAAAAAAAATAACCATTTTTGAAATCATATGTCATTTTTTACTATGTTTGAAGATGCATTTTAGCTGTTCATGAATTTTAGTTCTAATTTTGTACACGATTAGACGGCGCGTAGTTTACTACGTATCATTTTTTGCCCTCTTGGTTGCCCTCTTTTTTTTAGGAGGGCTTTCTGCTTTTGGGCAAACATTCTCTACTGGTTTCGCTAATTACACCAATGATACTTTGTATTTGAATGGTTGGGACTTTAATACTGCAAACTACAATATCTTCAATGATGGGGCCGGGAACCTAGTTATAAGAAGTGATAGCTTAACTGGTAGCCAAGAAATTAGGTATATCAATTCAGGATATTTTTATGTTGAGACACCAAGCTCTCTCACTTTAAGTTTTCAAACAAGATCAACATTTCAAAATAATAACGCAAGGCCTGAGTTCATTGTAGAGATTTTTAATGTTAATGACAATCTAATACAAAATCTTGGTTGGACGCTTGTAGCTAATAACACTAATTTTCAAAACCACAGCTTCAATATCACAAATATAACTGCTCAAGGGTGGTACTATTTCAGATTAGGAGCAAGAAGATCGAGCACAAATCCTGCAGGAGTAACTAGAATCAGATTTGACAATTTTGGTGGCACCCTACCCACCAATACTTCTTGGCCTGAGCTATCGCCCAATGTTACCGTTACAGATTTATTTTCGGTTTCAGATGCAGAAATTGAAGTGGGTGAACAGGCTGTTTTGGATTTTACTTTTGAATATAATGAAGTAATCCCCAGCTCTTCGCAACGTGCTGTTCGAGGCATGGAATACCAAATAGATTTACATGCTGGCTTGGAATACGTTTCTCATACAATCACAGGAGCTTCTGCTGGGCCTGGTGCAAGCTACGATTCAAACACTGGTATATTTACCATTGAGGCCATTCAAAAAACCGTACCTCTTATGTTATCTATTACCGTAGAAGGCACTGCAAATTGCCCGGGCTGTGAGGTTGAAATTACTGCACTTAATGCAAATGTACTACAGCCCAAAACTGGGTTTGGACAGGATATCCAGATTTTAAGTGTGCTTCCTATCGAACTCATTTACTTCCGAGCCGAGCCTAAAAAAGATCTAGCTCAGGTGGAATTAAGCTGGGCTACTGCATCAGAAAAAGATAATGACTATTTCACTATAGAGAGATCTAAAGATGGGCTACGCTTTCATGAAATTGCCAGAGTAGAAGGTGCTGGCACACATGTAGGCACTTTAGCGTATACACACACAGATTTTACTCCATTAAACGGAGTTGCCTATTATCGACTTAAGCAGACAGATTTTGATGGGAAGTTTTCATATTCCGACTTGGTACGGGTGAACTTACCATCTTCGATGAGAAGTTTTAATATTGCCACCACGCCCTTAGCTTCAGGAGAAAAGCCAATGATTTGGTTGCAAGGAGATTGGGATACCTCAGAACAACTTAACTTCCGAATAATTGATACTAAAGGCGCGCAAGTATGGCAATCAACTGCCACAGCTAAAGGGATTGAATTACAATTGGATAGTGATTTTCCAAACTTATCTACTGGGGTTTATATAGTTTCAGTGATTTCAAATTCCTTCCGTATGATGAAGAAAATACGAATAGGGAATTAGTTTCCCCTGCCATCAACCTTACCATCTATTGTCAAGTCTCAGCTAGTATGACCCAATTGAAACTGAGTATTTGTTTCAAATGCTTACCTTTTTTTAGAAGACTTACTTCACCAAGTAAACTTCACAGGCAAGTATGCATCTAAGCCATATTAAAAGTCAAAAATGTATAAAATCTTATCCATCTATTTTCTTTCCTTGTTATTGCTGATTTGCTCTTGCAAGCAGGAGGATGAATTTCAGCCCAAAGCAGAAAAATTTACAAGAAACATCACCTTTAATAATGTGAGCGTAGATGTGATTATTGACAAACCTGCAGTAGCAGAAATGGATGTGTTGATCGTGTATCACGGAACTGTAGTTTTTGATGATAAGATAATGGAGGCGGCAGAAAATGTTCTCACGGTTTTTAATGGCATATTGAAGAGAAGTGATATGATGATTGTGAGTGTAGCGTATCCAGAAGAAAATTTATTGCTTGGTGATAATATTGCCCAGTCTGAGGCAGCTTTTCTTTGGGTCAAAAACAAGGCAGATGATGAGCTGGGCATTAAAGTGAAGAAAATATTTCTTGCAGGCCATTCTCAGGGAGGATATTTAGTTACTCGCCTAAACACAATGCACCAAACTAATGGCGTAATTGCCAATGCACCCGGCCCTCTAAATTTAGTTTACCGCTGTCAGCTAGAGGAGAATGGGACAATACCTAAGGGCATTCACTGTAATCTACTGAATGAAAATTATGGCAGTACGGCGGCAAACCCAGATGGATACTTTCAACGGTCTCTACTGAATTTCACTACAGGCCACAAGGCTGATATTCTTTTTGTGCAGGGATTAATGGACAGCAACATACAAATGTATTCATGGCCTGTATTCAAAGATGCAATGATAAATTGCGATGATTGTCAAGAAACTCAATTCTTTGACGTACCCAATTTTGGTCATTCTGCCTTATTCAACAGTAGCCAAGCTATTGATAGGTTTAACAGCTTTATAAATAATAGGTAAAATAATCCGAGTAGCAATAATTTTATTTAGGAGATCCCATTTTTGGAATGGTATTGAACATGCCCAGATATCCCTAACTCAACCCAAATGGCAATTTCTCCAGATCGACATTGCCTCCTGTGAGAATAATTCCCACCCGCTTGTTTTTGAAAGTGGAAGGTTCTTTCAAGACAGCTGCAAAAGGAACAGCACATGAAGGCTCAATGATTATCTTCATTCTTTCCCAAATCATCCGCATTGCAGCAATTATTTCAGCATCTTCTACTCTGATAATCCGCTCTACATATTTTTGAATGATTGGAAAAGTTTTATCTCCCAGTGAAGTCATTAGGCCATCGGCGATGGTTTTCGGATTTTCCATAGGAATGATTTTTCCTGCTTCTAAAGAGCGAAAAGCATCATCTGCTCCAGCTGGTTCGCCAGCGATTACGCTTGTATGCGGACTGATATAATGTACGCTCAACGCAGTGCCAGACAACAAGCCTCCGCCGCCAACAGGCGCCATTACAATATCTAAATTGGGTGCTTGTTGTAGCAATTCAAGAGCGCATGTAGCCTGTCCAGCTATTACTGCATAATCGTTATATGGTGGTACAAAGGTGGCTCCTGTTTTGGCTACAATATCTGCTAAGGTACTTTCTCTAGCTTGCAAGGTGGGCTCACATTCCACAATTTCAGCACCATAGCCAGCTACAGCTTTTTTCTTGATGGCGGGTGCTGTGCGAGGCATTACAATATACGCCTTGATGCCCCTGCTCTGAGCAGCTTTGGCCAATGCTGCAGCATGATTACCAGAAGAATGCGTAGCAACGCCCTTACTAGCTTCCCCATCGCTGAGGAGAGAAACAGCATTGGCCGCACCACGCATTTTGAATGCACCTACTTTCTGGAAATTTTCGCATTTGAAAAACACTTCACAACCCGCAATCTTATTGAGGCTTTCACTTGTCAGTACGGGTGTTTTGTGAATCATTGGCGCAATCCGCGCATGTGCTTCTTGGATATCTTGCAGACTAATCATTGGAACAAATTTGGCTCAACAATAATAGGCAAATTCTCAGAATATAAAGATGGAATACCTTGCGAATGGTGACTAGAAAGCCTCCGTTACGATGAAATAGATATTGCCGCCTTCACGTCCATAGCCATAGTCTAAGCGGATATTTAGTCGCTCTGCTGGATTTACCACAAAGCGCAACCCAGTGCCAATGGAGTATTTCAGTTTAGAGACCTCTAAGTCGCTCACTCTGTCATACACATCGCCTACACCTGCAAAGGTGACCATGCCAAATCGCCAAAAAAGTGGAAATCGGTATTCCACTTGGGTAGCCCAAAAGTGTTTATCTCTAAAGCGGTTTCGAGGATAGCCTCGTAATATGTCATCATTACCCAAAGTAGCCATATCGAGAAATGGCACATCGCCATAATTGAATCGCATTACCGTCTGAGAGGCTAAGATATGCTTTGGTTTCAGTTGCCAATATTGCTGATATGTTGCATTGATATTGGTGAAATTGAATGTGCCACCTAAAGATTCGGAATAGAAATAAGACGAAATTTCAGCAAATCGACCCTTATAAGGGCTTAAAATATTGTCGCGAGAATCGAATAATGCCACCAACCCCAATGCCGACCCAATACCACCAGCGAATCCAGTAATCTCACCCGTTTCCAGCTGTCCTCCTGCCTCGGTTTTTAGTCCGTATTCAGATTCATAATTATAATCAAAGCCCACATATAAGGATGGCCGTATTTGTTTCAGCACTAAGGCCTTTATTGAAAACAGGTTGTACTCATAAAATTCTTCATCCTCAAGTCTAGTATCATTACCAATGCCGTAAAATCTATCTGGAAAATTTCTAAACCTAGCCTCGCCTTTTATAATAAAGTCCTCGTTTCGGGTGAAAATATTCCAAATACCCCATACATCCAATTGCTTGTTTTGAGTGTAATCCGCCAAAAATTGTACATAAGATCCACGCGTAGGTTTTTGATAATCGTATTTGGCTGGAATCTTAAAATAGTAAACTCCTGCGCCTCCATAAGCCAATCGAGTGTCTGGTGTGTAGTACAAAAGCGGGAGGAAAAAAAAGCCATTCTTCTCATCGGGAATAGTGTCGTTCAACGGCTTGATGCCCATAAAACCTTGCGCATTCACCATTGTAATACTTATCAAAAGGATGAGCACACAGCTTATTAGTAATTTTGGCATTTGTATTTCCTATATTAATTGGCCAAATGAATGATTCATCAACGATTAATAGTCTCGAGAAGTTGAAGGCATCTAAAAAAATATTATCCTTTTGTATGCAAGTAAAGCATTATTTTGATTTGTCTATAAACAAATAGGAGCACCCAAATTTAGGTGCTCCACATTTATTTGTCATTGAAATTCAAAATTACTCTTGAGGCAATTTTAATACTCTGATATATTGATCTTTCGTCAAATATTTATTTGCTGCTGCTTTGATAGCCTCTGTAGTTACAGATTCAATTCTTGCTTCAGAACTTAGTATTTGTTCTCTGTCGATTCCGTCAGATTGGTAACTACTCAATCTGCCTAACCAAAAGGCATTACGCTCCTTGTTTTCGGTCAACTGACGCTTTTTGGTTTCTTGTACTTTAGCCAAATCTTCCGCAGAAGGGCCTTCAGTTTTCAGCTTTTCAATTTCTCGCCAAGTAGCATCAGTTAGTTTCTCCACGTTTTCAGGTGCACATGGGAACTGCACTATAAACTGGTAACGTTCGCTTGGAGTTTTGCCTGAGCTGCCTCCAGCATTTGCACCATAAACACCACCAATTTCCTCCCGCAATGTTTCAATCAATTTGATGGTCAAAAGCTCACCCATTTGGTTGATGATTTCAGCATTTTCTAAACTATATTCTGATTCATCGGAGAATATCATTACTACCGTTGCTTTATCATCTTGGCCTACTCGTATCACTTCTTCTACATTTCCAGATGGTGGCACCAAGCCCAAATCCTTGTAGTTTTCATTCTTATTGCTAGCTGGCAAAGAGCCTAAGTATTGAGCTAGCAAAGGCTTCATTGCCTCCACGTCGAAATTACCAACAAAAGTGAAATGGAAGCCAGAAGCATCTGCAAATCTCTCTTTGTAAATTTCCAACATTCTGTCTAAGGATAATGCGTCAATATCTGCTGGTGAAGGCAAAGCAGCTCCCCGGGGATTATTCTGTGTAAGCAATTTGCTAATAGCTATCTGGAATTGAATATCAGGATTTGCCATAATCATTGCCAACTGTGCCTTTTGGGAAGTTTGGAACGATTTGAAAAAGTCCTCATTTCTAAATGGCTGAGTAAAGTACAGATGCGTCAATTGCAGCATTGTCTCCAAATCTTTCGGTGTAGTATTGCCACTAATACTCTGAGAATACATTCCAATACTTGGAGATACACGGGCATTTTTGCCAGCTAATAATTTTTGTAAATCCGTAGAACTGAACTCTCCAACGCCACTATTTGCTACGATTGAACTTGCAAAAGTTGCATTAAAATGATCTGCTTCGGAATAAAGAGATTGACCTCCTTTTGCTGAAGCGCTCATTACAATTTCGTCATTCTTGAATTCTGTTGGCTTTAAAGTAACTTTTACGCCATTACTAAGCTCTAAATCTACTATACCCAAGGCAGTATTTTCTGTTTGCGCTACTACCGAACCAGCGGGAGGTAAAGCAGATATTAGCTCTGCACCACCCATTGTATCTTCATAAGGTGTTAACTCCTCTTTCTCTACATTTGCAAGTACGGCCAATAATTCCTGTTCTGTTGGATATACAAGTCCTTCTCCTTCAGGCCCGATCACGATGATCACTCGATTTTCGTCAAGGAAAAGCTCCTTCACCATGCTATTGACTTCTGCAACAGTGATGGTTGGCAAAACCTGCTGAGCAAATTCATACCTGAATTCTGTAGAAGGGATCGGAGAGTTGCTTAGGAAGTTTGCTACATAGCGACTAGTAAATACTCCTGATTCCGTCTTGTCTCTATCATTGTAAGATCTTTCTTGGCCAGCCAAATATTGCTTTTTGTAGCGTTCCAATTCACCTTCGGTGAAACCATGACGAGCTACTCTTTCATTTTCTCGTAATATCGCTTCGAAGCCTTTGATGATTCCATCTTGAGGCACGGCAGCACTCATGGTGAAAAATGTAGCGGTAGCAACGAAATCCTGCACGCCAACACCTCCGCCAATAAATGGAGGTTCGGCTTGCTGACGAAGCTCATTCAAACGCAGGTTGAGCATACCTGTATATGCACTACGAATGATTGATTTTCTCAAATCACCTAATGTTTTAGTCTCAATTTTAGGATGCTTAATATACATCTCTACCTGAGTGGAACCTTGCTCAGGATCAGTTTCTATGGCGACAATTGTTTCTTTGTGGCCTGGCACATCAAAGTATTCTCTTTCTCTGCTATTAGCAGGATTTTGCTGACTGCCGAAATACTTTTTGATAAGTGCTTCCATTTCAGCAGCATCCAAATCGCCTACCGCTACTACTGACATCAAATCTGGACGGTACCAATCTTTATAGAAACTTCTTAATACATCGTATTCAAAATTTCTAAGAATATCTACTTTACCAATTGGAAGCCGTTCAGCATATCTTGAATTATAGAAAAGCTTACTAAAATAACGGTCGGACATACGCTGGGAAGCGCCTCGACCTGTTCGCCATTCTTCTATAACTACACCTCTTTCATCATCTATATCTTTATCATTCAGCAATGCCCCAAATGCCCAGTCAGCCAATACGAGCATCCCTTTTTCAAGATTTTCAGGACTGTTCAAAGGAATCGGCAGAATATATACTGTTTCGTCGAAGCTCGTGTAAGCATTCAAATCTGCACCAAACTGCACACCCATAGATTGCAGAAATGAAATCAGTTCATTCTCAGAGAAATTAGTAGAGCCATTGAAACCCATATGCTCCATAAAGTGAGCAAGTCCTCTTTGATCATCATTCTCCAAAATAGACCCTGCTTTTACTACTAAACGAAGCTCCATTTTAGCCTCAGGTTGCTTATTTTCCCTTACATAATAGGTAAGTCCATTTTCAAGTTTCCCAATCTTCACATTAGGATCTGTAGGAATTGCTTGATTCAAATTGAGTTGTTGAGCACCCGCAATGAAGCCAAAACATACGAAACCTACAGCTAAGAGGGATATCCTCCTACCATTTGCCTTCCACATAATTTTGATATTTAGAATATTTGAAATTGATTTATTAATAAAATTAGCAAAAATTGCGTTTTTAGTTTTGTTCTAATGACAAGCGGTTTTTGCTTTGAATAGATGGAAGATTTATCAGTTGAAAAAACAGTGACACATCTCCTAGTTTTTCAAAAATACCCTAACCAATAAGCCTATACCCAGAAAGATGAAAATATCTGCAAAATTGAATACTGGCCAAAAAGTAACTGGATTTCCTCCAATAATTGGCACCCACGCTGCAAAATAGCCATCGTATAGATCGAGGTACAGCATGTCAATAACTTTGCCATGAAACCAAGGAGTGCTACTATCTATTACAGCATTGCCAAACCACACTCCATAGAAGATATTATCTATCAAGTTGGCAATGGCTCCTCCTGCTACCAAGCTTAATGGCAGTTTGTAGTCCCGCTTATGGCCATAAACCAAATAGGCTAATAAACCAATGCAGATCATTAATCGAAGTAAACTCAAAGCAAGCTTTCCATACGGAAAATCCCAATTCCAGCCGAATGCCATTCCTGAATTTGTGGCATAATAGATTTTAAACCAATCGTCAATAAGGATTATCTGGCCTGGCAGCCCTAAATCCATATTGAAATGTACCCAAAACTTGGTGGATTGATCTAGTAGAATAATCATTAAAACAAAGAGGAAATAAGGTCTCCATTTTCTGGAATCCTCCCTTATTTCCTCTTGTCTATCTTCCATTTATTGTATTTTAATTGAGAGCTTTATTTCAAACTCATCCATCTCCAATACTGTGCCATCCGCCACATCATTTTCAATTTCAAATGATAGTGCTTGTGTTTCGGTGCAGATGTAATCAGAGAAACTCTTGACAGATCTATCAACCAAATCATTTCCAGCTTCGAGGCGGATATTGATTTTGTCTTGTACCTCCAAACCCATGTCCTTTCGCATATTTTGGATTCGATTCACCAAATCTCTAGCGATTCCCTCTTGCTTCAATTCATCGCTAATGTTTACATCCAATGCTACAGTAAGTCCTGCTTCTGAAGCTACAGACCAACCTGGAATGTCTTGAGAAGAAATTATCACATCTTCCAATTCCAGTTGCACAGTTTCGCCATCGAGTGAAATGCTGATCATACCATTTTTCTCAATCTCGCTTATTTCAGCTTTGCCCCAAGTAGTAATTACAGCAGCTACAGCTTTCATTTGCGGACCAAATTGCTTTCCTAATTTCGGGAAATTAGGTTTTACACTTTTCACCAATATGCCCGAAGTATCATCAATATATTCGATCTCCTTGATATTGACTTCCGCTTTGATCAAAGCTTCCACATGTTCCAATTGATCTTTGGTTTTGGAAGACAATACAGGAATTAAGATTCGCTGCAATGGCTGGCGAACTTTCACTTTTTCCTTTTTGCGAAGTGAATGAACTAGAGATGAAACATCCTGCGCCAATTGCATACTTTGCTCCAAATCTTGGTTGATCCATTCCTGCTTAGCAGTAGGCCAAGTACCCAAATGCAATGAACCTACTTGCTCGTCGGCTGCTAGATTTTGATGTAGCCACTCTGCATAGAAAGGAGCAAATGAAGCCATAAGACTGGCAAGCTTTTGCAAGCATTCATACAATGTCTCGTATGCAGCTTGCTTATCGGCTGTCATATCTCCTCGCCAGAAACGCTTACGTGCCAAGCGCACATACCAATTGGAAAGTTGATCTGTAGTGAAGTTCATAATAGCGCGGGTGGCACGAGTTGCATCGTAATTGTCCATCGCTGCCTCCACTTCCAAAATCAAGCTTTGCAGCTTAGACATAATCCACTGATCCAGCTCAGGGCGATTTTTTATGGCAACTTGTTTATTCGCGTCGAATTTGAAATGGTCCAAATTCGCATATAGCGCAAAGAATGCATAAGTATTGGTAAGCGTACCGAAGAATCTACGTTGCACTTCTGCTACGCCTTCCAGATTGAATTTGAGGTTGTCCCAAGGGTTAGCATTGCTGAGCATATACCAGCGAGTAGCATCAGGGCCATAAGTATCTAGCGTGGTAAATGGATTGATGGCATTGCCCAATCGCTTACTCATTTTGTTGCCATCCTTATCGAGTACTAGGCCATTGGCAATTACATTTTTGAAGGCAACGCTATCGAAAAGCATTACGGCCAATGCATGCAAAGTGAAAAACCAGCCACGAGTTTGATCCACTCCTTCGGCAATATAATCGGCAGGAAAATTCGCTTCAAATACATCCTTATTTTCGAATGGATAATGCCATTGTGCATAAGGCATGGCACCGCTGTCGAACCATACATCAATCAAATCCTTCTCGCGATACATGGCTTGTCCAGAATCACTTAGTAGGATTATATCATCCACATAAGGTCTGTGAAGATCTATTTCGCCATCAATGGTTGTGATGCCTTTGTCAGTAATTCCAGCAGCAATGGCCTTTTCAACCTCCCGCTTTAGCTCGTCGATAGAGCCAATGCATTTCTCCTCTTTGCCATCTTCTGTTCTCCAAATCGGCAATGGCGTGCCCCAATATCTACTTCTGCTCAAATTCCAATCCACCAGATTTTCCAGCCAATTCCCAAATCGGCCAATTCCCGTTGATTCTGGCTTCCAATTGATGGTTTTGTTTAGCTCCACCATTCGTTCTTTATACGCAGTGGTTTTGATAAACCAGCTCGAAAGTGGGTAATACAAAATCGGCTTATCCGTGCGCCAGCAATGTGGGTAGCTGTGCTCGTACTTCTCTACTTTGAAGGCCGCATTTTCAATCTTGAGGATGATGGACAATATCACATCAGTAGATTTGTAATCTGGATGCGTTTCATCCTCGGCGGTATAATTTTTTACATAGAAATCGTCCTCACCCAATTCTCTATGGGTGGTAATTCCATGTTCTTTTACTTTAGCAGCAATCCAAGCACCGATTTCCTTTACGAATTTCCCTTGGCGATCTACGACTGGGCCTTCTTTGCCTTCGTCGTCGGTTACCAATAGCGGCACGATATCGTTTTCGAGGGCTACACGGTAATCGTCCGCACCGAAAGTAGGCGAAGTGTGCACGATTCCACTACCATCTTCGGTAGTTACAAAGTCGCCTACTACCACTTGGAAAGCCTTGCCCTTTGCTTCGATAATTGGAAATAATTGATCGTAGCTCAAGCCAGCTAATTCACTGCCTTTGTAAGTAGTCAATTCCACCCAAGGGATCACCTTGTCGCCAGCTTTGTAAGCTTGCAAATCACCATCTTTTCCTTTTGAGCTGAAGTAGGCAGCGATTCTGTCTTGTGCCAAAATCACCCTTACCGGCTCGTAAGTATATGGATTGAAAGTGTTGATTAATGAATAGATGATGTTTTTACCAACGGCGCAAGCTGTATTCGCAGGCAAAGTCCACGGAGTAGTGGTCCATGCTAGCAATTGGGTGTTTTGGCCGTTGCCACAAAGCTCTTGAAAAAGCGGGTGGTTGTTTGGGCCATTCAATTTGAATTGAGCTGTAATGGATGTGTCCTTTACATTTTGATAGGTGCCAGGTTGGTTTAGTTCGTGAGAACTAAGACCCGTACCTGCAGCAGGAGAATATGGCTGTATAGTATAGCCTTTGTACAGAAGCCCTTTATTGTAAAGCTTTTGCAACAAGTGCCACAGCGTCTCAATATAATTCGATTCGAAAGTGATATAAGGATTATCAAGATCTACCCAATAGCCCATCTTTTCGGTTAGGTCATCCCATTCGTTTTTGAAACGCATTACGGTTTCACGGCAACGCTTATTATATTCCTCTACACTTATCTTTTTGCCAATATCTTCTTTGGTAATGCCAAGCTCTTTTTCTACTTGCAGCTCCACAGGCAATCCATGCGTATCCCAACCACCTTTTCTCTTTACCTGAAAACCTTGAAGGGTTTTGTATCTACAGAAAATATCTTTGACAGTACGCGCCATCACGTGGTGAATACCCGGCGTGCCATTGGCAGAGGGTGGGCCTTCATAAAACGTGAAAGTTTCAGCTCCTTCGCGATTGGAAATGGACTTTTCGAAAACTTGATTTTCTTTCCAGAATTTAAGTATATCAGCTGCTATCTCCGCGTAATTCGGGTTTTTATACTCCCTGTATATCATTACCTATCCTTTATTTATCAAACAAGTGGCAAATATCTGAAATCCACAGGAAAGAAGCGGTAAAAATTCGCAATTTGATGAAGGACTATTGCTGGTGTTGGATTAATTCAGACCAATTCCTCTTCAATCCATGATAGGATAATTACCTCAAAGGAATTCCAAAAATGGTTCTGTATCTAATTAAAGCTTCTTTGTCCGTCATACCGGAGACTACATCAATCACAATTCGCAGGGCGGAGTAGAGGTTTACATTTTCTTGTTCCAATTGCCATTTGGCATTTTCAGGGAGCAAGCGGAATATGACTTTATCTTGCGCATGCAATCTATCGGGTGCAAAATGTTTGTGGAATACCGCTCTAGAAAATCTGCTAATCAGTCCAGAAAGCACTTCGAACCCCGAAGCCTCCCGCCCAAGTACAGGTTTGGATCGGTAGATTTCCTCTACGGATAATTTGCTAATTTTTTTCAATACATCAGCCGAAGGGATTACTTCCGTCAATGATTGATCGAAAGTACCTTCAAGTAATTCATTTTCTACCTCAAGAAATTTACTGGAGCATTCTTCTATTAATTTACCAATGGCCAACGCTCGCAATACGCCAATCCGCTCTTTTGAACCGGGGTATTGATCCAATTTGGCTGGACGATAATCTTCCTTGAGCAATGCAGCCATCAAATCTCGCGTCATTTCATAGCTGATTAAACCCATGTTGAAACCATCTTCCAAGTCCATTAGATAATAGCAAATATCATCTGCTGCCTCCACCAAAAATGTGAGAGGATGGCGCACCCATGATCCTTCTAATTCGAGCAGGCCTATTGAATTAGCCAATTGTGTAAATGCCTCCTTTTCAGTTTGGAAGAAGCCGTATTTCTTTTGGCTTTTGCGGCCTTTTATTCCTTGTATGTTTGATGGTTTTGGGTATTTGGAAAATGCAGCCAATGTCGGTATTGTTAAGCGAAGGCCTTGCCCTTCCTCCCGCATCAGCAATCTAAATCCTTGGGCATTTCCTTCGAATTTGGTCAAGTCCGTCCATTCCGCATCGTTCATATAACCTCTGAATTCTTGAGCAGCTGTATCGTGTTTAAAAAAATCAGAAATAGCTTCTTCACCTGCGTGGCCAAATGGTGGATTTCCAATGTCATGACAAAGTGCCGCTGCAGAAGTTATTGCTCCAACATCGGTTGCATTTATATTTAAATCAGAATGGCGGGAAGATAATTCTTTGCCTACATTTCTGCCCAATGAGCGGGCCACACTGGCTACTTCCAAACTATGTGTAAGTCTATTATGTACAAAGCCCTCCTCTGGCAATGGGAATACTTGTGTTTTGTCTTGTAGCCTACGAAATGGCCCTGAGAATATAATCCGATCATAATCTCGCTCAAAATCACTTCTCAATTCAGCCGATGCCGCATCCATCGGACTGCCAGCTTTGAATCGGATTGGCTTCAATAAATTCTGCCAATCCATGCATTTTTCATTTGCCATAAGTCAAAATTAAACCCTTTTATATAATTCGAATAGAACTAAGATCAAAAACTCATTTTATATATTATATTGATGCTTTCTGTCCTCTACTTTTTATGCGATCACCATTTTTAAAAAATAAAAGCGCATTTCGAAATGCTTTGTGGGTTTTAATACTCTACCTTCCAATAGGCTTTGCTTGGATATATTTTACAGATAAAATTGGCCCTAAAGGTGAAGATCTTTATAAATACTACCAAACCTACAAAGGCTTTGCCTATGTAACTATATCTGGCTTATTGCTTTTTGTTTTAGTTTACATTCTCTCCAAAAATCTGCTTAAAAGCCGAGAGACTTATAAAGTGCTTTTCGAAAATATCCCAAACCCTGTGTGGGTTTATGACAAGGAAACTTTCAAAATACTAGAAGTGAATGATACCGCTTGCGAAACTTATCAATACACAAGGCAAGAGTTTTTGAACAAGACGATTTTGGACATTAGGCCTGCAGATGAAATTGAAAAAATAAAAAAAGCTATTTCGCTCACCAAAGAAATAAAAAAGGATGTGGGTGTTTGGAAACATCAACGAAAGGATGGCAGGGCTGTGTATGTTCAGGGCATTTCAGTTGAAATTGATTATAATGGAGACCGCGCAACTCTAGCCATAGCTAGAGATGTGACCTTGGAATATTTGGCTCAAGAGGAGAAGTTACGAATCCTAGATCAGTTGGTAACGCAGAATCAAAATTTGGAACAATTTGCCTTTATCGTTTCTCATAACTTGCGCACACCAGTAGCTCAAATTGAAGGTTTGGTAGAGCTTTTCGATTTTGAAAATCCACAAAACCCATTGAACAGTCAAGTGATCAACCACTTGAAAACTTCAGCACATAGATTGGATGAAATAATACTGGATCTGTCTCAAACTATTCGCATAAAGGATACCTTGAATGCGGCTTGGGAAGAAATTGATCTTGAAGTTATGATAAGCAAAATTAAGCTCACACTCAATGAGATTATTCAAAAATCGAATGGACACGTTTCGTTTCAAACAAATGGAAGTGAAAATATAAGAGGTATAAAAGGGTATGTTTACAGTATCATGCTAAACTTGATTAGCAATAGTCTTAAATATAGACAGCTAGATTTGGCGCCTGATGTAATTATCACACTTGATCATGATAAAGATAAATACTTACTGAAAATAGCAGATAATGGCCTAGGCTTCGATGTGGAAAAATGGCGGGAGGATATTTTCGGCCTGTATAAGCGATTCCACTACCATGTCGAAGGTAAGGGCATTGGATTGTTTTTGGTAAAAGCGCAAGTTGAAGCGATAGGTGGTAAAATAGAAGTAGAAAGCAAAGAAAATACAGGAAGTACTTTCACCATAACTTTACCTAAAGAGCGGCCCGCAGCAAATCAATATTAAGGAACTGCACATTGCTACTGAAGCTTCGTGGATGATCTGCCAAAATGTATAAACCTTTGCTGCCTGCAAACCATTTATTAATACCATAGCGGTACGGCTCCATAGGAAATTCACTCAAATAGTTGCCCTCTTCATTGAAAATTGAAATATATAATCGCTTGTCTGTCAATTGCTTCTCTTGTATTTCATCAATATCAATTACTTTCCAGTAAGGACGGAAAATGAAGGATGAATCGCGATGAGAAAGTGGCTTGAAATACTGTGGATTTAGCATAAAATGAGCTAGCAGCAAATTAGCATTTTCAGTTTCAGAAGGTAATTGAATAAACCTCCCGCCATCATTGCGTGGGGCTTTCATTTGGATAGATTGACCTGCTAAATTGAATTTACTAATTGCACTTTCGTACAAATACCCAAACCATATATTTTCATTGTCAAACTGATTGCCCTTTACCAATTCAACCATGTGGCCAGCTAGTTTTCCACTTTCGGCCACTTCATCCAAATGCTTTATTGGCATTAATTCCCAAGCGCGAGCGCCCAATTTGTATTTTGCAATCACAGAGAGGCTTGGGTTTAATTCCTCCAAAGGGTATTGGCAATAGAACAAAACGCTATCCTGCTCGGGCAGATATTCCAAACCGAAATTTGCCGAAAGAGTGGGTTTACCTTGCAAGCCAGCATCATTCCAAGAACTTTGTAATGAATGATGCTCCTGCAATTCGCCTTGTCTATTTATCCTCAATAATTGGCCATTTCCAAAAAGGAAAATATCAGTTTCCCGAAACACAAAAACCTGCTCTACTTGCAAATCTGACGCATCAATGATTTTATCAAGTGGCAAATGGGCTTCGATAAGTTGGGTATTGAGATTGAAGATATCTAATTGTTTAGTGTTGGGATTGTAGCCATAAAACATGCTTCGCTGATTTCGCTCGAAATGGGCGAACACCTGATAGGTAGGCAAGCTTTGTTCATCCAATGGAATGGCGATTCGCTGTCTCTTGAGTTCGATTGGGCCTGCTTTTCCTAGATTTTCAAGCTTGGGAGCAGCTGATTGGCAGCTGATAAATAACAACAAAAAACTAAAACTAAGAAAAGCGAAAATTTTCATGGTAATGGTATTTTGATATACAATATACGGAAAACGGCTGTAAGGTTTTCCTGTGAAGCAAAAAGCCCCACATTGACTCAATGTAGGGCTTTCGAATAAAAATAGTCTAGTATTAATTTCCAACCAAGAACACTGCATTGCCATAAAGCAAGTGTCCATCGTACCAGAAGGCACGGAAAAGCGGATTATCAGCCATGTAGATTACTTGGCCGCGACCCAAATTCTGCACTCCATAATTCAGGGCTTCCTTAAAGCGGCCTTTTGCTTTATTTCCAACAAAGCCACTTACCAAGTTTTCTGGTGTTTTGATTACGCCTACATTCCAGCCATTTTCTAGCCAAGCATATCGCTGTGAGGACGTTTTGAGACTGTAGTATCTATCCTTGTAGCCAAAGGCTAGTGGGTGCGTTACGTCCATCGTTGTAAGCCAAATTGAGCCAGGATTATTATACTGAGCACTATTACGTTGCCTGTCTGCATAAGGTGCCAATCTGGAATCCTTGCTGTCAGCTTTTGAAGAATCGTCGGCAGCTTTCTTTTCGCTATCGTCAGCGTACCTTTTCAAAGCAAAGCCATCCTTATCCGCAAAGTTGCTCAATGCTCCATCTATCAAGATTAACCTTCCTCCCGCTTGTACCCAAGAGCGAACTGAGGAAAGGAAACTATCATTTACCACTCCGCCATATCCGCCACTTGGCATAATCAATACATCGTATTCTGAAAGATCTACTCTTGCCACCGTTTCTGACTCCAATACGGTAAGTGGATAATCGATTATTTGCTCGAAGTAATACCAGTTTTCACCAAATGAAAGTGATGAAGTGCCATTACCTGATACCAAAGCTACTTTTGGTGCTTTGAGTAACCGAACAGAACTCGAACCAAAATCTTTGCCTTTACTCACAAAACCAGTGCGTGCAGCTACCAAACCTCTGCCTAGTCTCTGTGCATGAGCTTTTACTTTTTCATCGAATTTGTCACCCATGTGCTCATTGTTTCGGCGAGTGATTATCAAAGTCCCACGGTCGAATTCCTTACCATCCATTGAGAATGGCTCGGTCGATTGCCGTACAGTAATTTTATCCTTGTGCAATGAAGCCAAGAATTTCAAATCTTCAATACTTGTCCATGGGAGTAAGTAGGCGTAAGGCTTGCCGCTGAGGTCATTATTTGCTACAGTTGGTTTTTCCCAAGCTTTTGCTACGTCGATACGACTTTCTGTGGCTCGGGCCCTCAGTCCATACACATAAGGCATTGCCCAAGCAGTAATGTCATAAGTTAAAGAATCGCTTAATTTCACATTGGGATCGAAAAGTACATTGGCCATCACCGATCTAGGCTGATAGCTTGAAATGATAATATCTTTTTCGCTTACCGTGAAATTGTCAATTTTGGTGCTTAAATAGGCATATCCCGAAAAATTGCGGGAGGATGCAGGACTTCCGTACTCAATACCCAGCTGATCAAGTAATTTTGTAAAGGCTATTAATCTATCCGCATCTTGGTCACCAGGGATAATATAGGTTTTGTATTTACCCCAAGGCTCATTTTTGCTTCTTGTGAAAAACTTCTGGAATTCGTCCACCACTTTTTCGGCATTTTGTACCGTCACTTCAATAGTAGAAATACCTGTAGTATGGTGATGAGTGATGCGATCCAAAAGCGTAAGTGTATCACCTTCGTTGGTCAATACACCAAGTCCAGCTGCGCCAGAACCACCTTTTTCGTAGGTCATGCCTATGGCGCCATTGTACATTGGGTAGGTATCGCCGTAGCTTGGGTATAGCAAATCGAAGCTTTCTTTGGTAAAATATGCCCAGCTATTCTTATCGAAATATTTGGCGTTGTTTTTACCAATTGTTACTTGAAACTCTCGTTGCCAATCGGTGATAATTTCGTGTAAAGGCTCTGCAGCGGGTGCAAAGTAATAGGGATTGTTGATCCCTTGCTCATGGAAATCGACATGGATTTGTGGCATCCATTGATTGTACACTTCCATCCGGCTTTTAGATTCGATTTGCGTTTGCCATGCCCAGTCGCGGTTGAGATCGAATAGGTAGTGATTTGCCCTCCCGCCTGGCCATGGTTCGCGGTGCTCAGTAGAGTTAATATCTGGCTGTAGAATCTTGTTTGCTTTTTGATTGTACCAGTTTGCATAGCGATCTCTACCATCTGGATTTACCGAAGGATCAAAAATTATTACTGCTTTATCTAACCATTCTTTTTTAGCAGGGTCTGTAGCCATTTCGTGGAAGGTCATCATTACTGCCTCCATACTTACAGATTCATTTCCGTGCACATTGTAGCTAAACCAAATTAGCGGAATTTTCTCGCCAGATGGCGATCCTTCCATCAAGCCCGCTCTTTTCAGATTATCGGTACGGATGGTTTCTAGGTTTTGGATGTTTTTAGCGCTCGACAGCATTACTAGCATCAAAGGCCTTCTCTCGTACGTCTGTCCATATTGGATGGTTTTCACATTATTAGGCATAGCTGCAGCAGCATGTTCAAAGTATGAAACCACCTTGTGATGATAAGTGAAATGCTCTCCCAACTCGTAACCGAGGAAGTCGGCTGGAGATTTTAAGGAATTTTGTGCAAATGCAGAAAAGCAAATGCTTAGAAATAAAATAGTGCTTAGGTAAATTTTACGCATGTTGTAAAGGGAATTTTGCTGTGGTAAGTTAGGCACAAAATTATAATCCAAAAAGTGGATATACTTGGGCTTAATTATTTTCAGAATTGTGGGAGAAATAAATGAAAATTTCAGCATTTTGGAGCTTCTTGCAAAGGCAAATAACATATATAGAAGGTAAATAATGACGAAAGCAGATGTAGGCTTATATTTTTTAGCAATTGTGCCGAAGCGACCTTTGCGGGATCGTATTCGGGAAATTAAATTGGAATTTGCCGAAGCCTATCATACCAAAGCCTCTCTTCGCTCGCCTGCACACATTACTTTGCACATGCCTTTTCAGTGGAAATTTGAGAAGGAGGAAGTCCTTTTTGATGCCTTGTCTAAGCTCGCTGAGGAAGTGACCAGCTTTCCCATCGAATTGGATGGATTTGGCGCATTTAAGCCAAGAGTGATTTATCTCGATGTGAAGGCTCCAGAGGTATTGAATGAATTACAGCAAGACATCACTCGCTTGATGAAAAGGGAATTTAATGTATTCAATGCCAATTGGCGAGATTATCCTTTCAATCCACATATGACTGTAGCTTTCCGTGATTTGAGGCCTGCCTATTTTGATCAGGCTTGGAAGGAAAATAAAGATCGGGTTTTCAAAGAATCTTTTGAGGCCGAGAGCTTGGTTTTGCTCAAACACAATCAAAAGGAATGGGAAATATATAAGGAGTTTCCTTTTCTAAAGAGTTAGATTTTCTTTCTTAAACTGAGGTTTCAAATACTCGCTAAGTTCATATAGCGGAATGTGAATTTCTGTTGGACCCATGGCGTAAGGAGCGATTTCATAAGAATTGAAATAGAATATTAACTCTTGGCCATTGATGGCAAAATTGTCATTTAAGCTGAATCCTTCTGTTTCGAAAAAGAATCCTTGATCTTCCAAAGTTAATTCTTCGGGAATTCGGCGTAGCATCCTGAAATGGTATTCACCAACCCGATTGAGTTCTTCTTCATATCCTTCGATAAATAGGTCGTCTAATCCCATGCGTTTACCTGTGAATAAATCGAAGTTATAATATAGAGTTGCACTATTTGGGTGGGCTCCTCCGCTGAAAACATATTCGTAGAAGGAAATACTCAAAATCGTATCATTCTGGTAAAGCACATCCATGTTCCGTTCCAATGACCAAGGTGTCTTATAATCGGGCATATCAGCGAGCAATTGCTGATAGCCATCCAAATACAATTGCATGTATGCGGACATAGACATAATTGAATCTCCCTCTTCGAACAATTGCATTCTATTGATCACGAAAGTATTAAGGCTATCCAAAACCTCGGCATTGACAGCATTGGTAAAGTTTGGGTAGGTAAAACTTATTTCGGCACAAGGTCCGTCACCAGCGGCACAATCTCCTGCACTATCCTTTAGTGCAATAGTATCATATTGCAAAGAAGTTTCAAGCTTGCCGGAATCCTCTTCTGAACCCATATCACAAGCGAATAAGGAAAGAGAAAAAAGTATTACTGAAGTTAGATTTCGCATGGATTAGAAAGTAAGGCTATCTAAAAATTTACGTTGATTAAATCGAAGGCTCTTGAGCTTTCCTTTGTTTTCAACGTGAATGAGGTTCATCTGATCGTCGAAGATCTCCATCAAGATACTATTTTGAATTTCGATGGATTGGAAAGCTGGGATGTTTTCAATCTCTAAATAACACCAAACAGCATCTTCTACGAGTTCTGAGCCAATAAATCTTACCTCCCGCTTTTTACCATCTAAACTAATGGAAACGCGCTTATTAATATATTCGGAAATGAGTTCTTGTAAATCATCTGGATTTTCGGGAGTACTTACATTCACAAATTCTCCAGTCATTTTAGTTAATCCTACCTCCAAGTCGTCCCAGAATATTTTGTGAATAATCTCGATACGTTGCTTGTCAGCATTATGATTGATTTCGCACACACTTACATGAAAAGGATGATCAAAACTGGCTGCGCTTAGTACAAATATTAAAATAACCGTCGGAAGGAATACTTTCATAAGATTTGAAAAATTACCTTTAATATTACAAATTCGAATCCAAAATTAGACGAACTAACGCAAATACATGTCAACTTTTCAATTGTTTTATGAAGTAGGTGTCCATCACATATTAGCGTTCGAGGGACTTGACCATATACTTTTTATTCTAGCTCTTTGCTCAATATATCTATTACGCGATTGGCGTAAGGTATTGATTCTCATCACGGCATTTACGCTAGGTCATACTTTGACACTCGCTTTGGTTACACTTAATTTCTTCAAGGCTCAATCTGATATCATCGAATTTTTGATCCCCGTTACCATATTCGTGACAGCCGCATCGAACATTTGGAAGGGCTCTAGTGCATTTCAACGAGGGCCAAAGTTTCAATTGAATTATCTTTATGCTGGCTTTTTTGGATTGATACATGGAATGGCTTTCGCCAATGAATTGAGAGCATTATTAGGAAAAGATGATCAGGTGGTGACTAAATTACTTGCATTCAATCTCGGAATTGAAATTGGCCAGATCGTGGTGGTTGGAGTGTTTCTGCTGGCAGGCTATATTTTTATTGGCTTGTTTGGCATTAACCGCCGCGATTGGAATTTAGTTATCAACTCAGCAATAGCAGGAATTTCCTTACTTTTAATCATTGAAGCCAAATTTTGGTAAGCATATGAAAAAACTATTTATACTTCTACTTTTAGTAAACGTAAGCTTGGTTAGTCAAGCACAGCAGCGTACGAGCAATCATGGCAATCGTTTCGAGCAATTGGGCACCGAACTTCGCACACCCAATGTGTATCGCACCGGCTCTGGCGCACCAGGCCACATGTATTGGCAGCAACGAGCCGATTACGAAATCGACGTAGAACTTGACGACCAAAACCAAAAGCTTTACGCAAGTGAGCTGATCACTTATCACAACAATTCACCAGATATTCTCTCCTATCTGTGGCTGCATTTGGACGAAAATGTAAGAGATAGAGACGCTGATAATTACAAGGCTGCAAGCACTACCATTCGCAATAGAATGAGTTTTGATGCATTAAAATCTATCGAAACGCATGATGAAGACTTGGGCTTCAAGATTGAATTCGTGCAGGATGCAAATGGAAATGCTCTGCCATATACCATCAATCAAACCTTGATGCGAATAGACCTGCCTACTCCATTAGCTTCAGGCGAGAAAATTCAAGTGAGGATAAAGTGGTGGTTCAATATCAGCGATAGATTGGTGCATGGTGGCCGTCCCGGCTATGAATTATTCCCTGCCGACGGCAATTATTTGTACACCACAGCGGGTTGGTTTCCTCGTATGGCGGTATATGGCGACCATGAAGGATGGCACAACAAGCAATTTACAGGTAGAGGCGAATTTGCCCTTCCCTTTGGAGATTATAAGGTAAATATTACTGTTCCTGCAGATCATGTAATTGGCTCTACAGGTGTCTTACAAAATCCTAACGATGTGCTTACTGCTGCTCAGAGAGAGCGATTTGAACAAGCACAAAATGCCGAAAATCCAGTATTGATTATTACGCGGGAGGAAGCTGAACGCAACGAAAAGAGCAAATCGACCAGCAAAAAGACATGGACCTACCATGCAGAAAATGTGAGAGACTTTGCTTGGACTAGTTCTCGCAAATTCATTTGGGATGCAATGGGTGTGGATATAGATGGCAAAAAAGTAATGGCCATGAGTTATTATCCAAAAGAAGCATTTTCACTTTACAGCAGATATTCTACCCAAGCTGTAGCACATACATTGGAAGTTTATTCCAAATTCAC
>CAZRBW010000047.1:0-15590 GCA_964598395.1 uncultured Roseivirgaceae bacterium
TATTCATTTAATCATTAAAAATCATAGTTCAGACGCCCTCCACAATCCTAATCTCCTCCTCTGTCAATCCATAAAGTTCATAAACTAATTGGTCGATTTGGTTTTCTAGGTCGGTGGTATCAGATCTGTGATTATTCTTTTTAGCCGAGAGGATTTTTTCTACTAAAATTTCTATTTCTTGTTCCTGGCTTTCAGAAGGTACTTTAATAGGTAGTAATTCTATTTTGTACTTCTTCCATCTATTTGTACCCATTCCTGTGGTGGTGCCGATCAAGTTGAAGTACCATTCTGACACCTTTGAATTGAGAATAGCTAGCAGGAATTTCAACTTTTCACCTGTCATCAAAAAGCTGGTTGCTTCTGCAAAAAAACCTGAATCATCAAATGCAAATTTGGGTTTGTCCGAAATTTCTCCCCAAATGATTTTGGGTTTCTCAAAATCTTCTAAATAAGCACAATTACGAAGGTTTGACCAATGGTCTCCTTGGTCATAACGACTTTCAACCTTTGGTGAAAATGTTTTCAAATGCCTGTAGATTATTGGAAATTCATTTTCTAAATCTATTCTTTTTACTCCTTTTGATTTCAATCCATTGTGAGAGTTGATTAAATACACTTGCTCAAACTCATAACTGTACTTTTTCAAATCCCTTCCTCGCAAAATGGGTTTTATGATTTCTTCATTATTCGTATCAAGCCTTATCAAATCATCTTTTTTCTGTTCACCAATGATAAAAGCTGTGTTATAACCTGTTTTAATGCCAAAATTTATTCTTACATCAAACTCTTTCAACTGTTTTCCTTGTGCTTCAATTTTTTCTTTGAGATTACCTTCTATCTGATTTCCAATAAACCACTCAGCCGTATCTGGCACTGCAAATTCAAAATGATTGAATTCAAAATAATCGGATAGAGAAGCCCCTAAAGTATAGTCATTCGCCAAGTTGACTACTGAAAAGGTATCAGTCAGCTTTCTTTTTTGTAAGATTATAATATTTGACTCTACTGTAGCTTCTTCAAATATTTGGATGTCTTCAATGTTCAAAAGCGAAATAGGTTGAAGGCTTTTCATAAAATACGCTTTCAATAATTCGCCATAGATGGCTCTAAGCCAAGAATTGGAAGTGATGTAGGTTAAAAGCCCTTCATTCTTGAGAATTCTCCCGCCTAATTCATAGAAAAGGCAGTAGATATCAGCCCCTTTGGAATAGGTCTCAAATCCTGCTCTTGAAAAATAGTCTGCTTGTTCTTTGAGTTTAGACATTGAAAAATAAGGCGGATTCCCAATCACCACATCAAAGCCTACAAAATCGCCTTGTTCGTTGAGTACTTCTGGGAACTCGAATCTCCATTCAAAGGCATTTTCAAAGATTTTATTGCTTTTAATCTCCTCTATTTCTTCGCTAAGTTTTTCGAGTTCGGTTTCAATTTTTTCCACCCGCTTCTTCCGCTCCTTTTTCTCTTTAGCAGATTCTTCGAAGAGGCCAGTCTGCATGGTGAGATTATACAGCTCCCCGCCTAGCTTGGCTTTTCTTTTTAGTTTAGGATCATTATTGGCAATCTCCGAGCGAAAATCCGATTTGATTTCAGCAATCAATCGCTCCATTTCCCGCTTCTCTTCCTTATTCTCAGCATTTCGGTATCTATCCACAGCAATCCTATAGCCATCTATAGAGAACCTACTCTTTTTCAAAGCCTGACTTAAATCCGCATCAATCGCAAATCGACTCACCAAAGAATTCCCGCACTTGATATTGATATCAATATTCGGCAAAGTCTGCAACTCCCTAAAACCACCCACTTTCCCTTTACTCCGCTCTATCGAGGAGCCGAAGGCTGCTCCAACACTCCCTTCTTGAGTATTGCCGAAGGCAATATTCCCACTCCCCTCTCTTGAGGAGCCGAAGGCTTCTCCCATACTCCCCTCTTTAGTATTGCCGAAGGCAATATTCTCACTCCCCTCTTGAGAGGGGCCGGGGGTGTGTCCTCTTCCACTCCCATCATACAAATTCAAATAATAAGCATTCTTCAAAAGCTCAATCCACAACCTCAATCGACAAATCTTCACCGAATTGGGATTGATATCCACGCCGAAAAGACAATTCTCAATAATATTCTGCTTTTCGTGAAATAGCGTTTCTTGTATGCGTTGGCTTTCCTTATTGTTGGGATTGTACTCAAATAATTCACCCTCCACATCGGTAACAATCAGCTCGTCGTTCACCACTTCCACTTCATAGCGATGCAGAGATTTGCCTTCTCGGTCTTCAAGAATCTTCAAGTCATTTTTCACCGCAATCATTTCATTAAGCGCGGAAACCAAAAAATGCCCAGAACCCACTGCCGGATCACAAATTTTAATGCTGTTTACAATCTCATTGGCTTGCTTCCTAGTAAACATCCGCCCCTCCCCAATCTGATCATACACATCATCCAACGTCTGAAAGTCCCCTCTCGAGAGGGGATTTAGGGGTGTGTCCTCTTCCACTTGAAAGTCCTCTCTAGAAAGAGGATTTAGGGATGTGTCTTCCCCCGAATAAGAATGAAGCCTCATTCCCTCCACCAAATCCCCTGTCAAACTATTCAAAGGCGAATCTTCATATACCAATGAAGAGAAATCACCTTTTTCAAAAGCCTTCACATATTCTCTTATCGCCTCCACTGTACTTTCAAAATGATCGAACACATCAGAATCTAGAAATCTCAGTACATTCAATCCCAATTCATTGAGGCGCGCCTCTTTTTCATAATCCCTTTGCTGAGATTCTTGCCAATTGTGTGTATCCCCATCAATTTCTACCACCAAGCTCAATTCATGGCAGAAGAAATCTGCGATATAGTTATCCAAAGGTTTTTGTCTGTGGAAATCGTATTTGTCCTCGAATTTTCCTTTTAAGGCTCCCCAAAGCTGTATTTCTGATTTGGTGCTTTCGTTGCGAAGCTTGCGGGCAAGTTCTTTTAGTTTTGGGTTGTATGGTATTATCTGGCGTTTTGGTACGGAGCTGGGTTTTCTGTTTGAAGAGGATTCAGTTTTGGAAGAGGGTACGCTGTTTGAAGAAGACACACCCCCGGCCCCTCTCAAGAGGGGAGTTTTGGAAGAGGACACGATGTTTGAAGAAGACACACCCCCAGCCCCTCTCAAGAGGGGAGTTTTTGTGGTGCCTTCGGCTCCTCGAGAGAAGGGAGTTGCGGTGGGACTTTTTGAAGAAGACACACCCCCAGCCCCTCTCAAGAGGGGAGTTTTTGTGGTGCCTTCGGCTTTACTGGAATGAGATGATGAGGCTTGGTTGAATTTTTGGATGACGGCTTTGCGGATGGTTTCGCGGCACATGTACATGGTGATGAAGCCGGGTGTGAAGAAGGAGCCATCTTTGTAGCCATTTATTTTCTCGAATATCAACCCAAGTACGGAGGCATTAATGAGTGTTTTGTTGTCTTCTTGAATTTCCTCAGAACCTTCGCTACTGAAATCGTAGGCATTCAAAAACTCAAACAGGTATTCCAAAGTTGATAATTTGCCAGTTCGCTTCTTGCCTTGGTCGTTTTTCAGTACGGTAGATGAAATGATAGGAATGGATTTATCGTCTCGTAGATTACTGATGAACAATGTAACTTGTTCGATTTCCGTTGGCTCAAAAAGTGATGAGTTGAGGTAAGGCACTTTCTCAAAAATCTGCTTTACATCTGGATTTCGATCTTCGTGTTTTCTTGCTAATACTTGAAAAAACAAGCTGTTCAGATCATCATAGTTTTTGATTTTGTCAAAGTTGAGAAATGAATAAGATTTATCTCCCTTATGATAAGTAATGAGCTGAGCTTCTAGCAGCTTCAAAAACAGAATACGGTTGACCCAAGTGATGGACAGTTCAAGAGCAACATTGAATAGCCGTTCCTGCTGGGTGTTTCCAAATTGACTTGGTTTGTCGAGTCTGCTCAGTTTATCCAAACTATCAAGCTGAATGATGGCATCTTCTAAAATGCTCCCTGTATTTCGCTCGCTTTCCTTATTCCGCCCAATTAGCTTTTTGCCTCCTTCTTTGGTTTCTGTAAGCCCAATTATGTGAAGCAACTCGCTATAAAATCGCTTGTCTAGACTGTTGCTATCATTGGTGAAAGGAAGTTTCAGCAAATGCTCTGGAGAAAGCAATTTGAAAAGCGCGATTAATTTATTGTCATCTGCCTTATCTTCATTGCGTAAGGGCTTTTGGTATTCCTGAATATTGAAGTAGGCAAATTCTATTTCTGAGGTGATTTCGGCTATAAACGGTTCAGCAATTTGCTTGTAGAAAAATTCTGTTTTGCTGTCGGCCAACCTCCCGCCTTCAAAATCGGTGAATTGCTTTACGAGATTTTTATTTTGAGCAAAAAGTCTATCAAAAGTAGTCGCATCAAAGATGAACCATTCATTGATGTTGGTAATGACCAAATGCTTTACTTCGAGATTTTTATGCGTAATTCTCTCCCGCAGATAATAAAGCACTAATTCTTGAAAGGCTTTAGTATTTAGCTTTTCAGTACTTACCATCTCCGCTTTATTGGTCGGCTTTTTCGCTTCTAGGATTACACCAACAGTACTTTTTGCTTTTTCACCATTATGAATTACAAGGTCATTTCGTCCTTTGGTATTAATGAAGTGATTGGGATCGTAATAGGTCTTTTTCAGAAAATCAATCACAAGATTCTTATGAAACTCTTCTGATTCTGTGTCATTTGTGCGGTCGAGTAATTGGATAAGATTTGCTTTGAAACGCTCAATTTCAGTTCTATTCGGTTTCACTTTCAGAAAGGCTTTGTTAAGTGCTTTCCTTGGTTTCAAGCTGCTTATCTTCATTTACTGTATCACTTATATTTTCAATCGGTTAATTTACATTTTTCTGCCAGTATTTCTTTACTTGCAGGCGTTTTTTCTGTGGGTGAAGAATCATAGCATTCATTTAATCAAAAAAATCATAGTTCAGACTATTCTCCACGAACATAGTATTCATTTAATCAATCTGAAGCATTGATTGCAGAAGATGAGAAGGTCAGTAATACTACTGAAATGCCTGTTTTATTAGTTAAAATAAAAATTATAATCATCTTACTTTCAATGAATTAAAAATAAACAAAACCTTTTAGCTAAATTTCGCTTTATATAAGATTAAACTCTACAGATTTAAATCAAAATTAAAAATCCTTTCTATTTTAGAAAGAAAACACCGGGAAATATGAAATTGCATATTAAAAACATGGTCTGTAGTAGATGTAAAATGGCAATTGTAACTGTACTTGAGCAAATAGAAGTCCACCCGCAATGGGTTGAGTTGGGTGAAGTGCAGTTGCAAGACGAAATTGACAAAGAGAAATTAAAGCAATTCCAAAAAGCAATCAATCAATTAGGTTTCGAATTACTCGACGATAGAAATAGTAAGCTTATCGAAAAAACCAAAACGATTATTACTAAATTGGTTCAAGAACAAAACGCCACTCTCTCAACCAATCTGTCAAATTACCTAGCCGAAAAAGTAGATCATGATTACAATTCACTCAGTAATCTTTTCTCAGAACTAGAAGGAATTACCATCGAGAAATATTTTATCCTCCACAAAATAGAAAGAGTAAAAGAGCTAATCGTGTACAATGAATTATCGATTAAAGAAATTGCCTTTTTGCTTAATTATTCCAGTTTACAGCACTTAAGCGCACAATTCAAAAGCATTACTGGCTTTGCTCCACAACAATTCAGGAAGCTGTTTGGAAATAATAGAAAGTCGCTTGACAGCCTATAAATCCTAATTCTCTGTTTCCAAATCCACTATCTCTAGCGTAAGTGGATTGAATATAACAAAATCTTCAGGTGCTAAGCCCAATTCTTCATGCTTCTGAACCATCTGATGCGGGCCATCAGTAGGGTGATAAAAGGTTGTTTGCAACCAATCGACTCCAGGGAGTACCCAATATTTCTTTGACCTTGGGTTTATTAAAAAACTTTGAAATTCTCCCCTTCCAGTGTACGGTGGAGAAGATTCCTTACTAACCTCAGCTGTCCGCCAAATAAGCTGATTTGCCCTATCATAACTTAATCCTAAATACCAAGAATTACTCAGAAAATGCTCTAAACTAGATTGAAGAGTTTTATCGAATGGCTTTGGTGTAGCTACTAAATCTGAATGAAAGCCAAGTTCATTCCACGAATTATCTTCTAGATTCAAATAGAATAGATTGGGTTCGTATGGGAAGGAAACCACCACTTGATTGAGTTCTGGAACCAAGCAGAAATTTGACATCCATCTTCGAAATCCGTACTTCCCATTATAAAAACTCTGAGGATATGTACCATGCAAGGAAGTGGACCGGCTAGCTAGATCAAAAAGAATAATTGGGTACCAGTTTTCTTCCTTCGTGTATTTTGTAATAGAGCTAAGTAAAATAATTTTGCCATCATGATAAATCATTGATTGCCCCATTGCTGTCTTTAAATTTGAAGCCTTTGATGGGTAACCTTCATTCCCGTCAGAAACCTTGTAAGTATCTACTACCTCACCTAGGCTGTTGATAAGAAATAATTCAGGTCTATTACCAAATGAATTATTATCGTCCCAAATAAAGATAGAATCTGCATTATGATAAAAAAGATCACTCACTAGATTAAAATTGATCGATTCATCCAATGGCACTTTTATAATATGCTTAGGTTTTTGAGGCTCAGACTTCAGATCATAGACATAAATAGATTGATTGTAGTTGTTGAAGAAGAAATACTCATTTTCATTGGTACCACCCTTTATTTCGTATTTGGCTCCTGAAAAGCTATCAAGCTCGATTACTTTGAAATTCTCATTGACCCTAACACTTGCTGCACCAGCCTCCTCCAACCTAGGTAAATCTTGGGCATCGTCATTTTGGCTGTTACAGGCAACAGTTAAGAGTAAAATCAATAGGCTAAAAGAAAAAGTATAATTCATGATTTATTTGCTGAGATTAGATTATGATTGAAAAATAATATAAATCATTTTCACTTGCTACAATTTGACTGAACTAATATATCTTCATGTAAAGTATGATTGATAATAATTAGCCTTTCTACTCAATTATTTCAGCCTCCCGCATTTAAGCCCACAATTCAAAAGCGTTACCGGCTTCGCTCCATGAGAGTTTAGTAAGCTGTTTGGAAATAATAGAATTCGCTTGACAAACTCTAAATGTTATAAGTAGTATCCTGAATTATGTAACTCATTAAGCTGTTCTGATTTTACCTTTGTGAATATATATTAAGGAAAATCAAAGGAATAGATAATGAAACATACATACGAAATCTCAGGAATGACTTGCATGGGTTGTAGATCTCATGTAGAAAAAACCCTTGAAAATATTGATGGCGTTGAAAGTGCTTATGTGGATTTACACAAAGCCGAGGCTATTCTTGAAATGGCCGAACATATCTCCATTGAAACTCTAAAAGCCGAACTCGAAAAAGCGGGTGGTACATATAGCATAGATTTACCCGGCCAAGGAAAAAAGCAAGAGAAGCCAAAACCCAAAAAAGTAGAAAATGGCTCTGGCGTTTTCTATTGCCCGATGCATTGCGAAGGCGACAAAACTTACGACAAAGCTGGCGACTGCCCTGTATGTGGAATGGACTTGGTGGAGCAACCTTCTGCCAAAAAAGCTAGCCAATATACTTGCCCCATGCATCCCGAGATAGTGGAAGATAAACCAGGTTCCTGCCCAAAATGCGGAATGGACTTGGTGCCAATGGAGCCCGAAACTGAAGAAGAAGATAAAAGCTACAAAAAGCTGCTCCGTAAATTCAAAATTGCTGTTGCTTTTACACTTCCCATTTTCATCATCGCCATGTCGGAGATGATTCCAAACAATCCCATTTACACCTGGCTGGACATTGAATATTGGAATTGGGTACAATTAGCGCTTTCTATTCCTGTGGTATTCTATGCCACTTGGATGTTTTTTGAGCGGGCTTGGCGATCAGTGGTCACATGGAATTTGAATATGTTTACCCTCATCGGCATTGGAGCGGGTGTAGCTTGGCTCTTTAGTTTGGCTGCAATATTATTCCCAGATGTGCTCCCAGATCAATTTAAGACTGATTCGGGCAGCGTGCATGTATATTTCGAAGCAGCTACGGTTATTCTCACATTAGTATTATTAGGCCAATTGCTCGAAGCTCGTGCACATAGCAAAACTAGCGGAGCTATTAAGGAATTGCTAAAGTTGGCGCCAAATAAAGCCACTGTAATCCGAGATGAAAAAGAAATTGTAGTGGCCATTGACGATATCCAAATTGGCGATTTGATTCGTGTAAAACCTGGCGAGAAAGTACCTGTGGACGGCAAAATCCAAGAAGGTGAAGCCAATATCGATGAATCGATGATCACTGGTGAGCCTATTCCTGTAGAGAAGGAAATTGGTGACAAAGTAAGCTCTGGCACTATCAATAAGAACAAAACTTTCATCATGAAAGCAGAGAAAGTTGGTTCAGACACGCTTCTTTCTCAGATCATCGAAATGGTAAACAATGCGAGCCGTTCCAAAGCACCGATTCAAAAACTAGCTGATAAAATTTCAGGGTATTTTGTGCCCATTGTAGTTCTAATTTCGGTACTCACTTTTATCGCTTGGGTCATTTTCGGGCCAGATCCAGCCTATGTATTTGCACTTGTAAATGCCATTGCCGTTTTAATCATTGCCTGCCCGTGTGCTTTGGGATTGGCTACGCCTATGTCCGTAATGGTGGGTGTGGGCAAAGGTGCTCAATCGGGTGTGCTTATAAAAAATGCCTCTGCACTTGAAACCATGAATAAGATTGACATAGTAATCATTGACAAAACTGGTACCGTGACCGAGGGTAAGCCTTCTGTAGAATTGGTGAAAAGTGTCAGTGAGGAATTGAGCGAAGAAGAGGTTCTCCAAAAAATCATCTCCATAAACAGCAGCAGTGAGCATCCTTTAGCCGAAGCAACGATTCGCTATGGTAAGGAGAAAAATGTTACTGCGAAGAAGCTTGAGAAATTTGAAGCCATTACTGGAAAGGGAGTTACAGCGCAAGCAGATGGACAATTAATTGCTTTGGGAAATGATAAATTGATGGATCATGTAAATGCGAAAATCAAAGATGAGTTGATTGAAGAAGTGAGGCAAATACAATTACAAGGCAAAACGGTTTCGTATTTGGCAGAAAATGAAAAGGTAATTGGCTACATCGTATTATCCGATAAAATAAAGGAATCGAGCAAACAAGCAATCCAGAAAATGCGGGAGGAAGGTATGGAGGTGATGATGCTTACTGGCGACAATGAAGCTACCGCCAAGGCTGTAAGCAAAAGCATCAATCTGGATAACTTCAAAGCACAAATGCTACCTGAGGACAAACTCAATGAAGTAAAAAGATTGCAAGCAGAAGGCAAAAAAGTAGCAATGGCTGGAGATGGAATCAACGACGCTCCTGCCCTTGCCCAAGCCGATATAGGAATAGCTATGGGTACAGGTACTGATGTAGCAATTGAAAGTGCAGATATCACCTTAGTAAAAGGTGACTTGCAAGGAATCGTAAAAGCGCGAATGCTAAGCCATAAAGTAATGCGAAACATAAAGGAAAATCTTTTCTTCGCACTGGCCTACAATACATTGGGAATTCCAATTGCTGCAGGGGTATTGTATCCGATATTTGGCATGTTGCTTTCACCAATGATTGCCGCATTAGCGATGAGTTTCAGCTCAGTATCTGTGATTCTCAATTCACTAAGGCTTAGAAACTCAAAATTGATTTAGCTAATTTCGATTTAATGCGTTTTCTAGCCTGCTTTTCATTTATTTTGCAGCAGATAAATTACAAAAAGGAATTCCGTTGACAAGAATAAATAAATACCTCAGTGAAGTTGGGTATTGCTCAAGACGAGCAGCCGATAAATTGATCGAGCAGAGAAGAGTGACCATCAATGGCAAAGTGCCTGAGATGGGCACTAAGCTCAATGATAATGATGAGGTAAGAGTTGACGGCAGATTAATTTCAGTACCCAAAGAGAAACCAACATACATTGCTTTCAATAAACCTATTGGTATTGTTTGCACTACCGATACCAAAGTAGAGAAAGACAATATTATCGATTACATAGGCTACCCGAAGCGGATATTTCCAATTGGCCGGTTAGATAAGCCGAGTGAAGGATTAATATTGCTTACTAGTGACGGCGATATTGTGAATAAAATACTGCGAGCAAGAAACAACCACGAAAAGGAATACATCGTAACTGTGGACAAACCTGTGAATCAAGAGTTTATTTCTAGGATGAGCAAAGGTGTCCCAATATTAGATACCGTTACCAGAAAATGCGAGGTTGAACAATTGAGCAAATTCGTTTTTAAAATCATTCTTACTCAAGGTCTTAATAGGCAAATAAGGCGAATGTGTGAATATTTGGGATATGAAGTAACAAAACTCAAGCGCACTCGCATAATGAACATCAAATTGGACGTACCAGTAGGGCAATGGAGATACCTTTCAGAAAAAGAACTTCTGGATATTTCTAAACTAATTGCCTCATCAAGTAAAACTTACGATGGTTCAAAGTAAACATACATTATCCTAATAAAATACGCTTACAATACAGCTATATATCTATATATCAATCGGATAAAATATTTTTACTAAAATCCTGTTTTTTATACTTTCGCAATTCAATTGACCTAAATAAGGAAAGTTGAACTATTCCATAGTTGTTTCTACCTCCCGCTTTTTACATAATTACAAAAGTGTGATTTATGTAACTTTTGCCCATAAACCTGTAAAATAAGGTATTCAATTAATTCCACCTTTGTTTCCTGA
The DNA here is from genome assembly GCA_964598395.1 of uncultured Roseivirgaceae bacterium. GTDB lineage: Bacteria > Bacteroidota > Bacteroidia > Cytophagales > Cyclobacteriaceae > CAXBDP01. The sequence goes on from CAZRBW010000047.1 coordinate 10,823, forward strand.
TTCTATACTTTGTGATAGATGCGTTTAGGGCTTGGCCAATGCCAAACACATTTTAAAATGTGAACTGATCCTGACTCTCCCTTCCAAATATGTGGCATTAGCTCCTCAAATATTGCCAATCGTCTGCGTCAATATTTTAGAAAGAAACACTTAACTCTTTTATTTAAACTTTTACCAAAATGAAAACCAACAAAAATAGATACTGGCTTACAGCCCTGATAGCTATTGTTATGACCATAACAGTAGCAAGCTGTGAGGACGAGGATATCGGCATTATTGGCACCTGCCCCGAGATTGAATCTACAAACCCTGCTAATTTACAAACAGGCGTTCCTTTTGACCAAGTGATTACTGCTACATTCAAAGAGGTTGTAGATCCCTTGACTGTGAATGGTGCCACCTACACAATAAGTAACGGTACATCAATAATTGGTGGAACAGTTTCTTATAGTGGCAAGACAGCTACCTTTACTCCAAGCAGCATACTTCTACCAAATACAACTTATACTGGTAAAGTAACTAGAGGAGTAAAAGATCTGATGGGCAATGCAATGCTTGAGGATTATGTTTGGACATTCACTACTGGTTTGTTGCCAACGGTACTTGTGGTAGATCCAGCGAATAATGCAACTGGTGTAAGTTTAGATAAAGTAATTACAGCGACATTCAGTACAGGAATGAATCCTGCTACAATAAATAATTCAACATTTACTTTAAAGCATGGCTTCAATACTGTAGAAGGCACAGTGACCTATTCTGGTTTTACTGCTTCTTTCACACCTACAAGTCCATTGCTAGCTAATACTACTTACACAGGTACTATTACCAATGGAGTTAGAAATACTGCAGGTTCTGGTATTGCTACCAATTATGTATGGAGCTTCAGTACGGATTCTTACCCAATGGTAATTTCTACTGACCCAATTAATAATGCAATCAATGTGGATTTAGATAAGGTGATCACGGCTACTTTCAGTGTGCCAATGCTTGCCTCTACTATTAATGCATCAACTTTCACTCTAAGAAATGGCCTTACTCCAATTTCTGGTACAATTACATATTCAGGGAACACTGCTTCATTTACACCAAATGTTGCCTTGTCGGCTAACAGTACTTATACAGCTTCTATTAACACTGGAGCCAAAAATGTATTGGGCACGTCTTTAAACAGTAATTATGTATGGAGTTTCAGCACACAAAGTGCTCCAACAGTCATTTCAACCAACCCAATAGAAGGTCAGTCTGGCGTATTACCAAATCAGGTGATTACTGCAACATTTAGCGAGGCTATGCAATCAGCCACAATTATCGCTGCCAACTTCACTGTAAATAACGGCACCACAAATATCGGTGGCTTTATAAGCATGAATGGAAATGTAGTTTCATTTACGCCAGTAACGCCTTTAATGGCAAACTTAACTTATACTGCAACGATACGTGCCAATGTGAAAAACACAGCAGGTATCTCAATGGTAAATGATTATGTGTGGACATTCAGCACAGCTTCTGCGCCTAATGTAACACAAACAAGCCCTGCAAATAACGAAACGGGGGTAGCATTGAATAAAAGCTTAACGGCAACATTCGATAGAGTGATGAATTCATCCTCACTCAATTCATCCTCATTCCTGCTTTCAAGTGGGTCATCGACTGTAGCTGGTACGATCACTTATAGCGGCAATACGGCTACTTTTAAGCCTACTTCTGCTTTAGCACCAAATACCACTTATACTGCCACAATTACTACTGAGGCAAAAGATAACTCGGGCTTTGCTTTGGCAGCTAATTATACTTGGACTTTCAATACAATCGAAACGCCAAGAGTAATCCTTACCATACCTGCCAACAATGCGGTGAATGCGTCACTTGACGATGACATTAAAGCTACATTTAATATGGCAATGGATCCTTTAACGATCAATGCTTTAACATTTACTTTGAAGGCTGGAAATACACCTGTAATTGGTACTGTGTCTTACAGTAACAGCATTGCAGTGTTTAATCCAACTGGCAAACTGCTACCGAATACCATTTATACAGCTATGATCACCACTACAGCAAGAAATACTGCTGGAGCGGCAATGGCCGAGAATTATATCTGGACATTCACTACTGGCACGCCTGCGGTTCCAACAGTAATATCCACTAGTCCTGAAAACGAAGAGGAGAATGTAGTACTCAACAAAGCCATCACTGCCACATTCAGTGTGCCAATGGATGCAACTACTTTAACTGGGGCAACCTTCAAATTAAAAAGAGGCAATACGATTGTAGCCGGTACTACTACATATAATGCTAGTACATCTACAGCCACATTCACTCCATCTAGTTTACTAAATCCAAACACTGAATATACTGCGACAATTACCACTGGCGCTAAGAATACTCAGGGCACAGCTTTAGCGACAGATTATAATTGGACATTTACTACCATCGGACCTGCGGTTCCTTTTGTAATATCAACCGACCCAATCAATAATGCCACCGGGGTAGATTTGGGTAAAATAGTAAAAGCGACTTTCAGTGTGCCAATGGATCCGTTGACCTTGAATGCAAGTACATTTACACTTAAAAATGGTGCAACAAATGTAGCTGGAGCTATTTCATATTCAGGAACAACGGTGTCCTTCGATCCAACAGTTGATTTATTACCAAATACAACATATACGGCAACGATCACTACTGGAGCAAAAAATGCGGTGGGAACAGCAATGGCTAGCAATTATACTTGGTCATTTACAACTCAGGCCTTCGCATCACCATTTGTAGTTTCTACTGACCCTGCCAACCAAGCCATGAATGTGGTTATCAATAAGGTAATCAGAGCCACATTTAGTGTACCGATGAACCCTGCTACACTTAACAATGCAACCTTTATTTTAAGTAATGGTAGTACTCCAATCTCAGGCGTTGTTACTTATTCTGGCAACACAGCATCCTTTACTCCTACTTTGCCTTTAGCGGCCAATTCAGTTTATACTGGACGCATAACAACTGGCGCAAGTAATTTGGCTGGAAATGGACTTGCTAATGACTATGTGTGGACATTTATGACAGGTTCGGCGGTAGCACCTATGGTGATATCAACAGATCCTGGAGATCAAACGACCGGCACCTTGACAAACAAAGTAATCACGGCAACTTTCAATATGCCGATGAATCCTTTGACCGTGAATAGCCTCACATTTACCCTTAAAAATGGTGCTGCTCCCGTTATTGGTGTGGTTTCATACAGCGGAAATACGGCTTCATTTAAGCCTTCAGCTTTATTATTACCTAACACATTATATACTGGCACTATCACTACTGGAGCAAGAAATCCAGAAGGTATTTCAATGGTAGAGAATTATGTGTGGACCTTTAGAACTGGCGGTGGAAATGCACCTATGGTAATCATGACAGATCCTTTGGATGACGAAATTAATGTTGCAATAAATAAAACTCTTACAGCAACTTTCAACCAAAGCATGAATGGGCTTACTATTTCAGGCTCCACATTTACTCTAAAAAGAGGTACGGTCAATATTTTGGGAGCAGTTACTTACTCTGGAAATACAGCTTCATTTGATCCAACTTTAAACTTACAACCTGGCGCAACCTATACGGCGACAATCACAACAGGTGTGAGAAATACAGTTGGAACTCCTATGGCTAACAACTATTCGTGGACATTCACAACCAAACCTATAGCCCCACCAGTGGTTACCTCCACTGATCCAGCAAATAATGAAACAGGTGTCGTATTGAATAAAACACTTGAAGCGACTTTTGATGTAACAATGGATGGTTCAACTATCAATGCCAGTACATTCACTTTGGTAAATGGCAACCAGTCAGTTGCAGGATCAATTTATACCATTGGAAACAAAGCATATTTTAATCCTAGTAACAACCTTGCTGCATCTACTACCTATACGGCCACTATCACTAATAATGTGAAAAACTCCGCAGGTATCAATATGGTAAACAATTATGTGTGGTCGTTCACAACTGGCGCAGCTTTAGCACCAATAGTAACTTCTGTTGACCCATTGAACAATGCAACAAATGTGGCGATTGACAAAACGCTCACTGCAAACTTCAATATGGTGATGGATCCCACAACCATTAACACAGGTACATTTACCTTGAGAAATGGAGCTAACACTGTATCTGCACTTGTAAGCTACCTAGGAACTACCGCTACATTAAATCCAATAAATGATTTGTTGCCAGGTACAACTTACACAGCAACTATCACTACGGGTGCAAAAAATGCGGGAGGAACATCTTTGGCCAACAACTTTGTGTGGACATTTACTACTGAATCTAGCGCTCCATTGGTTACATCTGTAGATCCAATGAACAATGCTCTGAACGTAGCTTTAAACAAAACACTCAGCGCAAACTTTAGCAAAGCAATGGATCCTTTGACCATTACAACCAGCACATTTACTTTAAGAAATGGTGCTAATTCGGTCTCAGGTCAAGTAAACTATAGTGGCACAACGGCGACTTTCGATCCAACAAATGATTTGTTGCCTGGAACAACCTACACTGCCACCATTACTACAGGTGCAGAAAGCACAGATGGAGTAAGTTTAGCCAACAACTTTGTATGGACATTCACTACAGCATCAGCGGTAGCTCCAACAGTAATTTTAACAGACCCATTGAATAATGCCAATAATGTTCCTCTCAATAGATTAGTGAGAGCGACATTCAGTGTACCAATGGATCAGACGACTATTAACGGAACTACATTTACTGTGAAAGTAGGCGCCAATAC
>CAZRBW010000047.1:15690-25171 GCA_964598395.1 uncultured Roseivirgaceae bacterium
GCCAATACAGTTCCAGGTGCTGTCAGTTATGTTGGCTCTACAGCTACATTTAGTCCAGTAGGCGGATTGCAATCTGGCACTACCTACACGGCAACTATTACAACTGGTGCCGAGAACCTTGCAGGTACAGCTTTAGCCAATGATTATGTGTGGACATTCAGTACGGTAAGCCCGTCTGGCCCTAACTTCATCGACCTGAAAAGTATGGATGAATTTGGAATATTTGCCGCAACAGGTATCAGCAATAATGCAGGCCCAAGTGTCATCAATAATATGGATGTGGGTATTTACCCAGGTGTTCGTTCGTCAGTAACAGGTTTCCCACCAGGACTTGTTGTGGGTGGAGCCATCTATGCGGCTGGTGATTTGACTCCAGCGGGAACCGATGCGAGGCTTTTATTAGCTAAAAATGAAGCAACAGCAGCTTATTTGGAAGCTGAAGGTGCAACAAATCCAGCTCCGTCGACTGTTTCTGGCGACCAAGGCGGTTTAACTCTTGCTCCAGGTATTTACAAATCTACTTCTTCACTAGCTGTAGCAGGAGGAAACTTAACTCTTGACGCTCAAGGTGATCAGAATGCAGTTTGGATATTCCAAATCGCAAGTACACTTACTACAGTAGGTGGCACAGGCGGAAATATCATCTTAACAGGTGGTGCTCAGGCAAAGAATATCTTCTGGCAAGTCGGCACATCAGCCACAATTGGAAATAACACAATTTTCCATGGCAATGTGTTGGCCTACACATCCATTACTATGAACACTGGTGCGGTTGCAACAGGTAGAATGATAGCGCTGAACGGTGCAGTTGTACTCACAGGCACTAACACCATCAATAAACCATAAGCAAAATGAAAACGAACAATAATTTCAATAAGGAATCACGCTCAGCGTGGTTCCTATTTAATCAAGCTAAAAAAGTTGGGCTTGCGCTTACTTTGGTAATAGCTGGACTGCAAATGCCAGCGATGGCACAGGATGCGGCTTATACTAAGCCAGCGTTTAGATTTGGAGTTGCTGCAGGTGCAAATTTCAATTATTACAGAGGTACTACTCAGCAATTGAATAGTAGAGTAATTGCACCAACCGCTTTCCGTCATGGCGAGGGTGTTGGGCTTTTTCTAGCACCAGTGATTGAATATCATAATCCAAATTCAATTTTTGGAGTGGCATTGCAAGTTGGTTTAGATAGTCGTAAAGGCACATGGGATCAAGTAATGTCTCCTTGTGATTGTCCTTTGGATTTATCAACAAATCTCAGCTATTTGACAATTGAGCCTACGCTACGTATTGCTCCAGGCAGATCTCCATTCTACCTATTTGTAGGCCCAAGAATAGCTGTGAATACAAATAAGAGGTTTACATTTGAGCAAGGAATTAATGCAAATTATCCTGATCAAGTAGCTCCTAGGGATATCAATAGCAATTTTAGTGAAATGGATAAGGTACAATTATCTATGCAAGTAGGTGCTGGATATGATATTCCATTGTCATCGCAAAACAATGCGGCACAATTCATCCTTTCTCCTTTTGCTTCTTTTCATCCTTACTTTGGACAGACGCCAAGAGAAATCGAAAACTGGAACTTAACTACGATCAGAGTAGGTGCAGCATTGAAACTTGGTGTAGGCACAAAAATACCTAAACCTAGAACGGATAATAATGTAACACCTCCCGCTATTAACCCTGTGGATGTAAGGTTTAGCATTGTATCCCCAGCTAATATCGCAACTAACAGAGTAGTAAGAGAAATCTTCCCACTTCGTAATTACATTTTCTTTACTCAAGGATCTACAGAAATTCCAAGCCGATATATTCGTATCGACAAGAATGAAGTTGCGGACTTTAAAGAAAATCAACTTGAAGACACCGCTCCGGATGCAACAAGTAGCCGCTCGAAACGCGCCCTATATGTTTACCATAACATCTTGAATATCTTAGGCGATAGGATGAATAAGAATCCTTCAGCTAACATTAATCTTGTTGGTTCATCTGCCGATGGCGTGGTGAATGCAAAACTAATGGCCGAGTCTGTAAAAACTTACTTGGTGGATGTATTCGCAATCGCACCTTCTAGAATAACAACAGAAGGAAGAGATAAGCCTAAATTAGCTTCTGAGCAACCTGGTGGTAGACTTGAGCTAGATTTACTTCGCGAAGATGATCAAAGAGTTTCTATTGAAAGTAGTTCTCCAGCAATGCTTGTACAGTTTCAACCTGGCACTGATGGCCCATTGAATGCTGTTGAGTTTATGACCAACCACGAAGCACCTGTAGATAGTTATGTAATATTCAATAATACAGGCTCTAATAAAGCGCTAGATTCTTGGAGGATGGAAATTAGAGATGATAATGGCTCATTGCAAAGCTTTGGCCCATATTACTCTGAATCCGTGAGCATTCCAGGAAAAAACATCTTGGGTAATGTAAAGGAAGGAAACTACAAAGTAACCATGATTGGGCAAGCCAAGGATGGCAGTGTGATTAGAAAAGAGGCTAACACACGTTTAGTTCTTTGGCAACCATCTACAACCAGCGAAGCAATGAGATTTAGCATATTGTTTGAGTTTGACGATTCTGAAGCAATTGCTAGGTACGAGAAATACTTGACCGATGTAGTTGCTCCAAGTATTACTCAAGGTGCTACAGTGATTGTACATGGCTATACCGATGCAATTGGTGATGCTGCAAATAACCAAGTATTATCAACAGCTAGAGCCAATGAGGTGAGAAACATCCTTTCATCTGCAGTTTCAAGATTGGGAAGATCCAATGTGAAATTCGAGGTAAAAGGATTTGGTGAGGATAACAGCCTCTCTCCTTTTGCAAATGTCCTTCCTGAGGAAAGATTCTATAATAGAACCGTTTTAATCGATATTCTCCCAGCTAATAATTAGAGGTTCTCTCTCTCCATTAGTATTTTTTAAGAATATCAGGCAGGATCTCACGATCCTGCCTTTTTTATGAATTTTGAAACCAATTAAAAATTTAACTTCAATACTTCTACCAAATATCCTTTTTGATAAATTTCATCAAAAGTAATTGATTTACTGAATATTTATTTCGTGCCACATTTTATTTTTAATATATTTATTATTTATATAATTTTAATAATTACAATTACTATGTGATTCTATCAATTATGAGTTTCTTCAAAAAGCATCAAATACTACACTCATCATCCTTAAAACGCTTTTTAATTGATTATCAGACTTTTAAATTAATTATAGTGTTGTCCTAGATGTATACCTACCCTTTTATAAATCCAAGGACGTGGCTTTGAATTTGTATATTGTTTAATAGACAATTCAATTTACAATTCCTAAATAAAATCTATGATATTATATATTAAATATATGGTGAGTCAAAGATGCAAAATAACGGTCGCAGAAACCCTGAAGGGACTTGGCTTGCATTTTACATATGTAGACTTAGGTAGTGTTGAGATTTTAAAGGACTTAGATAATAAAGAGCGGGAGGTTTTGCAGCAACATTTACGTAAAACTGGCCTTGACCTTATTGATGATAAAAAAAGCATCCTAATTGAAAAAGTAAAAACAGCAATAGTCGAGATGATTCACTCCGAAGATGAGCTTCCTAAGACTAATTACTCGTATTATTTAAGTCAAAAAGTGAATTACAATTACACCTATCTAGCAAACATCTTTGCAGAAACGCAAGGGATTACTATTCAGCAGTTTATAATCAAACACAAGATTGAAAAAATAAAAGAATTAATTCTATATAAAGAGCTTAATCTTACAGAAATCGCCTATCAGCTGCAGTACAGCAGCGTATCGCATTTATCAAATCAATTTAAGAAAGAGACTGGTTTATCTCCATCTTTCTATAAAAGATTGAATCAGAAAAGGAAGATGACTTTAGAAATGGTCTAATCAACTAGCTTTAGGATTGCTAGGATCAAATGGAAAATTAATGACTTGATTAGCAGATATTTCGATCTGCTTTTTAAGATTATCTATAGTGAACCTAATCTCCGAATTTTTAGACCTATAGTATTTGTCCTCCATATTATGCTTAAATGCGATCTCTAATTCAGACATCGCACCTTCATAAAACTGTAAAGCTTTACCTAATTCGCCATTCTTTTCTGCGTTTTGAGCATGAACAAGAATTTGCTTAAATTTGGTGTTATTTGACGGTCTTTTAGACTTAGACTTTCTAAAAAGTGAAAATATTGATGATATAAAACTCATATTGTTTTTCATTTTTCGCCTAAAAATAAAGGCAAATTATAACTCTAAAATATTTACGGCATTCTTTAATTTAAAAAATTTTTTCATTACATTATTAATTGAAAATCAACCATTTAACTGGCAAGAAATTAATCTTTCCATCTAATATAGCTAATTTTATTAACAACTTTTAAATCTCCTTCTTAGTACTTTTCTTTTTTGATTTTCGATGATCTCTCAACTTCTTTGCACCAAAAGCTACTCCTGCGCCAAGTAGTATGCCTAAGCCTCCATCGATTGGATTATCGAGCACATCGGGTGAAATTGCTGGTGGGCCTCCAAAGGATTGGGCGTAGCTTAGTAGGGAAAGAAATAAGAGGCTAATGGTAAGGCTCAGGGTGTATATCGTTGGTTTCATGCTTGGTTGCTTTTTACTTGGTAAAATGTGGCGGGAGGATGCTCTACCCTCCCGCTTTCTATTGGTTTTGATTGCCTTTAGTTTACGATTAGGCGTTTTACAATACGCTCGCTGCCGTGGGTGATTTCTACCAAGTAGATTCCTTTACTCATTTGGCTCAAATCTATATCCAGTTCCGTTTTTTCAGCTGTCAACTTTTCGCTTCTCACTTCGCTACCTGTCATCGACACGATACGGATACTTGTCTCTGCTACGTTATCTGGCTTCTGAATGCTGATCCTCACCTGCTCTTGCGCTGGGTTGGGAAGTATGAAGGCTTGGAAGCGACTGTTGCTTGAGTGGATGCTGGTAATCACTTCTATACCCATCACAATATCAAATCGATGGCCTTTACTGTTAGGGTCAGCCGTTACTTCAAAGTCGTAGCTTGTGCCTTTTTGTAAAGTGATATACTTTTCTGTGAAGCGATCAAAGAGTCTTAGCGTTCTTCCCTCCTCGATATCGAAGTCTGGTAGGCTAAGTGTGTAGTCTCTCGCTGGACTTTTGATATGCAATGGAATACGGTTGTTGTTAGTTTCGACTCCTTCGGCTTCTTGGTAAGGGCGAGCATCTATGGCCATCGCAAAATCATCCGCACTTACGGTAAAGAAGTTCACTTCCGGGTTCGCCATTTTCGTGGCGTCTTCTTTGTCTTGGCTGGTGTTTGTGGTGTTGCCATCGAAAAAGATTAAGCTTCGATCCCACCATTCACCTTGGCTACTTAATACCAGTTGGATGCTATTGCTGCCATAGTTGCTAGCAAGGTTGCTGTCCATTCGTAGCGTACTACCAGCTACGTTTTGCAGTGGCTCGTTTGCATTGGTTTTATCTGTTTCTTCTATAATTAGACTTTGACCTGCTGCTCCCGCTCTTACAAAAAAGGCTCCGCCTGTGGGTAAAGCGTAACTTGTTGGACCCGAAGAAAAAGGCTCCGTCCAATATGCGCCACCACGACCCGATGTTCCACTTGAGCCTTCTCTGGGCTGCCAGATATAGAAACTACCGCCTACTGAGCCACTTCTTGTAATCGCCTTTATATCGATTGCCGCTGGAAATGGATTACCCACTAAGTTGAAATCACTCACACCGCCTGATGGAGTGTGATAGCCTAGAGGAATCGTTTGAACCCCTGTATTCAACTCTCCCTCCAATTCAAAGGTCACTGCCTCTGGCGTATATTCTATATCATCAAAACTGCCAGATTGGCCTTTGGAACCCCGCACCAATACTCTGATGCCTTGGTGTTGAAACCAATTATCCGTCATGGATGTAAACGCTTTCCAACCGCCATCTTCTTCCGTATCTGCATCACCTTCCTCTGGATCATAATAAAAGGCGGATGGATTCATTGTAGATGTTGGCGTAAAACCAGCGCCAGAACCAGTGATATCAATCTTGTCGCCTAGTGCACTTAAGGGAATAGCCGTATTAAATGGATGACCCATAAAGCGGAAACTACGATTGTCGCCCATGATATAACGCTCCTGCAATACTGATCCTGTAATGCTGCTTGTTCCTGTTAAGGCTCCAATATACGCTGTGCCTGTACCATCACTTTTTAGAATCAACTTACCTCCAGAGCCTATGGTGATATTACTATCTTCCGTCAATTCTAATCGAAAGCTGGGCGCCATCGTCAATGTTGCATTCGGCTCAATGGTGATGTTGCCAAGATTCATGTTCGAGCTGAAAACTGGATAAGGAGTTGCGCCTTGTGGAATTACTATATCTGAGCCTGCTGGTGGCATGCCATTATCCCAATTACTGCCAACACTACCATCTGCTGTGCCTCCAGTCCATGTATAATCTGTGGGACCAGCCGCTAAACCTGGAATAGGATTTACTGCCGGAGAAGCTTCAGGAACATCGTAAGGGAAAGCTTGTAGGTATGGATATGAAATATACCCTGTTGGGTTTATGTTCCATACACCAGTACTTGCTGTGAAATCCCAAGTTGTAAATGTGGACTGAGTTTTCATCTCTGCCGTCGTCTTTGGAACGCCTTTACCCGTGTCACTCCGGCTACTTGTTTGGCTATCGTAATAACTATTGGTGACGGTTCCGTCAGTGTATCCAAGTAGGCCGCCAACCAGTGTTCCAATAGAAGTGACTTTACCTACTGAATAGCTATTAGTGATTGGTATTGTACTCGAGACATAACCAACTAAGCCACCAGTACCACTAAAACTTGAAGAATTAGTCACTGTTGATATAACATCACCACTAGCATATGTATTAGAAATATTAGTTTCGAATGTACTCCAGCCTACTAAACCTCCCACAGAACTGCTGCCAGTAACAGCGCTTGAAGAATAGGATTTACTAATTACTAATTCCCTTGTAGCACCAACTACTCCTCCTACATAAATACTTGATGATGTAACCTGCCCTTGTGAGTAACTATTTGTTATACTACCAGTAGCATAGCCCACTAAACCTCCAGTATAGCTCCACGATGATGTTACTGAAGCGTTTCCTTGAGAGTAACTATTAGTTAAACTACCACCAGACATCCGGCCTATTAAAGCCCCGACATATGAATATCCCGCAATCTTCGAATCAACAAGTGCAAGCTTTTGAATGCTTGCATTCCTTGTATACCCAAACAGGCCAATATTATCACTTGAAGGCCGATTGACCGTTATGTTACTTATTGTAAACCCATTGCCATTATAGGATCCAGTGAATGAGGTAGAAAAGGCAGTCCCAATCGGAAACCAACCAGCTCCACAATTCCAATTGGCAGTGGCAATGGCGTTAATATGGGCTGTTTGAATGTAGTGTGATGCCCATCTCGTTGAGCTTTCAGTTATCCACTTCAAATTCGCCAAAGTGGCTATTTGATATGGACTTCCTGATGTTCCAGCTCCAATAGCCGGTGCGACGGAAGCTATTTCACCCATCAAAGATTGTATATACGGATAACCATTATTTACACCACTACCACATATTCCCCATGTAGAGGTAAAATCCCAACCCGCATCTGTAAAAGTTGATTGAGTCTTCATCTCGACAGTGGTTTTACCAGTACCACCTGCCGCTGATGTACTTCGATTAGAAGTTTCGGTATCCCAAAAACTATCAGTTACTGTCCGAGAAACAAAAAAACCACCAATTAAACCACCTAGGTCACCTCCGCTCCCAGTAACCAATCCAGTTGAATAAGATTTAGAAATATTACTGGTTTGTAAAACTCCAACCAACCCGCCCACATAGGATTCACCAGAAACTGATCCTCTTGCAAAGGAGTTAGTTACACTACCTGAAACCAGACCACCTATCAAACCACCAGCAAAATTTCCACTACTATTTACACTACCTGCTGCATATGAGGTGCTAATTGCAGAACTTCCACCGTCACCAACCAATCCTCCAACGGCCATTGACCCAGTCACATTGACATTAGCAAAGGATCCATTTAATGTGTTTGTAATATCTAAGTCTCCAACAAGACCTCCAACAGATTCTGTACCTGTAATAGTACCATGTGCATTAGAATTATAAACAGTGCTATTTCGATAAATTCTACCAGCTAAGGCTCCAACATTTTTTTTACCTGTAATATTAACGTTGGTTAAACTGACATTAGATATTTCTGCATAATCAATGCTACCGAATAAACCAATATAATCAATAGTTGATCTAGAAATAAATAGATTGCTGATTTTGAAATTACCACCATTATATACACCAATAAAACTTGCGTCTAGATTACCGATAGGCAGCCAACCTGAACCCGAAAACCAGGTTGAAGTTGAAGATGCGTCAATATTTGCTGTTTGAATGTAATGCGCAGACCATCGAGCTGTTCTATTTGGACTTGCAACCACGAGATCAGTAGCCGCAATCCAATACAAATTCTCCAAAGTAGCTATTCGATATGGGTTACCTAAGGTACCATCACCAACTGATGGAGCTGTTGCTGTTTGAGCATTAGCAGTTTGGTTAATGCCGATCACTATAAGGAATAGGATGGCAAAAACTAAATGTCTGTAACAATTAGTAAAAATTTTAATCATAGCATTAGGTGGTTTTCGGTGGGAATTTAACGCAAGTTAAACCTAATAATTAAATTATTAAATAAATCTGAAGTGGCCAATCAAAAAAAAATCTTAAAATACTTAGTATGTTTCTTAATTAATTAAAAATCAAAAGATTAAAAAAATTTTGTGATAAATAAATTTAATGCAATGATTAAAATTTTTTACATACTTTTTTTGTGATGAATTATAATTAATATAATAATAAATAATTATATTAATTAACAAAAACCGTTTATTTATGATTGAAAAGGATATATTTTGATATGAATGACAAAAATTGTGAAAATCAATAAATAGTCAATTACTATATTTACTAATTTTATAGTTGTTTAAAACTTCATTAATAATGGATTTCTTTAAATTGAAGAATTCTTGTAAACCTTGCGAAGACAAATACTATAAATAGGATTTACTAATGAGATTTTTGCTTGACCTAATCTATCACTTCAAAGTACTTTGAGCAAAAACTTCTCCTTACCCGAAATAATCAAGGGTAAAAATTACAACAGGATTAGCTCATTGCGCACACATTTTTTGGTGCTTACGATGACTAATTACTGTCTAAAAAAAATGATGAAATTATAAAAGTGGTTCTTCTTCAGTAGGACTTGATTCAATAATCGTTTGCTTTGGACTTTTTTCCTTAAGCAATTTCTTTTGAAAAAGCAGAATTGTAGCAAAGCCTGTAAAGACAAATGCATCGGCTACATTGAATACAGGGCGGAAGAATATAAAGTAATCGCCACCTTTGAATGGCAACCAATCCGGCAGATAGCCTTCCCATA
>CAZRBW010000048.1:0-23701 GCA_964598395.1 uncultured Roseivirgaceae bacterium
AATCTCATTAATTGCCATTTGGCTTTCATCATGCCCCAAACTAAGCTGGGGCTTAATCTTTTTTTCCTCTCATAGCTTCAAGCATATCCCACATCTCAGGAGTAATCATTTCAAGGTTATTGAATTCACCTGCTCCCATAAGCCATTCTCCTCCATCTATGGTTACAACTTCGCCATTGACATAAGCTGCGAAATCACTTACAAGATACGCCGCCAAATTGGCCAGTTCTTGGTGCTCTCCTACCCTGCCAACAGGAACTCGTTTTGCTGGATCAAACTTTTTCACCAGTTCGCCAGGCAATAATCTACTCCATGCACCTTCTGTTGGAAATGGCCCAGGTGCAATTGCATTGCTACGAATACCATATTTAGCCCATTCTACAGCCAAACTCCTTGTAATAGCTAGAACACCTGCTTTAGATGCCGCTGAAGGCACTACATAACCAGAGCCTGTCCAAGCGTAGGTGGTTACTATATTTAGAAATGTTCCTTTTGTCTTGCTGTCTATCCAATGCTTACCAGCTGCAAGCGTAAAATAGTAAGTTCCTTTCAGCACGATATCTACAATAGTATCGAAAGCTCTATGACTCAATCGCTCAGTTGGACTAATGAAATTGCCAGCAGCATTATTTACTACAGCATCCAATTTGCCGTATGCTTTTACAGTTTGGCTAATCACATTTTCCACCTGTTCATATTCACGAACATCACAAACAATTGGCAAAACCCTCCCGCCGGTTTCCTTTTCTAATTCCGTAGCAGTTGATTGGAGTACATCCATTTTGCGACTACAGATTACCACATCGGCACCAAGTTCTAAAAAGTACTTGACCATAGCTTTTCCCAGTCCGGTTCCACCGCCAGTTACTAAAATCACTTTACCTTTTAGGGCATCATCTCTTAACATTCCTTCTGCTTTTACCATTGCTATGTCGTTTTGTATATGTTGGTTATTTTTTGAATATGAGCTTCAAAGCGATGAAATCCATTTATTTCAAATTTCAATCTTTTATTTCAATAAAAATAGAAAAAATACCCAGCTATCAAGCCTCTAAAAACAAAAAATCCCGCCCGAGGGCAGGATTTTTTAAAGTATATGATATTAGGGTTATTATCTCTGCGCTGGAGTTGTAACAATTATGGCGTTAAGATTCTTATCCTTCACCATTCTGTTGAATTCAGGAAGTTCTGTTTGAATGATTTGACGAAGCTTAGTAAGCTCTCCGTTTATCAATGTAGTCAGTTCTTCTCTTACAGTTTCTGCCTGATCTGTTGGAGGGTAATTTCCTCTTCCAACCACACCGTTAAGAGCAGCAAGTTTATTATTCAATCTAATCGGAAAGTTCAATGGATCTTGTCTAGACTGATTTTGAGTTTGATAAAGAGCCTCTTCAACGATTGTCATCTCTTCATCTAATTGCTTAGCTGCTTCAACAACATCTGCTAAGTTTGGATCATCCTTGATTCTTGCAGTAATAAAGTTCAACTGATCTCTTACAGCTCTTATTTCCTTGATAGAACGGTGAGTATCAGTTAATTTATCACGAACAGCAATTAAGAAATCGAACTGCTTCTTATAATCTTCTTGCGTAGATTCAGATCTTGGATCACCAATAATCTTGAAGGCATGTTCCTGAACTTCTCCATTTACAGTCATTCTTACTTTGTAATCACCTGGCACAGCCATTGGACCTGCTAAGCTTCCAGACCACATAATCAAACCATCGAATGTTTCTGCTGGCTCATAACGCATATCCCAAGTGAAAACATTTCCTCCAGCTTTTGGTGTCAATTTAGTTTCTCTTTGCTGTGAATCTGTAGAATACTTACGAATTAAACTTCCATTAGCCTCCAAGAATTCCAAGCTAACAACATCTGTTGGCTTAACTTCCTTCATATTGTAAGTTACCATTACTCCGCCATCTCGGTTTTCACCTTCTGTTTTGGAAGCACGACGTGAACCACCCATTCTATAGCTATCCATCGGCTTGAATAAGTAATGATCAGCATTTGCAACTTCATCACTCAATTGATGAAGAACTGTAAGATCATCAATAATCCAAAGTGAACGACCTTGAGTTGCAACGATTAAGTTATTATCCTTGATAGCCAAATCAGTAATTGGCACTATTGGCATATTTCTCTGGAAACTTTTCCAAGTAGCCCCATCATTAAAGGAGATATACATGATAGTTTCTGTACCAGCATAAAGTAATCCTTTGCGTTCTGGGTCAGCACGTATTACTCTTGTAAAATGACCTGGATCAATCCCATTGACTATTTTAGTCCAAGTTTTACCATAATCAGTAGTTTTGAATAAGTATGGCTTATAATCACCTTGCTTATAACCTGTGGCTGCAACATATGCTCCACCTTCCTCGAATGGATGAGCCTCAATTGAGTTAATCATTGTCCATTCTGGCATTATGCTAGTAGGTGGTGTGATATTAGTCCAAGTAGCTCCATTATCTCTAGTGATGTTGATTAATCCATCATCAGAGCCTATCCAAAGTACATCTTCAGTAAAATTCGACTCAGCAATCGCGAAGATAGTTCCGTAATATTCTACCCCAGTGTTATCTTGAGTGATTGGACCACCAGAAGTTTTTAATTTTTCCGGATCGGCTCTTGTCAAGTCAGGACTTTTAATTTCCCAGCTTTGACCTTCATTGTAGCTTACGTGTACATGTTGAGAGGTAGTAATAAGTTTGTTAGGATCATGCTTAGAGAAGATAATTGGGAAATTCCACTGGAAACGATACTTCATTCCTTCTGCACCATGTCCCATTGGATTGTCAGGCCATACGTTTACTGCACGCATCTGACCAGTTGAATGATCCAAACGAGTAAGTAATCCACCATAACTACCACCGTAAACGATATCATTATTTTTAGGATCAGGAGCTAACCAACCAGATTCACCACCTGCTGATACATCCCAGTCAGATTCTGTTATTCCTCCACCTTCAGTTCTATGTCTTACTCGTTGAGTTGAATTATCCTGCTGCGCAACATATATCCTGTAAGGGAAAGAGTCATCTGTTGTTACTCTATAATATTGTGCAGTAGGCTGATTCATGTAAGTTGACCAGTTTTCACCACCATCAAAAGTTACTTGTGCACCTCCATCATCAGCGATTACTGCACGCATGTTATCTTCAGGAGCAATCCACAAATCATGGTGATCACCATGAGGTGCATTGTTCGATTCGAAGGTACGTCCACCATCAGTAGATACATGATAACTTACATTCATTACCCATACTTTATCTTCGTCTTGTGTATCTGCATAAATCCTTGTGTAATACCACGCTCTTTGACGAAGGTTACGATCATTGTTGACCATAGTCCAAGTCTCACCAGCATTATCAGATCTGTAAACACCACCATTATCATTTTCAATGATAGCCCAAACTCTGTTAGGGTTTACGGGAGAAACAGTAACACCAGATATCCCCCAAACTCCTTTTGGAAGACCTGGGTTATTTGTAATATCTTTCCAAGTGGCACCAGCATCTGTTGACTTAAACATTTTGGAACCTGGCCCTCCTGAACTTAGCGAGTATGGAGTTCTTCTAACTTGCCAAGTAGTTGCATATAATACTCTCTCATTTCCTGGCTCAAAGACTAAATCCATAACACCAGAACCAGCATCAACATAAAGTATTTTTTTCCATGTTGCGCCGCCATCCTTAGATTCGAAAACACCTCTCTCTTCATGATCTTTCATTAAGTCACCTAATACAGCAACATACACATGATTTTCATCTCTAGGGTTAACTCTAATTCTTCCTACATGACGTGATTCTGGCAAACCTATAAATTCCCATGATTTACCTGCATCTAGTGATTTCCAAATACCATAGCCATATGATACATTTCCACGAACGGTGTTTTCACCTCCACCAACGTATATAACGTTAGGGTTTGATTCTGCTACTGTCACAGCACCAATAGAACCACCGAAGTAACCATCGGAAATATTCTCCCATGTTTGACCTCCATCAATTGTTCTCCAAACACCACCGCCAGTGGCTCCCATATAATATAGGTTTGGTTTTCCTGGTACTCCAGTAACTGCTGAGGCTCGACCTCCTCTATGAGGTCCCATCGAACGATATTCAACTGCGTCATACAGCTTTTCATCGTAATTTGCGGTTTGCTGTGAATGAGCATCCCAGCTGTACATCATAGTTACAGCTAGTGCCATCAACCACAGCTTTGCATTGCTTAATAGTTGTTTTTTAATTCGCATAGTGTTTAGGGTTGATTGTATTCTATTAAAATCTTTCATTAAGATAATTCTTAACTTCTTGCTGTAAGCTAACAATTGTTAGCAAAAAGAAAAACAAAATATAAGTGACTCGCATATTTTCGAATCAAAATCGGTAAAATTTTAGTCTAAGCAAAATTTCTACTTTAGAGGATTTTTGCAAAAACAGTCCACGCATAAAAAATTTTGCAAACGAAAAAATGAAATGCATAATTTTGACGCTATATGAAATTAAATAAAGCCTACACGATCTATGCTGCATTTGTCTTTTCCTTCTTCTTTATTCTTATTTTCCCTGCCTATTTATTGTTGATTCTTTTACCTCGACTTGCAAAATACTCTTATGCCATCGACAGATTATGGGGTAGAATATTTTTTGGACTTTTATTAATGCCTGTTTCTATTGAGTTTCGGAAACCCTTGGATAAAAAGAAAAACTACATTTTCGCAGCCAATCATTTCAGTTTTTTAGACATTGCAGTATTTGGATTTTCGGGGCAGCCCTATGCATTTATAGGCAAATCCTCGATTACCAAAGTGCCTCTATTCGGGTGGATGTTCAAAAAATTGCATATTCCGGTTGACAGACGGAGCTCTAGGAGCCGATACGAAAGCCTGATGAGAGCAGATAAAATGCTAGAACAAGGGAGAAGTGTAGTGTTTTTTCCTGAAGGTGGAATTACCTCAAACGAACCACCAAAACTGATGCCTTTCAAAGATGGTGCATTCAAGCTGGCCATTGAAAAACAAATTCCTATAATTCCAGTGACCATTCCGTGGAATTGGATAATTTTGCAAGACAACGGTAAATTTGAATTCAAATCTCATCCAATGAAGATCGTATTTCATGAACCCGTTGTCACAAGTGGAAAAACTACCGAAGATCTAACCGAAATTAGGCGGGAGGTTTTTGATACCATAAAAACAGAACTTAAACGTTGGAATACTAATCATGAAGATTAATAAAGAAACCATAGCCAAAATTGCCCATCTTTCAAGACTTGAATTGAATGAAGAAGCTACTGAAAAAATGGTAGGCAACCTAAGCGAAATCTTGGATTGGGTCGAAAAGCTTAATGAAATAGATACAGATAATGTTGAGCCCTTATTCACCATGTCATCAGAGGTAAATATGCTTCGCGAAGACAAAGTGGGTGAGCATCTTGACCATGAAAGTGGACTTAAACAAGCACCAAAAAGAGACTCTGATTACTTTAGGGTTCCTAAAGTAATGGAATAAATCATACGCCAATGAAATTCAAATTTAACGAAGCTCCTCTGGCAATACTTTTCTTCGCCCTGTTTATCGGGGCATTTTTATTTGTGATACTGGGTTACTTCCAATTTTCTCACGCTATCGAATGGGTTCAAACTTCCAAAGTAGAGCCGTTTACAACCCCATTCCGCTCATTCGAAATTGGCCTACTTTCATTCGACCGGTTTTCCGAAATTTTCCTTAACACTAGCGACGTCAAAGGCGGTAATTTTAATATTGGTAACAATTGGTACATTCTATTCCTTGCCTTTCTGCTTTTGGCATATGCTTCAATTCTCGCCATAATTTCTGATTTTAAAGGAATTATCTTTTACACTGGAATCACCATTTCTTATCTTGCTTTGTACTTTTTGCAAATTGAACAGCTATTTCCGTCACTAATAGAACTAACAGGAGTAAGGTATATAGTTCCATTAATTTATTGTGCACCAGCTTTGGCTCTGTTCATTTCTGGAAAGCAAGCTCCATTACCACTGCGATTGCTACTACACATTTTGCTTTTTGCAATTCCAATACTAATTCATTTATCCTCCCAGCAGGATCTTGCAACAATTAAGGCAATGACCGCCGGTACTGTTCCAGGCCTTGTCCTTATTAGTAGTGGATTGATCTTGCTGGTTGCTCATGAAGTTACAGCGCTATTTCTTGAAATTACCTCCCGCCGACCAGCTCTCAAGCGAGGACAAAACATTAGACATTTTTCTCTAATCGTCCTTTTGTATTTGGTTACCCTTATTCTGTATTATCTTGATATCTCTGGCAATATCGACTTCAACTTAGTCTTTATCAATGCATTTTACCTTTTAAGTTTTTCCATAATACTTGGGCTCCGAGCTATTCCATTTAGGCTGTTAAGTTTTGGCTATGACATCTCACCAGCAACTACTCGAATGCTGTACTGCGCTTTTAGCTTCATCCCACTTTCATTCATCGGCTTTGCATTCGCATCGGGCAACGATATGTATATTGAGGCAATGGAGGATATTATTCTGTTTACACATATTGGGATGGGCGCCTTCTTTTTCATATATATTTTCATCAATTTCCTTGACCCTTCTTTCCATAATAGACCTGTTTATAAGATCATGTACCAACCGGTACGTATGCCCTATTTCACAGCAGTAGTTATGGGCGCTTTGGCATCGATGGCGATATTTTACCTTGCCCAAATGCTGCCAATGAATCAGACTTATGCAGGAAATTTTGCCCAAATAGCCCAACTTGATTTGGAGAAAAATAACCATGAAAGAGCCCAAAGACTACTAGAGATTGCTAATGGATTTGCTCCGAACAACCATGTAGCCAATTACCAATTGGGAAATTCATTTGACGCAACAGGTAATTTAGGTCAGGCATATTATTTTCTCGAAAAAGCAACCCAAAGAAACCCATCTCCACAAGCGCAAATCAACTTGGCAAATAATTATGTAGCGAGAGAACGTTGGTTTGATGCAATCTTACTTTTAAATCAAAATTGGGAAGAAAAGCAAGATTCGCATGTCGCCTTTGCCTTGGGCAACTTGTATGCAAAAACGAACATTATAGATTCGGCCGTTTATTGGTACACAAAATCGCGGGAGGATAAAAATTTACAAACTCTGGCCAATAGAAATATATCGGCCATTATAGCTCGTACAGGCATTCGCAGCATCGATGATACATTTACAGGTGAATTGACCGACGAACAGAAAATTAGTCTAGGTGCAAATGCCGCAATTTTGGCTACTTCTATAAATGAGGATCAATTGATGCAGAATGCACCGATGCTTCAAGATTCCTTTGCAATTTGGAACAATATGCTGCTCAATGGACAGTTTGCCATTGGGCGAGAGGGTTTGCAGCAAAAAGAGCAAGTAGCATTGACCTGGCCTTTTTTTTATTATACTGAGCGAATACTAGAAAAAATTAGCTACCGTCATTATTACCAAGGTAATAAAAAAGATGCCATTCGCTTGATGAAAACCCTAGCTAATCGAAAAGGACAACGGCAAGCCAAATACACTTACCAACTGGGTAGTTGGGCGTTGGAAAATGCAAAATGGAAATTGGCCGAGGACTATTTCCAAAAGGCCGATTCGCTTGGATTAAATTTCTCGAATGTAGAAAAAGCCTTGGCCAATGCTGGCATTGGAAATAAACATGAGGCCATAAAATTGATCATTGACGATGAAAATACCCTTCTGCATTCATTCAAAAACTATCTGAATGGCACAACAGATTCAGATAGCACTTATTATTGGCAGCTGTATTTTGAAAATAGTCGTATGCCAGGTAATGAAATTGTTAATTCCCTATCTAAAATTGATAATGAAAGAATTAGGGAAAAAGTATTTGCGGAAATAACGTTACAACAAGTAACGGACGGAGATGCAATGTCCACCAATGATTGGATAAATGATGCTCGATTGAATGATCTGTTCGGCTACGAAATACTCGGAAAACTTCGACATGAAGTACTATTTGCTCTCAAATTGAAAGAGGAAAGTGTAAATCTGGTTTTTGCTGAAAATCAAAGCAAGTGGCTCAGTAAACTGAGAACTGAAGAAGATGAAGAGAAAGTAATAGAATGGATTGAAAGGATGTCGGATGATATTTGGAATGACTTGGTGATACTTGAAGCAATTGAAAAATACAAAGCAATCAATCGCCAAGACTTGGCTTATCAACTTACGATTGAAGCACATACTGAAAACCACTACTCAGTTAAGATATTAAAAGCCTATATTGTCATTTGTAAAGAACAAAATCTAAATTCCTATTTGACCATTGGGTTAGAAAGATTAAAAACCTTAATTGATGAAAAATCATTTCAAACCTTTTCATCTCAAATCAGTCTATTAAAAGCAGATTGGAATTGATTCTGCATTTAATAAAGTTTTTAAGGCCAATTTATTCCCGTTAGGGTTGAAATCATCCGCTGATAAAATTGTTATTGAGAGAGAATTAGAAATAATTGAATTTTGTAGAATAATCTTCTTTTGACCAAATACGGAAGCGTAAATAAAATATCATGAGCGTAATAATTGAAACCAAGAACATTAAGAAAACTTACAAGATGGGTTCCGAAATTGTGGAAGCCCTCAAGGACATCAATATCAAAATCAATAAAGGTGAATATGTAGCCTTTATGGGTCCGTCTGGTTCTGGTAAGTCCACGCTTATGAATATTATTGGCTGCCTTGATACACCTACAGCCGGTGCTTATGTATTGAATGGCCAAGATGTAAGCCGCATGAGCGAAAACGATTTGGCAGTAGTAAGGAATAAAGAAATTGGCTTTGTATTCCAAACCTTTAATCTATTACCTAGAGCAACTGCACTTGAGAACGTAGCATTGCCACTTATTTACGCTGGTTACAAAAAGGCTGAAAGAAATATCATAGCAAGGAAATCATTAGAGAACGTAGCACTTGGCGATAGAATGACTCACAAACCAAACGAGATGTCTGGTGGACAGCGTCAAAGAGTTGCTATAGCAAGAGCTCTAGTAAACAGCCCAAGTATTATCCTTGCGGATGAGCCAACAGGTAACTTGGATACTAAAACATCCTATGAAATTATGGCCTTGTTTCAAGCACTTCACGATGCTGGTAATACTATTATCATGGTTACTCACGAAGATGATATCGCTCATTATGCACATCGAATTGTGAGAATGCGAGATGGATTGGTTGAAACGGATACTTTGAATACTGAAATTACACGTCAAGAATCAGTTCCAACAATAGTGGAACCAAGCCTAGATTAATCTGAATGAAGATTTACACGAAAACAGGTGATGAAGGCACAACTTCCCTCTTTGGAGGAAAAAGGGTGCCTAAATTTCATTTAAGGATTGATGCCTACGGAACTGTTGATGAATTAAACTCTTACATTGGTTTGGTTGCTGACCAAGAAATTAATGTGGGAAGAAATTCCTTCCTTAGAGCTATACAAGAAGAGTTATTCACTATTGGTAGCCATTTGGCAGCAGAACCTGGCAAAGAACATAATTACCTCCCGCCTCTTACTAGTGAAATAGTAAAAAATCTCGAAGTTGAAATCGACTTAATGGATGCTGAATTACCTACCTTAAAGTCCTTTATTCTTCCTGGAGGTCATCCCTCAGTGTCTTATTGTCATATTGCTCGATGTGTTTGCCGAAGAGCTGAAAGACTATGTGTTGATCTAAATCAGCATGAAATTTTATCTCCTACTATCATTCAATACTTAAACCGTCTATCAGATTTTCT
This sequence comes from uncultured Roseivirgaceae bacterium, assembly GCA_964598395.1. Taxonomy (GTDB): domain Bacteria; phylum Bacteroidota; class Bacteroidia; order Cytophagales; family Cyclobacteriaceae; genus CAXBDP01. Next base: position 9,782 of record CAZRBW010000048.1, read on the forward strand.
ATTTATTCTTGCTCGTAAAATGAGTCAGGAGTTAGGTGTTGAAGAGATTCAATGGAGACCAAAAAAATAAGCGTTGATAACAAGTTTTACATTTGTTAATTAGCGTAAAATTTTACATATTAAGATCATGATGGGCATAGATAATATTAAAATAGATAAAATAGCTAAATCAAGAATTAGCGAAATTGATTTCAAAAACATTGTTTTTGGTAGAGTATATTCTGACCATATGTTTATTGCTGATTATACTAAAAATCAGTGGAATAATCCGAGAATTAAGACCTATGAAAATATAAGCCTTTCTCCAGCTAATACCACATTACATTACGGGCAATCAGTATTCGAAGGAATGAAAGCCTACAAAATGAAAGATGGTAGTATTGGTATTTTTAGACCATACAAAAACTTCGAAAGAATCAATATTTCAGCGAAGAGAATGTGTATTCCTGCTCTATCGGAAGACCTTTTTATGAAGGGTTTGGTGGAATTATTAAAGCTAGACCGTGCATGGGTCCCGAGTGATCATGGAACCTCTTTATACATAAGGCCATTTATTTTTGCTACGGACGAATTTATTGGAATTAGGCCTTCTGAAAACTTCAAGTTTATCATTTTCACTTGTCCAGTAGGCCCGTACTATTCAGGGGCAGTGAAGGTAAAAATCGAAACGAAATATAGCCGAGCTATTGAAGGAGGTACTGGATATGCAAAAGCCGCAGGTAACTATGGTGGATCTATCTATCCAGCCAAATTGGCGCAAGAAACTGGTATTAATCAATTAATATGGACTGATGCAAAAACGCATCAATATATTGAGGAATCTGGCACAATGAATGTTGCTTTCATTATTGGCAACAAATTCTTAACTCCAGCCACTGGGGAAACAATACTAAAAGGAATCACTCGCGACAGCGTAGTGACGCTTGCCGGAGATATGGGATTGGATGTGGAAGAAAGACCTATTTCGGTAAAAGAAATTGTAAGCGCACTAAAAGATGGCACTTTGAAAGAAGCATTCGGAATGGGAACTGCGGCAACTATTGCTCCTATTGCTATGATTCGCCACGATGATGTGGACTATCACCTGCCTGACCATACCAAATGGGAACACTCTCCTAAAATACTCGAAAGGCTCGATGCCATCAAATATGGAGAAGCTGAAGACAAATATAATTGGATGTACAAAATCTAAAAAAATGCCCGGTGATTGCCGGGCATTTTTTATTTATGCTATTATCATCAACTATGCATATTGAAAAATTCTGCTCCAAAACGCTCCGCGGCAACTTTGGATAACTCTTCTCTATGATCAGGATGGCTTATTTTAATTAATTCCTTTGCTCGCTGTCGTAGATTTTTTCCATAGAGATAGGCCACACCATATTCAGTAACTACATAATGCATGTGGGCTCTTGTGGTCACAACCCCAGCTCCTTCTTGTAAATAGGGCACTATTTTGCTCATTCCTTTATTGGTGGCAGAGCATAAAGCAATAATTGGCTTTCCTTCTTCAGATAGAGAAGCACCACGAATAAAGTCCATCTGCCCACCTACTCCAGAGTACTGATAAGTCCCAATGCTATCGGCACATACTTGCCCAGTGATGTCCACTTCAATTGCACTATTTACCGCTACAACTTTGGGGTTCATTCTGATTACTTTTGCATCATTTACGTAATCTGCTTCCAGAAACATAAACTCGGGATTATCATCAATAAAATCGTACAAATCTTGATTGCCAATGGCAAATGCAGTGGCGACTTTGCCTCTGTGCTTTTTCTTAAATTTATTGGTAATTACACCAGCTTTAAGCAAATCAATAACACCATTGCTGAACATCTCGGTATGCACACCCAAATCCTTGTGGGAATGGAGACTTTGCAAAACGGCATCCGGTATGGCACCAATACCTAACTGAAGGGTAGATTTATCATCAATCAATTCAGCACAAAATTGACCAATCCTCCGCTCATTATCGCCAATGCTAGATCTGTAATCAACCTGTGGCAAATCATCATTTACATCTAACCAAATATTGATTTCACTTATATGTAATAATCCATCCCCCATAGTACGTGGCATTTTAGGATTCACCTGAGCTATTACCATTTTGGCATGCTTCACCGCCGAGCGAGCCACATCTACAGAAACACCAAGCGAGCAGAATCCATGTTTATCTGGCGGAGATACATGAATAAGTGCAACATCAAGCGGGAGGATATTTTTCTCAAATAGTCTTGAAATTTCGCTTAGGAATATTGGAATATAATCTCCCATTCCCTCTTGAATAACCTTACGCACATTTGCCGATACGAATAGAGAATTGATTCTGAACCCTCCAGCTTTTAGGGCAGTGTAGAAATCAATGTCGCCTAATGTACTTATACTTACTAACTCCACATCGTTAAGTTCATTCCCTCTCTTAAGCAATGCATTTACCAAAGTAAGCGGCGTTGCGGCACTTCCTTGTATAAAAACTCTCTGTCCACTTTTAATATATGAAACGGCCTCAATTGCTGAGGAAACATGTTTATTCATCATTATTACAAATATTTAAAACTTACAGTTTATCTAAATTAGGTTTGAAATTACTAACAAGTCATTCCCTAAGCCATATCTCGGCCAAAAAATTTATTGCTCTAAAAAAATGAGAGTGAAAGTTTAAAAACCCTTGACTTCATTATGATTGAAATTATGACTACCTTAAATGCACTTTTTCACCTATGAAAACCGTTTAAAATTAAATTATGAAAAGAGGATTAGGAATTTTTTTGATAGTCTTAGGCATTTTGGCCTTAGTGTTTGATGGTATTAATTACACATCTAAAGAAACGATTATAGATGCAGGCCCATTACAGGTTTCTGCAGACAAGGAAAAAACCTTAAGTTGGCCAACTTATGCTGGAGCCATTTTAGTGGTTTCTGGGGTCATTATAGTATTGGTTGGAAAGAAAAACAGCTAATTTCCTAGAGGTTCGGCAAAGGTAAGAATATAGCCATTGCAGTCCTTAAAGGTAAATTCTTTCATGGCATAGAAGGTTTCTTTGAGCTCAGACACTATTTGTACTTTGTTTTGTAGCTTTTCATAGATACTTTCTATGCCATTTACTTTAACAAATAGCGTAAGAGAGGCGCCAGGTTTTATAGTTTCGAAAGTCGGCAAATCTGCAATCAAACTTTCCCTCGTTTGAAACATTATTTCCATTCCTTCCTTTTTCATCATTGCCCATACAAATGGCACTTCTTCTGGTACCGTTTGCACCAACTCAAAGCCTAAACTTTCTTTATAAAATTTGATGGTATACGTTATATCATTTACCATTAGGTTGGGAGTGAGTGAATGAATTGTGTACATACTGGGTCTTTTTTTTCCAAGATAAAAACCTGCACTCAAAATTACACTAAGTAATCAATGAAGAACTGCATCTAACTTTCGGCATGCTACAGCTTCCATCAATTTGGGTCGGTTGTCATTGATTTAATCAAGTTCGTTGCAATGCCATTGTTTGCTTCAAAGTAGTTGGCGACTCGCTTATGTATTTTGATAACCTGCCACAACTCCAATTTCAATATATTTAATAAAATTTGCTTTTCACGAGCTGCCCGAGCAATACATTGGTTCTGCTCTACACTGAAAAGAATATATTCAAAATACAATTCCTCACGCTCTACTTTTAAATCCTTTAATGGGTCAATTGCATGGATATGATAAAGTTCTTCCACATCCGCCATCCGCACCTCCTCTAAGTCTAATGAAGCCAGCAGGTTACAAAGATTAGGTAAAAAATGATCCTTGGCCGGTAAATTAAAAAACCGCTTTAAAAAAGATTTCTTTGGGATAATGTGTCTTTTGAAAAATTTCATTTGTCAATATTATCACTTGAGTTTACGAAAATTTTCCCAAGTCAATCAAGACTAATTATATCAACGGAAAACAGCGGGATAATTTCAGTATTTTACTTTTTACTGTAGGTATATTTATCCACTTGTTTTCCGTACCTTTGCGCCCTGAAAATGAGTATAATGCAGAAAATCAGAAACATCGCTATCATCGCTCACGTCGATCATGGCAAAACCACGCTAGTTGATAAAATTATTCATGCTTGCCAAGTCTTTCGCGAGAATCAGGACACTGGAGAGCTAATACTGGACAACAATGAGCTTGAAAGAGAAAGAGGAATTACCATTCTTTCTAAAAACGTATCCGTTAACTATAAGGGCGTTAAAATCAATATTATCGATACTCCAGGTCACAGTGACTTCGGCGGAGAGGTAGAAAGAGTGCTTAAAATGGCCGACGGCGTATTGCTATTGGTAGATGCATTTGAAGGCCCTATGCCTCAAACACGATTTGTATTGGGCAAGGCATTAGCTTTAGGCCTTAAGCCAATAGTAGTTGTAAACAAGGTAGATAAAGAAAACTGTCGCCCAGACGAAGTATATGAGCAGGTATTTGACTTAATGTTCAATATCGGAGCTACAGAAGATCAATTAGATTTTGCTACTATATACGGTTCATCTAAAGTAGGATGGATGAACACAGACTGGAAAGAACAAACTGATAATATATTCCCTCTTATGGATGCTATCTTGGAAAATATCCCAGAAGCACCAGTTCACCAAGGCCCTGCTCAAATGCAGATTACTTCTCTTGATTTCTCCTCATTTACTGGTAGAATTGCTATCGGAAGAGTATATAGAGGCAGTATAAAAGAAGGCGCAAATATGTTGCTTTCGAAAAGAGATGGCTCATTCAAGAAAGTGAAAGTAAAGGAAGTGCACCTGTTCGAAGGATTAGGTAAATTGAGAGTTCAAGAAGCTTTTGCAGGTGATATATGTGCGGTAGTTGGTATTGAAGGCTTTGAAATTGGTGATACACTTACCGATGCTGAGCAGCCCGAAGCATTACCTAGAATTGCAATTGATGAGCCTACCATGAGTATGCTTTTCACCATCAACAACTCGCCATTCTTTGGCAAGGAGGGTAAATTCGTTACCTCCCGCCATTTACGCGATAGGTTGATGAAGGAAATTGAGAAAAACTTAGCCCTACGTGTAGAGACTACAGATTCTGAAGAGAAATTTTTAGTATTTGGTAGAGGTATTCTTCACTTGTCTATTTTGATCGAAACGATGCGTCGCGAAGGTTATGAGTTACAAGTTGGTCAGCCACAAGTACTTTACAAGGAAATTGATGGTGTAAAATGCGAGCCAATTGAAAACTTGGTAGTAGATGTACCTCAAGAAAGTGCTGGTAAAATCATCGAATTAGCTACTCAACGTAAGGGCGAGTTAACCATCATGGAGCCAAAAGGTGATTTGCAACATTTGGAATTTAAGATTCCAGCTCGTGGATTAATTGGTCTGAGAAACCAAGCGCTTACTGCCACTCAAGGTGAAGCTGTAATGACACATAGATTTATGGGTTACGAGCCATTCAAAGGTGCTATTCCTGAAAGAATTAGTGGCTCAATCATCTCTGTAGATGCTGGCCCATGTACTGCTTATGCAATTGACAAATTGCAAGATCGTGGTATGTTCTTCGTGAACCCAGGTGAAGAACTGTATGCAGGTCAAGTAATTGGTGAGCATAGCCGCCAAAATGATTTGGTGGTGAATGTACAAAAAGGCAAGAAGCTTTCGAATGTGAGAGCATCTGGTACTGATGATGCAGTGAAAATCGCTCCAGCGAAAAAGTTTAGTCTAGAAGAAACTCTTGAATACATTCAAAAGGATGAATATGCTGAGATAACTCCGCAAAGTATCCGTATGAGAAAAGTGATTCTTGACCACAGCGCTAGAGACAGAAGCGAAAAGAAAACTGGTGATTATTAATAGATTAAACTTAATCTATACAATTATAACAAAAGGCTATCCTACAAAGGGTAGCCTTTTTACGTTAAAAGCTTATAACGTGAAAAACAATCTGTATTACCCTCAAGCCATGCAATCCATCATTAGATTAATTTGAATTTCAACAATCGATAAATAGTATTTTTATGAATATCCAAAAATTACATAGTTACGAAAAAGAAGTATCTGCGATAAGTTTATTTAAAGGCGAAATTGGCTCATCTACAGCTATTCAAATTCTTGAAAACGGCAAATTAAAAGAGCACATCACCAAAACTCCTGCTTTACTTTTATGTATCTCCGGACAGGTAAGTTATCAAGATGAAACAGGGTATAAAATGGACTTAGCAGCAGGAGATTACACGCCTATTGAACCCAATGTAACACATTGGCTAACCGCGGCTGAGAAATCTCAGTTATTGTTATTGAAATAATTTGAAGTGGTATCAAATTACTTATTAAGGTGAAATACATTGTTTGCATAGAAAATTCGTAATACATTTATTCTACCACTTTAAAATAACACCATGACAACACCAGCAAAAAACCCTTTTACTTGGGTAGAAATCTATGTAGATAATATGGGTAGAGCCCAGAAATTTTACGAAGCAGTATTCAAAATTCAATTAATAGAAATGTCCACAGAGGGCATGGGCGATTTGCAAATGTTTAGTTTCCCTTGGGCAGAAAATGAATCCAACATTAGCGGAGCTTTAGTGAAAATGGACAGTATGCCTCCAGGCGCAGGTGGCACTTTAGTTTATTTCACCTGTGAAGATTGCTCCGTAGAAGAAGGCCGGGCAGAAGTAGCGGGAGGAAAAGTGGTACAACCAAAAATGTCACTTGGAGAACACGGCTTCTGCTCCATAATAATGGACACTGAAGGAAATTCTATTGGATTGCATTCGATGGGTTGAGGGTATTCTAACAAAAGTATTCCAAGCCTTCCGTGTGAGTTACCTTTAGTTGAACCAATTGGCAACTCACTTTATTAATTAAGAAATTTAAAACATTGAACTTGACAACACAACATATATGTTGCATATTTAAAACAAAAATGCTGCAATATGGAAGCCACCAAATCAAGTACGAAGCCTTTTGATACCAAAAAAAGTATTAGAAAAGTAGCAAAGATCAAAGAGCAGAAAAAAGTATGGGCTATTAATTCTGATGGAAGATCCTTCGAGTGGTCAGGCAAAATGGAGCGAGTTTCGGTAATAAGGGAAGGAATTCCATATCAGTATATAGAAATAATAAGCGAAAAACTCAATCTACCTGTAAAATCAATTCTAGCAATCTTTGGAATCCCTCAAACCACTTACAACAAGAAGAAGAGTGAGCACGCATTACTCGATAGCAGAGATAGTGAATTAATCATTTTAATCACCGAGCTGATTGATTACGGTTTAGAGGTATTTAATGACGAAAAAAATAAATTTCAAAGATGGCTTAAGAAACCAAACCTTGCTCTTGGAGGAAACACACCAATTAACTTATTAGATACCACCACTGGTATAGAGGAGGTTAAGAATAGCTTGAATAGAATAGAATTTGGAAATTTTGCCTAATGCGTGTTTATAGAGTCGAAAGAGCAAAATATCTAAAAACCACCTTATCTGGCATAGGAGCTTCTATGGCAAAAGGCTATCGATGGAATAGCCAAAATACAAAACTTGTTTACACTTCCGAAAGTCGAGCTTTAGCTACTTTAGAAGTATCTGTTCATTTAGATCTCAGCGAGGATTTACCACTGGATAGATATTATATTGAAATTGATATCCCAACTGATGTGGCTATTCTTGAAGTAGATATTAAAGACCTTCCAGATGACTGGAATGCAAAACCACCAACCCTCACCACACAAACTATTGGAGATGATTTTGTAATTCAAAATGAAGCTGCCATACTAAAAGTACCTAGCAGCATCGTAATACAAGAATATAATTACCTAATAAACCCAAACCATCCTGACGCTAAAAGGATAAAAGTAATTAGCAAAACTCCAATGATATTTGATCAAAGGTTGAAGGAAAAGTAAGATGGGAAATATGCGTCATCAACCAAACCACCAAACTTCTAGGTTAATCATTTTTCTCAAGCACAAGCAATTGTCTGAGACAACTGTACCCAACTAAACCACCCAAAAAACCTGTCCTCCCCTAATCAGTTCATCTTTCTGCATGTATCTGCGTAATCTGCGGGAGAAAAAATTTGCCCGCAGATAGCGTAGATTTACATCAAAGGCTCTCTCTCAAATCCAAAACCTTCCTAATCCGCTCGTTCAACCTTGCAGACTCAGCAAAATCTAAGGTCTGCTGTCCATCGCTGAAGGCTTCTTCTGGCTTTTGATGGGTTTCGTATATAATACCATCCGCACCAGCCATTATTGCTGCCAATGCCATCGGTTCCACATATTCGCGAATACCAATACCATGACTCGGATCCACTACAATCGGTAAATGGGTTTTCTCCTTCAAGATCGGCACAGCGTTCAAATCCAGTGTATTACGGCTAGCTCGTTCATAGGTACGAATGCCTCTTTCGCATAAAATCAAATTCTCATTTCCGCCAGAGAAAATGTATTCAGCAGAATAAAGCAGCTCATCGATAGTACCAGAAATGCCTCTTTTTAGCATTACAGGTTTATCCACTTTCCCTAGTTCATCTAGCAGATTATAGTTCTGCGTATTTCTAGCTCCCACTTGGAAAATATCCACATAATCGTACATCTCCTCAATCTGACTCACTTGCATCACCTCAGTGATAATGTGCATATCATTTTCTTTGGCAATCTGATACCACAATTTAAGGCCATCTATACCCAAACCTCTAAAGCTATATGGAGAACTTCTTGGCTTAAATACACCACCTCGCATTATGCGCACGCCTTGGGATTTCAAATGCTCGATAGTCAACCTAATCTGCGATTCATTTTCTATAGAGCATGGACCAGCCATCACGGCAAAATTACCCTCACCTATTGATAGCGATCCATTTAGTTTGATCACCGTCGGCTCAATTTTCCACTTGCGCGATACCAGTTGAAAATCGTCCGAAACCATGTGGATATCTTTGATTCCCTCCATATTTCCAAAAGAGCGGATATCAAAATCCTTCTTACCCATACCTACCAAGTATTCACCTATTTGGGTTTTCACTATGGTGGATTTATATTTAACATCAGCCACTTTTTGTAGAATTTCTTCTCTCTGTGTGGCGGTTATTTCTGGTGTAAATTGAATAATCATAATAAAAAGCTTAGTGCTTGATGTTTTTTACAAATTGATTAATTGAATCGGCGCTTACAGCACCCTCGCCCAATAAGCGAATAAAAGCGCTACCAACAATCGCACCTTGGGTGTGGCGGGTGGATGCTTCGAAAGTTTCCTTGTTGGATATCCCAAAACCCGTCAAAATTGGGTTTTTCAAGCCCATATTGCCTAGCTTTTTGAAGTAGTCTAACTGACTATCAGCAAAACCAGCCGTTTTGCCTGTGGTGCTGCTTGAAGACACCATATACACAAAACCAGTACTTAAGGAATCGATCTTGCGAATGCGCTCTTCGGATGTCTCTGGCGTTACCAAAAACACCGACTTAAGTCCGTATTTCTCATAAATGCTCGAGAAATCTTCCTCATATTCATATAGGGGCATATCAGGCAAAATAAGTCCATCCACACCCACTTCCTGACAACGCTTACAAAAGGCCTCAAACCCAAACTGCAATACCGGATTGATATAACCCATAAGCAAAATTGGAATGGATATTTCCTCCCGCATATTCTCTAATTGGTCGAAAAGGAGTTTTAGCTCCATGCCGTTATCTAGAGCTATTTGGTTGCTCTCTTGAATAGTAGGGCCATCCGCAATTGGATCAGAAAATGGAATACCTATCTCCACCATATCAGCACCAGCCTCTTCCAGCATTTTCAAAATATTGCGGGAGGAATTCAGATCTGGATAACCCGCAGTAAAAAACACCGAAAGCACCTTTTCATTGGTTCCTTTAAATAGCTTTTCTATTCTATTCATTTGATTCAGTTCTACTTCCATTTCTTAATATTTCCCCCATTTAATATAGGTTTCCAAATCCTTGTCACCTCTGCCCGAAACGCAAACTACTACAACATCACTTGGCTTCAATTCCATTTTTCCCAAGGCTGCAAAAGCATGAGCCGTCTCGATGGCAGGAATAATGCCTTCCATTTTGCTCACCATTACACCTGCAAGCATCGCTTCCTCATCGGTAATTGCATAAAACTTAGCTCTACCACTGCTTGCCAAATGCGCATGCAATGGCCCAATACCTGGGTAATCCAAGCCAGCTGAAATAGAATAAGGCTCAGTCACTTGCCCATCGGAAGTTTGCATCAGCAATGTACGGCTGCCATGCAACACGCCTGATTTGCCCAAAAATGTGGTCGCAGCAGATTTGCCAGTATCCACACCCATTCCCGCGGCTTCGGCGGCAATTAATTGCACACTTGGCTCATGCAGATAATGGTAAAATGCTCCTGCAGCATTACTGCCACCGCCCACACAAGCAATTACATAATCTGGATTTTCATTGCCTTCTACGGCAAGCAATTGCTTCCTTGTCTCTTCACTAATTACAGACTGGAACCTAGCCACCATATCTGGGTATGGATGCGGCCCAACTACACTACCGATAATGTAATGCGTGTCGGTCGGATTATTGATCCAATGGCGCATGGCCTCATTGGTGGCGTCTTTTAGTGTCTTGCTACCGCTATATACAGGGACTACTGATGCTCCAAGTATTTTCATTCGCTCTACATTCGGCCTTTGTCTTTCCGTATCGTGGGCACCCATATACACGATGCATTCCATGCCCATAAGTGCACAAACTGTTGCAGTTGCAACTCCATGCTGACCTGCGCCAGTTTCAGCGATTATTTTCTGTTTGCCAAGTGCTTTGGCTACCAATATTTGTCCAATGGTGTTGTTTACTTTATGCGCTCCCGTATGGCAGAGATCTTCTCTCTTTAGGTAAATCTTGGCTCCATATTTTTCGGACAATCTATTCGCATAAAACAGCGGAGTAGGTCTGCCAACAAAATCTCTCAAGAGCTGCTGAAACTGCTCTTGAAATTCTGGTCTTTTTATGATATCTAAATATTTAGTTCTTAACTCCTCAATATTCGGATAAAGCATTTCTGGTATATAAGCTCCTCCAAAGCTACCGTAATACCCTTTTTCATTTACATTAAATTCCTTCACTTCACCTATCGCTCCCATTGGTATTTTTATTTTTTATTGATTGAACAAATTCCTCTAATAACTCTATTTTCTTTACTGCTGGCCTATATTCAAATCGGCTATTTAAGTCAATTCCTGCGAAGGCTGGATGATCAAATTCCAATACCTTCTGGGCATCTTCTGGTCCAATTCCACCGCTCAATAGGAAAGGTGTATTTCCTTGATAATTATCCAATAGTGACCAATCGAACTGAAATCCATTTCCGCCAGGCAACTTCCCCCTGGTATCGAAAAGGAAATAATTGACCAATCCCTCATAAGGCAACAAAATATCCCAGTTAAAAGCTGGCGTTGGTGAAAAAACTTTTATCAATAATAAACCTGCCTCTTTCAAGATTTCGCATTCGTAGGGAGAGTAATTACCATGTAATTGGATGTAATGCAATCTCCATTTTTGTGCCTCTTCTATTATTTGAAAAGGAGATTGATCTACAAACACGCCCACTCGTTTTATTCGTCCTGGCCAATTTGCAAGCAATTCCTCACGCTCCGATTCAGGCACCCAACGCGGTGAAAGCGGGTGGAAAATCAAGCCCATCCAATTGATCTGCAACCCTCGCAATTCCTGAATATTATCCGGAAATCGCATTCCACAAACTTTAATTTTTAACGTCTTTTTCAAGGCCTCAAAATTTTATGATTTCAACTTTTCCATCCTCTTAACATCTTCAATAAATTCCTTACAGGCGATCTCTGGCCTGCTATGCGTCATAAAGTTCTCACCAATTAGGAAGCCTTTGAAGCCTGCCTTTTTGAGAAAACTAATATCCGTTGCAGTTCTAATTCCGCTCTCACTTACAGCAACAAATTCTGAAGGAATATGTGGTAAAATATCTATTGAATTTTGTAAACTCACTTCGAAGGTTTTCAGATTGCGATTGTTTACGCCTATCACATCAATATTTGGATTTATACTCCGCTCAAGTTCTTCAACGCTATGTACTTCCAATAGCACTTCCATACCCAAGCTTTTAGCTAAAGTAGCTAATCTGTGAATCTCATCTGGAGACAGAACCGCAGCAATTAATAGTATCACATCAGCACCAATACTTTTGGCTTCGATCACCTGATACTCATCGATCATAAAATCCTTGCGAAGGATTGGGCAAAAATTGAATTTCCTGGCTATCATCAGGTCTTCATTTTTACCGCCAAAAAACTCTTTATCTGTAAGAATAGACAATGCCGAAGCGCCCGCTTGCATATAACCAATAGAAGTACGCTCCACTGAAACATATGGATTAATATCTCCTTTACTAGGCGACTTGCGCTTGATTTCAGCTATAATACCCGATTTATCCTCCCGCAAGAGATACTTCTTTAGCGATACGGGCTTGCCTCCAAAATAAGTGCTTTTCTCTAATAAAGCAGTCGGAAATAATTCCTTCCGCTCATCTACTTCTTTTCTTTTATAATCGACAATTTTTTGAAGTATATCCATTTTATCCAACAGTTACCTGTGTTTTATTAGGTGAAATTAATTTTTTGAATGATTGAAATGCTGCACCAGATTGCAGCGATTCTTTGGCCATTTCTAGCCCATCGTTTAGTGATTCGGCAAATCCGGAAGCAAATAAAGCCAAGGCTGCATTTGCCAAAACCACTGATTGTTGCTCGGCAGTCGCTTTGTTTTGCAGCACATTAAGAAATATCTCAGCATTGCCTTCTACTGTTTCGCCACCTCTTAATGTAATGGCTTGCAAAGGCTTGCTTCCAATTTTGTTAGGCTCCAACAGAGATTCGCCTTGACGGGTGATAAACTTAAAAGGGCCTGTAAGCGAAATTTCATCGTAGCCATCTAAGCTATGAACGATGCCATATTTTCCTTCGCCTTGCTGATACAAATACCCATACAATCGCGCCAACTCTAAGCTGAACACACCCACCAACTGCCTTTTAGGAAAGGATGGATTTACCATGGGTCCAATCATATTGAAAAACGTTTTTACCGCTAATTCCTTTCGAATAGGTGCCACATGCTTCATGGCTGGGTGGAACATTGGTGCATGCAGAAAACAAATTCCAGACCGCTCAATTTCAGTTTGCAGTCGAGCTTGGTCGGCTGTAAACTCATAGCCCAAATGTGCTAAAAGATTGGATGAGCCGCAGATAGATGAAACACCGTTGTTGCCATGCTTCGCTACTTTCTGTCCTGCGCCAGCAACCACAAATGAGGCCGTAGTGGAAATATTGAAAGTATCCTTGCCATCGCCACCCGTACCGCACAAATCCATCGCCTCGTAACCTTCCAAATCTACACGAATGCACAAATCCAGCATTGCATCACGAAATCCAGCCAATTCCTCCACAGTAACGCTGCGCATAATATACACCGTCATAAATGCAGCAACTTGGCTATTATTATATTTTCCAGAAGCCATATTGGTCACCACCTCTTTGGCTTGAGCTCGGTCGAGGGTTTTATATTCAAATAACTGATTGAGTATTTGCTTCATATTATTCGCTTGTTAACCAATTTTTTATCATTTCTATTCCATGCTCGGTCATAATAGATTCGGGATGAAATTGAACTCCAGAAATTTTGAGATTTTTATGCCTAAAAGCCATTATTTGCCCACGCTGATCTATAGCAGTCACTTCCAATTCAGCTGGAAGTTTATCAGGCGATACCGACCACGAATGATATCTGCAAGCAATAAAATTAGGCGGGAGGTTTGTGAATAAGCGATCATCAGGCGCTGTCACTGAAATCGTTTCTGCTACACCATGCAGCACTTCATCCATATTGTAAATTTCACCACCGAAAGCCTCCGCAATTGCCTGATG
>CAZRBW010000049.1:0-23399 GCA_964598395.1 uncultured Roseivirgaceae bacterium
ATCTTAAATATATCTTAAATATATCTTAAATATAAAATTATTATGAAGTTAATTTTTTATTGAAACAACTTTTATCCTTTATTCTATTCTGATTCAGGCCATAAGAATCTCTCAAGTATTCTATTTATGGATATGGTCTTTAAAATCTTTCCACCTACAGAAAAGCACCCTAGTCAGAACAGGAAACTCCTAGGCTGGCGATAGAGTAAGTATGTCTCATCAACAGTTTTGGCCTTGATTTAATTTATGAAGTTCAGAGGGCTGGATTATCCTTGACTTTGGCTGTAGAAATTCATTTACAGCAAAAGCAGTTACAGCGTAAAATTTTCGTGGGCTTTATTGGAAAGGAAAAGCATATTGTTTTTTGGCTTAAGGAAATTATTAGATGCTACTAAAAATCCTTCTTGCGAAAAATACGAAGAGCCAAGCCTAAAGGCCATAGCATCCAAAGCATAAGTGCCGCAGTCGAGATTATGATTCCCTTGGTGCTTCCAAAAAATTGTTGAAAAAAGGCTCCTGTATAACCCATTAGCGCAGAAATATCCAATTGCATAAGCATGACTATTCTGCCCAAGTCCACAGGATTAAAAAACACCAAACTTAGGGTTGTTTTTTCTAAAGGGTAGTCCGCCAATGAATAAATTAAATACAGCACAAAGCCATCGTAAACCAAGGAAAAGTATATCCAAAAGCCTAAGCTAATTCCAATGGCCTTGGCCTTGTCTCGGGTAAGAACTGACGCAAGAAATGCCAAGCCTGCGAAGATGATACTTAGGGAAATACCTACTAACAGTAAGGTAAGTAGTGCTTGATCGCCACCCCATAGCAGCATGGGCACACCAAAGCCTAGTAGTATAGCTAAGCATAGCACGATCATTACCGCAAGCACTTGGCTCAAAAAGACTGATCTTCTTTTCACTGGCTGGGCAAGCATCAGTTCGGTAAAATCCAGATTATTGAAGAAGTGTGTAGTCGCATAAATAGCCGAAATTAGTGGCACTATCATCAACATTATATTGAGCAAACTCAATGACACCTTGCTCATATCTTCTGAAACCTGATAAACAGAAATCGCAACAAGAATCATGAAAAAAGTATAGATTATGGCAAAGCGGCTTTTAAGGATATCGTAAAGAGAGTATTTGAGTAGCTTAAGCATGTTGGTGAGGGTTAGGTTGTTGAATACTCCACTCCATCAATCTGGCAATTGCGGTGGAAAACTTATCTTCTTGGGTACGATCCTTCAGCTCAGTGATGGTGTCATTAAAGAACACTTTACCCTCATGGATATAAATCGCATGATCAGTAAGCTCGTCCAAATCGCTAAGGATATGTGAAGTAATAATGATAAGTTTCCCTTTATCTCGTTCCTTTTGAATTTTCCTTTTCAAAACCTCCACCGCTATTGGGTCAAGTCCCGCAGTAGGTTCATCAAGTATCAAAACACTCGGCTGAAACATAAATGCTAGGGCAGCACTCACCTTTTGTCTAGTACCGCCACTTAGCGTATGCATTGGTTTGTTGAGCATTTTATCTAGACCAAAACCTTGTATTAGTTCTTCATCATAGTTGGCACTACCTACCTGTGAGCGAATATCCTTCATCATCCGCAATAGCTGCCCAATACGGATATTGCCTGGATAGCGTCCTATTTGTGGCATATAGCCAATCTGTGTGCGGTACTGATATTGTCCTTTAATTGTGGCACCATCTACAAGTATTTCACCTTTGTCGGGTATGCACATTCCCAAAATCAACTTTATTAGGGTTGTTTTCCCAGAGCCGTTGGGCCCCATAAGTGCATAGCTTTTTGCCTGCTCCAACTCAAGATTGAAATCCTCTAGAACAGCAAGCTTGCCAAAATTTTTAGATATTTTTTTTATGGAAATCATAGGGTTTCTTTCTGGGTGAAGGGTCAGCCATATTTTCAGGTGTGATGGAGGGAATTACTTTTTCCATACGATCTAGCAGCGTTACCATGAAGCTTCTCCATAGGATTACTGCTGAGGGAATTTTTTCTACTATTACGCTATACAAACTTATAGGCCTGTAGGGTATGTCACCGATACCATCCTTATCGATATCATAGCCTTCGTATTTGTCCCAATAGTTGCCTTCTAGCGTGTTAAGCACAAGATTACCATTGGTACTGATGTCAAATGTATTTCGAATAAAATTGTTGTTCAAAAAGCTATTAGCATCATTGCTTGCCATCAGTTTCAATGCCCAGCCATTGTTTTGGAAGGTATTATTTACAAATTGACTTCGACTACTGCCTTCCATATATATTCCAATGGTATTATCTCGGAATATATTTCCGCGTACTTCGCTGTCTGAAATGTCTTTGAGCAAAATTCCGTAAGCACTTACGCCCTCGTTGAGTTCGAAAATATTATCTATCATTTTTACATTGCGGGTGTACATCACAGCTACCCCTGCGCCATTTCTGCGAAATATATTTTCTAGATAGCTATTATCGTGTGAAAACATGAAATGCAAGCCATAGCGCTTGTTATATTCTACAATGTTGCTTTTACTTACAGTCTTGGTGGCAAATTCTAAGTAAATACCATCGCGATGGCCTTTAATATAATTTCCTTCAATGTGGTTTTGGCTGGACTTCCAAAAATGGATGCCATTGCCTGTAGAAGTCTCTCTTTCCTCTTCTGAGATTAGCCGATTATTCTTGACTGTGATATTAGTAGAATTACTAAAGTGTAATCCAAAAAAAGTTTGTTCGAGGATAAGATTTTCTACGGAACAATAATTGGAATCGAAAAATTTTATACCTGCTGAGTCATCCATATTGGATTTTCCAGTATTGGCGAGTTTCAAATTGCGAAAATGGACTTGGTCTGAGGCTACGATGAAAATATTTCCCTGACCTTCCCCATCAATAAGCGGGTGGTTTGCACCTATAATCACTAAGGGTTTGCGGATGATAATTTCATGTTCTCGGTAAATTCCATCTGAGAGAAAGAGTGTATCACCTCCCGCGGCTTTATCAATCGCTTTTTGAATAGAATCACCTGGCTTTAATCGAACAACTTGAGCCTGAAGGGTTTCAAAACAAAAAACTATGAGTATCCAACTTAAATAAATTACTCTTCTCATTAGTTTTTTATTTGAATTGTGTAACTAATTCACCCCATGCTAAATAGACTCCGCCATTTTTTGCCTTATAGGTTTTGAGTGTTTCATAATCTTCGAAAGCAACTATTTGGGAAGCCATAGGAGTTTTAAATGCATCTGATTTGAGATAAAACGCAATTGTAGCATCCACTAAAGTCTCTGGCGAATGATAGTCTGTCACCAAAATATGCTTAGCGTCTGTTTCCATATTTATTTCATCTGTTTCTAAAAAACTCATCAAGCAATTCACATCATCGAAGATGAAAATTTTACCCTTATTGGTGACCACCTGAGCACCAAACTTATTGTCCATTAGGATCATTTTACAATGATGACAGCCATCTTTGCCGTAATCGATCGCTCTTGGCTCCACATTGCAAGAAGTAACCAAAATGAATAGGAGCATTGTGTACAAGAATAGTTTCATGTTTAGTTTAATTTTAATTTTCTAGATTTTTTGCTTGTACGCCATTCGCTAAAACCAACAAAGGTTAAGAGCATCATTGAAAATCCTAAAATCCATCCTGCAATATCTGGCCCTGAATAGGCTAAGAAGTTGAGCAACTCTTTGTAGCCAACTAAAGGGGGTTGATAAGCCATGTCAGGCACTTTGATTGCTGCTTTAGGATCGAGGTTGTGGCCATAGTCGTAGCCCCAAATGTACATATCCACTAGCACACCAATTCCCAGTAAAATGAGTATGGCTAAAAATGTAAAGGCCATCCATCGCTTAGCTAAAATTGCTGCTAATAGTCCAAAGGCTATCACAGCCGCAAAAATGTATTTCAAATAGGTGAATTCTGGAAACATTTCAACACCGATATGTTTCATTCCGATGTAATGGTTCACTCCATTGATGATGTCCACATCGCCAGAGAGACGATCGTACCAAATTTTCATATTGAGCCCTTCAGGATATTGAGGCGCCCATAAGCTTATTTGCCAAAGAGGTAAAAAATAGGTGGATATTATTAGAACAGCTGCTAAGAATACAAGTATTCTGTTCAATGTTGATATGGTCGCCATAATTAAAGGGAAATAGCCACCGATCCTTGTAGGAATCGGTGGCGTTAAAAAAATCAATTAAAGGTCTCCTGTGGAGTATGTAAGTGGCGTATTAGATCCTGCTGGCGATACCCTTAGGTAGCCTTGCATTTCTTGGTGTAGCGCCGAACAAAAATCAGTGCAATAGAATGGGAACACTCCGACACGATCTGGCACCCATTTTAAGGTGGAAGTTTCCCCAGGCATTATTAGTAGCTCGGCGGTATTGGCACCTTTGATAGCGAAGCCATGCGGAACGTCCCAATCTTGCTCTAGATTAGTGACATGGAAATAAACTTCATCTCCTACCCTTACGCCTTCAATATTATCAGGGCGGAAGTTTGATCTTATTGAAGTCATATATACGTGTACTTTATTCCCGTCTCGTTCTACCCGTGCATCATTTATTCCTTTGAGTGCAGCTGGGTGATTGTTGTCCTCAATTTTGAAGAATCTCACTTGCTTGTCTTTAATAAGCGTTGCAGGAAATGCTTCGGCATAATGAGGCTCACCAATAGTAGGGAAGTCAAGTAAAAGCTGCATTTTATCGCCTGAGATATCGTAGAGCTGAGCGGAGTGCGCCAATTCTGGGCCAGTAGGCAGGTAGCGATCTTTAGTAATCTTATTGTATGCTACCATATATTTGCCATGTGGCTTGCCAGTAGGGCCGCCAGGTATCATAAGGTGACCTACCGAATAATATGTAGGCACCCGATCCAGCACTTCTAAGGTTTCGATATTCCACTTTACAATTTCAGAGGAAACGAACATAGAAGTATAGGCATTTCCTTTTCCATCAAATTCTGTATGCAAAGGGCCTAAGCCAGGTTTATTTACTTCTCCATGCAGCACAGATTCATATTTGAGCACTGGCATACCATCTAGCATCCCTTCAAAATCTTCATTTTCGATCGCTTGAAGCATTTTGGTGAATGAGAATACTGGAATTATGGCAGCCAATTTTCCGCTTCCAATTATATACTCTCCCGTTGGATCAGTATCTGTACCATGTGGCGATTTTGGACAAGGTATGAAATATACTATATCCTTAAACTCCCTTGGGTCGAGGGAAAGCACGCCTTCTTTGATTGTGGAAGTTGCCATATGAGTAGATTCATCCCACGTATTATGAGCATACTTACCTCCTGTCATCTTTCCTTTTCCTTCTTTAATGTACTGTTCTGCTTTTTTCCAGTTTACAGCCATAATGAAATCTTTATCCTTTTGCGAAGCATTCACTTCCAATAAAGTATGAGCCATTTCTGTATTGTAAGTTGAGAAAAAGAACCACCCATGGGATTTTTTCTTACCTGCACGTGCAAGGTCAAAGTTGAAAGGAGGAGCCTCAATTTGAAAGGCTAATTCCATGGTTCCATGCGTTGGATCTACGCTGATAAAAGTGATGTTTCCTTTGAAATTTTCCTTGTATGAGCTAATTGGAACATCTTTATTATCGCCTACGGGTACAGAAAAACGAGTGCCTGCTACCACATACTCTGTGTTTTCGGTAATGAAAGGAGAAGAGTGATTACCTGCAGAATTTGGAATTTCAATAATTTCTGTGGTTTTAAATGTGGTAAGATCAACTCGTGCAATGCGGGGGGTATTATTTGCATTTCCAAAGGCCCACCGAGCATCATGTTCTGCATTCGTCGTGGAGATGGCAATATGGTGCAAATCGTCCCAAGGTACAAAACCGTGAGAGGTATTGAACATAGGCTTTGTTTCTTCAGAAAATCCCCAACCATTTTCTGGGTTGAGTGAAAATACAGGGAGAATTTTGAGTACCCTCCCGCTTGGCAAGCCAACTACTGACATTTGCCCATTGAAACCACCGGAGACAATATTATAAAATTCATCATGTTGTCCTGGCGGTACGTACACTCTGCTTGCAGCATCACCGGTAAGAGTAGTTTGCACACCCTTAGGCTTACACGCACTAAATGCTACTAGTGCGAAAGCTGCCATCCAAATTATAAGAGTTTGAGTTTTCATATATGGTTGTGATTAAAGATTTTTTCCTTCGTCCTTTTTTCCAGTAAGCTTCTCGTCATTCTTTCTTAGATATTCCAGAATATCCCTTGCATCTCCAACAGAGATATTTTGGTTCGGCATGCGGGTCAAACACTCCTCAAGGAGCTGTTGAGCAATGGGATCTTCATCAAGCATTACATCTACATTTGTGACCATATTCATGATCCACTCTGGTCGACGTCTGTTAGTAACACCTTCGAATCCAGGGCCTACTAACCGCCGACTGTCATATTGATGACAAGCGGTACATTTCATATCCAGTATTGCCTTTCCTTTTGCTGCCAATACGTCGTCGATTTCATCATTAAGTGTCACTGATTTTATTTCGCCAATACCCTTTGGGTTAGCTTCGACTACTTTTGGTTTGGTTGTGGTGGCTGTATTCTGTTGGCTTTCACCTCCACCGCCGCAACTGCTCAAAGAGAAGAGTGCTACAGCCACAAATACATAGATTGCATTTTTCATAATTGATTTATTTGGTTTTAAAATATTTGAATGAAATGAAGGATCTTCCTCTTGAGAAGAAGAAACTTTGAACCTTGTCATTGAAAAAGTTAGGAGTAGAATCGAAATGGGAAATAGCGCACTAACTATTGCTAATATCAAGTGATACTGAGGTAAAAAGCCCAATGCTAACCATAGCATCAACCCTTGACCAAAAAGTAATATCTCTGATAGAACAAAAGCGGTAACTAGCCCTATCCATGCCAACTTTGCCAACTTGTCGTAGGAGAATATTCTATGCGAAATTGCAATAAAGCTCAGGATTAGACTTACCGCTCCTAGCATAATAAGATGCAAAAAGCCTATTACAAAATTCCGAATAGTATAAGCAATACTGGCAAAGGCTGGAATAATTAAGCTGAACTGAATTAGCGCTTTTGTGGCCAAACTTAAAAGGCCTACCCAAAGCATTAACTTGAGCCAGAAGGCTATTGAATTATAGGTATTTAGCTTATAGAAAATTGGTCGTAGAATTAATGCATACGCCATTATTTGGAAAGAAACACCTAAGGTATTGAGGTAGTAAAGTGCCGTTAAAGGAGTACTCCATGATACTGCCAAAGCATAGGTAAGCAATACAGAAAGGTGCATCAACCAAAGGGCGGCCTTTTCACCAATTCCAAAAGGAATTTTAATATCACTATTTGGCCAAATATATTTGATAAGAAGCCCAAGTGCGGCATAAACAAACCACCCATTAAGCTGAAAGTGGAGAAACCACTGAACACTCATAAAATATAATGGGTGCAAACGACCTAAAAGAGACGAAATAGGAGCAATAGCCCACAGCCCTAAACTGGCTAACACTAACCAATAAATGCTGAATTTGACCAAGCTAAGCCCAATTCCTTTTTGATGGGTTTTTATGTCTTTTAAAATGAAATACGCCCAAACATAGCTTACAAGTAAAAATACCGCACTAAAGCTGATACTTACGGCTCCGTAACCTTGTATAGGAAAACTTACCATCATGCCTAAATTACTAATCACTATTCCCCAAAATACTTTTCGGTATTTCAGGAGCTTGGTATGGCTCTTTACCATAGTAAAGGTGATGACGCCTGCCACTAACATAAATCCCCAACCCAGTAGCGCTAGATGAGAATGAGCATGTAAAAGTGATTTGTATTCAAAGAATGGTAGCTCAGCAACAAAGAAAATGCGCATTGCCAAACCGAATATGGAGGCCACAAAAAAGAATATTAGAGCCCAAACCATCCAGGATTTTGTCAGCATCCCGGATGGCGTTGTATCCTTTATTGCTTGTGTTGCCATATGCAATTTTGAAGTCATTTTTTTGGGAGTAAGGAACTTTGGGTTAATTAAAAGAGGGCTAAAGAATTATTCAGGAAGTAATACTTTGTCGATAATGTGGATGATGCCATTGGAAGCTTCCACTGTTCCTAAAATTTTCGCTCCATTGATAAGTACTTCTCCGGCTGCCCCTTTGGTGATTTCTATAGATCTACCATCCGCAGTTCCGAGTCGTCGGCCGCCTACGAAATCAGCTTCCCTATAGACACCGAGCAATACATGATATTCTAAGATATCACGAAGCATGCGCTTGTTTTCAGGTTTCACCAAATTATCAAGGGTTCCAGAAGGCAAGGCATCGAAAGCAGAATTTACTGGTGCAAATACAGTGAATGGCCCCACGTTGGTTAGTGCATCCACATATTCTGCTGCTTTCAGGGCAGCCACAAGTGTGCTGTGATCAGCAGACCCTATTGCAATTTGGACAACGTTTGGCTTTGAGTCACTGTCCACTACCGCTGATTGCCCTGTCGCCACTACCGATGATGCATTAGTATTTACTGCATCTTGATTAGATTCTCTGCTACAACTAATGCAAAGTACAAATGCGAGGGCAAGTGTCCATAGGATAGAAATTGATTGGTTTTTCATAACGGACAAATTTTAAATGGTTAATTCTCATTTCAATTATTATCATTGACAATGAATGAGATAGTAAAAGTATTAAAAGACCTCTTTATCTTTTATGATATACGTCATGTTTTTATTTGATTGTAAATAGGTTGCCTTAAAGCAGTTAAGTAAAGGTGAAAGGAATGGAATAGTTTACTTAAAAGGAAGAGGGAAAGTAGATCAAAGATGAGCTTTGCAATTTCAGATTACCTTACAATGTAATCTTGCCCAGATTCAACCTCTTTTGCAAGCCTTGCAATGGTTTTTGCAGTTAAAAACTCAGTGTAGGTAGCCCGTACTTTGAGGAAATAATCATGCGCTGGGCATGGGTTTTTCGCACTGCAATAGTCTAGACCCAATCCGCATCCTTGAAAGGCGCCATCTCCTTCTAGTGCTACAACAATAGGCAAAAGGGTATTATTGCATTGTGATTCGTTTAAATAAAATCCTCCTCCTTTACCCTTTTTGGAGTATAAGAGGCCTTTTTTCACTAAACTTTGGAGTATTTTACTAGTGTAAGGTTTGGGGGTTTTTATGTGTTCACATATTTCCTCTACTCCTAGTGGATTTGCTTCATCACCTTTTATACAAATAAAAATGACAGACTTGATGGCTAGCTTACTAACAGATGAAAGCATCCTCTTTGACTTAATTTTTTGATGGTTCTATTTAATAATACAAATTTTTAATCTTCAAAAGAAATTGGCTCCCACAAAATTTAAGGTTGTATGGTATTTATAATTTTCCTCCCTCCTTCTCTTCATTGTGACTAATATTCTTATAACATCAAAAAATCGCAAGAATTTTTACCTACGATTTTTATATTTTGCATTCCATTTTGATATCAAACATGCACATGTTTTTCCGCATGATAAGAAGACCGAACCAACGGTCCTGATTCTACATACTTAATTCCTCTTTTTAATCCTTCTTCTTTGAAAAACGCAAATTTATCTGGATGCACAAATTCTTGCACCTCGTAGTGCATTTTGGTCGGCTGTAAATATTGGCCTAATGTCAAAATATCCAAACCTTGAGCAGCTAGATCGTCCATCAATTTGAATACTTCATCGTCTGTTTCACCTAGACCGAGCATTGCACCTGATTTACTGCGCTTACCAAATTCTTTTATTCGTCTAAGCTCTTCCAAGCTGCGATCGTATTTGGCTTGAGGGCGAACTCTGCGATAAAGGCCTTCCACAGTTTCCATATTGTGAGAAACTACTTCTTGCCCCGCACTTATCATTCTTTCCAATGCTGCCCAGTTACCTTTTACATCTGGAATCAAGGTTTCAATAGTGGTCTCTGGCGAAAGTTTCTTTGTTTCTACTACTGTTTGATACCATATCTCGGCACCACGATCTTTCAATTCATCTCGATTTACCGAGGTAAGTACTGCATGCTTCACTCCCATTAATTTAATGGCTTCGGCTACTCGTCTAGGCTCATCCAAATCATACTCTGGTGGGCGGCCAGTTGCTACTGCGCAGAATGTACAACTACGAGTACATACATTGCCCAATATCATAAAAGTAGCGGTGCCAGCTCCCCAGCATTCACCCATATTTGGGCAATTTCCACTTTCGCAGATGGTATGTAATTTATATTGATCAACGAGCTTTCTTACCTTGGCATATTCTTTACCTACAGGAAGTTTTACTCTCAGCCAGTTCGGCTTTTTGTTGGCACGTTGAGATTTTTCTTCTGAGACTACTGGTAATTCTATCATTCCTTCTTATTTGCTACAAAGGTACATAATTTAGAAAATTTAGGTTCCGGCTATTTCCTTCTTCCGAAGTAAAGTGAAACATAGGCTGAGGAGAAAAAATTACGATTCTCGGCAGTTGGTATAATTATAATATCTTCTCTAAATCCCTCCACCATTAGGCCGGCTTCAATGCCAGTAATATTGGATCGGAAAGTGCCAAATTCGAAATTTACGCCTGCCTTTGCATGGGCACCTATTTTCAATTGAGATTCGCCAAGCCCGCGCAACAAACCTCCATTACCCAAGATATTATTTTGATTAGCATGTATTTCTGGATCGAAAGGCACTCTTACACTGCTTGTAGGGCCTGTAGCATACTCAATGTAATAGGGCGAAACGAGCCCAAGGGTTGGCCCCGCGGCACCCAATACAGATACTTGAACTCCTTGTCTTTGTGCTTTGCGAAACAATAAATACTCTGCGCCATAATGCGGACGAATGGAGTAAAGATAATTTTGCTTGCCCCAGATATATGCATTGCCAATAAATGTGGTGTATCTAACTTCTTTAGGATGTTTCACATTCGACAGTTCCAAACCAAAGCTTTCTATGAGTTTATCACTCTTTAATCTATTATATCGGAACATTAGCCCGCCAATCAACCCTCCATTCGTGTTTTTATTTACACCATAAATGAACTCCGAAGAATAATTCGAAGCAATCCTTGTTTGGGCAAATAGACCACTCGAAATGAGAAGTAATACGGCTGCTATCAATATAGATTTATTGTACATCGGTCTGCTTGTCTTTAATTTGTTAACAAAGTACGTAATTTTGAAAAACACTAAAAAGGAGTAATAGGTTTATGATTACAATACAAACAAAATACTTAGGTGGCTTACGTACTCAAGCTACACATGTTAAGTCGGGAAATCAATTAATTACCGACGCACCGGTCGATAATAATGGCAAAGGTGAAGCATTTTCCCCAACAGACACTGTTTGCGCGGCATTAGGCAGTTGTATGATGACCATAATGGGTATAATGGCCGAAAGAAAAGGCGTCACCATGGAAGATATGACTATGGATATCACCAAAGAAATGTCTGCAAGTCCACGGAAAATTTCTAGAATCATCATTGATTTTAAATGGCCAAGTGCTCCTTCTGAAGAGGTTGAAAGAGAAAAATTTAGAAAAGCCGCACTCACTTGTCCTGTTGCGCTCAGCCTAGATCCTGCTATAGAGCAAATAGTGAATTTTAATTTCTAGCATTCACCTTTGAATAAAGCGGGAGGGTAAGAAGTCTTAAAATGCTCAATTTGACTTTAAGCTTCAATTGAATCGCCATTAATTGCAAAGAGGGTCCGAAGACCCTCCTTACTTATAAACCTAAACTCAAAACAAAAAACTAGTCGCAATCATAAGAGTAGTTGGTGCTGGCTGTTGTGGTAACACCGCTTGCCGTTATCACCGAATTACTATTTCTAAGCAATCCTCCCGCATCAATTGTATTAGTCTGATCCAATATCACATTACCTGTAGCATCCCTTCCAATTATTTTAGTTGGCAAGCAGTTTTGATAAGTGAATGTAGTACTTCCGGTCAATGTGCCACTTCCATCGAAGCTTCTTTGCAATGCAAAATTTCCTTGTGCATCGTAATTCTCGTAAAGGACATAACTTTCTAAAGTGCCCGACGCATCGAACTCAGAATCTTTGGTTCGTCTAGTACTATTGCCATCATATTCAGTAGTAGTATAGCCTTGTAGCTCATTTGATCCATTGAAGTTTGATAACTTAATAACTCGCCCCAGTCCATCATACTCTAATGTATTGATTACATTAATGGTGGTAAACCCAAAGAATGTAGCAGAAGTGGTTTGTTTGGTATTCAATCCTTGTCCGTTGTATTCATAATCTGTAGTAGTTACCACACCACTCGCATTGGTTACCAATTTGGAAATTGCCTTTCGTCCATTGATGGTAATGTAAGTATAGTCAACGGTAATGGATGCACCGCTTGAATTCGTCACCGTACGGGTAACATAACAATTTGGGAGATCACAACCTCCTCCACCGACTGTTGCTGGTGCCACGCTGATGGTCGTTGCCGGGCTAGTGGTTTCTCCTCCTGCTCCAGTTGCACGAAGTGTAACTTGCCAGCTTCCTTCCGATGGGAATTTTATCACTGGATTTGTAGCAGTAGATGTGAATGTATTATCCATCATTCTACCGCCCGCTCCACCAGCGATTGTGAATGTCCATAAGTAGCTATTTGCATTTTGGCTGGTGTTGGTAAATGTGACATCCTGTCCAGCTTCTGGGTTTTGAGGACTGTATGTAAAGCTTGCTGTTGGAGCTGCCGCCGCAGCACTTACTACCACAGTTTTACTTATTTCATCCGTTCCTCCCGCCCCAGTAGCTACCAAGGTAATTTGATAACTGCCTGCTGCTGCAAAAGTGTATTTCGGATTTACTTCTGTTGAGCTAAAACCTGCCGGCACTGAGCTCCATTGGTAGCTTGTAGCATTTGTACTTGCATTGGTAAATGTTACTTCTGTACCTGCCATAGGAGCAGCAGGGCTAAAGCTAAAGTCTGCGTTTGGTGCAGCTGCTGCAGCCGCTACCACCACAGTTTTGCTTACCGAAACTGAACCGCCTGGGCCTGTCACCGACAAGGTAACTTCATAGCTTCCTGCTGTAGCAAAGGTGTATTTTGGATTTGCTGCTGTTGAGCTAAAGCCCGCTGGCACTGAACTCCATTGAAAACTAACCACATTAGTACTTGTGCTTGTAAATGTTACCTCTTGACCAGCTGTAGGTGTAGCCGGACTAAAACTGAAATCCGCAGTAGGTACAGGTGCTGCAACTACAATAGTCTGTGTAGTTTGGTTACTACCTCCTGGGCCTGTGGCAACTAGGGTAACTGCGTAACTTCCTGCACTTGTAAAAGTATGCTTTGGATTTGCCTCGGTTGAACTAAAGCCAGCTGGAACAGAGCTCCATTGGTAGCTTGTGGCATTTTGGCTGATATTGGTAAATGTTACTTCTGTACCTGCAATAGGATTTTGCGGACTGAAATTAAAGCCTGCAATTGGATCTAAATCGGCAACTACTACATTTTGGGTAAGCGATTCGCTACCGCCAGGGCCGGTGGCTGTAAGTGTGACAGCATAGGTACCAGCCGTTGTAAATTGATGCTGTGGATTCTCAGCGGTGGAAGTAAATCCGGCTGGAACAGAAGACCATGCATAGGTATTTGCATTAATAGTTGTATTAGTGAAGCTTACCGTTTGACCAACTTTTGGTGATGTAGGAGCGAAACTAAAGCCTACCACTGGAGCATCTGCTGTTATTGTAATTGCTTTGGTTACATTCACCGTTCCTCCTGGACCAGTAGCCGCCAAGGTGATTTGATACGTGCCCGTAGCGCTAAATGTATGCTGCGGGTTAGCCTGTGTTGAGCTGAAGCCTGCTGGACTCGAGCTCCAAGCAAAAGAGGCAACATTTGCAACCGTACTTGTAAATGAAACGCTTTGTCCAACTTTTGGATTGGCAGGAGTGAAACTGAAATCTGCCGTTGGAGCTGGAGCTGCTACCACAACAGTTTTGCTCGTTTGGCTTGTACCACCCGCACCAGTTACACTCAAATTAATGGTATATGTGCCCGCCTCTGCAAATGTGTAGGTTGGGTTAGCTGATGTTGAGATAAATCCAGCCGGATTGCTCGACCACGAATAGCTTGTAGCATTGGTAGTGGTAGAAGTAAAACTTACTTGCTGACCAGCCACAGGAGCTGCGGGTGAAAAACTAAAATCTACAGTTGGCTTTGGAGTAGTGTCTTCTTCGCTGCCTCCTGAGTCACATGAAAAAATGACAAAAATGGAGGCTAATAAAAGTAGGCAATAAGGAAATTTACGTTTCATTGTGAGAGTATTTTAGACGGTGAAATCAAACGCAATGTAAGATAATCCAAAATCGTCATAAATACCCTGAACACGGTATATTTAAGCGGGAGGATGGTAGCATTTTTCCTCCCGCTTTTTTAAGAATTACCTATTCAGTAAGCCAGCAATTGCTCAAGCTTAGTTTTCAATCTATCCACTGGCAGAAAATTCTTCTCTAGTGGAGGAGCGAAAGGTATAGGAGTATCCAAACTTGCTTCCCGCATTACTGGCGCATCCAAATACTCAAAGCAATGTTCATTTACCCAAGCGGCTATTTCTGCTCCAATGCCTCCTGTGAGCGTATCCTCATGCAACACCAATACTTTACCTGTTTTCTTCACAATCTGGGCTACGCTATCCTTATCCCAAGGCAATAAAGTCCGCAAATCGAGCACGGCTACGGATAATTCCGGTGATTCATTCAGTAGATTCAATGCCCAATGAACGCCCATTCCATAGGTAATAATCACTGCATCATTTCCTTCTCTGGCCATGGCAGCTTTGCCTACTTCTACCGTGTAATATTCCTCAGGCACTTGCCCACTTAGCGATCTGTAGAGTGCTTTATGCTCGAAATATAAATATGGATTTGGATCCTCAATGGCGGCATTTAAAAGTCCTTTTGCATCGCGAGGATTGGACGGGTACACGATTTTGAGTCCAGGTGTATGAAAGAACCAAGCTTCATTTGACTGGCTATGAAAAGGCCCTGCAGCAACACCAGCTCCACTTGGCATTCGTACTACCACATCGGCATTTTGCCCCCAGCGCCAATGGATTTTTGCCAGATTATTCACAATCTGATTGAATCCGCAGGTAACAAAATCTGCAAACTGCATCTCAACCATGGCCTTTTGACCTTTAATTGATAAGCCCAAACCCACTCCAATAATCGCCGATTCGCAAAGCGGCGTGTTGCGCACTCGATCACGGCCAAATTTATCTACAAAGCCTTCGGTGATCTTAAACACTCCACCATAATCTCCAATGTCCTGACCCATCAAAACCAGCTCAGGATATCTCTCCATGCTTTGTTGCAAACCTTGAGAGATAGCATCTACAAATCGTACTTCATTGGTTTTGTCAGATTTTGGGTCTATGACCACTTGAGTATGCTCAGCAAATAAGTCAGCATATTCGCGGGAGGAATCTGCAATCGGCATTGGCTCTGCATAAGCCTGCTCCAGTCCCATTTCGATTTCTCTTTTTATTTCTGCTCTTATTTCTTGCTCTAGCTCATAGGTAAGCGCGCCATTTTGTTTTAAGAATCGCTCATAATTTTCTACCGGATCTTTCTTTGCCCAATGCTCCATTAGTTCGTTGGGCACGTATTTGGTGCCAGATGCCTCTTCATGTCCACGCATACGGAAGGTATTTGCTTCGATGATTATCGGTCTTGGGTTTGTGCGAATATCCTTAGCAAGTTTATCTACCAAACTATACACTGCGAGCACATTATTCCCATCTACCGTGTGCGCTTCAATCCCGTATGCTGGGCCTTTGTCCGTAAAGGATTTGAATTTGAATTGCTCCGAACTTGGAGTAGATAACCCGTAACCATTATTCTCGATCATGAATATTACAGGCAAATCCCAAACGGCAGCCACATTTAACGCTTCGTGAAAATCGCCTTCGCTACTGGCACCATCGCCTGTGAATACTAGCACGGCATTTTTCTCTCCTTTCAATTTATGCGCTAGCCCAATGCCATCTGCCAAGGCCATTTGTGGCCCAAGGTGGGAGATCATTCCTACGATATTGTGCTCCTTAGCACCAAAGTGAAATGAGCGATCTCGGCCTTTGGTGTAGCCATGATCTTTGCCTTGAAACTGGGCAAAAAGCTTATCCAATGGCATATTGCGGCCAGTGAAAATACCTAAGTTGCGGTGCATAGGTAGGATGTATTCTTCCTCCCGCATACACAAAACTGCACCTACCGACACGGCTTCTTGTCCGATGCCCGAAAACCATTTACTGATTTTACCTTGACGAAGTAAGATCAACATCTTCTCCTCGATCATACGAGGCTTCAAAAGTGTCCTGTATATTTCTAATAAACGTTTTTTCGAAAAACCTTTATCTACAAAATTCATTTCTATTTGCATGGCTTAAAGATAAAGCAAGGTTTTGGCCGTACAAAAGACAAGCTTCTGATATTTTCTATAGGAGCTATGTTGAATGATAGGTAAATTTACAGCAATGATTAAATATGAATATTTTCAATTAGATAATGGCTTGGATGTATATGTGCATCAAGACCCAAGTACACCCATGGCCGTGCTTAATCTTTTATACAAAGTTGGCTCTCGAAATGAGCATCCAGATAAAACAGGTTTCGCGCATTTGTTTGAGCACTTGATGTTTGGTGGCTCCAAGAACATAGCAGAATTTGACTCGCCGCTGCAAAATGTAGGGGGTGATAACAACGCCTTTACCAGCCCAGATATCACCAATTATTATATCACCATACCTTCCGCCAATTTGGAAACGGCCTTTTGGCTGGAGTCTGATCGAATGTTGTCGCTCAGCTTCGATCCGAAAGTGCTAGAAGTACAGCGGAAAGTGGTGATTGAAGAATTTAAACAGCGATATCTGAACCAGCCATATGGCGATGTGTGGCTCAAATTGCGGCCTTTGGCTTATGATGTGCATCCGTATAATTGGGCAACCATAGGCAAAGATATTTCGCATATCGAAGACGCAACTATGCAGGATGTGCAAGATTTCTTCTTCACTCATTATCGTCCAAACAATGCCATTTTGGTGATCTCGGGCGATGTGGAAATGAATGAAGTAAAAAGACTTGCAGAAAAATATTTTGGGCCAATACCTGCAGGGCCAGCATTGGACAAAACTTTACCTAAAGAACCTAAGCAACGCGAGAAAAAGGAATTGCATGTAGAAGCTGCGGTGCCAATAGATGCTTGGTATAGAGTGTATCATATTCCAGGCAGGATGGAGCCGGGCTATCATGCGGCAGATTTGCTAAGCGATATTATTGGTAGAGGAAAATCGACTGAATTGTATCAAATATTAGTGAAGGAAAAGCAATTGCTTAATTCTTTTTCGTCATTCGTTACGGGTTCGGTAGATCCTGGCTTATTGGTAATCAATGGCAAATTGAACGATGGCGTTACTTTCGAGGAAGTAGAGCGGGAGGTTGATGCATTTATTGAGCAATGCAAAAATGAGATAATTGAAGAAGACCTAGAGCGGGTAAAAAACCAAGCAATGGCTACTATAGAATTTGGTGAAATTGATTTACTCAATCGCTCCATGGCCTTGGCTTATGCCGCTATGTTGGGCAATCCAGATTTGGTAAATACCGAAAAGAATGAGATTCAAAAATTGACTACTGCAGATATTGTAAAAGCAGCCAATGATATACTAAGGCCAGAAAACTCAACAACTCTATACTACAAAGCAAAACAAACCGAATATGCATCATAAAATTGGCTTTGGCTACGACGTGCACCAAGTGGAGGAAGGCCGTCCCTTCTGGATTGGTGGCATTCAAATACCGCATACGCATGGCGCAGTCGGCCATTCCGATGCCGATGTATTAATCCACACTATTTGCGATGCGCTTTTGGGTGCTGCAAATTTGCGAGATATCGGTTATCATTTTTCGGATAAAGACCCTCAATACAAGGGAATTGATAGCAAAATATTGTTGAAAGATGTGATGCTTTTGCTTCGTGAAAAAAACTATGAAGTGGGCAATATCGACGCAACAATTGTATTGGAAATGCCCAAAATCAATCCACATGTGGATGCTATAAAGGCTTGTTTATCGGACGTGATGGCCGTTTCTCAAGAAGATATTTCCATAAAAGCCACCACTAATGAGCGAATGGGTTTTGTCGGTCGCGAAGAAGGCGTCGCCTGTTACGCTGTTTGTTTGATTTACAAAGTAGAAGGCTTAGATAACAATTAAATCTAGAATTTCCTTGGCAGATGGAGATTAAGATTATACAAACTGAAGACGGCTCAAATTCATTGTATCGCCCTGATATTATGGAGAGCTATCATAGTTTTCATGGAGCATTGCAAGAGTCCGTTCATGTGTATATCAAATCTGGTTTGGGCTATTACGCTTCCAACTATAAAGGTGAAATACAGGTATTCGAATTGGGATTTGGAACTGGATTAAACGCGCTTTTGGCTTGGCAATGGGCAACAGAAAACCAGCGGGAGGTAGTTTATACGACTATTGAGCCTTATCCGCTATCAGAAGAAATTTGGTCGCAACTCAATTATGCCCATAGCTTCTCCAATCCTATTGAGAGCCAGAAAGTATTTGAGCAATTACACGTATGTGATTGGGAACAAACAAACCAAATTCATCCAAACTTTCAGTTTACAAAAAGCCTTTCTAAGCTTGAGGATTTCATTCTTCCAAGCAATAGATTCCATGTGGTTTTCTTTGATGCATTTGCCCCTAGAAAGCAACCGGAATTATGGGATGAAACAGCTCTTAAAAAGATCTTTGACAGTATGCAACCAAAGGGCATTTTAACAACTTATTGTGCCCAAGGTCAATTTCAGAGAACTTTGCAATCTGCTGGTTTTGAAGCAGAAAGAATTGCAGGTCCTCGGGGAAAAAAACATATGGTAAGAGGAATGAAGATGGAGAAATAATGCAGTTTGGAGTAAGGTTACTCTAAAAATTTACTCTTCATCTAAACCATCATCTAAAAATTTTGGTGGGAGGTTTTTATTGGTTTTTACTCCTAGGCTTTTCATGTTCTCAGCCCTGCGAACCAAATTCCCTCGGCCAGTGCTTAGTTTATTTATAGCGCTGTCATAACTCTCTTGAGTTTGACGAATTCTCTCACCTATTCTCTCCAAATCTTCTGCAAAGCCAACAAACTTATCGTATAAGTCACCGCCTTGTTTGGCTATTTCAGCAGCATTCTGGCTTTGGTATTCTTGTCGCCAAATGGAGGCAATGGTTCTTAAGGTTGCTAGTAATGTAGTAGGACTTACAATCACAATATTGCGCGAAAAGGAATCTGTAAAAAGATCAGGATCGTGCTGTACGGCTAATGAAAATGCTGGTTCAATTGGGATGAAAAGCAAGACAAAATCTAAGCTCTCACCATCTCCAAACACTGCATAATTTTTATCGCTAAGGCCTTTCACATGCGCTCGCACAGATAAAATATGCTGCTTAATCCAGCCAGCTTTTCTGTCATCTTCCTCTTCGCTCACCAGTCGCTCGTAGGCCACAAGCGAAACTTTAGAATCGACGATGATCTTTTTATTCTCTGGTAATTTGATGGTAACATCAGGTTGCAATCTGCGACCATCTTCTGTACGTACGCTCTCTTGAGTAAAATACTCTCTGTCCTTTACAAGCCCAGATTTCTCTAATACACTTTCAAGAATCATTTCGCCCCAATTACCTTGCGTTTTTTGCTCACCTTTAAGTGCTTTGGTAAGGTTCTCTGCTTCCTTACTCATTTTCTGATTGAGCTCCTTCAAGTGAATCAACTGTTCCCGCAAAGCACTATTTCCCAGTAAATTGTCCTTATTTGCTTGCTCTACCTTGGTGCTGAAATCAGTGATTTTCACTCTTAGCGGATCAAGCATCTTACTGATACTTTCCTCACTTTGGAGTTTGAATTTATGAGCCTTTTCATCGAAGATTCTATTGGCCAAATTGTCGAATTGCTCAGTAAACCGCTTTTGGATCTCGGTGATTTCAGCTTTTTGCTCTTTGAGGCGATCTTGTAAGGATCTTTGCTCGGCCTCTTTGGTAGCTAGGGTGGTTTTAAGCTCGGTGAGTTCAATATTTTTTTGATGGCGCTCTTGTTTTAGCAATTCGTTATCTGCGCTCAAGCTTGCCACCTGCTGTTCCGCTACTCGGGCTTGAGTTTTGGCCTCGTTCAATTTGCGGTTGATGCTAATATATGCCGCGAGAAATCCGCCCAATCCTCCCGCTATTATTCCAATGATGATGTTAGTAATATCCAAATCTTTTTTTTGATCAAGTTAAAGCCTTTGCCAGCTCTTTGCAAGCCGTGGATTTATAAATTACTCAGGTTAATTGCTAAAGTATTCCTGAGAATTTAAAAAATTATCCCTCAAGCCATTTCTGGCCAAAGGGATATGGAATACTAATGATAGAAAGATAAATTGCGTCTTATTTCAACTTTTCCAAGGCATCCATTATATCCTTTGCACTTGCCCTTTTTCGATAGTCCGGATCGAAGTGTCGCCATACAATTTCACCATTTTGGTTGATTACAAAAGTAGCTGGAATGGGCAATCTATCCGAATCATCCGTATTGGCTTCTGATAGATTTGCGTCCAGCCTTTTATTATAAGCATCAATGCTGGCTTGGTCGGGGAGGAAAGTCACATCGAAGGCATTGGAAATGCGATATGCCTCATCATATAGGAGACTAAATTCAGCCTCAGTTTTGGTGGCCATCGATTTAAGGTAGGGAGGTTGTTCGGGCGCAACGGCAATCAATCTAGCACCTGAAGCTTCAATCATTGCCAAACTATCCTGCAGCTGCCCTAGATGCTTATTGCAAACAGGGCACCATTGGCCTCTATAGAAAATAAGCACTACAGGTCCTTTGGCCAATTGTTCTGATAAGCGAAACTCCTTATCAAACTGATCAGAAGCAGTGAAATCTTCCACCATTGCACCAACCGGAAGTCCTTTTGCCTGATTTACATCTTTATATTTTTGCCCTTGCGCGAATGATTGAAAAACCACTCCGAGAGTGACAAGAGTAAAGATGAACGCTTTTTTAATCTGCATTTAAGTGAGTTTAATTTGATGAACGATATTCAGGATTCGGGTGGTCATTATGTTCGCTATTATCCCAATGAGTACGCTGATTCCCATAAGCAGAAATTCCTCCCGCCTTATGAAAAGCAAGAGCTTGGTGCATTAAGTTCCAAGTCATAAAAGTAGTGTTACGATTGGTGAAATTATTTTCAAGTCCACCAGAATTCTTATCCAAATATGAAGGGCCTGGCCCAGCCTCACCAATCCAACCTGCATCTGCTTGTGGAGGTATCGTATAGCCTAAATGTTGAAGCGCATATAAAATACTCATTGCGCAATGTTTGATTCCGTCTTCATTACCGGTAACTAAACATCCGCCTACTTTGCCATAATATGCATATTGGCCTTTTTCATTGGTTTTGCTAGAAAAGCCATACAATCGTTCGATGGCTTGAGAGGCAACGGATGATTTTTCGCCAAGCCAAATAGGTGTGCCTATCACTAAGATATTAGCATCCATAATTTTACTTTGGATAGCCGGCCAATCGTCACTTTCGAAGCCATGCTCACGCATATCGGGATATACGCCAGGGGCAATATCGTAGTCAACTGGCCGAATAATCTCAGTTTGAATGCCATTTACTTCCATAATGGCTTGGCTCATTTTAATAAGTCCTTCGGTATGGCTCAGTTTCCCTGTGGGTTTTAAAGTACAGTTTAGGAAGATGGCTTTAAGGCTAGTGAAATCATATGGATTATTACGATTGAGCTGGTCTTGATAAGTGCTTAATTTCATTATTGATTAAATTTATATTGTTGGGATGATTATTTTCTAAATCAATAAATAGTGCTCAAAGCAAAACATCCTTAAAGCTTTGGGAATAATTGGTATTAACTTCTATACACGAATATTTTCATATACTGACTTACAAATTAGGAAGAATAAAAAAAAGACCCACATAAAGCAGGTCTTTCCTATATAGTAATGTGAATCTAATGATTAATTAGCCGAAGCAGCTGGCGCAGGCTCAGGATGATTTACATAGCGTTCGAAAAACTCTATGATGCGCATTAAGCGATCGAGCTTACGATTGATGTCGCCTGTTCGAGAAAGCTCGTGACCCTCACCTGGATAGCGCACATATTCTACTGGCTTTTCAAGTACTTTCAATGATTTATACAATAGCTCCGACTGACGAACGCCTGTACGCAAATCGGTATCGGCATGCATGATCAACAGTGGAGTTTTAATTTGATGAGCAAAAGTAGTGGGTGATTGAGCATCCATTATTTTGCGCTTATCTGCTTCCCAAGGATAGCCACCGAAATGATTTGGAACTAATCTCCAAGCATTGCCTTCGCCAAAGAAAAAGGCCAAATCATATACTCCACGTTGTGCCACAGCTGCTTTGAAGCGATGATCTTGAGTCACAATCCAAGCCGTGAGATAGCCGGCATAAGACCCGCCAGTTAAGAAATATTGGTCGGTATCTATCCAATTATGATCTGCTGCTGCCTTATCTAAGGCTGTCATCAAGTCTGCAGTTGGGCCATCGCCCCAATCTTGGTAATTGGCTTTTTGGAAATCGTAGCCATAACCGCTACTTCCACGAGGGTTGCCATACACTAGGCCATAACCCCAGCTTGTCATCAGTTGGAACTCCATCCACATGGAATATTCACCTGGACCCCACATAGCACTTGGGCCACCATGCATATTAAGGATGGTTGGATATTTTACTCCTTCTTTTCTATTCACCGGCTCTGCAACCCAATATTGAATCTTCAAGCCATCTTTTTTACTTTCAACCCAATATTCCTTAGGTACTTGTACAATTCTTTCGCTTAGCCAACCTTCATTGAGTTGGGTTAGCTGTTTTTGGTTTTTGCCATTTAGGTCAGTTACATATATTTCCCATGGATTCTCAACTTTAGTCATTCCGAATACGATTTTGTCTTTGGAAAGAGCGAACCCTCTAATGCCGAAAGGATATCCTATGAGTGTTTCTGCATTACCTCCAGTTGCTGGGATACGGAATAGTGGATTTGCACCCTTTTCTCCTGTAGAGAAATAAATATACTTTCCATCGTTGGACCAAGTGCCAGAGCCTAAACTCGTATCTATGTTTTCGGTAAGCCATTTTGGTGTTCCGCCTGTTGCAGGGATTGTAGCCAATTTACGGAATCCAAAGCCTGGATCATCTATTGGACTGGCCGAGAAAAGGATCGTTTTGCCATCTGGCGAAAAGTTCGCGCCTCCTACAGAGTAGCCTTCCCAGTTCAAGAACAAACTGATATTGCCAGAGGCCACATCGATTTTATAAATATCCGAATCTCTTTCTCTGTCTGGATTTTC
>CAZRBW010000050.1:0-23368 GCA_964598395.1 uncultured Roseivirgaceae bacterium
GCATTTTTCTTTATGTCTCCCTTTGTCGTGATTTGGATGGTTGTGAATGTGTTGAAAAATGGAAAAGCTTCTGATAAGAAGTTTGATGACGGTTATTGGTATGAGGATGCCGGCAAATTCAGTTCATCAAAGTGAGTGAACGGTGAGTTGGGCTAATTGCCTTTCTTCAAGTATTTTAATATTGATTTAAATAAAGCTTAAATTGTAGGCTAATTAATTAACCTACAATCCATGAAGTTCAAATTTAAATCCATCCTCCCGCTGTTTTTTGGCTTGCTGATATTAGCATCCTGTAACACAAAAACAGATACCGAGACAACAACCGAACAGGAATTTTCTGTTGATTATGAGAAATTCACACTAGATAATGGCTTAGATGTGATTTTTCATATTGATAAATCAGACCCAATTACTGCTGTAGCACTTACATTCCATGTAGGTTCCGCAAGAGAGAAAACTGGACGCACTGGTTTTGCCCACCTTTTTGAACACCTATTATTTTTAGAATCTGAGAATCTAGGTCCAGGTGGTCTAGATAAACTTAATGCCAAGGTAGGTGGCTCGGGTGCCAATGGCTCGACAAGTCGTGATCGTACCAATTATTTCCAAACAGTACCCAATGATGCTCTTGAGAAAATGATTTGGGCCGAAGCTGATAAACTTGGCTTTTTTATTAATACTGTGACAGAACAAGTGGTAGCGAAGGAAAAGGAAGTAGTAAAAAATGAAAAACGCCAAGGTGTAGATAATGTGCCCTATGGCCATGCGAGCTATGTAATTGGTAAGAATTTGTATCCTGAAAGTCATCCATACAACTGGCAGGTAATTGGTTCACTGGAAGATTTACAGAATGCTACATTAGCTGATGTGAAGGAGTTTTATGGCAAGTGGTATGTTCCAAATAATGCCACTTTGGTAATCGCAGGTGACTTTGATCCTGCTCAAGCTAAAGCTTGGGTTGAGAAGTATTTTAATGAAATTCCTAGAGGAGAGGAGATTGCTCCAGTAGAAAAAATGCCAGTGAGTATTAGCGAAATAAAGTCGCTATATCACGAAGATAACTTCGCTCGCGTTCCACAACTTACCATGACTTGGCCTTCGGTAGAGCAATACAATGATGATGCTTATGCACTATCAATTTTAGGGCAGCTGCTTTCGTCAGGAAAGAAATCGCCATTCTACAAAGTACTTGTTGAAGATAAAAAAGTAACTTCCAATGTATCGATGTATCAATATGGAGCAGAGCTGGCTGGTGAGTACCAAATAAGTGTGAGAGCCTATCAGAATACGCCACTAGATACTGTGATGGCTGCTATCAACGAGGCTTT
This sequence comes from uncultured Roseivirgaceae bacterium, assembly GCA_964598395.1. Classification (GTDB taxonomy): domain Bacteria; phylum Bacteroidota; class Bacteroidia; order Cytophagales; family Cyclobacteriaceae; genus CAXBDP01. Next base: position 1,329 of record CAZRBW010000050.1, read on the forward strand.
TGCCAAATTCGAAGCTGATGGAGTAAATGAGCAAGATTTGGAAAGAATTAAAGCTGGGCAAGAAACAAGCTTCTACAATGGTTTGTCGAGTGTTTTGGGCAAAGCTTTCCAATTAGCGCAATACAATATTTTCGCAAACAATCCAGGCTATATCAACGAGGATATCCAAAAGGTATTGGCGGTATCAGCTGAAGACGTGATGCGGGTGTACGAGAAATACATTAAAGGTAAACCATATGTCACCACGAGTTTTGTGCCTCGTGGACAAACGAATTTGATTCTTTCTGGTGCCAATAAAGCAGATGTTGTTGAAGAAGCAATTGTAATGGGCGCTGAAGGTGAATTTGATTTGAATGAGAGAATGGCTTATGAAAAAACACCTTCAAGCTTCGATCGCACCGTGGAGCCTGAATATGGCCCTGCTCCAAGTTTTGTGATCCCGAATATTTGGGAAACAGAGATTAGTAATGGGATGAGAGTATATGGTATTGAAAATACTGAACTACCGCTTGTTCAATTTAATATTCGCATAAAAGGAGGTTTGTTACTAGACGATCCAAACAAAGTAGGTGTTGCCAACTTGCTAGCCACCTTGATGACCAAAGGCACTAAAAACAAAACTCCAGAAGAATTAGAGGAGGCTATTGATATGCTCGGCGCCAATATCAATGTAAGTGCAGGTAGAGAAAGTATGTCGATAACAGGTAATACCTTGGCTAAAAATTATGATGCTGTACTCGCATTGGTCGAAGAAATCTTAATGGAGCCACGCTGGGACGAAACGGAATTTGAGTTAGCCAAGCAGCGAATTTCAAGCTCTATCGTTCAGCAAAAAGGAAATCCTGGTGCAATTGCTGGAAATGCTTATAATGAGTTGCTATATGGTAAAGATCATATTTTCTCAAACAATCAAGCTGGTACAGAGGAGTCGGTTTCAAGTATTACTATGGACGATTTGAAAGCTTATTATGAAAATAATCTATCTCCAAGTATTGCTAGCATGCATATAGTTGGCGATATCAAGCAAAATAAGGTAGTTAGTTCGCTTAATAGCTTAAATGAAAAATGGGCTTCAAAACCTGTTGAGTTTCCTGATTATCAATTAGCGGAACAGCCAACAACTTCTAAGATTTATTTTTTTGATGTGCCTGATGCTAAGCAATCCGAGTTGAGAATTGGTTATTTAGCTTTAGCTGAAACCGATGAGGATTATTATCCTGCGGTAGTCATGAATTACATCCTTGGTGGTGGCGGTTTTGCCTCACAACTTACGCAAGAATTGCGGGAGGGTAAAGGGTACACCTATGGTATCAGATCTGGTTTTTCAGGTTCAGATATAAAAGGTCAATTCACCGTTTCGACAAGCGTGCGTACTAATGTCACTTTCGAATCTGTAGAATTGATCAAGAAAATTTTAGGTGATTATCCAAAAGTTTTTAATGAGCAGGATTTGGAAACTACCAAAGGGTACTTACTCAAAAGTAATGCGCGTGCATTTGAAACACTAGGAGCGAAGCTTGGATTGTTGACAGATATCAGTGCGTATGGTTTGCCTTACGATTACGTGAAGCAAAGAGAAGAAATTGTGAAAGCAATGACTGTTGCCAGGATTCAAGAATTGGCTAGCCAATATGTAAATCCAAATAAAATGGTATATGTAGTAGTTGGTGATGCAAAAACACAAATGGCTAGATTATCTGCTTTGGGTTTTGGTAATCCAATTTTACTTAATCCACAAAATCAATAATCAATTAGTTTAAGGGTATCTCTTATACTATTCTTATAGACACGAAAAGGTCATGATGAAAAATCATGACCTTTTTTATTTCGATTCCGGTTAATTTTTGGTTAAAAAAACACAGGCAACTTAGATATGCTAAGCTGCCTGCATCAACCATGAAAACCCTATTCTTTAAATTTTTGGAGTAACTACTGCATCAATTACATGGATCACGCCATTAGATTGATTCACATCTGTAATGGTAATATTTGCCATTCCTCCATTAGCATCTTTCAGCATGAAGTTATTTGCACCATTAGCCACTACTGTCAAAATACCACCATTTACAGTTTTCAACTCAGCCTTACCATTTCCTTTATTTATCAATTTGGTAAGTTCGGCTACATCTAATCTGCCTGAGACCACATGGTAAGTAAGAATACTTGTAAGAGTACCTTTGTTTTCAGGTTTCAATAAAGTTGAAACTGTGCCATCTGGTAATTTGTCGAAAGCATCATTGATTGGCGCAAATACGGTAAATGGGCCATCACCTTGTAGTGTTTCGACTAATCCGGCGGCTTGCACTGCTGCTACAAGTGTAGTGTGTGCTTTGGAGTTTACTGCATTACTTACAATATCCTTTTGCGGATACATTTGTTCACCACCAACCATTACGGTCTGTTGTGCCATTGAAAAATTTGCCATTAATACGAAAATGGCGCTAGCGATTGTGATTGTTATTTTTTTCATTTTTTTAAATTGTTTGAAGGCATTTACGAGGGACTTCAATCAATTGGATTTTGGTGAATGAAAAAAAATGAACAAGTTTGATAAGGGGGAATTGCTTTGGGAAAAGTAAATTAAGCTAAAGGAAGTAGAATCGAAAATTTGGATCCTTGTCCTAACTCACTTTCAACTTTGATTTGTCCCTTGTTTTTGGTAATCAAGTCCTGGCAAACAACTAAACCTAATCCAGAACCAGCCTCGTTTTTGGTTCCTGCGGTACTTCTGATTTGGTCGAGGTCGAAAATAATTGGTAATCTGTAACTAGGTATTCCTATACCATTATCGATAATATCAATTTTAAGTTTATCTCCATTCAATTGTGAAGTGACGGAAACTTGACCGTCGGGATGCGTATATTTTATGGCATTATTAATCAAATTTCTAAGTACAAATTCAATTTCCTTATAGTCTGCAATGACTATCACCTCCTCAGATACATTACTTACAATATTGATATTTTTTTGTCTAGCAGCCTCTTTATAAGGTTTTATAGAATCTTCGATGAGCTTCTTAGAATTTAGTTTTTCAGGATTAGATTCGAATGATTGTGCCTTTCCCCAAATCAATAAACTTTCTAATATTTCGTGTGTTGCTTTTCCACTTTCGATTAATCTATGAATAAAATCCCTTTTCTCATCTTCTGAAAATGCACCATCTTGAATTAATAATAAACCGCCCAAAAGGCTTTGAAAGGGACTTCTCAAGTCATGGCCAATTATCGAGAAAAGTTTATTTTTCATTCGATTAGTCTCTTCAAGCTCCTCTTGTTTTGCGAGCAACTCTTGATTGCTTTTAATTTTATTTGAATAGTTATGATACATGAATGCGAATAGAATCATGATAACAATGATTAGAAAACCCATCAGGTTTCTTTGGAATGTTCTGCTTTCATTGAGATTAGCCAATAGTGCCAATTCCGCATTCTTTTTTTCTACTTCATAACTAGTTTTCAGATTCTCAATTATCTCAAATTTTTCTGAATTGTAGATACTATCTCTCAAATCATTGGCAGTTCGAGAGCTTTCAAGTGCTTTTTCAAATTCACCTGTAGTTCTATAAAACTCAGTTAATTGTTCAAGGGCAGTTTGTTGTGATGGTAGAATATTATATTCATTCGCGATTCTTAGTGCTTCATTCAGATAATTTTCAGCTTGCGGGTATTCCTGAAGAGCCATGTATAATTTCCCAAAATTTACATTGTTGTTGACTTTTACAATAGGGTTAATACTTGAGGTATTACTTAAAGTAAGTTGTTCAGCCTCTTTTAGATACTCAAGCGATTTATTGTAATTCTTAATGTGGTAATAAGCTTGTCCAATATTGCCTAATAATTGAGTGAAATTACTAATATTCGGTTCACCCTCCCGCTCAAGAATTTCTGCTTCATGAAAATAAATTAAAGATTGTTCAAACAAGCTCATCTTGGCATATGCAACTCCGATATTATTTAGTAGGTTTCTGATACTTGATACACTATTTGAAGCTCTCGCTATTTTTAGTGCTTGTTCATAATAGTCGATAGCCTCTTTGTCTTGATTTTGAAAGCTTTGGATTACACCTAATCTTAAATAACCGTTTATTATTCCCAAGCTATCATTTTGTTGTTCACTGATTTTTAATGCCTGATCAAAAAGCTTTGCAGCCTCTGCATAATCGCCAATATCACCGTAAATAGTTCCAAGGTGAGAGATTATCCTACTTTCATTTATTAAGTTGTCTGTGAGCTTTATTGCTTCAAGGGCTTGTCTTGCTGATACAATAGCTTCGGAAGTAAGTCCTTTGTTAGACAATGCTATCGACTGGCAAAAAAACACTTCCGATTCCTTTTGCTTGTCATTTTGAATCTTTGCTAAACGTAAGGCATCAGAAATAAAAATAAGTGCAGAATCAGGGTGATTTATTTGTGTGCTTCTCAGTAAAATTAAATAAGCATCAAGTTTCTCAACACCATCGGGCATACTTATTATTTCACTTACTTTTGGAAGATTATTTTGACTGTATCCCAATTGGATACTCAATATGAAAGTTGACCAAAGGAACAATAAAGTGAAAATATTTTTCATAGAATATGCTAGAAACCAGATTTTTTAGCTTTGAATGTAAATTACTGAAAATTCTGTAAATGTTTCTTTAAATCAAAATGAATTTTATTTCGATCATATCATTTAAGCTCCCGTTCAAAGAAAATGTATTCCTTACCGAATCATAAATAGGGAAATTTCAAAAAAATTAAACATGAAGAATCGCTTCCTTTTTCTATTATTCTGTTTATTGATTGGTTGTTATAACGGTTTTGCTCAAAAACCTACAGCCTACACGAGCTCTGAAATATTACATGAAATCACCAAGCTTCAAAATACAGGAACGGTAATGTTTGTAGCTGCTCACCCAGATGATGAAAATACTAGGCTCATTTCTTATTTGGCAAATGAAAGAAAAGTTGAAACTATCTACTTATCGGTGACAAGAGGTGATGGTGGACAGAATTTGATAGGTCCAGAAATACGTGAGCTTTTAGGGATAATCCGTACGCAAGAGTTACTTCAAGCTCGACGTACAGATGGCGGGAGGCAATATTTTACCAGAGCAAATGACTTTGGTTTCTCAAAAGATGCTTATGAGGCACTTAGCACTTGGGATAAGCAGAAAGTGTTGTCTGATGTTGTTTGGGCAATCCGTAAATTTAGACCAGATGTAATCATCAATAGATTTGATACAGAGCCAAGTACTACGCATGGCCATCACACTGCATCAGCCATGTTGTCGCTCGAGGCATTCGATTTGGCAGCAGATCCAAAAGCCTTTCCCGAGCAATTGAAGTACGTAGAAACGTGGCAACCAAAACGAATATTTTGGAATACCTACAATTGGGACAACAGTGGCTCTGATTATGCAGGTAAGCCAAATGTAATAAGCTATGATGTAGGTACTTATAATCCACTTCTCGGCAAATCCTATAATGAGATAGCAGCTGAAAGTCGTACGATGCATAAGAGCCAAGGGTTCGGCTCAACTGGCTCGCGTGGTTCGGCTCTAGACCATGTGGTGCAACTGAAAGGTGATAAGGCTGTAGGAGATATTTTTTCTGATATGGATATTAGCTGGAATAGGATTGAGGGAGGTGAAAAAATCAATACTAAGATTGAGCAGCTTATAAGTGATTTTCAAATTACAAAACCAGAGGCATCATTAGCCGCTTTAATTGCCTTACGCAGGGATGTGAAAATACTTGCTTTGAAGAATTGGTGGGCAAGTAAAAAGCTGGTCGATCTGGACGAAATTATTCGTGCAAGCGCTGGAATCTATCTAGAAGCAATTAGCAATACAGCCACAGCTGTAGTAGAGGAGCAAGTAGAAGTAAACCTTGAGGCTACAAATAGAGCCAATACCTTAATCAAGATACGAAACGCAAAGATCAATGGAACAAATACAAACATAAATAAAGAAGTTGCTTTCAATAAATCTGTCAATGAGAAAATCAACTTTAAGATTCCGGGAGATTATTCAATAAGCCAACCATATTGGCTTGTGAATGATGGAACAGTTGGATTGTACGATGTGCCAAATCAAGAAATGAGAGGAATGCCCGAAAACCCTCCCGCTTTTATGGTAGAGTTGGAAATTGAAATAATGGGTGAAGTGATTCCTTATTCTATCCCTTTGGTTTACAAAAGAAATGATCCCGTAGATGGTGAGCAGTATCGTCCGTTTATTATCACACCTCCAGTCTATGTCGGTATTTCAGACAATGTGCTTGTTTTTTCTGAAAACAACGAAAAGGAAGTAACTGTAAAAGTGATTGCAGGAAAGGACAATGTTGCAGGACAAGTGAGTCTTGATGTACCTAATGGATGGTCGCTTACTCCCAATAATTATCAATATAACTTGAAAGTAAAAGGAGAGCAAGCCTCATTTGTTTTCAAAGTAAATCCACCAAGTATAGATAGCGATGTGACTAGCAGGGCTGTTGCCACTTATAATGGCAAAAGCTATAGTCGAGATCTGCATACTATCGATTATCCACACATTCCGTTTCAGACTATTTTCCCTGAATCTAAAGCTAGAATGGTGAAAATAAACCTTGAAAAACGAGGCGAATTGATTGGCTACATACAAGGTGCAGGTGATGATATACCTCGTAGTTTACGGCAAATTGGCTATCAAGTAGAAGAATTAAATCCTAGTAATTTGAAGTCAAATGAATTGGCTAAATATGACGCTATTATTATGGGAGTGAGGGCATACAATACGATTGATGCACTGAGATTTGGGCAGGTTGAGCTTCTAAAGTATGTGGAAAATGGAGGTACATTATTAGTCCAATACAATACAAATAGTAGATTGGTAACCAATGATTTAGCTCCATTTCCTTTAAAAATAGGTCGTGATAGAATTACTGTTGAAGAAGCTGAAGTTAACATTTTAGCACCTAAGCATCCTGTAATGAATTTCCCAAATAAAATCACAAGTAAGGATTTCGATAATTGGGTGCAAGAACGCGGTCTTTATTTTCCAGGGGAATGGGACAAGGCATTTACCACAATCATTTCATCTGCGGACCCAGGAGAGGAACCTTTGACGGGTGGCTTGCTCGTAGCAAAATATGGTAAGGGGCATTATATTTATACAGGTTATTCATGGTTTAGACAATTGCCCGCAGGAGTGCCGGGCGCTTTCAGGATTTTTGCTAACTTGATCTCAATTGGAAGTTATGAAGAAAATCCCTAACGAAGCCTCGAAGAAATATAACGAAGACGATATTCCAGTATTTAAGACTTGGAGTGGCTGGTATTGGTTTATCATGATCGTGCTAGCAGTCTTAATCTTATTGTTTTATTGGTTTACCAAGCATTATTCATGAGCACTATTGACTGGATTGTACTCTTTGGAACTTTAGGATGTATTGTGGCTTACGGTGTTTATCACACTAGAGGCAAAAAAAGCATGGAGGGCTATCTGAAGGGAGATGGTGACTTAAAATGGTGGACGATAGGGCTTTCGATAATGGCGACACAAGCGAGTGCCATTACTTTTTTATCCACTCCAGGCCAAGCCTATGCAGACGGAATGCGCTTTATACAGTTCTATTTCGGGTTGCCTTTAGCAATGATTATTCTAAGTGTTACTTTTGTTCCGATCTTTTATAAGTTAAAAGTATACACCGCCTATGAGTATTTGGAAAGTCGGTTTGATTTGAAAACTCGATTATTGGCGGGAGGATTATTCCTGGTTCAGCGAGGTTTGGCAGCTGGAATTACTATTTATGCTCCATCTATTATCCTTTCCACTCTCATGGGCTGGAGCCTTGGTGGTACCAATTTGGTGATTGGAGCTTTGGTAATAATCTACACAGTTTCTGGTGGTACCAAGGCCGTTAGTGTTACCCAAAAACAGCAAATGGCTGTAATGATGGGAGGGATGATTCTAGCTGGAATATTTGTAATTCGGTACTTACCTGCTAATATCAATTTTTCAGACGCCTTGCATGTAGCAGGAAAAATGGGAAAGCTTGATGTGGTTGATTTCACTTTTGATTTGAGCGATCGTTATAATTTCTGGTCGGGTATTACTGGAGCTCTCTTTTTGTTCCTTTCTTATTTTGGTACGGATCAGTCTCAAGTGCAGCGGTATTTGTCTGGGAGGTCTTTAAAAGAGGGTAGATTAGGTTTGATGATGAATGGCCTTTTGAAAGTGCCAATGCAGTTTATCATTCTATTTATTGGCGTGATGGTTTTTGTGTTTTTCCAGTTCAATGAACCACCCGTATTTTTCAATCAAGTGCAAGTAGAAAAGCTTGAACAATCTGAATATGCTGATGAATTACAAGAACTTAAAAGCGCTCATTCAGCCGTATTCACAGAGAAGGAAAGGACGATTTTTGATCTTAGCCAGGCAGTTAGGGAAAATGATGAGGTATCTATTGAGATTTTCAAAAATAGAGCATTAGCACTTGAAGAAGAAGGAAGGTCGATACACAGGAATGTGGCTGAATTGATTAAGCAGAATGATCCTGATGCCGAAACTAATGACAAGGATTATGTATTTATGTCCTTTGTGATGAATAATCTACCCGTTGGATTGGTGGGTTTACTTTTTGCGGTTATTTTCTCCGCAGCTATGTCCTCTACAGCTAGTGAACTTAATGCCTTAGCATCAACCACAACTGTTGATATCTATAAGCGAACCATTCGTAAGAATGAGTCGGACGGGCATTATGTGAAGTCTAGCAAGTTGTTCACCTTTTTGTGGGGATTAATTGCAATTGTCTTTGCTACCTACTTAAGTTTGTTTGAGAATTTGATCCAAGCGGTAAATCTATTAGGCTCATTAATTTACGGAACTATATTAGGAATTTTTGTAGTAGCATTTTATGTGAAATATGTAAAAAGTCACGCTGTGTTTATTGCCGCAATTATTTCACAACTTAGTATTGGAACCCTTCACTATTTAACAACCATAAATGTGGTATCTATTGGCTTCTTATGGTACAATGCCATTGGTTGTATTTTGGTTGTTGTTCTTGGCATAATCCTTCAAAGAATCATGCCTAAACAAAACTAGTTTGGACACTTTCTATTTTTACAATAAAAGCCCAAGAATATTGGGCTTTTATTGTATTTGATAAAATGGTCAGCTTAATTATTGTCTGCAACTTCAAATTTTGTCACCCTGTTTTCTACTGGAGGAATTGACCGTAAATAAGCGTATAAAGCTCTTAACTCATCTTCTGTCATTTGGCTATAGATAATCCAAGGCATAAATGTATTGTATTCATTATGCCCAATTGCAGAAGGCACAAAAGTGGAATCATCGAATCGCTTAAATTCACTAATAAACCTTGATTCATCCCAAGCTCCAATTCCTGTAGTAGGGTGTGGAGTGATATTAGATGTTCTTAAAATTCCTCCGGTTGGCAATTCGAAAGCCAAACCTCCCGCTAAGGTCATACCTGGTAGTGGAACACCCTTGTCGTCAACAGGCGTATGGCAATCTCCGCAGCCTTGAAGCGTAAAAATATATTCGCCGTTTGCAATAAGATCACCATTTTCTCTTTTAAGTTTTCGGGTCGGCTGAGCTGGGATTGTATGAACAATCAAGTTCATTGGGAAGTCAAGTTTCGATTTTTCTGGAGTGTATTCAATCGGATCAAGTGATCTCAGAAAGGCTATAATAGAATACAAATCCTCGTCTTCTAATTGCCCAAAATTGTGATAAGGCATAATGGGAAAGAGAGGTCTATTATCTTTGGACACACCAGCGGTAATAGCTCTGTAAATCTCCCCGTCAGTCCAATCTTTCAATGCATAAGGAGTAATGTTTGGAGCAATAATTCTACCTGGTAATCCCATTGATTGGTCGAATACTTCTCCGCCTTTACCAAAGGTGCCTGGTTTTATTGGACCAGCAAATTTCTCATAATCTCTTTCAGAATGGCAATCCATACAGCCAATTCCAATAGTTTGACCTCTAATTAATCTCTCGCTTGTAATCTCAACAGAGATGTCGGGTGGAGGACCAACATTTGGTAAGGCTAGTTTTAAATAAGACAGGCCGCTAATTGCGACAAGGAAAATAATTCCAGCTAGAATGAGCAGTGCTTTTTTCATGGTTGTTAGGTTTGGTGTTGATTACAATTTACAACTATTTTTTGAAATCAATAGCAAATTGAATTTCCTAACATGTTGACTGTATTATGATTAAGGCTAATTGTTGGTTGTTTGCATGAAATTGCATTAAATGAATCTCAATTTTATTTCGCAAAAAAAGAAGGCAAGCTCTCTCAGCTCACCTTCTATACAACCAGATTCCACCATCTGATCTACTCTCTATTCTTACTTAACTTGCCAATGAACCTTCTTTTTCTCTCTTTGATTTCGGGAAAATTTCCAATTCACTATATTGTTTCTTTGTCTTGACTTGTCTATTCGATTTTAAATAGTTGAGCAAAGAAATTTTGTACCAATCGTAACTAATGATGATTACCAAGAATGCAGAAACAACATAAAATACTTTGAATTCTATGCTTTTGTAAAGCACACCTGAAAATATAGCACCTCCTAAATAACATATAGCAATTGTTCCTAGAAGCTTAGCCTTTGCTTTTAATTCTGGATGCTCACGATACTTCTTTTTTGTAAACATTGAAAAAAGAATACCTAGGTCTGTAGTAGCTCCAGTTAAGTGAGTAGTTTTAACCGCGAAATTCGAAATGCTAGCAGTTAGTCCATTTTGTAAGCCCATTGCAAACAGCATCAAACCTAATAGTATTTCTGTTTCAAATAAAGTTTCTTGGTAGTGATACACACCATAAATGCCCACCGCAAGTAAACAAATTATCTCAAGTATTATGGGTGTAGCATGGGCAGCGTATGTGTACTTTCTATTGAAATTTATGATAATTAAGTTTGACACAAAATTTCCAAAAAAGAATAGGAAGATCCACGAAAAAACTACTGCTACTTGAGTCCAATTGCCTAATGAAATCTCTTCTGCAAGTATAGCGTAATGGCCAGTTACATTAGAAGAAAATCCAAAGAAAACAATAAGAGAAGCTACATTGACCATGCCTGCACTGAAGGCGGTGAGAGACCCTAGCTTAAGATTATCACTCAAAGACCTACTATTACTAAATTTCCTTAACATATTTCCTCCTATGATTTTTCAAACGTTAGTTTGGCAATTCCTTTTGCGCCAATATGCAGGTCAATATTTAACACAAGTGAATCCTTACTTATAGAAGTTACTATATACGATTCACTGGAACTGTCATCATATTTCAAGTTCAACACATTCCCACGCCCTTTAAAAGCCCATTTCAATTCTTTGAGCATATTCCCATCTCTATCTGTAAGGGTGAGTGTTCCATTAGGATCAAATTTCCATATTTCAGCTTCATGGATTTTTAATTCTCCACCCACATACTGCTTTAGATCTTCTGGGATAATTTTGGAAGTTCCATCCGTTTTACTTTCCGCTTTATCATATAGTTCATATTCCCACTTCACTTCATTCCACTTACCCACAACCATATTTTCAGGGTTCGACCCATTGGTTATCATCCCATAAATGGATAATGCCCCAAGCGAAAAAATTATAACGAATATTATCCAAAATCTCATAACTGTATTATTTAGTTTAACCGTTGGAAATACCAGCAAAAACCTCTGCTAGTTGCCCTCTTTCTGGAGCAACGATATCATGCTTCCAACTTACTTCCTTTACTTTCACATCGCTTCTTCTAATAAATGGAGTGACGTCGAAGCTCTTTTTGTTTTCTAATTGCATTTGATAATTTCTCGGAATTACAGCTTCGTCGATTCTGTTACCTTCAATAAAGTTTTCAAAGGCAGACTGAGTGAAACCAGTAAATATTTCCTCCCTCAAAGAATTGATTTTTGAGGAGTATTTACTTTTAATTATTTGGCAAGCCTCCCTGAATGAATCACTCGCTACGGAATCAAGAATTTCTTTTTTTGAGAAGAAAAGTAAACTAGTGATGTTTGTAGAGTTGTACATTCCATGAACCATCAAAATATCTACCTTTTCCTCTTCGTTCAATTCACCCAGTGCACTTTTCAGAACATTCAAAGATTGAATTGAGAAGTCGGTCGGAATTAAAATTTTCTTAATCATCGTCTTTTTGGTTTAGTTACAATACAAATAAACGGTGACGGTATTAGAGCGGAATGAGGGTTGAATTAGAATGGAATTAGAATCACGTCATTCAAATTAGAATGTGATTAGAATTGCCATAAAATCTAGGATATGTGCCTAAAATATGGAAAAAAGCGGGAGGATGTGAGCAAATACCACCTCTCAATTACTGTGGTACAAGCTTATTGAAGGGTTTTTTGCAGCTAGGAGAAGAGAATTTAAACAGCAGAAAAATCACCAACAGGCAATATTATTTGAACTGTCGTACCTTTATTTACTATGGAGCTCACCTTTATTTCTCCTTTATGCATTCTGATTATATTATTAGTAAGCGGCAGACCAATTCCAAAGCCTTCGTAGTTAGATGTATTGGATGCTCTGAAAAATGGATCATATATATACTTCAGTTCATTTTCAGGAATTCCAATTCCACTATCCTTCACTACAACGATTACTTTATTGTCAGATGCTCCAAGGGATACTTTTACAACATTGTCGTTTGAGTATTTACAAGCATTAGAAATGATATTTGTAAGAGCTAAGTGAAGTAACTGTTCATTTGCTTTTACTTTTAGCATCATCGGATTCTCAGGCAATAAGCTCATATCCAAATGAACTTTTGATGCGGAGTTAATTTTTTTAATTGTCTCTTTTACATCGTACAATAATTGGTCAACGCGCACCTTCTCAAATTTCTGAGCTTTTCCATTAAAACCAGTTTGAGCAAGGAAAAAAAGTGCTTTTGTTTTCGCATCAAGTTTTTCTGCCTCATCTAGCATCACTCTTATTGTTTCTATATAATCTTCAGGCTTCCTGATTTTGCTTAAAGACACATCCGCTTCACCAATGATAGCTGTTAGTGGAGTTCTCAGTTCGTGGGAGGCATTACTAATAAAATTATTCTGAGTTTCAAAGGAAGTTTCAATTCGATCCAACATATTATTAAATGTTCGGATTAGTTCGCCCAGTTCATTTTTTTGGTCTTTAAGATCCAGTCGCAAGTGAAGGTTTTCAGAGCTTATTTCCTTTACCTTCTCTGTTATTTTAGCGATCGGTTTAAACGTTCGTTTAGAGAAAAATAGTGAAATGAGAACCGATAGTAAAAAGGCTACAGTAATTGACACTATTAATGATTTTTTGAGATATGCCGCGTGCTGCACATCCATATAGTTTTCAGCAGATGATATGACAATAAAATTCCCTCTATCATTTCTGTAATAAATACCTTTGAAGAAAATACCTTTGTTATTATAATCTGCTTGTCCAGTTTCAATAATATTTTGAAAAAAGCTATATGGTAATCCGAGAGCTTGTACTTCGGATGAAACTATTGTGAAATCACTAGTATCTCGGATTTTAAAAATGTAATCTTGCTCATTTGGTAATTGATCTAGGTATTCCATTCGGAATTCAGCCATTTCGTCACTTAGAATATCAAGCTCAGCCTTTGCAGTAGTTATCGCTCGAATTTTTAATAGATTGAAAAAATCCACGTATGAGTAACTGGATATTTGGGCATATATAAATCCACTAAAAATTAATATAATAGCCAAAAACGACGAAAGGAAGAGCAAGGTGGTTTTGGTCTGCGTATTCATTTGCTAGCAAAGATTTATGTTTATAAATCTATTGAGAGTTAATTTGTTTAGACTATTCTGCTATGATCAGTCGGTACTTTGTTTTAGTACATAGCCCATTCCAATCACTGTGTGGATTAACTTGGAATCGGTTTCTCTATCAATCTTTTTACGAAGGTAGTTTACGTACACATCCACCACATTTGTTCCCATATCAAAGTTTACCCCCCAAACTTCTTCTAATATATCAGCGCGAGAGAGCACTCTATTTCTATTCTTGATAAAGAAAAGTAGTAAGCGATACTCAGTACTTGTGAGTGAGAGTTCACGATCATCTCTCTTTACAGTCTTGGTTTTGTCATTTATTTCCAAGTCGGCAAAGCGGAAAATTTCATCAGGGAGGGTTTCTTCATTTATACCAATATTATCTGTTCTCCTGAGGAGGGTTTTGATACGCGCAGTTAATTCTATGAATTTGAAAGGCTTAACAAGATAATCATCACCTCCCGCTTCTAGTCCCACAACTACGTTTTCAGAGGTGCCAAGGGCTGTCAAAAATAGAATAGGCACCTGATCATCCTGTTTCCTTATTTCTTTACATAGTTCTAGTCCATTCATTCCAGGCATCATGATATCCAAAATAATGATATCATATTTTCCACTATTATATAATTGCAAACCCATGTTGCCATCAAGTCCTACAGTGATTTCGAAGCCCTCCTCCAATAAACCCTTTTTGATAAATGACACAACGTGAGCCTCGTCTTCTACTAATAATACCTTTCGCATATCTATCTGAGTTGATTGTGTGGGTTGTTGTACATAAGGCAAGCAGTCTATATTAACGTAAATTTATCAACTTATGGATAGTTTGGAAGTGTTGATAGATAAAATGAATGCGATTTTTCATTAAATGGCCTGGATTTCCCATTTGGAGGCTTTTTATCCGCCAGGCAAGCTTAGCGGGAGGGTATAAAATGAAAAAGTCAAAAGCTCGACTTGAATCCGCCTAACTTTTGACCTTATTTTAGCTCAAATGATTACGTGCCTTACGTGGTATAAACCGAGTTGAACAAAACATAATCCGTTGTAAGATCTGTTCCCCAAGCAGTTGCTTCATCGTCACCATCTTGAAGATCCATTTTTACAGATATATGAGATTCGCGTAAGAGCTTTTTCATATAATTAACATCATAATCCAGTGGCGCACCTTTTTCTAATACTTGAATCATGGTGTCTTCATTGCCTAGATATAAGTCTACCTTTTCATAATCGAAAGGAACACCAGCATTTCCAGCAGCGCAAATTATTCTACCCCAGTTTGGGTCGCGACCAAACATTGCGGTTTTCACCAAATTAGAACTTGAAATGCTTCGGGCTAATTTTCTTCCCAATTCTTCGCTTGAAGCATTCACAATTTTATACTCTACAAATTTGGAAGACCCTTCACCATCTGAAATAATCAGTTTTGATAAATGCTCCATCATTTCTAGCAGATTGGATCTGAAGTCTTCATAGCCTTCGCCCTCTTCGCTGGTGAGCATATCATTTTCTGCTTTCCCATTGGCTATCACTGCTACCATATCATTGGTAGATGTATCGCCATCTACGGTAATCATATTGAAAGTACGATCCACACAATATTTTAGTGTTCTCTGCAATAATGCGGATTCTATTGCGGCATCTGTTACAATAAAGGCCAGCATAGTACCCATATTGGGATGTATCATGCCTGAGCCTTTGGCAATACCACCCATATTTACTTCTCGCCCATGTAGTTCAAATTCCAAAAAGCCTTCTTTTGGATACGTATCTGTAGTCAGAATTGCATTAGCTGCAAAAGAGCCAGCACTACTTTGGTTGCTTAGTTTCGGTGCTATTTTTTCGATTCCAGCCACAATATCCTCAGTAGGGAAGGGCTTACCGATTATGCCTGTGCTTGCAACGAGTACATGCTTTTCGTCTATATCTAAGTGTTTGGCAGTAGCTTTTACCATGGCTTCAGCTCCTGCGTAACCATCTTTGCCAGTACATGCATTTGCATTGCCAGCATTGATTACAATGGCTTGTATTATTCCTCCTTTTATATTTTCACGAGAAATTTTGATTGGCTCAGCTACAACTTTATTTCGTGTGAATACTGCAGCAGCATTTGCAGGAACTACTGAGTATATCAATGCCAAATCTCTTCTGAGGGACTTCACGCCAGAGTGGGCGCCCCAGCATTTAATTCCTTTTACGTTAGTTATATTTTTAATCATTTTATTATGGATTAATTGGAATATGGTTTAAGCCTAAGGTTTCTTCGAAATCAAACATAATATTCATGTTTTGCACTGCCTGGCCAGCAGCTCCTTTTACTAAATTATCGATTACACTTATCACGATTATGTTGTTGGTGCGCTCGTCATAATCTACATAAATATTGCAGTAATTGCTCGCTCTCACATCTTTAATTGATGGTGGCTTCGATACAATTCTCACAAAAGGCATGTGTTGATAAAAATCCTGATACAATTTTTGTAGTTCCTGTTGGCTGGTAGTACTTGTAGCTTGGCCATAAGCTGTGGTTAATATGCCTCTATCGACGGGCAGTAGGTGAGGAGTAAATTGAATATTAGGTGCTATCCTCCCGCTTTTTTCTAGATTACTCTGAATCTCAATGCTATGGCGATGAAATTTTAATCCATAAGCTTTAAAATTATCACTTGCATTGGAATAATGAGTCACTGCATTTGCTTTGATGCCTGCACCAGTTACACCTGTTTTAGCATCAATGATTATATTCTGCATATTTATCATTCCTTTAGTTACCACAGGGGCTAAGCCCAAAATACTACCTGTAGGAAAGCACCCAGGATTGGCTACCAAGTGAGCTGTTTTAATTTTGCTTTTATACAATTCAGGTAGTCCATAGGTGGAATTTGCAAATCCCTCTCGGAAGGTGTGATCTTTTTTGTACCACTCTTCATAGATTTCTGGGCTGTCCAATCGAAAGTCGCCAGATAAATCTACGATTCTGAATTTCTTGTCTTTCCAACGCCTCACATAGTCCATTGATACTCCATGAGGGAGGGCAAGAAATACCAAATCTAATTCCATATCATCTGCCTTATCAGCAGTATGTAATTCATCATCGACAATTCCTTGAAAAAAAGGATGTACATCGGAGAATTTCTCGCCGGCTCTGCTTTCGGATGTGATAATGGAGATATCTATTTCAGGATGATATTTGAGTATGCGCACAAGTTCTGATCCTGTATATCCGGTTGCACCTATTACGCCTATTTTCTTTTTTGTCATCTTATTCAATTTTTTTAAGTGCATTTTTCAATACCACCAATACTTTACCCAACTCCTCATAATTGATCGTGAGTGGTGGCACAAGCCGAAGTATGTTTCCTGCTGTTGAATTGGCAATTACTCCTTGCTCAAGCATTTCAATCACCAGTGGTTTTGTTTCGAAGTCAAATTCTACTCCGATCATGAGGCCTAGACCTTTTACTTGCTTAAGTCTAGGGTCTTGTATTTCTTCAAGCTTCTTCTTGAACCATTCACCTTTTTCAAGGGTGGTTTCTAGTAAATTTTCTTCTTCGATTGTTTCAATCACAGCAAGAGCGGCAGCACAAACAAGCGGATTTCCACCGAAAGTTGTCCCGTGATCACCAAATTCTATGGCATCGCTCACTTTTTGGTTAGATAATATTGCTCCAATGGGCACTCCGCCGCCAAGTCCTTTTGCTAAGGTCATAATATCAGGCTGGACACCATAATGATCTTTGGCAAACCATTTACCTGTGCGACCAACACCTGATTGTATTTCATCAAAAATCAACACAATATCGTTCTTATCGCAGAAGGCTCTTACCTTTTGCACAAACTCCTTCTCCGCCACGTTAATGCCACCTTCACCTTGTACAAGTTCCATCAAGATGGCACTTACACTTTGGTCGCACGCTTTCTCCAATGCGTCAAAATCATTAAACGGAATTTGCTTAAAGCCCAACGGAATAGGGTCAAATCCTACTTGCATGGCTTTTTTGCCAGTGGCAATAGTAGCCATTGTACGGCCATGAAAAGAGTTGTTCATCGACAATATGGTGCCTGAGCGGCCTTTGGAATGTCCATATTTGCGCGCAATTTTTATTGCGCCTTCTACCGATTCTGCACCGCTATTGCTAAAGAATACACGATCTAAACCAGTTATTTCAACCAATTTTTTGGAAAGCATAGCCTGTGGCTCGCTTAAGAAAAAATTAGAAATATGCATCAATGTAGCGGCTTGATCTTGCAAGGCTTTTACCACTTTTGGGTGACAGTGGCCTACATTGTTTACAGCAATACCAGCTAGCGCATCGATGTATTCTTTCCCATCTACATCCCATACTTTGGCTCCCAAGCCATTTTTGAGGGTGATTGGAAAGCGACGAAATGTTTGGAGATAATTTTCTTTGTCAATTTGCTGATACCTTTGGTTAATGTCAGTCATATTACTTTGAAATTGTGGTTCCAATATTTTTATTTTCAGCTAGCTGGGTGATTTGCTGGGGCTTTGTACCATTGATGATGCGGGAGGATTTTGCTCCTGCATTTAGCGCTACTATACATGATTCAATTTTCGGAATCATGCCACCTTGTATGGTTCCATTAGCGATAAGTTTGCTCGTTTCGCTTATGGTAAGGTTAAGAATAATTGTGCTTGGATCATCCTTATCCATAAGGAGCCCGTCCACATCTGTCAATACAATAAATTGGGATGCAGATAATGCGCCTGCTAAATGACCTGCAAACATATCTGCATTGATATTGTATTCATTACCTTCTTTGTCAGCGGCAACGCACGTAACTACTGGTAGGTAATTATTTTGTAAAAGGAGGGAGATTAGCTCGATATCTATTTCTACAATATCACCCACTTGGCCAATATCTATCTTTTCAATTTTGCTATTTGTGGACTTGTTATGAAACCTTTTGGCAGCAATGGCCAATTGACCATCTTTTCCTGAGAGTCCTACAGCCTTTTGTCCCATTTGATTGAGCATGCCTACTAAGGAGCCATTTACTTCACCTTTAAGGGCCATTTCCACATATTTCAGTGCTTCTTTGGTTGTTTTGCGGTGGCCGTCCACAAATTCAGACTCGATATTTACCTGACTTAAAATTCTTTGGATAAATGGGCCGCCTCCGTGGACTATTACTACATGGAATCCTTCTTCTTGAAGTTTGCAAATATTCTGTAGTACGTTGGTTTTGAGGGATTCTTCGGTCATGGCGTTACCGCCATATTTTATTACAATTACTGGCTTTTTATTTTTTAACATAAGTTTTGGATTCGATGAGCTGCCTTCTAAAGGTTCATTCATCTTGAATACTCTCTTTTAGTTACGCTTTAAGGATTTTATATTTTTTTAAGTGGATATCAACAAATTTACAAAAATATAGGCGGAAAAACGATTAAAAATCGCCTTTAAATTGGTTTTACAGCAATAAGTACCTTAAAATTGATGTGATTTAATTATTGTGCTAATTTGAATTATTGAGTATAACAAGCTTGTGCATAGCTAATTGCAAATTCCAGATACTGGTGTTTGATGTGATGATTGATAAACCAAAATATTATTCTGAAAATGAATATTAAAACCGATAAACCCAGAATATTTGGATAGTATAACAAGAATTACTTTATTATTTCCTGGTATTGCCTGCCCTAAATTAATTAAGCGTGTTCGTTTTTGCTACGATATTTTTTACGATTTCATCCAATTCTTCAGCTGAGGTTTTTATCCCATTCATTATTGTGAAGTATTCTTCTACATTATCAAAAAGGTTCTGCTCAATAAGGCTAATTAGTCCTAATAGCCTTGATAATGGAGCTCTAACAATATGGGATTGAGTCCAAGCAATATCTTTTAAAGCTTGGTTTTGAATTGTGATTTCTTTCAAAAGTTTGCGCGACTCGGTTACATCAAGTACAGCACCAACCATCCGTATAGCTTTCCCCTTATTATCTCGAATTATATGGCCTTTATCAGCAATGAAAGCGATATCTCCATTTGCTTTTACGAAGCGATATTCTTTTTGCCAAAATTTTATTTTTGAGTTTTCTAAAGCTTCATTTAAAGAGATACTTACGGCTTTGTAATCAGATTGATACACGTTTTGTAGCCAGAAACTTTGAGGGGTGGTAATGTCGGAATGCTTAAACCCGAATATAGATTCGTAGCCTTGGCTTCTTATTACGGTATCATTTTGAATATCCCAATCCCAAATCATCTCGTTGGTAGCTTTCATAGCCATTGTAAATCGTTCGTTACTGATTTGCAATTGTAGTTCACGAGTTTTTGATAAAGTAATGTCTTGTATTACACCGGCTATCGATATGGGAACTCCTTTGCTATCTCTTTCGAGTTTTATTCTTTGGAACACCCACTTTTCCTTTTTTCCATCTATTAAGATCCGATGTTCAAAATCGTGGTACCCGTCTGTTGGAAAATATGATGATATGTCTCCATCAAAATAGTTTCGATCGTCTGGATGAAACAATTTTTTGATGTTTTCATTTGAAGGGATAAAACTCTCAGGATCTTGCTCATAAATTTCAAATACTTTGCTTGACCAATGAGAAATGTCTGCTGTAATTTCTCTACTCCAATAGCCAAGATTGGCAATTTCTTGGGCTGATTTTAATTGATCATTAGCTTTTAATATTTCTAATTCGAAAGTTTTACGTTCTGTAATATCTTTACCAGTGGCATAAAGAAGCCCTTCACTTAATTTTGGTGTTGTAGTCCATGAAATCCATACATTTTCGCCATTCTTTTTTTGATATCGAATTTCAAAATCATATATAATTTCACCTTCTAGCGCCTTTGAAATGATATTTTTAGTTTCTACAATATCTTCTGGATGAATAAAATCCATAAACTGTCTTGACATTAATTCTTCTTTAGAATAACCCAGTAGTTTGGATAATGCTGGATTAATTTTCTTGAAAGTTCCGTCGATGCCTGCTATGACTAATAGGTCAGATGATATTTCAAAGAAATTATGCAGTTCTTCCTCCCGCATTTTTCTCAATAATTCTGTACCAATTTGGTCAGATAATCCGGGTAGAATTTGCTCAAAATGTGTTAAGTTGACTTCTTTGAAATCACCTATAAAATTAAATACCGCTATTACTTGGTTGTTGTATTTTATAGGTACAGCATAGCTATTCTCAAGTTTTGATATTTTTGCTGATTCTTCTCTTAGAAAATGCTGTTTATTTTCTTGGATATTCCATTTTTTAATCTGACCTGATTCCCAGCATTTACCAATTATTCCTTGACCAACTTTTAAGGAATTAAAATCCGCATTTAGTTGAGCAAATTTTCTTCCTTTTTTATCACTAATTATCTGGCTTATAAGGTTGATATTACTTTCATCTATAGAGGTGATCCAAGCCTCTGAAAGACTAATTTTGAAGAAGTCTGCAATCTTGGTTAATACTTCATCAAGACTTTCCTTAAACTTATTTGTCTGGTTAAACGCATACGTCAGGGAGTGCATTAATTCAGATTGGATCTCGCGATTTTTTGTCGCTGTAATATCAGATAGAGAGCCTACTGCTCGGATAGCTTTTCCATCCTTATCTCTAGATATAAATCCCTTGTTAGTAACATAAGCAAGAGTGCCGTCCTTTTTATAATATCTGTAGGTTTCGCTCCAGATATTCTGGGAAGATTGATGCACAGCAGTGTTGAAACTTTCGATCACACACTCTATATCTTCTGGGTGTACTCTACTTTCAAGGTATTTTTGATCGTACTGGTATGAAATATCGCTGTAGCCAAATATGTTCTTGTACCCTTCGCCCCAATTCAATATACCTGTTACAAAATCCAAATCCCATATAGCATCTGTGGTAGCTTTTTGGGCGAGTTTATATCTTGTATTCGCCTTTTCCAAGGCTTTCTCTTTTTCTACTAATTCAGTGACGTCTTTTGAGTTAGTAATTATTCCGTTTATGGCTGGGTCATCTAATAAATTGGTCGCAGTGGTAATTGTCCATCTCCAATCTCCTGTACCATCTAAAAGTCGATATGGATCAAGCCTAAGTTTTTTTTGCTTGAATAGCTTTTTGAATTGCTTGATTACTGTTGGTCGATCATCTTTGTGGATGTATTGAAAAATTTCAGTGCCAATAAAATCTTCTGTATTAATACCTAGTGAAGCGGAAGTGCTTTCACTTATAAATGTGAATTCGCCTTTCTCATTTATGATACTAATCAAATCAGACCCTTCTTGAACCAAAGCCTTAAATC
>CAZRBW010000051.1:0-19958 GCA_964598395.1 uncultured Roseivirgaceae bacterium
TCCTTTAAGTCATTATTAGCATGTATCTTCCTATTAAGTTTCTTCTCTTGCTCATCCAATTCTGATACTAGCATCAAGTATGAATTTGTAAAATCAGGTATATTTCAACTGGAAATGGATTCATTAACTGGCGCAGATTATAGTTATATTAAAGTTGATAATCATCCAGAAATTGAAAAGAGGAAAATTTATCTCTTCAATAAAAAAATCAATAGGCTCTATACCTACAATGCCCAAAGCGGAAAAATTGAAGAGTGGGTCGATTTCCCTCAGGATGGGCCAGAAGGCACCAGAAATGTTTCAAGCATTGGCTTAACTGGTAGCGATACAATTTTGCTGTTGTCCAACCAACGATCTCTATTGAATCTATACACCAAAGACGGTAAATTTATTGCTCGATCAGACTTTAGGCAGCAAGGGTATCCATCCATTTATGACCAACCTGGCCAAGATTTAGGATTAATAAACAACAAGGTTATTGCTAATTTATCAGGAGATCGCTTAGCGTATGAAAGTGGTGTTGAATATCCGCCGAGTTCATTTTTAGCTTATGATCTCGCTTCGGATTCATTAGAAATAATTATCCCATATCCGAAAATATATGAAAAAGCAGTTTGGGGGTATTATACTACAATTATCATGACCTATTTCGACAATAATAGTCAACAGTTTTGGTATAGCTATCCTATTGATGATTCGGTGTATTCGGTAGATAAAGATCTTACTGTTCGATCTTATTACGCAGGCGTTAATCATTCTAACAATAGGGCTTCGCTATCAAGTTCGTCTGAATTCACGCTAAATAGTAATGAGGAACTTAGAAATTTTATTGGGCAAATGGCTTATAGCCAAGTATTCACGGATCATTCTGGAAATATCTACAGAATAATCAGAAAAGGAATTAGTGAAGAAGATTGGGAAAGCGATGATCCTATTAAATCAAGAGTACCTGAGTTTGAAATACTAATTGCCAATCAGGATCATGAAGTTTTAGGGGTATTTCCATTGGAACACAATACTTATCTAATGCTTTATCCTTTCGGTGACAAAGTCCTCTCATTAAGAAAAAGCGCTCAACAAGAATCTGAAAACCATATCACTTTTGATGTGTATGAGTTTAGGGAAAGCGCATTGTAATAAACTGAAAATTGGTGTTTTAAAATTCAATAAACCACAATCACCCCTTCATCCACTCATACATAGCATAGTGCTCTTGGGTCATTCCTATGGAGTCATATACTTTTTGGGCTGCGGTATTGGTTTTGTCCACATACAGTCGCAGGCCTCTCAGTTCGCTTTGCATCACATGTTCCTTAAGGTGAAGATACATCTGCTTAAATACGCCTTGACCTCTAAAGGCTGGCAACACATACACAGACTGTATCCACCAAACGGTGCCATTGCGCCAATCGCTCCATTCGTAGGTTATCATCAATGAGGCCACTACATTTCCATCTTTCTCAGCCACATAGTACAAGCCCTTGTTGCTATCTTCAAACACAGCTCCTACGCCTGCAGCCAGTACATCCTCCCGCAATTCCAACTTCTCAGTTTCCCAAGCCATTTTTTGTTGGAAATCAGCGATAATGCCCGTTTCAGATTTTTGCGCTCTCCGTATATTTAGTTTTTCCATTGATCAATCATAGTTATTTTTATTACCCTTTCAAGGTCATCAAATTTACAGATCAAACGGGAACCTTCAAATTTCCTTAGAAATGCCTCTTCTTTTAATAAAAATTGGGCTATTTGTCCAATTGATTGGCTCTCATCGTTTCATTGCGCTATATTTTTGCATATATTAAGCCCCTGAAAAGGAAAACATAAAAGGTCACTCAAAAAATTATCAGATGAACAGAAAAATAACGGGCGTGGTTGCCTGCATAGCGGTGGTTACGCTGTGGTATTTTTTTGGCAATCCGGCTTCCTCAGATGAAGCTTCGGAGCTAAACGAATCAGGAAAAGATATAATGGAAGCCTCTGTGGTGGAGAGCAATTTCATTTATGGTTTTGCGGAAAATGCCTATCATATAGTAGAAGGCACCATCAAACGAAATCAGAATCTATCTCACATCCTTACCGAATACAATGTAAACTACAGCGTTATCGATCAGATTGCGCGCAAGAGTAAGGATATTTTCGATGTACGGAAACTCGCTGTGGACAAAAAATACATCCTTATTTGCGATAAAGATTCCCTCAATGCCAAATACTTTATCTACGAACCTAACTCTACAGAATATGTGGTGTATGAGCTTGAAGGAGATTTGAATATACAGCATGAAATAAAAGAAATTGAAACAACAGTAAAAACCATATCTGGTGTGATAAATGCCAACTCTTCGGTATATAATGTAATGCTAGAAGAGGGTGGCACTACTAAGCTGGTAGATGATTTTGCAGATATTTTTGGTTGGAAACTTGATTTTGGTACCATCCAAAAGGACGATTACTTCCGAGTAGTATATGAAGAAATGCGGGTGGAAGGAGATCTAATAGGTACTGGCAAAATCATCTCTGCCGAAATGAATCATTGGGGCAAACCAATGTATGCATTCAGCTACGACCAAGGCGATGGCGAAGATTACTTCGACGAAGAAGGCAATAGCTTGAAGAAGGCATTCCTTCGCTATCCAGTAAACTTTAGTAGAATAAGCTCAAGATACAATCCAAAAAGATTTCACCCTGTAGCCAAAGTATATAGAGCGCACCTCGGCACCGATTTCGCCGCCCCCACTGGCACACCTATCAAAGCCGCTGCCGATGGAATAGTAGAAGCCGCTGCTTACACTAGCGCCAATGGCAATTATGTGAAAATCAAGCACAACGCAACCTATACTACAGGCTACCTCCACATGTCAAAACGTGCCTCTGGCCTCAAAGCAGGGCAAAGAGTAAAGCAAGGACAAGTGATCGGCTATGTAGGAAGCACTGGCTTAGCAACAGGCCCACACCTTTGCTATAGATTTTGGAAAAATGGAGTACAGATTGACGCGTTGAAAGTAGATTTGCCACCAGAAGTACCTATTACCTCAGAGCATAAGTCAGCCTACGAAAAAGCGATGCTCAGCCAAAGAATTCAGCTTGATGCAATCAAAGTAAAATTAGAAAAAGTAGCTTTCGCAAGTAGCAAAAATTAACTTTAATCCCTTATATTTAAGGGTATTATAAAATTTTTACTTAACCTCTGCACTTTTCAATTATGCTCGGAAAAAAAATCGTATTGTTCATATGCGGTATTTGTTTGTTCGTACAAAATAATGCCGTTTCTCAGGAAGTTGGTTTGGTTTTAAGTGGTGGGGGAGCTAAGGGCCTTGCCCACCTTGGAGTAATAAAAGCCTTCGAAGAAAACGAAATACCGATCGACTATCTCACGGGTACCTCCATGGGAGCAATTGTTGGATCCATGTATGCGGCGGGCTATTCTCCAGAACAAATGGAAGAGATCTTTTATTCCGAAGATTTCCAAAATTGGATGCGAGGAAAAGCATTAGAAGTATATGATTTTTCTAGTGTTCAAAAACTGAACGATCCATCGTGGCTTAGTATCGATGTAGCCCTTGACTCGGCCTTTAATCCATTATTTAGCCCTAACTTTTCTAGTGATTTAGCGATTAACTTCGCTTTAATGGAGGTGCTTACTCAAGCCTCAGTGAAATCTGAAGAGAATTTTAATAACTTAATGATTCCCCTTCGAATCAATGCATCCGATGTATTTACACAAAAGCAAATTATCATAGAAGGAGCTCCTTTGCATAGAGCAGCTCGCTCCTCCATGACTGTGCCTTTCTTTTTTAGACCTGTACGGGTTGGCGATATGCTCCTGTTCGACGGAGGATTATACAACAACTTCCCAGTTGAAGTAATGGAGCAGCAATTCAACCCAGACTATATTATTGGGGTGAATGTGGCAGTAAAGAAATATCCAGAATACCCTTATGGTAAAAACGACCTAAGATTGCTCAACCAAGATTTGATCTTCATGTTTTTGGATAAAACAGATAGCACCGACATGATTGGTAAAGGCTACTTCCTTGAGCCAAACCTTACAGGCTATTCTGCTCTAGATTTTGATAAAGTGCGGGCCCTTGTTGACAGTGGCTATAATGCCGCCATCAGAGCAATGCCTGAAATCAAGAGAAATGTGCAAAGAAGGCAAACCAAAACAGAGATAACCAATAAGCGAATAGCTTTTAAGAAAGATATGCCTCCATTGGTGATAGACAAAGTAAATGTGGTTGGTTACACCAGAGCACAATCTGGCTACTTAAGTAAATTATTGACCGATGTTTCTGGAAAGCAGTCATCAATAGATGATTTACGTAAAGCATATTTTCAACTTTTGGCTAATGACATCTTCAAGGACGTTGTGCCTGACCTAAAGTACAACGAGCAAACAAAGTTTTATGACTTCGAAATAGCTGGGACGCCCAATGATCGCGTGAAAGTAGATGTCGGTGGCAATATTGGCTCCAAGCGGGTGAGTTCACTGTATTTTGCTTTGCGCTATAGCAGCTTGCAAAATACACTTAACACCTACGGAATTAACTTATATACAGGTAGATTCTACCAGTCTGTAAGTATCAATGCTCGCAAAACATTCTCACCACGCTCTCTTGCTTATGTAGAGCCTGTATATACCTACAACAATTGGGATTACCTCAACTCTACCAATGTAGTATTTGGCAAAAACCCTGTGGGCGCACTCGATCAAGTAGATCAGTTTTTGGGACTCAATGCAGGTATTGCCACAGGGAGTAATACTAGACTCACAAGCCGAATTGGTTATTTCAATAATAGTGACAGATTCAACAACGATTTGGGCTCTGCCCGAACAGATAGTTTGGATAGATTCAAAATGACTGGCTTCAGAATTGGGGCTATGCAAACCAAAAATAGCTTTAATAGAAAACAATATGCTAGTAAAGGAAGCAAATTAGACTATGGCTTAGACCTTTTTGCTGGCAACGAAACACTAGAGACATTTGGCGCATTTGATGCTGGATTACCATTCGAAGAAACCAGCAGAAGTTGGGTAAGAGCATCAGTTAGTATGGAGCAGTTTTTCTATGAAAATAGAAAAGTTAGATTTGGCTATATGGCTCAATGGGTTCATTCTACTCAACCAGCATTCTTAAGTTATGTTTCTAGCTTGGCCAATTCACCTGGCTTTTATCCACTACAAGATAGCCGTACATTGTTTTTGACTAATTTCAGAGCACCGGCCTTTGTAGCGGGTGGGTTAAGGAATGTTTATGAGCTTGGTAAAAAGCTCGATTTTCGCCTCGAGGCCTATGGATTTGTACCATACAGAACTATAGCTGAGAGACCAGATAATCGTGCCGCCATAGAAAATGGCTTTAAAAAAATGCAATTCGCTGGAGCTGCTACCATTGTATTCCATAGCCCAGTTGGCCCAATTGCACTAGCCTACAACCATTATGATGATCCTTTCAATCAAAAAGGATTGTTCTTACATATTGGGTATATATTGTTCAATAGCCGCTCTTTGCAATAGAGTTTTTAACTTCAGATTTAGAGGCAGCCTTACATTGTTCAAACAACTTCTTTAATAGCATTGAGTGCAGATATTTATGTAATTGCGCAGAGGACTAATTTCCTCTGCGCACTCATGCGTCTTCTCTCTGTGTACTTGGCGTTAAATTTCTTCATTTTCAAAATCAGTCTGATTACAAAATCCTATTTATCTACAATCCACATTTCATTTGTGGAACAGTAGAAAGTGCCCTTCACAAAAAATCCTTGCTATTACAAAAACCTACTGCTAAAAGGAAAGGATTTTATCTACGCATTGGGTATATACTCACCAATAAGCGTAATTTGTAGTACCATTCTATCCTTGTGGCTAGAAGAGGACTTACATAAGCATTCAAAAAATATGATTAGCGTCAAGCAGTCCAAATCCTCCCGCTTCTTATTCAAGGACTTTTTGAAGCTGATTAGGCTGCCAAATTTGCTTATCGTATTTCTTGCGCAGTTTATGGCTGCCTATTTCCTAGTTGATGCACATGACACTTTCATTGCCTATTTTGCTGACACCAAACTTTGGTTGCTAATAATTTCTACCCTACTAATTACAGCTGCGGGTTACATCATCAATGATTATTACGATGTCAAAATCGACTTTATCAACAAACCCGATCGCGTACTTGTAGGCAATAGTTTCAAACGCAGAGTGGCCCTTTTGCTACACTCAATATTCAATTTGGTGGCCGTTGCCATCGGTTTTGCCCTAAGCTACACCATCGGACTCATCAACCTGATCGCTACCTTTTGCCTTTGGTTATATTCCAATCAGCTCAAAAGATTGCCCTTAATTGGCAATCTGATGGTAGCTATTCTTACTGGAGCATCAATCGCTTTAGTAGGCGTATTATATGGGCAAAATGAGTTTTTGGTTAATACTTACGCGCTATTTTCAATGGGCATCACGCTCATTCGGGAAATCGTAAAAGATATGGAGGACATGAAAGGCGACTCTACCCACGGTTGCAAAACCTTGCCTATTCTATGGGGCTATCGCAAAACAAAAAACTTCCTCTATCTAATTTCTTTATTATTTGTAGCAAGTCTATTTTATCTCGCTACACTATTAGCCAATACTATTTTAATCTACTATTTCCTTTTCCTATCTCCAGTTTTCATTTTCTTCATTTACAAGCTCTATCGCGCCGATACCACCAAAGGATATCTGTTTTTAAGTAATTACTGCAAAATGATCATGCTTTCTGGCATTTTAAGCATGATATTCTTTTAGGCTTATTACTTTTGCTATTCATTCTCACCATTCCATGATAAATATTGCTGTTTTTGCATCTGGTTCGGGCACAAATGCCCAAAATCTCATTGAGTATTATCAATCACACTCAAGCATTCGGGTGAAGCTTATCGTGTGCAATAATCCCAATGCAGGTGTAATTGCGCGAGCTAAAAAGTTGAACATCCCAGTGAGCCTGATCAACAAAATTGAGCTTGCAAATGGTGCGGAATTATTGGCCAAACTCAAGCAATTCCAAATCGATACTATAGTCCTTGCTGGCTTTCTATTGCTTATACCTCCTTATTTGGTTCAGGCATTTCCCAATCGCATTATCAATATTCACCCAGCACTGTTGCCGAAGTTTGGAGGCAAGGGAATGTATGGTGCAAAAGTGCATGAATCGGTGATTTCGCAAGAAGAAACTGAGTCTGGGATAAGCATCCATTTGGTAAATGAGCACTACGATGAAGGCGCAATTCTCTTCCAGGCAAAATGCGAAATTGCTTCGAATGAAACGCCAGATTCACTCGCACAAAAAATACATGCCTTAGAGTACAAACATTACCCAAAAGTGATTGAGAATTACCTTCTAAACCAGCTATAATTTTCTACTTTTGTAAATCCAGAAAAACGTCGTCATGTCTTCAAAGAAAATTTCCTCAGCCCTTATCTCTGTTTTTTATAAAGATGGACTAGCTCCATTAGTTGAATTACTTCATAGCCAAGGCGTTACAATTTACTCTACAGGCGGAACTCAAAGTTTTATCGAAAGTTTAGGTGTTACCGTAGTTCCAGTAGAAGATCTTACCGAGTATCCATCGATTTTTGGCGGGAGGGTAAAAACACTCCACCCTAAAATATTTGGTGGTATCCTTCACCGTCGCGACAACGAATCAGATTTGCAACAAGCTGCGGAATATCAAATTCCAGCTATCGATTTGGTCATTGTGGATTTGTATCCATTTGAGGAAACCGTAGCAAGTGGAGCCTCTCAAAGTGAGATTATTGAGAAAATAGACATTGGAGGTATTTCGCTGATTCGTGCTGCTGCCAAAAACTTCAAAGACACGCTGATAGTATCTCATCGTGGTCAATATGAAAACACACTAGCCATACTTGAAGAGGGAAATGGCGAAACTACTATAACCCAACGTCAGCATTTTGCAGCTGAAGCGTTCAATATCAGTTCACATTACGACACAGCCATCTTCCAATATTTTAACAGAATTGAAGGTATATCTTCGTTCAAACAAAGCATTCGCGAAGGGCAATCATTGAGATATGGCGAAAATCCACACCAGCAGGGTGTGTTTTTTGGCCCATTGAATGAAATGTTCACTCAGCTCAACGGTAAAGAACTGTCGTACAACAATTTGGTAGATGTAGATGCCGCTGTGAATCTGATAGAGGAATTTGAAGGTGAAAAAGCATTTGCGATTTTGAAACACACAAATGCTTGTGGTTGCGCAATTGGTAATACTGTTGCAGAAGCTTATAAAAAAGCCTTCGATGCAGATACCATTTCTGCGTTTGGGGGCGTTCTGATAAGCAACAGCACAATCGACCTGGAAGCTGCAGAAGCAATGAATTCCTTGTTTTTCGAAATCTTAATTGCACCTGATTTTACGGAAGAGGCTATTGAGCTTTTGAAAACTAAGAAAAATAGAATTCTTCTCAAGCAACTGAAGAGTCTTGAAGGCAAAGTGATGTTCAAAAACTTACTGAATGGCGTAATCCAGCAGGACAGGGATTTGAAGACAGATGCCCTTGCTGATTTGAAAACAGTAACTAAGAGAACTCCTTCGAACCAAGAAATTGAGTCGATGATATTTGCTTCTAAAGTGGCTAAGCACACCAAATCCAATACGATAGTGCTTGCCATTGATGGGCAATTATTGGCAAGTGGAGTAGGACAAACTTCCCGTGTAGATGCTTTGAAGCAGGCCATAGACAAAGCTAAGGCTTTCAATTTGAGCTTAGACGGAGCAGTGATGGCCTCGGATGCTTTTTTCCCATTTCCAGACTGTGTAGAAATTGCACATACGGCGGGAATCAAAGCAGTGATACAGCCAGGTGGCTCTATTCGCGATCAAGATTCGATCGAATACTGCGACCATCATGGTATGGCGATGGTGGTAACAGGGACAAGACATTTTAAACACTAATTAATTTCTTTAATTAGCTCGTTTAGAGTCAATTTTATTATTAATTTTCTAACTTGACAAACACAATATTCACCTTGCAAATAGGGAGCTTTTTATAAATGGGAATTTTTGATTTTTTCACCAGCGACATTGCAATTGACTTAGGTACTGCAAATACGCTTATTATATATAAAGATAAAGTGGTGGTAGATGAGCCATCCATTATTGCTATTGACAAAACCACCAATAAGGTAATTGCTATTGGTCACCAAGCGATGCAAATGCACGAAAAAACGCATGAGAATATAAAAACTATTCGACCATTGAAAGATGGTGTAATTGCGGATTTCCACGCTGCCGAACACATGATTCGTGGTATGATCAAAATGATCCATGGAAAAGGTGGGAGCTTCCTTCCTAAGTCTCACCGCATGGTGATATGTATTCCATCTGGTATTACCGAAGTAGAAAAACGTGCCGTGCGTGACTCTGCCGAGCATGCTGGAGCCAAAGAAGTATATATGATCCACGAGCCTATTGCCGCAGCATTGGGTATTGGTATCGATATAGAACAACCAATCGGCTCCATGATTGTGGACATCGGAGGTGGTACTACGGAAATTGCGGTAATTGCGCTGTCAGGTATTGTTTGCGATCAATCAATCCGCGTTGCTGGAGATACTTTCAATAGAGATATATTGGATTACATGCGTCGTCAGCATAATTTGTTGATAGGAGAGAGATCTGCAGAGAAAATAAAAATATCAGTGGGCTCCGCACTTACAGAATTGGACGAGCCTCCAGAAGATTACGAAATACGCGGAAGGGATTTGATGACAGGCATTCCAAAAGTGATTAAAATCTCTTATTCTGAGATTGCTTTTGCTTTGGATAAATCTGTTTCCAAAATCGAAGAAGCCGTACTCAAAGCATTAGAGATTTCTCCACCAGAATTGTCAGCAGATATTTACGACAATGGAATCCACTTAACAGGTGGCGGAGCAATGCTTCGGGGATTAGACAAGAGACTTGCAATGAAAACCAAATTGCCAATACACATTGCAGAAGATCCGCTAAGGGCTGTGGTGAGAGGCACTGGACTTTCATTGAAAAACCTAGATAATTTTAAATCAGTATTGATGTCCTAAGCTAATTCATGCGAACCCTACTCCTATTCATTTTCAGGATTCGGGCCTTCCTTTTATTTGTGGCCTTTGAAGCCCTTTGCTTCTGGTTAATTTTTACGAACAACCCTTATCAAAGTGCCGCTTTCTTCAATTCCTCAAACGAGATGGCGGCTACCTTGCTAAGTTATTCCAGCGATGCTACGGACTATCTGAACCTAGCCGAGCAAAATCAGATATTGAATCAAGAAAATGCTATCCTAAAAGCAAAGCTTGCCAATATTGAACTGCTCTCCGACATCAACAAGGACACAACCATACTGACGGGCTTAGGATTGAGCGATTCGATATATTACTATATGCCAGCTAAGGTAATCAACCAAAGTCTCCGCAATACACAAAATTATCTCACCATAGACAAAGGCTCCAATCATGGCATTGAAGTGGGCATGGGCGTAATTAGTAGTGATGGCGTGGTGGGCAGAGTAAAAATAGTGGGTAAAAACTTCTCAACAATCACATCTGTACTCCATAGGGAAGTGCTTACCTCCTCGGTAATCCAAAGCAATAATAGCATAGGTAGCGTGCAGTGGGGTGGCCAAGACCCAACAATGGCTAAGCTATTGTATATCCCAAGGCACATTGTGGTCACTCCCGGAGATGCTGTGGTCACTTCTGGCTTTAGCACCGTTTATCCTCCCGCCGTTCCGGTAGGTAATATCATAGACAAAGAAATCCGTGGCGATGCAACTTATTATGATATCAATATTCGATTGAGTACCGATTTTACCAGCCTCAAATGGGTATATGTGATCGGTAATAGATTAAAAGTAGAAAAAGATTCTGTTGAAAATTTAACCTTCAGCATTAGTGAGCAATAGAATACTTGTCGGTCAGATCGTCAATTTCATGCTATTTATACTTCTACAAGTATTGATATTCAAAAACATGTCCTTATTTGGAGTCGCGTTCGCATTTCCTTATTTGGTTTTTCTCTTGCTCATTCCTTTGGAAGTGTCGTCCCTTTTGATGATTATTTTAGGTTTTACATCAGGATTAGTTATTGATGTTTTTTACGATACGCTAGGAATTCATGCCGCAGCATCCGTGTTCATTAGCTATGTGCGAGGTGGTTGGCTAAGAATAATTACCCCAGCAGGGGGCTACGAGACCGTGACCATCCCGAAAGTGCAAGATACAGGCCTTTCATGGTTCTTGGCTTATGCCTTCCCGCTGATTTTTATTCACCAATTTACTGTATTTTTCCTCGAAGCGGGTGGATTTGCATTTTGGTGGACAACACTAAATAAGGTGCTTTGGAGTACATTGCTCACCGGCACAATAGTGATTTTATTGCAGTATCTGTTTTTTGCTAAAAAGAAATTATAATGAATGACAATCGTAAATTTCTCATTCAAGGCTTCTTTGTCCTAGTTGGACTCATTTTTATTATTCGTCTATTTATGTTGCAAGTAGTTGACAAAAACTACAAAGCTATGGCGGATAGCAACGTAATACAGCGGGTGGATGAATTCCCCTATCGCGGACTTATGTACGATCGCAATGGTGAACTTCTTGTAATCAACAATCCCGTATTCGACCTGATGGTCACACCTATTGAAATTAATAAACTAGACACAGCATTTTTTTGCGAACTAGTAAAAATCGATCGCGAAACTTTCCTCACCAAATTGAAGGAAGCAACAGATTATTCCCGTCTAAAACCATCGGTATTTATCAAACAATTGCCTTTGGAGGAGTTTGCTCGCATTCAGGATTACCTAGTAGATTTTCCTGGCTTCTTTATCAATGCCCGATCAGTGCGTTCTTATCCTCACAACGCAATGGCACATGGGCTTGGGTATCTAGCTGAAATTGATAAACCAAGATTAGAACGAGATACCACCAAGTACTACAAAAAGGCAGATTATGTAGGAATGAGTGGATTAGAATATAGCTACGAAAATGTACTAAGAGGAAAACGCGGAGTAAAATTCAAATTGGTAAATGTGCGTGGTGTGGACAAAGGCTCATTCAAACAAGGCGAATTTGACACACTTCCATTTCCAGGAGATAATATCCAAACCACCATCGACCTCGATTTACAAGCCTACACTGAACGGTTGATGGAAGGGAAAATTGGCAGCGTAGTAGCCATCGAGCCTAGTTCAGGTGAAATCCTGACCATGGTTTCCGCTCCTACCTACGACCCCAATCTCCTAGCAGGCAGAGCATTTGGCAATAACTATATGGATCTGTTGAATGATGATTTGAAGCCATTGTTTAATAGGCCCATTATGGCGGATGTTTATCCTCCAGGCTCAATCTTTAAAATGTTCCAAAGCCTTGTGGCTATGGAGGAAGGAGTAATAACTCCTGATACGCGAATCCGCTGCAATAGAGGAATCATTGCCTGCCACGGCTCACACACCAACGAAGATTTGGCTGGTGCTATCAAGCATTCCTGCAATCCATACTTCCACCAAGTATTTCGCTTGATTGTAAACCAAAACGAATCTAGCAATACGTACAAAGACACTGAAATAGGCTTAGAAAAATGGAGAAACCATATGCTAAGTTTTGGACTCGGTCAGCCGCTGGGTGTGGATTTGCCAAATGAAAAAGCTGGCAGATTGCCAGGCCCGGGCCTATACAATCGTATATATGGCGAAGGCCGTTGGAGATTTTCTACTATTTACTCCCTTAGTATAGGCCAAGGTGAATTGGGTGTTTCTCCAATGCAAATGGCAAATTTGGCAGCAATTCTTGCAAATAGAGGTTTTTATTACATCCCTCACATGGTAAAAGGCATTGGTGACAATAACTTTGTTCCCGAAGAATTTACCACCCCACATTACACCACAGTAGGGTCAGAGCATTACGAAACAGTAATTGACGCTATGTGGCGTGTGGTAAATGAAGATGGTGGCACGGGTTTCCGTGCCAGAATCCAGGGTGTGGACGTGTGTGGAAAAACTGGAACAAGCCAAAACCCAAGGGGTGAAGATCACTCGGTATTTATAGCCTTTGCGCCAAGAGAGAATCCAAAAATTGCCGTATCAGTGTATGTGGAAAACTCAGGCCAGGGCGCGAGAGCTGCGGCATCAATTGCTGGCCTCGTGATAGAGAAATACCTCAAAGGCGAAATAGCCAGAAAGAACATAGAAGATTATGCATTAGCCAATCGTTTTATTTATTGATTTGAGAAGAGAAGCGAAAATAACAGGCAAAATAGACTGGCTCATAATATTTATTTATGCAGCATTAGTAATGATGGGCTGGCTAAATATCTACGCCGCTGTGTACGATCCCGAAAATTTCAAAAGCATTTTCGACTTAGAAACTAACTCAGGTAAGCAACTTCTCTGGATTGGCACTTCAGTAATATTGATCATCTTCATCATGGTGATGGATTTCCGCTTTTGGGACTCCTTCTCTATTATATTGTATGGCACCATAATACTTATGCTCCTTGCTGTACTCGTATTTGGGCGGGAGGTTAATGGCGCCAAAGCATGGTTCGAAATAGGCAGTTTTAGATTACAACCTGCGGAGTTCTCAAAGTTTATCACAGCATTAGTTTTAGCCCGTTTCCTGCAGCGATCCGACAAAAAAGTAGGAGAGATTAAGAATTTGTCCATCATTGCAGTAATCATTGGCACTCCACTAATGCTTATTTTCTTACAGCCCGATCCCGGCACTGCTTTAGTTTTTGCTGCCTTCTTTATTGTCTTGTATAGAGAAGGGCTTACTCCAGTACCCTTGATTTTGGGTTTAGCGGCAGGTGCACTTTTTATCCTTACACTGGTAGTACCACAAATTTACATGGTGATTGGTGCCATAATTTTGGCTGTGATTGTAATATCACTTGGACAAAAATCCTGGCAACGATTCGTGGGTGTATTAAGTACTTTAGCTTTTGTATTAGTCATTGTTTTCAGTGTGGATTATTTAATGAACGAATCCACAGTACTAAAACCCCACCACAAAAACCGTATTTTGGTGCTTGTGAATCCCAATATCGATCCTCTTGGTGTAGGCTGGAATGTAACCCAATCTAAAATTGCGATTGGCTCAGGTGGGTTCTTTGGCAAGGGTTTCCTAGATGGTACACAAACCAAGTTCAACTTCGTGCCGGAGCAAAGTACAGATTTTATTTTCTGTACTATTGGCGAGGAGCATGGGTGGTTTGGAAGCCTCATTCTAGTGGGTTTATTTGTTACACTACTGTTACGAGTCGTCTATATTGCCGAACGACAAAAGTCGCGATTTGCTAGAGTTTACGGCTATGCGGTGGCCTCCATACTTTTTGCACACTTTGCACTCAATATTGCTATGACCATTGGGCTATTCCCAGTAATTGGAATTCCATTGCCATTCTTTAGCTATGGAGGTTCTTCGCTATGGTCATTTACCATTTTGCTTTTCCTACTTATTAAAATAGATTCGCATCGACTAGATGTGTTTGGAAGATGAGCCAAAACTATACTTTGCAGCAGCTTGCCCTTCGTAATGGGCAGGATCGAGATGAAGTATGGGTTGCTTATCAGGGAGTAATATATGACGTTTCATTCTCGCGACTTTGGCGCAATGGCAAGCATTATGAACATTGGGCTGGGCAGGATTTAACAAATGAACTCAAGGATGCTCCACATACAGAAAAGGTATTTGAGCGATGCACAATAGTTGGAAAAATAATTGACGAGACAAAGGGATGATTTTAATTGCAGACAGCGGCTCTACCAAAACTGATTGGCGGCTAATTGCCAATAATGGACAAATTAGCCAAAATACTTCCAAGGGCTTGAATCCATATTTTTGGACTGATGAAGAAATGGAGGTAGAAATAAGTGCTTCATTAGCTGGCTGGACAAGTGACGCTATCCAAAAAATCTACTTTTATGGAGCAGGACTAGGTAGCGAAGAACAGCGATTAAGGGTGAAAAATGTCCTTGAACGAGTTTTCCCAAATTGCGAATCTGTTGCATGTGACCACGATTTGCTTGGCGCAGCAAGAGGAGCAAGCGGCCGAAATCCTGGAGTGGTTTGCATCATAGGCACTGGCGCAAATGCTTGCCTGTACAATGGCGCAACAATTGAAAAAGGGGCTGTATCACCTGGCTATATTTTGGGCGACGAAGGTAGCGGCTCTTGGTTCGGCAAAATGCTCATCCAGGCCTACCTACGCAATGAAATGCCAGAAGCCGAAATAGAAAATTTTAAAATTGCCTTCCCCTATTCTGATACAGAAATTCTATCGAGAATATACTCCCAAGCTCGTCCCAACCAGTTTTTAGCTAGTTTTATGCCCTTCCTGCTTGAGAGAAAAAACCAAGCTTGGGCCTATCAATTCTTGGCAAATGGCTTCTCCCAGTTTATAGAAAAATACGTGCAACCATTGAATGCATCGCCAAACCTCCCGCTTCATTTTGTAGGTGGGGTAGCTTGGAGCTGCCAAGAGATTCTAACAGATCTCCTGCGAAAGGAAGGACGCATTACTGGCCGTTTTTTACAAAGCCCAATTGCTGGCCTCAGTCTTTACCATCAAGTAGAATTATTATGAAAAGCATAACTGAATCGGATTCTATTTATACAGATTTAGAAAAAAAATCTGTAGTAGAACTGTTGAAGGGCATAAATGAAGAAGATAAAAAGGTGCCTTTGGCGGTAGAAAAAGTAATCCCACAAATCAGCCTTTTGATTGAGAAGATTGTGGAGAAGATGAAATTGGGCGGGCGACTATTCTACATAGGCGCGGGAACAAGCGGGAGGTTGGGTGTAGTGGATGCCTCGGAATGTCCACCAACGTATGGGGTACCACATGGCTTGGTAGTAGGATTAATTGCAGGTGGTGACATAGCCATCCGCAAATCTGTAGAACATGCCGAAGATGATCCCAAGCAAGGTTGGAAAGATTTACAGTCTCATAATTTTGGCAAAAATGACTGTCTTATAGGCATTGCTGCCTCTGGGCGCACTCCTTATGTAATAGGCGCAGTGCAGAAAGCTCGCGAAACTGGTAGTGTAACTGGCTGCATTACCTGTAATAGTGGTTCAGTATTGGCGGCTGCTGCGGAGTTCCCTATCGA
The DNA here is from genome assembly GCA_964598395.1 of uncultured Roseivirgaceae bacterium. Classification (GTDB taxonomy): domain Bacteria; phylum Bacteroidota; class Bacteroidia; order Cytophagales; family Cyclobacteriaceae; genus CAXBDP01. The sequence continues at coordinate 16,136 of CAZRBW010000051.1, forward strand.
AGTGATTGTTGGGCCCGAATTCGTGACGGGTAGCACAAGAATGAAAAGCGGAACCGCCCAAAAATTAGTACTCAATATGATTTCTACGGCCACAATGATTCAACTTGGCAGGGTAAAAGGAAACAAAATGGTGGACATGCAGCTTAGTAATGAAAAATTGAAAAACAGAGGATTGGAAATGCTAATGGCCGAAACGGGCTTGGATGCAATAAATGCCAAAAAATTACTTGACGCCAACGGCTCTGTCCGCAAGGCAATGGAAGCTTTCCAGAATAATGCATGAAATTGAACCATATTATCGCTGGCTAGAATTCTACCATCCCTATCAGGATGAGCAGTCGCCATATTATGGTGAGCCTGAGGATAAAATATATTTCACCTCCGCTGTTTATAATTACCTAATCCACCCAGATTGGGATGCCTTTGGATCGGAAACGCTCTACATTAAAATATTGTACGCCAACTATGATACTGGCTACATGATATTAGAAATGATAGGAGAATGGAACGATGCCCTACACAATGATATAATGTATCTGAAAAGAGAAATCATCGATCATTTTATCCCTTTGGGCATCAATAAATATATTTTGATTGGCGAGAGTGTATTCAACTATCATGGAGATGAGGACGACTACTACGAGGAATGGTACAACGATGTGGAAGATGGCTGGGTAGTGGCCATGGGGTTCCAAGATTATATTTACAAGGAATGGGAGCGCTTTCATCTGGATTATTACATCCATTTTGGTGGCACTTTGGAGATTGAGAATTGGCGAACTTTGAAGCCTAGCTTGCTTTGTGAGTTGGTAGACAAGTTGATTGTTCGGCGATTGAATTAAAAAGCCCGCAAGATATTAATCCACTTTAATCACTTCTGGAATAAGGTATTTTCTGCCATTGCTTAGGTTGAGGCAAAGTGCTCTAGTTCGTCTACTTCCTTCCTTTTTGTAGGGTGTCCCTCTAAAGCGAAAGTCCTCGCCTGGAAGAACTTCGTACAGAAATTTACCTCCAGCGTTTTCATCGAATTTCATCAAGGCATGGAGCATCCTTGGATCTGCGCCAGTAGAGGCTTTTGGATTTCGCATGTGTAGTTTCAACACTCGCAATAGGTCTGCAGGAAAAACCGCTTCATTCATCACAGGCTCCATCAAATGCTGAAAACTCCTTTTCCACTGAATGCCATGCGGGCTTACTGTATTGCCAAATGCCGCATACACTCGCCAATGCGCAATTTCATGCACATAAGTAATCAAAAACTGAAATGGATTTAATCCCTCATTCACCGATATTTGTGGAACTCTATCTCGGCTATCTATGCGGAAATCCCCCCATTTGGTTTTGCGATTGCCTGCTACCTTGAAATAAAAAGGAGCCTCTTTCCAAAGATTAAAACTGTAATCCAATGCCGCCGTTGGCACCCTGTTTTCCAGCCTTTTCCTGATTCGAAGCTCCTGATTCAATGTGTTTTATTTTTGTCTGAAAACTAATGCAAGTGGCACACCTTTCAAGTCAAAATGATCTCTTAACCTATTTTCAAGGTAACGCTCATAAGGCTCTTTGATGTATTGCGGTAAGTTACAGAAAAATGCAAAAGTTGGCGACTTTGTTGGCAACTGAGTGATGTATTTTATGCGAATATACTTTCCCTTATAAGCGGGAGGTGGGTATCGCTCAATCTCCTTCAGCATCACTTCATTCAGTTTGGAAGTAGGTATTTTGGTAGATTTATTTTTATAAACCTCCGCTACCAATTCCACCGCTTGGAATATACGCTGCTTGGTAAGTACTGAAGTGAAAATAACAGGTACATAAGCGTATATGCCCAACTTATCCATTATTTCCTTTTTCATATTGTCCATGGTTTTATGGTCTTTCTCCACCAAATCCCACTTATTTACCATGAGTATAATACCTCTACGATGCTTGATTACCTGCTGTATAATAGTGAGATCCTGCGCCTCGATACCTACCGAGCCATCAATCATCACAATACATACATCCGCACTTTCCATGGCTTTCATGGATCTAAGCACAGAGTAAAACTCAATATCTTCTTTTACCTTTTTCTTCTTGCGAATACCGGCAGTATCCACAAGGATAAAATCTTGGCCGAAAAGCTTATATCTACTCTCGATTGAGTCGCGAGTGGTGCCAGCCAATTCAGTAACTATGCTACGCTCAGTGCCTAATAGCGCATTCAAAAAGGAAGATTTACCCACATTTGGCTTACCCAAAACAGCAATTCGCGGAATTCCTTCTTCGGGATCTTCAATGCCATCATCTTCGAAATGCTTCACGGCCTCATCAAGCAATTCACCTGTACCGCTCCCGCTTATAGAAGCAATTGGGAAAACATCACCGATATTAAGCCCATAAAATTCGCCGATCATGTGCAAGCGCTCAGTATTGTCAGTTTTGTTAGCTGCGATTAAAATCGGCTTTTTGGTGCCACGCAACTCATTGGCAAATTCCTGATCCAGACCCGTAAGCCCTTCGAAAGTATCTACTACAAACACGATCACGTTGGCTTCTTCTATTGCCAATTTCACTTGCTTGCGGATTTCCTCTTCAAATATATCGTCAGAGCCACTTACATATCCACCTGTGTCAATCACGGTAAAGTGCTTTCCATTCCACTCACCATAGCCATAGTGGCGATCTCTCGTAACACCAGGTTGGTTGTCCATAATGGCTTTCCGCTCTTCTACTAGTCTGTTAAAAAGGGTGGATTTACCTACGTTGGGTCTGCCAACGATTGCAATTACATTTGCCATAATTCTAAATTTTATTGATAACCAAATCTCTTTAGTTGGTTATCATTCTTTCTCCAGTCGGGTTCTACCCGTACATATTGCTCCAAATACACTTTTTTGCCAAAAAATGCTTCCATTTCGAGGCGAGCTTCCGTTCCTGTCTTTTTCAAGGCAGACCCTTTGTCTCCAATCAAAATGGCTCTTTGGGTTCTTCTTTCCACGTATATTTCGGCCAAAATGCGGATAATGGTTTCTTCCTCTTTGAAAGAAGTAATTACAACTTCACAGCTATAAGGTACTTCCTTTTTATAATTCAAAAATATCTTCTCTCTTAAAATTTCCGCTGCAAAGAATCGCTCTGTTTTATCAGTAAGCTCATCTTTCGGGAAATAGGCTGGATGCTCAGGCAGTAATTCCAGCAAGGTTTCATACACTGTATCCACATTTGCTTTGAGCATAGCTGATACTGGGATGATTTTATGCGGATTCAATTTCTCCTGAAACTTTTCAATCAATTCATTTACACGATTGTCTTTATCGAGATCAATTTTATTGATCACCACAATGATCGGCACTCCAGTAGCCTTAATAGACTCTAGAATTTGCTCTTCAGGTTCAGTTTCGTAAAGATCGGCTACATATAAAATGATATCGGCATCTTCCAATGCTTCGTACACGTATCCCAGCATCGATTTTTGCAAACTGTACTTGGGATCGAGGATACCAGGCGTGTCCGAATAAACGATTTGAAAGTCATCACCACCAATAATACCCATAATCCGATGGCGGGTGGTTTGTGCTTTGCTGCTGATAATGGAAAGCCTTTCACCTACCAGACTATTCATCAGGGTAGATTTGCCCACATTGGGATAACCAATAATGGAAACAAAGCCTGCTTTATGTGATTTTGTCTCAGTCATAATTAAATTTCATGCAAAGATACTTGATTTTAAATTCTAATCCCTTACCTTTGTCATCCTTTAAGACACATCGCGGGATGGAGCAGTTGGTAGCTCGTCGGGCTCATAACCCGAAGGTCGCTGGTTCGAGTCCAGCTCCCGCTACTA
>CAZRBW010000051.1:20058-23169 GCA_964598395.1 uncultured Roseivirgaceae bacterium
ATCAAGCTTCCTTTGCGGACAAACATTTTGCATCCATTTGTCAAATAGCAGGCTTACACTTTAAGGTAATTGTGTTATTTTTCAGTTTTAAGAGATAAGATTAAAATTTATGAAAAAGACCATCATCCTCAGTGCTCTTTCATTTCTGTGCATATTGACCATTCAAGCGCAGGAGATACAAGAAGCTTTAAAAAATTACCAATTCAGAAATGTAGGGCCTTTAAGAGGTGGGCGTGTAACTGCCGTTGCAGGGGTAGCCGATATACCTTCGACCTTCTACATGGGTGCGACTGGAGGGGGAGTCTGGAAGACCACGAATTACGGTCATTCTTGGTTCAATGTGTCTGATGGTTATTTTTCAACCCCTTCTATTGGTGCAATTGCAGTATATCAAAAAGATCCCAATGTAGTGTATGTGGGAACAGGTTCAGATGGTTTAAGATCCAATGTAATTACGGGTAAAGGAATTTACAGATCTAATGATGCCGGCACAACTTGGGATTTTATCGGTTTGGAGGAAACCGGTCAGATTGGTGCCGTTGAGATTCATCCGGATAATCCGAATGTGGTATATGTGGCTGCCATTGGAAAGCCCTTTGGAAGAAACGAAGAGCGGGGGGTGTATAAAACCATCAATGGCGGTCAAACCTGGGATAAGGTACTATATCACTCAGACAGTGTGGGCTTCTCAGATCTGGAGCTTGCACCTGATGATCCGAACACCATTTATGCAGGTGCTTGGAGAGCTGAACGAACCCCTTGGACCATTGTAAGTGGATCATCTGAAGGAGGTATTTATAAATCTACCGATGGCGGTGTTACTTGGAACAAGTTAACCAATGGTTTACCTGATAAGCTTATTGGCAAAATTGATTTTGCAGTTTCTGCAGCCAATCCTGATCGTGTGTATGCCAATATTGAGGCTTCAGATAATCAAGGAGGGCTATATCGATCAGAAGATAGAGGAGCTACCTGGGAATTTGTTTCCGACAATAGTAACTTGACTAACAGGCCCTTTTACTACACCAACATCTATGCTAATCCCAAAAATGCCGATGTTATTTATAACTCTGCATTAAGGTTTTTAAAATCAACCGATGGTGGTGTCACCTGGCGCAATATTTCAACCCCGCACGGTGATAACCATGATTTGTGGATCAATCCCAACGATACCTCCATCTGGATCCAAAGCAATGACGGAGGAGCTAATATTACCTTCACCAATGGAGAAACTTGGTCCACACAGTTTAACCAACCTACAGCAGAATTATATACAGTAGAGGTTGATGACCAATATCCTTATTGGCTCTACGCAGGTCAGCAAGATAATTCAAGCACTATTGCGGTGCCAAGCATGCCCACTCAAAGTGTGCAAATAGGAAGTAATGCTTTTATCATCAATACTGGTGGTTGTGAAACAGGCCCAGCTGTACCTAAGCCAGGTGACCCAAACATTGTTTACTCCGCTTGTAAAGGCAGGTTTATGGTATTTGATAAGAGAACCGGACAAGAACTTCAATATTATGTGGGTGCCACCAATATATATGGTCATAATCCAAAAGACCTTAAATTCAGATTTCAAAGAGTTGCTCCCATTCATGTTTCACCGCATGATCCTGATGTAGTTTACCATGCTTCCCAGTACCTTCACAAGACTACCGATGACGGTAAGACCTGGGAAATTATTTCCCCTGATCTCACGGCTTTCGATCCTGAATTTCAAGTTGTTTCAGGTTCCCCTATCACCAGAGATGTCACGGGAGAAGAGTATTACAGCACCATTTATTCCATCAGGGAATCAACAATTCAAAAAGGCCTGATTTGGGTAGGCGCCAATGATGGGCCTGTTCATGTAACTAGGGATGGTGGCCAGAACTGGACCAATGTCACACCCAAAATGCCTACGGGAGGAAGGGTAGATGCGGTAGAGCCATCTCCACACAACCCTGCCAAAGCCTATGTGTCTGTTTTAAGGAACCAATTGGATAATGATTACCGTCCATATATCTACAAAACAGAAGATTACGGACAAACCTGGGAGCTTTTGACGCCTGGAGATAACGGATTACCTTCCGATTACCCAACCCGGGTGGTTAGAGAAGATCCTTCCAAAGAAGGAGTATTGTATGCAGGAACGGAGTTTGGTTTATTCATCTCATTCGATGATGGAAAAAATTGGTATGCTTTCAATAACAATCTCCCTGTTACCCCCATCACGGATATCAAGATTCACCGAGATGATCTTGTTATGTCTACCATGGGCAGAGGGTTTTGGATATTAGATAACATTATCAGCTTAAGAGCTTTAGCAGAGGTGAAGGATGAGCAGGCTCATTTGTTCGAAATTAAAGAAGGCGTTAGGAATAGACTTTACGCTAGGAGTGAAGCGAATGGGCCTGAGTACCCAGTAATGGGTGTCACGATCGATTATTATATCAAGGATGAAAAAGAGAAAGTACAGTTAGATATTCTGGATGATCAAGGCCGAGTGGTAAGGACATTTGTAAGCGGGCGTCCAGATCAGGAGGTAAATACTGAAAGAGATATGTCAACGGAATTTTCAAATCCACCGCCAGCAGGTGGACTGCCTAGTCAGAAAGGGTTCAATAGGTACAGCTGGAATATGCGTCATGCGGGAGGCTGGAACTCAAACCCAGGGAGAGCCTACATGGGCAACGGCCCACTGGTGTCTACAGGAACCTTTAAGGCTCGATTGACGGTAGGAAACAAGGTGCTGGAGGAACCTTTTGAGGTGGTATTGGATCCAAGGGTTACATTGGTTTCGGATGCGGATGTAAAGGAACAAGAGAAACTGGCACTGCAAATTCAATTGTTCTCAGACGATGTTTCCAAGTTGATCGCCAAGATCGATGAAGTACGAAAAGCTCTAGAAAATCGTCTTGATATAGAGAGGGTAAATCGAAGAGATATCAGAAGGAAAGAACAACTGGATGAGCTGTACTACAAACTGGTAACTCCGCCCGGCACTTACATGGAACCCATGTTGAGTGCACAAACGGGCTACCTTTCTAGTATGCTCGGCCAAGCAGATCAAAAACCCGGCAGGGATGCTTACGAGCGCTTCGAAGAGTTGAAGCTACGTTTTGAGAC
>CAZRBW010000052.1:0-1294 GCA_964598395.1 uncultured Roseivirgaceae bacterium
CATATTGTCGTAAAACTAAATCACCATTCGCCTGGCAACCCCGCTACCACGACCACATAATCCGCAACGAAGAAGAATTCCAACGTATTTCAGATTATATCAAAACAAACCCTGAGAATTGGGAAAAGGATACGTTTTATTGTGATTAAGAATCATTTTGGATTAGTTTCATAGCTGCCGCCTCCTCCCGCTAATACCCAAAAATCCCCACATAAAGTAGTATTTTTCATCAACCATATAAGGCTACTCAACCGTATAAGAAACCAACCAATCTAATAATCTTGTTTTAAGCGGTTTCATTTTCAACTTTGTGCAACCTTTCGGCATATTCCGGCATCTCTAAAATAAAACTTGTGAGAAAAGCAGTACTGATTCTTTCCCTAATCTTCCTTACTTTTTCAGCATCATACGCCCAAGGCATCAAAGGAAAAGTAATTTCTTCAACTGGTGAAGTGCTGCCGTTTGCTTCCCTTTATATTTCAGAATTGAAAACGGGTACTTCGAGTAATGAGGAAGGCCAATATGAAATTAGTCTAAAGCCTGGTACTTACTCCATAGCTGTGCAATACATTGGCTATGCGGCTGTCAACAGGCAAGTAACGGTTAATAGCGATTGGCAGGAAATAGATTTTACACTGCAAGAACAGGGATTTACGCTGAAAGAAGTGGTCGTGAAAAGCGGTAAGGAAGATGCTGCCTATACCATAATGCGTAAAGCCATAGCCAAAGCAAAATATCACCTATTGCAATATGATAGCTTCAATGTGCAGGTTTATCTGAAAGGTACTGGCCTGATTGAAGGTGTTCCATTTTTTCTAAAGAAAACGCTGAAAGATGAAGGTATAAATGTAGATGATGCATTCACAAGTGAATCGGTTAGTGTAATCACGTTTAAACAACCAAATGAGATTGACGAAAAAGTAATTTCTATCCGTACTTCTGGGCAGGGATTAGACAACGCCTCTCCTACTCCATATATCGTCACTAGCTTTTATCAAGATAGGATTGCAAATGCTATTTCACCTCTTTCTACCTCTGCATTTGCCTATTACCGATTCGAGTATTTAGGGAGTTTTGTGGAGAACAATATGATTATCAACAAGATAAAAGTAACTCCAAGATCTCGTGGCGAACAAGTATTCGAAGGCGAAATTTTCATTATTGAAGACCTTTGGGCAATTCATAGTTTGGACCTGACTAGCTACTATCTAGGAATCCAGATAGATGTAAAACAAACTTACGCTCCTGTAGAACCTACTGTTTGGATGCCTATAAATCATCAATTTGAGTTTAG
>CAZRBW010000052.1:1394-23115 GCA_964598395.1 uncultured Roseivirgaceae bacterium
CAAATCAAGCAAAGTGAAGAACCTGAAGTGGTGTCTGTAAGAAACTTCAAAACAGACTCATTGGCCACCAAAAGAGATTCCAGCTATTGGGTGACTATCCGACCAGTGCCACTTACAAGCAAAGAGATAAAAGGCTACAAAAGAGATGATAGTGTAGCAGTAATAAGGCAGGTAGAACTTACAGGTGTGGATACTACAGGAGTAATAAAAAGAAGAAAATTTAATCCAACAGATATAATTTTTGGTGGCAATTACCGACTTGGGCCAAGTCTGCGATTGGGTATCGATAATAATATTACTCAAGTTTATTATAATACAGTCGAAGGCTTCAATACAAATATAGGAGCTTCACTTTCATACAATTTTGATAGCCTACGTCGTAGGATAGAATTCAAACCCTTGCTTAGATATGGATTTTCAAGTGAAGATTTCTATGGAAAAGCAGCATTTACCTACCGGAAATTTGCCAGAAGAGGCAAGCCATCATTTACCCTAAATATAGAAGGTGGCAAATTTGTGGATCAGTACAATACGGTAACAATGCCCATCCACCCGCATATCAATACGATGACTTCCCTATTGTATCGCCAAAATTTCATGAAGATATTTGAGAAAAGCTATGGACAAATAGCTACTTCTTGGCGAAGAGGAGAATATTGGAGCATAAAGGGTCAGCTAGAATTTGCTCAGCGATCTGAATTATTTAATACCTCAGATATTAGCTTGTACAATCGTGGCGAAAGGGTTTATACACCAAACAGACCTGTAAACGTAGGTCTGGCTAACACTGGATTCAACACTCATAATGCATTGACTTTCCAAACAGAGGTGTCATTTAAGCCGCTGGTGCAATATCGAATTGTAAATGGCCGAAGAATCAGTGATTATAGCAAATCACCGGAATTGCTATTTCTCTATCGAAAAGGCATTAACAATGTAGCGAATAGTGAAGTAGATTTTGATCATATAGAATTAGGTCTAAATCATGGCTTTAGGTTTGGAATTAGTGGGAATTTGAAGTTTGAATTGAAAGCTGGCAGCTTCTTGAATAACAATAAGACCTTTTTCATGGACTACAAACATTTTGATGGAAACCGAACCATTTTAAGTAGTCTAAGGCCAGCGGGAGGGTTCCGTTTGCTGGATTACTACAACTATAGTACTGATCAAAATTACTTCTCTGGCCATACACATTATCAGTTTAGGAAATTCTTAATCACTCAACTTCCAGGCGTTCGGATTAGTGGCTTGAGAGAGAATATTTTTGTGAATTATCTCAAAACCAATGCATCACCTCATTATAAGGAATTGGGCTACTCTATCGATAATATTTTCCGATTATTCCGTGTAGAAGTTGCCGCAGGATTCAACGATTGGAAATACGAGGAAGTAGGTTTACGAATCGGTATTGCCACTATTATTTCTGTTTCTACGGGAGATTAAGTAATCAAAATCGCTCAATAAAAAATTTAGAAAGGTCTCAAATATAAAGAAGAGGTCTAATCATCTTGCGAATTATTTCGATTAAAGATTCGATGACAACCAAATCGATTTAATCCGAATACTGGGTTTATAGAAAACTGTTTAGGATTTTCCTCAATTATGGCTTAAATATGCAGTCTGACTTTTATAGAAAGTTATGGACAAGAAGAAACACCTTGTTTCAAAAGCAGAAGCAATAAATATAAAGTATGAATTTTAACCTGAAACTACTTTATCAAATTGCTTTTATAACAAGCCTAATTGGTCTTATTGCTATCGTAACTGATTTTGGGTTTCCTCAAACTGAGCTCACGCAAAATATTTTAGATTGGTTTTACTTCTTCGTATTAGGTGTTGGATTAGGTGCTACTTTTACCCGATACATCAAAAATTCAGGATTACTAAAAAGGAAAGTTTTCATTTTTGATCTCTTATCCATCCTTTTTACACTTTGGATTTTCTATATGTTTTTGTTTGTCGGCGTTCCATTTGAAACCGATCTACTTCTGGAGAATCCCATTTGGGTCAAAATAGCTGTTTTCCTTACTTTTATTCGAGAGTTTTCGGAACTCAAAATTAATTTTAATAGGACAGTTTTAAATCCTGCTCAACTATTTATCCTCAGCTTTTTATTCATCATCCTGATTGGCTCACTTTTGCTTGTTCTACCTAATGCAACCCATGATGGTATTTCATATTTAGATGCACTTTTCACTTCTACCAGTGCAGTTTGTGTTACTGGACTGATAGTAGTAGACACAGGAAGTCATTTCACCATGTTTGGCCAAACCATCATTATGATTTTGATTCAAGTGGGTGGCTTGGGTATTTTGACTTTTGCCAGCTATTTCAGCTATTTCTTCAAAGGAGGAACCACTTACGAAAATCAATTGGCTTTAAGTGATATGACTAGTTCCAAAACATTGGGCGAAGTATTTTCAGTTTTAAAATATATAATACTTATCACTTTTGGAATAGAGCTATTTTCAGCAGTTTTTATTTACTCTAGCATTGATTCAAGCAATTTCGCATCTCAGTCAGATCAACTTTTTTTTACTGCTTTTCATTCTATTTCCGCTTTCTGTAATGCAGGTTTTTCCACATTGAGTAATAGTTTGTACGAGGAAGGTTTTCGATTCAACTATTATCTGCAAATGATAATAATTTTGACCTTTGTATTGGGCGGTTTGGGATTCCCAATTGTTGCGAACGTCTTGACATTTTTGAAGTATAAAATTTCAAACCTACTTTTATTTTCGGCAAAGAAAACTAAACATAGGCCTTGGGTTCTAAACCTCAATAGTAGAATTACATTAATTACAACATTGTCTATTTCGCTTGTTGCATTCATTGCATTTTACCTTTTAGAATACAACAATACCTTAGCAGAACATAGTCCATTCGGAAAGATTGTGACCGCATTATTTGGAGCTACTACACCGCGAACTGCCGGATTTAATACTATTGACACTGCGGCGATGGCTTATCCAACACTCATAATGGTTTTTATTCTCATGTGGATTGGCGCATCTCCGCAATCAACTGGTGGTGGTATTAAGACTAGTACTTTTGCTATTGCAATACTCAATATTCTAAGTTTGGCTAAAGGAAAACCAAGAATAGAAGTTTTTAGAAGAGAAATTGCTGAAATTTCGGTTAGAAGAGCTTTTGCAATTATTTCATTGTCTTTAACTGTGCTTGGCTTTGCAATAATATTGATTTCAATTTTTGATCCCGAATTAGCATTAGTTGATATTGCATTTGAATGTTTTTCAGCCTACAGTACTGTTGGGCTTAGTTTAGGAATTACGGCTGATTTGAGCAGCGCTAGTAAATTCGTAATTATCGTGGTAATGTTTGTTGGTCGTATAAGTATGCTTTCATTTGTGATAGCAGTCTTTAAAAAAGTAAAACAACGTAATTACAGTTACCCAAAAGAAGAAATTGTTATAAACTAAAATTAAGATGAAATTCATAATAATAGGTCTTGGTAATTTTGGTGGCTCCCTTGCTCAGAAACTCACTGAACAAGGAAATGAAGTTATAGGCATTGATACTAGTATGACTAAAGTAGATGCTTATAAAGAAAAGATTTCACATACCATTTGTATGGATGCTACCGATGAATTTACGGTGTCTGGCCTTCCTCTTAAGGATACAGATATTGTAATAGTAGCTATTGGTGAAGACCAAGGTTCTAACCTAATGACAACCGCTCTTCTGAAAAATTTTCAAGTAAAAAGGCTTATTAGCAGAGCCATTAATCCTTTACACGAAAAAGTATTGCAAGCAATAGGAGTTGATGAAATAGTACATCCCGAGGAAGAAACAGCTGAAAGATGGGCAAAAAAACTATGCCTTAGCAATGTGGTTGATTCATTTGAATTGAATGATGACTATAGTATTATTGAAGCAAAAGTGCCTGTAGATTATGTAGGTAAAACGATACGGGAAGTTAGTTTTAGGAGAGAATTCAATTTATTGGTTTTAACTATTATCAAAAAAGTAGAAGTGAAGAGTGTATTGGGTAAAACTAAAACTGAGACCCAAATTCAAGGTGTTGCTGGAGCTGATAATAAACTTGAACCGGACGATATTTTGGTACTATATGGCTCCAATAAAGATTTGCAAAGGTTTCTAAAGCAAAAATTGTAATAAGAGAATTATCCTTTTTGAGTGATGGGTATCGTATTGTTTTTCAATTCAAAGCCTCAATAAAAAATTTTAATCAATATCTATTTTGCCTAAGCTTTTTTCAAAAATAGTCTGCAATACAATATTGAATGCTAATAGAAACATGATACCCGGCATCAATTCCAGCATGAAAACGAGATTTCTTCTTTTGATTTCTTTATGCTTATCCTTGACAAAAATTCAAGCTCAGGATAAAAATACTTGGTCTGAAAGTCCTCAATTCAGTATTTCCGGTTTTGCTGACATATTTTATGTGTATGATTTTAATAAACCCCAAGGATTACAAAGACAAGAATTCCTATTCAATCATAATCGGCACAATGAGTTTAACTTGAATTTAGGTTTTGTAAAGCTGGCCTTAGATCATGAAAAATATAGAGGCAATTTTGCTTTACAAGCAGGTACTTATAGTAATGATAATTATGCAGCTGAACCAGGCTTACTGAAAAATGTACTTGAGGCAAACATCGGAATTTCACTCAACTCGAAAAGTAATCTATGGCTAGATGCAGGAGTATTCCCTTCGCACATTGGTTTCGAAAGTGCTATTTCCTCAGACAACTTAACATTGACTCGGTCTTTATTAGCTGAAAACTCTCCTTACTTTTTATCGGGCGCCAAATTGACATACAATCCAAATGAAAAGTGGGAAATAGCAGGCTTAATAACTAACGGCTGGCAACGAATACAAAGATTGCAAGGGAATTCTCTTCCATCATTTGGCACTCAAGTGCTTTATCAGGCAACGGACTACATTTCCTTCAATTGGAGTACTTTCATTGGGACGGATGATCCTGATTCAACAAGACGGTTGAGATACTTCAATAATTTTTATGGGCAATTTCAAATGACTGAAAAACTTATCCTAATCGCAGGTTTTGACTTTGGTACCCAGCAAAAACTAAAAGGAAGTACAGTTTATGACATCTGGTATTCTCCTGTATTGATTGGCCAATATGCTATAAATGACACTTGGAAAACTGCCTTTCGCGCTGAGTACTATCAAGATGAAAAAGGAATTATTATTCCGACTAACACCATTAATGGGTTCAGTACCACTAGTCTTTCGTTAAATATAGACTATGCTCCTGCTCAAAATATAGTCTGCAGAATTGAAGGACGTTGGATGAAAGGAAAGGACAATTATTTTGAAACCAATACAGGGCTTGCAAGCAATAATTTTATAATTGCGACCTCCATTGCACTTAAATTTTCAGACTTAGTATTGGATTAGTTACCAATAAATCCCCGCACTCTCAATTCAAACCCTTGCATCAAATCCAAAGTAATCTCACCGATTTTACCACTTCCTATTTGTAAGTCATCTATTTGAGTAATAGCCTGAATCGTTTTGGTGGTGCTAGTGATAAAAGCCTCATCAGCCTCCCGCAAATCATCCCAAGTAATTCTGCATAAGTTCACTTTGTATTTAGTACTTGCCAACGCAATACATTGCTTTCTAGTGACCCCTTCCAATACTCCATCAGCAGAAGTAAAAAGCTCTCCATTTTTGACCAAAAAAAAATTACATCTTGAAGTCTCGTAGATAAATTCACCATCGTGATAAAGCACATCCAATGCATCCTTCATTTTGCCTTGCGCTTTTAGCCGCACAGGTACCGAGTAATTTATGGTTTTTATGAGCGGCTCATCTCTTTGATATTGGTAGCTGATTAGCTTCCCTCCTTTCTCACGGATTTCCTTTGGCACCATATGCAGCTCTTCATGCAAAATCAGGAAATTTGGCTTACCAATACTAAATGCATCTGCACTAGCGCCACCAGTCAGGATTAACCTAAAGCCACTATCCATCAGACCATTTTTGGCTTGCAATTCAGAAATTATTCTTTTCAAGTCTTCATTGCTTTCTGCCAAGGGCAACATCATCCTTTTTGCAGATTGCTGAAATCGAGATAAGTAATCATCCAAAAACAGTGGGACTTCACCTTGAACTCTAAAAAAATCAAAAATGCCATAGCCACGAAGAACAGATAAATCATTAGCCTCTAATGAGATAGATTCATACTTTAGGATTTGGCTATTGAAATAGGCAAAAGGGTACATAGATGGGTTGGTTTGATGAAGGAAATATCGATAATTATTGGAATTATAAACCCACCTAAAACAAAAAACCGGGCGAACCCGGTTTAATTTTTTACTTCTTTTTAGTAGCAGCTTTTTTCTCAGCCTTTGGCTCAGTACTTTCAGCTACAGGTTTTTTCTTTTTGTGTGGACGAGTAACACCATATGAACCACTCCAAATTTTACCTTTTTTCGATTTTCTGTCTCCTCTTGCCATATTATTATTGTTTTTGTTTTTCTTAGGAGGCACAAGTTAGAAAATAAAAAATTCGAAAACCAAACATCACTACAGTCAGTTTGATGAAAGAACTAAAGATAGAACAATGGCAAAAGCAAATCCTGAATTAATTGCTGCACTGAGAAGAGCAGCATCTAAACTATCCAAAGGTGCACCTTACCAATGGGGGCATATGGGAAGTTGCAATTGTGGGAATCTTGCGCAAGAACTTACGGGACTTAGCAAAGGTGAAATCCACGCATATGCATTGAGAAAATATGGAGATTGGACAGAGCAATCGATGGACTATTGTGGAGACAGTGGCATGCCAATGGATTTGCTTATAAGCGAATTAATAAACAATGGACTAAGTATTGAAGATTTGAAAAACTTGGAAAAACTGGAGGACAGTGAAGTTTTGCAGAATCTACCAGGTGGTAAACGTCATCTCCAGCATAACAAGCGGGAGGATGTGATAATTTATATGCAATCTTGGGCTGATTTATTAGAGCAAAAGTTCTTAGCAATCACACCAAATTTCGAACTTGAAATGCCAGAAATTATTTCTTCGGAAACCTACAAATAAGTGGTTCTAAAGGTTTTTTGGTGCAAGAATGATCAGTAATTTAAATATTTTTTTTACCAAGCTATTGCTAGTTCGTAAAAATATTTATTATTGCTTTTTCAAAGACCATTTTACTTAAACCAAATTTACTGAACATGCCTAGCTACGATCCGGACATGGAAGATTTCGACGATGAAGAATTGGAAGACGACTTTGAAGAAGACTTCAAGGACGAAGAATTCGATATCGATGAGGACTCAGAATTTATTGATGACAAAGATTTTGATTTAGACGATGATGAATTAGATCTAGACGATGACTTTGAGGATGACATCGAAGATGATGACGATTTTTAAAAACAATTAAAAAGGCTGCCAAACAGCCTTTTTTTATTTGTCAGATTTTTAAATCAAATCTTATTACGTACTTTTGCACCCGGCAAGTCAGTACGACCAGCTCCTGTTTAATCCCCCAGGTCCGGAAGGAAGCAAGGGTCGACGGTCGTAGCGGTGCGATACTTGGCTTGCCACTTTTTTTTACCTCATAGTGCAAGGTTTTCCTACCTCCCGCTTTTCGACAAAGCAATTTAAAATTATATTAGTATCTCAGACTTATAGCCAAATTTAGGCTCCAATGTTTCCATTCTTTTTATAGCTTTGTATAAAATCAATTTTACATCTTCTATCCTACTTATATCATGCAATTTTTCATTGATACAGCCAATCTAGACGAAATAAGAGAAGCATATGACCTAGGCGTTCTCGACGGCGTTACGACCAATCCATCATTAATGGCCAAAGAGGGCATTAGTGGTCGCGAAAATATTATGAATCACTATAAGGCTATTTGCAATATTGTAGATGACAATGTGAGTGCAGAAGTAATCGCGACAGATTTTGAAGGTATAATGAGAGAAGGCCGCGAACTAGCCAAAATCGATGATAAGATTGTGGTGAAAGTACCGATGATAAAAGATGGTGTAAAAGCAATCAAAGCATTTACGCAAGAAGGCATCCGTACAAATTGCACCTTAATATTTTCGGCAGGTCAAGCATTATTGGCCGCAAAAGCTGGTGCATCTTATGTGTCTCCATTTATCGGCCGTCTCGACGATATCTCTACTGATGGTTTGCAACTGATAGAGCAAATCAGATTGATATTCGATAACTATGGCTACCAAACTGAAATATTGGCTGCATCGGTAAGACATACCATGCACTTGATCAATTGTGCGGAACTTGGCGCTGATGTGGCAACTTGTCCTTTGAAAGTAATTACTGGCCTACTTAAACATCCGCTAACTGACCAAGGCCTAGCACAATTCCTTGCCGATCATAAAAAAGCGAATGGCTGATAAACCTTCCGCCATAGCGACAGTTAAGGATGATAAAAGCAACATATCCGAAATGTATATCATCAAAGTAAAAGGCAAGGCAAAAATCCCTGATTACATCCAATTACGGGATGATAATTTTGTGCTTATTGCCTATTTCCGTGCTGACCGTCCGCTAAAAAATATCGAAAAATATGGCTTAGAAGGTAAAGAAGACGCTTTAGAAAACGTAATCAATCAATTAGAATTCGGTAAGCTACAAAAATTGGAAATTTAATGTCCTTAGACTCAAATACACTTCTTTCGATTCGCAAAGCAAACATCTTTCAGGACATCAATACGGTGCTGAATAATGTAAATTTTGAAATGGAAAAGGGCGAATTTGTGTATTTGATTGGCCGTACGGGCAGTGGCAAGAGCTCTTTGCTCAAAACCCTCTATGCCGACCTCCCACTCTTGATGGGCGATATCCAGATTGTTGGCTACGATCTATCAAAGATAAAGCGCAAGGACATTCCTTTTTTACGTAGAAAACTCGGTATTATATTTCAAGATTTTCAGCTATTTCCAGATCGGTCAGTAGCTGAAAATCTTTATTTTGTAATGCGTGCTACCGGCTGGAGAGATAAGGGCAAAATGAAAAATCGCATGATCGAAGTGCTCATGCGTGTGGGCTTGGGTTCGGTAGCCACCAAAATGCCTCACCAACTTTCGGGTGGTGAACAACAGCGGGTGGTAATAGCCCGTGCTCTTATCAATGAGCCTTTGCTAATGATAGCAGATGAGCCTACAGGAAATCTCGACCCAGAAGTTTCTGATGGTATAATGAAACTCTTCAAGGACATAAACCGCGCTGGTACGGCTATAATAATGGCGACACACAATCACACAATCTTGCGCGATTTTCCAGGCCGCATTCTCAAATGCGAAAATGCTCGACTGCTGGATTCGAGTGTAGATGAGTTTAGTCTTTAATTTTCTCGATTAGCCAATTCATACCTCTTCCTTCGGCATTATTGGCTATTTTTAGCATTATCAATCCTATGGATCGATTTCGCATTTTAGCTCTATGAAGTCAAATAAGGAATTTATATTATCCACACCTATTAGTATCAAAGCTGCTGCTGATAAAATAGATCATAGTCAGCAGATTATAAGTCTAGGCTCATGCTTTGCCGAAACTATGGGAAGCCGCCTTGCCAATGCAAAATTCAATGTATTAGCAAATCCATTTGGTGTAATTTATCATCCTTCAGCGATTGCACATTTGCTTGAGCTAAGCTTAAATCCTTCTAAATCAATCGAGGATGGTTTTGATCAGCATAATGGAATTCACTTTCACTACGATTTCCATTCTAGTCTATCTCAAGACTCTAAGACAAAACTTCAAACTGCCATATACGCCTCAATTGGCAATACAGCGGAAGCATTACAAAAAGCAGACTGGCTGATATTGACTTTTGGGACTGCCTTTCGCTATTATTTGAATGCAGATAATCGACCTGTGGCTAATTGCCATAAAATGCCTGCAAAGCTATTCGACAAAAGACTTTCGGATGGCAATGAAATGCTAGAAGATTTGAATCATGTATTGCTGTCGATACGAAAGCAAAGACCAAATCTGAACGTGATTGTGACTGTAAGCCCTGTTCGCCATACCAAAGATGGAATGGAGGAAAATATGATGAGCAAAAGTCTGCTCAGAGTGCTTTGTGGGCAATTGGCCAAGGAAAATTCCTTTTTGCACTATTTCCCTTCTTATGAAATAATGATGGATGAGCTCAGGGATTATCGCTATTACAAATCAGACCTAATTCACCCAACAGAATTGGCTGAGGACATTATTTGGACCAGGTTTGCAGAATCTTATTTCGCCAAAGATACAGCAGATTTGATCAGCCAATTAGAAAGCATCCAACATGACCTCTCCCATCGGATAATGCAGCCAAAAAGTGAAGCTGCTACAAAATTCTTAAATACGCTGGAAAGTAAAATCAGACAATTTCCAATCTCCTTGCCGGAAGAAGAAAAGCAATTAGCAGAAAAGAGATTGGAATTAGCTCGGGAAAATCCTCCCGCTCAAACACCTTAAATTGAATTTGTAATGACTCAAAAAGCAAATAAACTTATCCATGAATCCTCACCATACCTTTTGCAGCATGCTTATAATCCTGTAAACTGGTTGGCTTGGAATAGTGAATCACTAGCACTTGCCAAAAAAATGGATAAGCCAATAATTGTAAGCATTGGCTATTCGGCTTGCCATTGGTGCCATGTGATGGAGCGGGAATGTTTCGAGGACAAGGACTTGGCTTCGCTTATGAATGAGTATTTCATTTGCATAAAAGTAGATCGTGAAGAGCGTCCAGATGTGGATCAAATTTATATGGATGCTCTGCAAAATATGGGTTTGCAAGGCGGTTGGCCGCTCAATGTTTTTCTTACACCGGATTTAAAACCCTTCTACGGTGGAACTTATTTTCCTCCTCGCTCATGGGCGCAAATCCTTCGTGGAGTGAATAAAGCTTTCCAAGAAACAAGAGCAGATATTGAAGAATCGGCAGAAGGATTTGCCAATAGCTTGCAGAAAAGTGAGGTGCAGAAATATGGACTTCAGGTGCAGAAAAGCCCATTTACAACTGAAAAATACCAAGCATTTTTCACCAAACTATCAGTAAAATTTGATCGTGAATTTGGTGGAATGGATAAGGCACCAAAATTTCCTATGCCTTGCATTTGGACTTTTCTACTGGATTTTCATTTGAAAACGAATAATGAATTGGCGCTGGAGCAATTGGAACTCACCCTCGATGAAATTGCCAAAGGAGGAATTTACGATCAGATAGGAGGCGGTTTTGCTCGCTATTCCGTAGATGGCGAGTGGTTTGTTCCACATTTCGAAAAGATGCTATATGATAATGGGCAATTGCTTTCGCTCTTTAGTCGTGCGTATAGTCTATTGAAAAAGCCACTTTACAAGCAAGTACTAGATGATACAATAAGTTGGCTAAAGCGAGAAATGCAAAGTGAAAAAGGAGGCCTATATAGCGCAATAGATGCTGATAGTGAAGGCGAAGAAGGCAAATTCTATGTATGGACTAAACAGGAGATAGATCAATTATTTGTTAAGGATGATGCTGAAAAAATCTGCGAATTATACGATATACAAGAAAAAGGAAATTGGGAGGAAGGAAAAAATATACTGAGAAAGCAAATGCCGGATGAGGTGTTCGCCAGAAAGTATAATTGGTCGATGGAGGAATTTGAAGCTTGGCAAGCTGATATTAAAAGTCAACTATTGAAAAAGCGGGAGGAAAAAGTAGCTCCACATCTCGATGATAAATTACTTGCCGGCTGGAATGGATTAGCGCTTAGCGGACTGAGCGAAGCATATCTTGCCACAGGAAATCCACAGGCTAAAGAACTTGCTGAAAATATAGCCAAATTTATAGCTAAGCATTTAATCAAAGACCATAAACTATTCCGCACAATCCGAAATGGCGAAGCCGTAATACCCAGTTTTCTCGAAGATTATGCAGCTGTAATTGAAGGTTTTGTTAATTACTATCAAATCTCTTTCGATAGCTCATATCTGTATTTAGCTCAACAGCTTTGTGATTATAGCATTCAGCATTTTTGGCATGCAGAGGAATCCTTTTTCTACTTTGCTGAGGATAACAATACATCAGAATTGATCGCACGTAAAAAGGAGATTTTTGATAATGTGATTCCAGCTTCCAACTCCATTATGGCGCATAATTTATGGAAACTGGGACATATTTTTGGTGAGGAATCTTACTTGGAGAAAGCCCAAAATATGCTGTCAGCCGTAAGCCGACTCATTGAAACTGATCCACAATATTTAGCCAATTGGGCCAGTCTTTATGGCAAAGTTTTACAACCAATGGCCGAAGTCGCCATCATAGGCCCTAATGCAATTGCAGATGCGATTGTCTTACAAAAAGACTATAATCCAAATAGATTGGTATTCGCCACAACAGAAAAAAGCACTTTAGATATTTTCGAAAATAGAGAAGCCTTAAATGGTCAAACTACTTTTTATGTCTGCTTTGATAAAACCTGTAAATTGCCCGTTCACAGTTTGGATGAGGCAAATGAACTCCTCTGCAAGCAATATATATCTTTGTAAATAATTGAATTTTTGATGTCCAAAGAAACGCTATTCTATGCGGAAGTTATCCTCCCGCTTCCCTTTTCAGTCACTTTTACATATCTGATTCCTTCGGGTATGGAAGATTTGGTGAAAAGAGGGATGAGAGTGATTGTTCCTTTTGGCAAAAAGAAAATTTATGCTGGTGTGGTTGATGGAATACATAATGAAGCCCCTATTCATTATGAAGCCAAAGAAATCATTGATTTACCAGACAGCAAACCGATTTTCACTGCTCAACAATTGGATTTCCTAAAATGGATGGCCAATTACTATATGGCTGGAATCGGTGATGCATTGCAGGCAGCTCTCCCATCCGGACTCAAGGTAAGTAGCGAGTCCATGCTTCAATTACATCCAGATTATGACCTAGCATCTGCTGAAGGTTCATTGCCGGAAAGGGAGCTGTCAGTACTAATGAATTTGGCAGAAAAGGGTAATTTAAGTTATGATGAAGTTGCGGCAATTTCGCATCTGAAAAATCCATATCCGGTGATCAAAGCTCTTTTGGCAGAAAATGCCATAATAGTATTCGAGAAAGTAAAGGATCGCTATTCGCCCAAGAGAATTAAAAAAATACGGCTCAATCAGCGCTTTATTGAGGATAAATCTGCCTTGAAAGGCTTGTTGGATGATTTGGAAAAAAAGCCGAAACAGCAGGAAGTTATATTAAAATATTTGCGGGAGGTTCCTGTATTTCAAAAAGCGGAATTGAATGAAACAGGGTTAGAAAAGAATCGCTTGCAAACAGAAGAGCTTTCCAATTCATCTGTGCAAACGCTTATCAAGAATGGTGTATTGGAGGAGTTTTTTATTCAGGTTTCCAGGTTGGATGAAATCAATTTGGAGAATATTCCGGACTTGGAATTGAATGCTGCACAGAAAACTGCCAAGGAAGAAATTCTCCAGCAGCTGGAAGAGCAGGATGCCATTTTGCTACATGGCATTACAGGAAGCGGCAAAACGGCCATCCTCATTGAACTGATCAGAGAAGTGATTGATAGCGGTCATCAAGTGCTTTACCTAATGCCCGAAATTGCCCTCACCACACAAATGGTAGGGCGATTGAAAAAGCATTTTGGGAATGATTTGGGAGTATATCATAGCCGATTCAGCGATAACGAAAGAGTGGAAGTTTGGAAAGGTGTATTGGATGATAAATTACCAATCGTCGCTGGCGTTCGTTCATCTATTTTTTTGCCATTCAACAACTTAGGATTGATCATCATTGATGAAGAACATGAAGCTTCATTCAAGCAGTATGATCCTGCGCCGCGCTATCATGCACGGGATATGGCTATGGTCTTAGCGCGCTTTCACCAATGCAAGTGTATCCTCAGCTCTGCCACGCCTTCCATTGAGACCTTCCATAATGCACAAGAAGGAAAATATGGTTTAGTAAATCTGAAAAGTAGATTTGGTGAAATTCCACTTCCCGATATTCAGCTTTCGGATGTACGCAAACATAAAATGGAGAAGAAGAACATTTTCAATTTTGGAACAGAACTGAAGCTAGCCATTGAGGAACAACTTGAGAACAAAAAGCAGGTAATCCTTTTCCAAAATCGGCGTGGATATTCGCCCTATCTCAGTTGCGAGGAGTGCAGTTGGATACCAAAATGCGAATCCTGTGCAGTAAGTCTTACTTTCCACCAATATGCAGGAGAAATGCGCTGCCATTATTGTGGGTTCAAAAGCAATGTACCGAGCCATTGTGCCGTATGCGAAAGCACCCATTTGAAGACAGTAGGCTTTGGAACAGAACGCATTGAAGAAGAAGCTAAACTGCTATTTCCAAATGCCCGTCTGCAACGAATGGATCTCGATACCACAAGAAGCAAAGATAGTTTTCAGAAGATTATTGATGATTTTGAAGCCAGAAATATCGATATCCTAATAGGCACTCAAATGGTGAGTAAGGGCTTAGATTTCGATCACGTGAGTTTGGTTGGTGTGATGGATGCTGATCATTTAATTCACTTTCCAGATTTCCGATCGCATGAGCGAGCCTTCCAGATGCTGACACAAGTAAGCGGTAGGGCTGGCCGAAAAGGTAATAAAGGCAAAGTAATCATACAAACTCGGGACGATAGTCAAGATGTTTTGAAACTTGTAAAGAATCACAATTACCACAAGATGTTTGAATTGGAGTTGAAGGAGCGTCAAGAATTTTTCTACCCTCCATACTCTCGAATCATCAATATCACCGTAAAATCAACGGATAAATTGGAAGCCAAAAAGGCTGCTGAATCCTTGTATCTTCACCTTAATGCACAACTTGGAGATAGTATTCAGAAAAACCCTCCACATGAGCCTTTAATTTCTAAAATCAGAAATTGGTATATGCAGGAAATTCTTTTGAAAATATCGAAAGAACTGAATTTGCAGAAAGTAAAACAGAGAATAAGAAAAGCCGTAGATTTGGTAGAACAAGACAAGAGATTTAAGAAAATACGTATAATTTTGGATGTAGATCCAGTATAATGAAGCAATCGATTTTACTCATTTTCCTATTTTCATTTCTATTCATTGGTTTTCAGTCGATTGCCCAAGTAACGACTGAAAATCAAAAACAAGATACTATTAAGCAGGTGAAACCTGTAGTGTTGCCATTGTCGGACACTATCCCGCCTCCTAAAACAGGCAATGACACCATTCCACCACCAAAAACCCAACCTGATAGTATTCCTCCAGCGTCTATTCCGCAGGATACTATTCCAATAATTCCGCAAAAATCACCTACTGATACCATACCAGAGGTAATTCAGCCGCCAGTCCGTTACGATTCACTTGGCAACGTGATTCAAGAAATGCTTACTGATACAATTCCACCTGTCGGCAATCAAACTGAATTATTGGATTCGTTAAGAGCTGAAATTCCTACAGATTCAACAGCGCAAGGAGATTCTACAAAAGTACCTTTACCTCCTCCCGCATTTATTTCAGCTATAGGTGTGCAGGTAGATTACGGGAAATTCAGCTCCTTTTTTCTAGACTTTGAAACAAAATATGAAGCAGGAATTTTTGTGAAATTCCAAAATCGCTATCAAGTAGTCATGGATATTGGTAGGAGTGCGTTAAGTCCTGTAGATGTGCTGGATGATAATGATTACCGAGCGGCTGGCACTTACATGCGTGCAGGTGTCGATTATGTATTAGCGAAAGATCCTGCAAACAGATTATTTGGAGGCTTAAGGTATGGAAAGTCTAATTTTTCGGACCAAGCACAATTCTTCGGTGAAGATATAAATTTAGAACGCTATCCAGTGGGGATGAGAAGAGATGGGTTTACTGCAGATTGGTTTGAATTAGTACTCGGGACAGAAGGCCAATTTATGGGAAACCTCGATATTGGATTCTTGATTCGGATGAGAATACTATATCAATTTGAGCAGGTTGGAGAAGGAGAAATACCCGTTTACAGAATTCCTGGCTATGGTAGAGCAGAAGATAAAACCTCACCTGCTTTGAATATTTTTATGCGCTATGGCATACGCTTCCAATCCAAAGAGGAAAAGAAAGCTGAGAAATTAATAAAAGAGGACTAATTCTAGTCCTCTTCTTATGGTCTAAAAATTTGAAATGATATCCCAATCGTCATTTAATTGACTGATTGCATGGTGAGCTGTCATATCGAATTGTACAGGCACCACAGACACAAAATTATTGGCAATTGCCCATTCGTCATTGTCCTCGCCTTTATCAAAATTCACGAAGTTACCAGCCATCCAGAAATATCTTCTGCCGTTAGGATCAAATCGTTGATCGAACTCTTCCTGCCATTTGGCGCGAGCTTGGCGACAAATTTTAATGCCCTTAATATTCTCATTGCGCTTAGGTGGGAAATTCACATTCAATGCAAGGCCCTTCGGTAAGCCAGTTTTCAAAACCTGAGCGGCAATTTTGGTAACATATTCTACTGTATGCGAGAAATCTGCATCATGAGAATAATCACAAAGGGAGAATCCAATAGATGGTAAACCCTCAATTGCACCCTCAACTGCAGCAGACATAGTGCCTGAATATAAAACACTTATACTTGTATTGCTGCCATGGTTTATTCCACTTACTACCAAATCAGGAGTTCTATTTTTAAGTACCCAATGCTTGGCCAACTTCACACAATCCGCTGGCGTACCAGAGCATTTATAAGCAACCGTTTCACCGAAAATATCCACTTGAGAAAGACGCAGTGTATTTCCAATTGTAATGGCATGACCCATTCCCGACTGCGGACTATCAGGTGCGACGACTACCACTTCACCTAACTTTTGCATTGCTTCTACTAACACTCGAATGCCTGGAGCAGTAATTCCATCGTCGTTCGATACAAGTATTAAAGGTTTTCTATCCGTCATAATTTCCAAAAATTAAGTTGCAAAAATGGCCAAATTATTAAGCCCGAGCAAAGAAAAGGCTTTTGAAAGCATTAAATAATCAATAAATGTCAGTTAACTTTGGAAATGGCATTGCTAGAATCTGGCAAAACCCATCGAGATAAAAAAGGTAAACTTGCATAGAGCAATGAGCAAACAATTAATTGAAGGTGAAATCTTTAATAATATTAATTATACCGAAAAGCAGTTGATAAAAGGCGACTATGAAAATTGCCAATTTATAAATTGCGATCTCTCCAATGTTGATTTGTCTAATTTCAATTTCACTGAATGTACATTCGATTCATGTAATTTGAGTATGTGCAAATTGGGAAATACGGGAATCAAAGATGTTACTTTCACTGACTGTAAAATGTTGGGTTTACATTTTCATAATTGCAGTGAATTTTTGTTTGAAATAGAAATCAACAATTGCCAATTGAACTTGTCTTCATTTTATCGAAGGAAATTGAAAAAGACGAATTTCAGAAACTCCATTTTGCATGAGGTAGATTTTGCGGAAGCCGATTTGACAATGGCGATATTTGAAAATTGCGATTTGCAGGGAGCCCTTTTTGAACGTAGCATATTAGAAAAATCGGATTTTCGAACAGCTAAAAATTACCGTATAGATCCTGAAATCAATAGAATAAAGAAAGCCAAATTTTCCATTCCTGAAGTAGTCGGACTATTGAACAAATATGATATCACAATCCAATAAAAGCGGGAGGATATTATTACCCTCCTGCCCTATTCAATTTTTCAATTCGCTAATAAACGCTATTTAAAATGACCATTTCGATTGAAACACCTGCGCTCTTATTCTCAGCCACATCGCTTATTTTATTGGCCTATACCAATAGATTTCTAACGATTGCTACCATAGTGCGTGGTTTGAAGAAAAGCTATGACGAAACGGAAAGTGAAAGAACTGCACTCGAAATAAAAAACCTCAACTTAAGAGTTACATTGATCCGAAACATGCAATTATTTGGCGTTCTCAGTCTTTTCTTTTCAGTGTTTTCGATGACGTTGATATTTATTGAAGTCCCACTTTGGGATGTTTATTTATTTGGGCTTAGTCTACTTTTATTGATGATTTCCCTTAGCCTTTCGTTTTGGGAAATTAGCATTTCTGCCAATGCACTTAGATTAAACCTCAGCGATCATTTGAAGAAGAAGTAGTCATTTTTGTTAAATTATATACCCTGAACGAGTACATAATTTACTTTCAAACTAGATTTTTGCTGCTTGCGTACCAAGTCCATTAGCTTGATTTGGGAATTGATATAACCCACCTCCCGTGCATTCACTAGAAAAAGCGAGCTCTCACCAATAGCAAATTTCAC
This sequence comes from uncultured Roseivirgaceae bacterium, assembly GCA_964598395.1. GTDB lineage: Bacteria > Bacteroidota > Bacteroidia > Cytophagales > Cyclobacteriaceae > CAXBDP01. The sequence continues at coordinate 19,664 of CAZRBW010000052.1, forward strand.
TCTTTCACCTTCTAGCAATGAAAGATAATCTTGCACAGTTCTGCGATACAAACTTACTTGATCGCCAATAGTATTCACCTCATTCAATGCAGCCTGTGCCTGAAAATTTAGATTTACACCTTGCTGAGCAAAGCTCGCTTCTACACTTCTAATATTTAATCTAGTAAGCTTAAGTTCTGCTCTCTCCTTTCTCAAAAATAGCGGCATTTGAACGCTAATTCCATAAGTGAAATTATTATTTGAATATGCAGCAAACAGATCATTATTAAAAGATTCTGCCAGCGCATTATATTTCAAATTCACAATAGGTTTCAACTGTTCTTTCTTCCAACGCTGATCTATCTTATTCATTTCCAATTCTAACTGCAATTGTCTCAATAGTGGATGATTTCCAAGCATTGTTTCCCACTGAGCAAATGCATCATCCAAATTCAGGTTTTCAATATTGTCGAAGGAATTTGGGATCATATTCTCATCCAATTCTAAAGGCACTATCCCTTCACTCCACAAATACACCGATGCAAGCAATGTCGAATTAGTAAAATCTAATTTGGCTTGCTGTAAATTTAATGTCCGATCCTGTACTTGAATACCTGCTTCCAAGGTATCAATCATTGGCAAAAAACCTTCCTGTGCTTCTTTTTTTACGCCTTCATAGCGAATTTGGGCTAATTCCAAGCCTTCTTCAAATACTCTTAATGTGTGATAGCTGTAAAACCAGTCCCAATAGACTTGCCCTGCTTCGAAGTACAAATCATTGAGCAATTTAAGTCTTTCAAGTTCGGTCACTTCCTGAAAAAGTTGTGCTTTGCGCAACTCAGCCCTACGGTAGTCAATTAATAATCCTTGACCCAAAGGCATCGAAAGGCCAGCATACACTAGTCCATTTATCGGAGTATTATTTTCAGCATTGAGGTATACTCCTTGATTTTGTTCATAGCCACCTACTATATCCAAACCAAACCAGGTAGGCACTTTCATACCTGCATCCATCAATCGATAATATTCATCACCCTTGAAATTCTTCTCGTTAAAATTTCCCCCAATGGTTGGATCAAAATTACCTCTCGCTCTTTGCAATAAGGCTTTTCCACTTTCTGCTTCCAAATCGGCTTGGATTGCAAGCGGGTGATTGGCCATCACAATTTCCATATATTTAGAAAAGGACAATACTTGCTTATTCTCTTCTTGGGCTTGAGTTTTCAAGCTAAGTAGAGCTAAACAAATACCTAAAATCCACTTATTAGACATAATCCTTAAAGGTGCTTGAGATATAAAAAATCCTTTCAACATTTAATACTATTGACCTTGCGTTAGCATTGGAGTTGGTTTATAATAGTCTGGAGGGAATCCATTTATATTTCGCCATAATTCATAGTAAATCGGTACGTCCTTAAGCAAGACCATACTTGTAGCGCCCGCTCCTACGCGTAATGCATCAGGCCAAGGGTACGAAGTTGGGTCAGGGGTTACGAGCACTCTATATTGACCATTGGCATTGGCGAAATTGTCCATAGCTAAAACATTGCCTGTATAGGTACCATAACTTGTATTTGGCCATCCAGAAAAAACGATTGCTGGCCAACCATCAAACTGGATTTGCACTGGCTGTCCTTTTTGTAAAAGCGGGAGGTCAAGTGGTTTGATAAACATTTCAACTGCCAAATCGTATTTGGATGGCATTATAGTCAAAATCCTCTGCCCCTCTTTCACTGTTTCACCAATTCCAGATTCGATTACTTGGGTTATAAAACCGTCTTGTGGTGCAGTGATGTAATATAGTGAGCGTCTGATCGAATAGTTCTGCAAGTCATTCTGCAACTTACTCGTGGTTGCCTCCGAATCAAACATATTAGACATAGCCGTAAACTTGTCAGACTGAGCTTTTGAAATAGCATCTCGAAAACTTGCATCAATACTGTTGATTTCAACCTCAGCATTTTCAAGCTCATTTCTGGAAGTCAACAATTTATTTTCAGCAGAAATTAACTTAGCATTTTCTTGTTGAAACTTTAGCTTCCGTCCTTCAAATTCGACTAGAGAATATAATCCTGCATTATACAATTCTTCAATCCTAGTCAACTGACTTTGAGCAATTTCAAAATTGATCTTGGCAGCTTGAAAATCAATACTATCGCTAATCACTTTCAACCTTGCTTGAATAATTTTATTTTCTGCTTGCTGAAGTTTAAGTACTCTAGATTCTTGCAAAGCAGCGATTTGACTCTCTAAGGCTATCACCTTATTTCCGTATGAATTTACTGCACTTTGTTTGGAGTCAATCTGCTCGGTTGTCCTTATTAAAATTTCAGGATCGAAGTATTGATCTTTTACTTCAGATATAAATAATATAGTATCACCTTTTACAACATAATCACCTTCTTGCACATACCATTTCTCTATCCTCCCGCCTATTACGGACTGGATGGATTGCGGTCTTTGTTCTGGTTTGAGGGCAATAACATTACCATCTGCCCTTATATTTTGTGTCCAAGGTAAAAACATGAATATCAAGGTAATACCAGTAAAAACTGTAAGTAAGCGAAGAAGTAATTTTCCAGTACTTCGTTTGTCAACTACAGCAAAAGATGAGAACTTTTGCTTATCGACAATATCCATTATGCTGTTTGGCGATATGTTAAGCATTGTTTCTTCCTTTCAAGTTAAAAAATGGTTTCAATACTTGATAGCTTCCTGTCCTTTCAATAACTCCGCTATTCATAATTGCTATTTTGTCAGATAGTTCGGCCATGTATTGATCTGAGGAAGTTGCTATTAGGGTCCAGGAATGCTCCTTTTGAAATAGAAAATCAAGAATCTTGCGTTTATCATCCTCGTCAAGATATTCAAAGGCATCTTCAAAAAGCAAAAGTCTTGGTCTCGTAACTATAGCTCTCGCAATCAAAAATTTCTGGCTGACACTCTTTGGTAATTTTTTACCCAGAGGATCGAGTTGGGTATCATATCCTTTTGGCAAACTTTTTATAAAATCAAGAAGATTAAGATTTTTCACAGCCCATATCACATCTTCAAAATTGGCATCCTTTCGTCCTACTGTAATATTTTCTAAAACAGTGCCTTCAAACAATTGCTCAGCGCTTAAGCAGGTGCCAATTAAGGAACGATAGGACTGCATGTTGTAATTCTCGATTGGAATATCGTTCACAGAGAATTTACCACGAGAAAGGTTATATATTCCGGCTATTAGATAAATCAACGTACTTTTTCCAGAGGCATTTTCACCAGTAATTAGCCATTTTTCACCTCCATTAATTTTAAAGGTGATATCATGTAGAATCTGAAGATCATGTCCAGGATAAGTGAATGATACCTTATCAAATTCAAGGTCAATACCTTTGCCATTTACGCGTTCTCTTAGATCCATTCCATTATGTTGTTCTAACTCTAGGTCGGTCACTTGCCCAATTTTTTCTAAGGCAGTTAGCACATCA
>CAZRBW010000053.1:0-22940 GCA_964598395.1 uncultured Roseivirgaceae bacterium
TAACATTCTGCTTAGGTGGCAATGTAACTCTCACTGCACCAGAAGCAGGCTCCTACCAATGGCAAATCGGAAACCAGAATATTGATGGAGCTACTTCACGTACATTACAAGTATCACAACCGGGTAGCTATCGAGTAATTGTAACAAACAACAGTCTATGTGCTGTCACTTCTAACCCAATAAATGTGGCAGTGCAACCATTACCAGTAGCCACCATCACCATGAATGGGCCAGTATTGTCTGCTCCTGAAGGTGACTTCACTTACCAATGGTTTAAGGATGAAAATTTAATTGCAGGTGAAACAGGAAGAACCTTCACCACATTTACTTCTGGTTCTTATCAAGTGCGGTTGACCGCGACCACAGGTTTAGGATGTAGTACTTTGTCTGCTCCTCAGCAATTAAGTATCACATCTTTTGAAAATGGTAGAATTGACCCATCTGTGCTATTCACAACCTACCCTAATCCAGTAAGAGACTTACTAAATGTGAGAATTAGAAAAACTGCGGAAATGGAAAATCCGTCCGTTCGACTATATACAATGGATGGCAAAGAGCTTGGCAGTTTTGCTACTGCAGAAGAAGGTGATTATCATGTTGCTGTTATCAATATGAGTAATTACCGCTCAGGGCAATACTTAGTAATGGTAAGAAGTAAAAAAAGCGTATTAAGAAAATCGATTTTAAAGCATTAATAGCATGAAACTGAAATCACCTACAACTATTTGGATCCTTTCATTAGCAATTTCATTAATTGCCTTTAGTGCCTGCAAAGATGATGAACTGAATTTCCAAGAGCTAAACGCTCAAAAACTTGTGAAAGGTTGGCAAATTGGACAAACTGGAAGTGCTCGTTTCGATTTAACTAGTGTAACGAGTGAGTTTACTAATTTTCAAATTACTTTTTCAGGAGATAAAAATGGTGGTGCCTATACAACCTCTGGCGGTCAGGATGTATTTGATGCAGCAGGAACTTGGACTTTCGTACCTGATAATCCAAATGGAATAAGGCTTACTGGTACTAAAGCAGCATCAGGAAAAAATGTGACTATGGTTTTTTCTGGAGCTAGATTAATTTTAGACTTCACCGTAAGTGGCGCATCAGCAAGTATTGATGCACCTGGACTGCGAACCGAAAGCTTAGCAGGAAATTATCGCTTTGAATTAGAAACTAGATAAATGTAAAAAGGGCCAAAATGGCCCTTTTTACTTTAAGTTTTATCTGAAATCATGAAGCATTTGCGACTGCAATTACTTTATTCCAAACTCGCCATACATTTTTATAGCAAATTTTTTCAATCTCCTCCTCAGTATATCCACGCTTGAGTAATTCTTCAATCAAATTTGGATACTCGCTTACATCTTTCAAACCATCAGGTAATGAATCGCCTACACCATCATAATCCGATCCCAAACCTACATAGTCGATACCAATCAAGTTCTTCACATGATCAATGTGATCAGCTACTACATACACCGTTGAATAGTTCGGGTTTTCTTTCAAATAGTTATTCATGTAAACTGTGACCAAAGAATCATTTGGCGATAATCCATTTGTCTCCGCATATTCGAATCGCATATTTCGCAACTCATCCCTTCTCCTGATATACACACTATCTAAAAATCCAGAACCAAAATTGATTTGAATTACTCCATCATTCTTGGCTAACTCCAATAACATTTCATCACTCATATTTCGCTCGAAACCTGGCGTAAATGCTCTACAAGATGAATGTGAGGCAATTACAGGTGCCTTGGTGAGTTTCATTACATCATAAAATGCATCATCGGAAATGTGTGAAACATCGACCATTATTCCCAATCGGTTCATCTCTGATACAACGTCTTTTCCAAAGTCACTTAAGCCACCATGGGTACGAGCAGTGTCATAAGAAGAATCACTAATTTTATTATCTTTTCCATGAGTCAAGGTGATATAGCGAATTCCTCTATCGAAAAAGTATTCGACATTACTCAAATCATCCTCGATCGGCGCACCATTTTCCATTCCCATTGGCATAGAAATTAGCCCTTTAGCAAAATTAGCCTCCACCTCTTGGGGTGTTCTTGCCAGCGCAAACTTATCAGGATGCTTCTGAGTCAAATTCTCCACAATCAATATAAGTGAATCAGCATAGGCTTTAGCCGATCCTGGAGTTTCTTGATAAGAAGCTGGAATGTAAATAGACATAAACGGTGCATCAAGTCCGCCCTCTTTTGCTCTTACATAATCGAAATCGCCACCTTCTGTTCGTTGCGAAATGTCATCCATAGTTCGGTTGAAGCGAAATCGCTGCATACTCAGTCTGAATGGAATATCGATATGACCATCCGTGATGATAAATTTCTGTGAAAGCTCCTTTGCTTTAGCCTTCAAATCCTCAGGTTGTTCGGCTGCTTGCTCTTCGCCACCACATGAAATAAAACATGCGCTTAGAGCTAAAGCAGTAAATAGGTGGGTACTTTTTTTCATTTCAGTGTTAAAATTGATTTATTGGAAATTTAATAGCAATTCTACCCAATTTAAAACCATTGATGTATTAATTACTTTTAATTTCACATTTGCACCCTTAACAATATGAAATCAACCCAATTTTTATTTGGATTTATAATACTGATTTCAAGTCAGTTGTACGCCCAACATCGCAATGCACATGCACATAATGACTATGAGCATAAAAGACCTTTATTCGATGCATTAGAAAATGGGTTTACAAGTTTTGAGGCGGATATTCATTTGATCAATGGAGAGCTGATTGTGGCTCATGATTATCCAACTGAAATTGATAAATCTAGAACCTTAGCCACACTATACCTAGACCCGTTGTTGAAATTGAGTACAGAAAATAGCGGGAGGATATACAAGGATTTTCCTCATCAAGTTTATTTGCTGATAGATATTAAAAGTGAAGCAAATGAAACTTGGCAGAAATTGAGGAAGGAATTAGAAAATTATGAGCAAATACTCAGTAGAATTGGTCAAGAAAGAGCTATCAAAATTATAATCTCTGGCAATAGACCTATTGATTTGATACTGCAGGAGAAAAATCCTCCCGCTTTTCTTGATGGCCGACCTGCAGATTTAGAAAAGCGAATTCCAAGTGAAAAGATGCCTTGGATAAGCGAAAATTATTTTAAAGTAATTGGAAGCTTTAATATGGGCATGCCAACTGATTTACAACTCATAAAAATCAAAACCCTAGTTGAAAAAGCGCATGCGGAAAACAAAAAAGTACGTCTTTGGGCTAGTCCAGACAAACGAGAAATTTGGGAGGCACTTTTAACATGTGGCGTTGATTTTATTAATGCTGATGATTTAGAAGGACTGCAAGAGTTCCTAACTGAGCATAATAAAAGCCATTAATGGTTGAGGGAATTTGAGATATATTGTGCGCACGGGGAGATTCGAACTCCCACACCACTTAAGGCACCACCCCCTCAAGGTGGCGTGTCTACCAGTTTCACCACGTGCGCGAAAGGGACGTAAAAGTACACCGCAAATCGTAATTATCAAATAATAACAGAATCCTGATCTGAAATTTTAACCGATTAGTTTTAATAAAATCCTTTCCTGTTCTTTTCACTACTTGCACGCATCTAAAGAGGCATTTGAGACGTCTAAAGGATAGTTGTGAATAGAGAGCCTTCCTTGTAATACTTCTTCATACTCGAAAAATTGTTTCTGGAAGGTTCTTTTATTTTTAGGATACAGCCCCTCCATCAATACTTAAGCAAATCCCGTTTACAAAAGATGCTTCATCGCTTGCTAAGTACAAATAACCATTGGCGATATCTTGTGGTTGGCCAGCTCTCTTTACGGGTATTTTTTCAATCATGGGTTGTCTGTATTCATCAGGAATGCCAGCTGTCATTTCTGTTTCGATAAAGCCAGGCGCAATACAATTTACAGTAATCCCATATCTACCCAATTCCTTTGCCCAAGTCTTGGTCATACCAATTACCGCAGATTTGCTTGCTACGTAATTTGTTTGTCCAAAATTACCATAAATGCCTACTATTGATGATGCACTTATTATCCTGCCTTTACCTTGGTCTTTCATTATACCTGCCACCACCTTAGTACAATTAAATACTCCGTTTAAGTTTACATTAATTACTTGTTGCCATTGGTCGATTGTCATTTTTAACAAACTTGAGTCGCGTGTTATTCCAGCATTATTGATAAGAATATCAATACTCCCGAGCTCATTTTTAAGTTTGTTTGCTGCCATTTCGACTTCATCAAAATTGGCTACATTAACATTTCTAAAACTCACATCAAATCCAGCATTCTTTAGCTCATTTACCAATTCAATACCATTGGGAAGCACATCCCATATTTGAACTTTAGCACCATTCTTACAGAACAATTCAGCAGTTGCTTTCCCGATACCTCTTGCTCCGCCTGTAATTATGGCTACTTTATTTTTCAGTCGTTCCATTTAGTTTTTTTATTTCATCTTTCAAAAAAGCCATTAAAATATCAATTGAGCTTTCTATTTTCAAGATATTGTTTTCAATTCGGCTTGACTCAGAATTACTAATTATTTCCTTGCCTTGCTCCATCAACTCGTCTATAACAAGTGCATCCACTTGGACTAATTCAGCTTTAATTTTATGCTTAATGCGTTTCAACTCATCCAAATTACCCTCAATGAGTGCTTTACGATAGTTTCTTTTGGATTCTTGCATCAAAAGATTGAATGTGGTTAGAATCTCCAACAAGAAACCTTTGTCCCCGTTGGCCATTTCCTCAAATGTCCGAATATTTGGCTTTAGGCGAATGTCCTTTTCAATAAATCGAGTTGGCAATTCCTCTGTAGCTTTTACTGGTAACTTATTCAATACTACTTGGGAAATTTTATTCAAAAGCACTTTGGGATTAAACGGCTTTGAAACAAATTCATCCATCCCTGCATTTCGAGCATTAAATTCTTCCTCTCCTAATACAGCAGCAGTAAGAGCAATAATGGGCAATTTCTTCCATTTATCACCCTTCATTTTCCTAATTTCCTTTGTCGCTGTAATCCCATCCATTACGGGCATTTGAAGATCCATCAATACCACATCAATATCTCTTTTCTGAAGAATTTCCAAAGCAATGAGACCATTTTCAGCTATCTCTACCTCCATGCCCCAAGATTTCAAAAACTTATTGGCTACTACTTGATTAACCTTATTATCCTCCACCAATAGGACTTTCTTCCCCTTTACAACATCTTCATCATCGAAATCATTTGTGCTTGCACCATTCAATTGCATGATGTCTTCACCTTTCGCCTTTTCGAGTTTCAAATCAAAATAGAATGTAGAACCCTTGCCAACCTCACTAATCACGTTGATTTCGCTTCCAAAAAGCTCTACGAGCTTTTTGGTTATTGCTAGCCCTAAGCCCGTGCCACCATGAGTCCGCTTTTCTGAACTATCTATCTGGGTGAAACTTTCAAAAATATAGGAAAGCTTTTCTTCTTTTATACCAATCCCGGTGTCTTTGATGGCAAACCTTACATACACTGAATCTTCGGTGTCGTCAAATTGCTTGGCGCTGAATGTGATGTATCCTTCCTCAGTAAACTTGATCGCATTGGACATCAAGTTTGAAAGTATTTGTATAAGCTTAACCGAATCTGAAATAAAAATACGGTCAAGATCGCTGTCAATATTCTCAATCAATACCAAACCCTTTGCTTTTACAAGGGTTTTAAGGGTCGAAATCAGGGAGTGAATCGTATTGTATAAATTAAATCTATGCTTAACCAAAGTGGCTTTTTTAGCTTCTATTTTACTATAGTCAAGTATATCATTAATGAGGTTTAATAGGTTTTGAGCAGAAAAATTTAGCAAATCAAGGTTTTCTTTTTGATCCTCTCTTGGCGTCTCTTGGAGCAACAGTTGAGTCATTCCTATTACAGAGTTCATAGGAGTTCTGATTTCATGGCTCATAGTCGAAAGGAAATTTGTCTTTTCCTTGTATGCCGCTTCCGCTTTTTCTTTGGCAATTTTCATTTCCAACCATAAGCTTTCTCGCTCGATACTACCACCGTATGAATTTGCTAAACTAAAAAGCATACTAATTTCTACGGGACTCCAATTTTTTTCGGTTTTACAATCATCCAAGCCTATAAAGCCCCAAAATTTGCCTTTAATAAATATAGGGCAGATCAATATGCTTACAACTCCTTGAATTTGCAGTAATTCCTTTTCTGCCTGAGGAAAGTCCTTCACATTCCCATAAAATGGTTTCTGTCTGCTTAATATATGATAAGCTCTCAATAAGCCTGCTTCATGATAAGGTAACTCTTGAAGGATTGGAAAATCTATTACGGCATTGACATCACCTCCCGCCCATTCAAAGGTTTGGTTCATACAGATTTGTCCATCTGCATTTAATACATTTTGAAAGATATAAGCTCTATCTACATCAAAAGCATTTCCGACTGTCTTAAGGAAATTGGTGGTAACTATTTTAATATCCTGATCAGTCAACAGTTGAAAGGTAGCGTGATTCACTCCTTCTAACATTCTCTCTTGTCTCAGTAAATTTTGCTCATGTTCTATCCTTTCAGTAATATTTCGTCCATTAAAGACGAATCTGGCTGGCCTGCTCCTTCCTTTTATTGGAAATACGTTCATTTCGGCATGGATGAGTTGGCCATCTACTTCAATAGCTTGTATAAAATTAACCTTTTCGCCTCGTTGTACTCTTCCTAGAAAGTGATCCCATTTATCCCAATCTTTGTCACGTACAAAATTACTAAATGGCATACCCACCTCTACCACAACTCCATGCAACTTTTTTACAACCGTTTTGAAGTTATCATTAAACTCAACACAGTTTCGTTGCTTATCGAATAAAGCATAGGCTTCGTCTGAATTTTCTAAAATTTGAGTAAGATTGCTCTCACTTTCTTTTAGTTTGCCTTCCAACTCCTTCTGAGCTGAAATGTCCAACAAAATGGTGCGAAAGCCTATCAGCTCATTATTTTCATACACCAAGGAACTTGATCCCAAAACTGGGAAAATGGAGCCATCCTTTCTACAAACTAGGTATTCTTCGGGCTTATTTACATTTTTTTCGTATAGGTTTTTTAAGTCTTGCTTTACCTTTTCTAAATAGTCTTTATGTACAAAATCAAAGATGTTGGAAATGGACTCAAGTTCATCCTTACTATAACCAAAAGTTTCCAAAGCAGCTCTATTCACAAATTTGATTTTGCCTTGAAAGTCAGTTTCAAGAACGATCTCAGGAAGCATCTCTGCAAAAGATTTGTAGCGCTCCTCACTTTCCTTAAGCTTAATTTCAATCTCTTTACTGTCAGTAATATCCATGGCAACTCCCAAAACCATGTATTCTCCATCTATTTGGATGGAAGAACCAGCAAAGTCTATCCACTTAGTCTCCCCACTTTTTGTTAGCAGGCGATATTCATAGCGAGAAGGCACATCCTTACCTTCAAGTCTATTATATCCATTTTCTTTAACCAATTGCCTATCTTCTGGGTGTACAATTTCCCACACATTCATTTCCAAGGCCTCTTGATAGGAGTAGCCAGTTAAATCTACAAAGGACGGATTTACATATATTACTTGATTGCCTTTATGTAAAATTATGGTGGCTTGGGCAGTTTCCGCAAAGGCTCTAAATTTCTTTTCGCTCTGCTCCAGCGCATCAATTGTTTGTTTCTCTTCAGCAACATTTCGCATTATGGCAGAGAAATAACTTACTTGACCTAATCCATCTTTATGGCAAATTAAGGTTTGATAAACTGGCACCTCTGTCCCATCTTTTGAAATGATAGAGGTCTCGCCTTGCCATAGTCCATGTTTTGTTGCGTATGGTATAGCTACATTTCTAAGGAAATCACTTGATGTCTTAGGGTGAATTTTAAGTGCTAATTTGGGATAATTTTCTTTTTTAGGATCGAAACCCAACACATCCTTAAGTGCCTTATTGGCATAATATATTAACCCTCTTTTGGTGCAATAGCTAACGTAATCTGGTGTGGCTTCTAATAACTCGTACAGTCTGATTACCTCTTCTTGATTATTTCTGAGCGTATCAATATTGGCTTGGATACCGGCTATTTTGAGTGGAGCGCCTGATTGGTCAACCTTAACTACTTTGCCTCTATCTAGAACCCATAGGTATTTCCCATCTGCTCGTAGCAATCGATACTCAATTTCAATTTCCTTGGAAGTGCCAGTGAAAAGAGAATCTATCACTTCTTTTGTTCTTATCTTATCATCTGGATGAACCAGTTTCTCCCACAATGCAATTTCATCAGATTTAATGCTTTCATTGTAGCCTAACATAGCCAACCAACGGCCGGTTCTGGTCGCTTTATTCTTGCTTAAATCAATTTCATAGTAACCAATATCTCCAATCTCAGAAACTAGAGTTTCGGTATAGTTATTAGTTAATGACAAACCCTTATTAGCCAAAAATTCCTTAATAGCAACAGATCCATCATGGCTATCAAGCAATTCCTGAAACTGAATCCAGAACTTATCATTCCCGACGTTAAAAGCTTGTTTTTCCCTCACTTCTTAGATAATTATCCAAAAAGTAGTCAATCTAAGCTTTTAAATGAAATTTTCCATAAATGATTTTTAAATAGAACAATTTGTTGCTAACGCCCTAGCTTAAGTTGAAGGTTTCTGGACTCCAAAAACCTATTAAATTCAGGGATTTCTTCATTCCTCAATCTCTGGTATTGCACTTGTATATCATCAAGCTGTTTTCTGAAAACATTATAAACTTCCACTTGCTGATTGGTTGGTTTGAAATCCGCACCAAATCCCCCTACATCACTTGCCAAGGCACTTATTCTACCATACAATTTCATTGGAGCACGAAATGCATCTTCTCTTGCGCCTGTCATATTCACGTCGAATAAACCACTTTCTACCTCCAAAATCTTATCATCAAGCTCTTTTACTTTCGCGGCTATTTGTGCGTCATCGTTCAATTCAATAAGCTTAGCCAATTCTGCTCTAATTATTTCTATTTCATTAATAGCAATTACGACCTCATTGAGAGCCGCATTCAAATTAAGCGAAAATGAAACTTGTTGCTGAATATCGTTAATAGTTCCTGCAGTATTTGGGTCTTTTAGGACTGTAACTGTATGAGAAGCAACTTTGCCATCTACAGTGATTCGTACTTGGTAATCGCCTGGCACTACTCTTGGACCTAATTGGCCTCGATACAAATCCAAATCCCAAGTTACCAAAGGCCTAAATTCTCTCCCTTCTAATTTTACCCAAGGCTTATCTGGCGGAGCAACCAGTAAGCGAGGCTGTAGGGTTGGCTCATGACGCAAATCCCACCACACTCTATTTACACCGCTATCCTTTTTGCCAGCAATGCTTCTTACCAACTCACCATTTTTAGTTAGCACTTCAATCTTCACATCATTTGCGGTCGCTTTCAGGAAATAATTAATGTCCATGCCGTAAGGCGGATTACTTCCTGTGGTCATAGATCTGCCTTCGGTTTTTATTCCCTGTAGCTCATGAAATCTGTAAGCAGGCCGTTGGCTAAAAAGATGCATATCAGAAGCCATTACCTCTGCACTTAACTCTCTGATTGGAGTGATATCGTCGAGGATATAAAAACCACGACCATACGTGCCGATTACCAAATCATTGAACTCCTCCTGAATTGTGAGCCAATAAATTGGTGCGGGAGGTAAATTATTTCTTAAGCGAAACCAGGATTTTCCATCATCTTTCGAAATGTATAGCCCCTTGTCGGTTCCTGCGTAAAGTAGTCCTGCAACTTTTGGATCCTCACGAGTTACATGAATAAAGCTAGATTCTGAACGCTCAATTCCTGCATCCAGTCTTACCCAAGACTGTCCATAATTCGTTGTTTTATAAATGTATGGTTCGAAATCTCCCAACTGATGGGCATCTACCGTAATATATGCCGTGCCAGCTTGATGCCTTGACGGCTCAATACTCGAAATGGTTCCAAGTTCTGGTTTGCCAGGAATATTGTTTGTGAGGTTTGTCCAGGTTTTTCCACCATCTCTTGTCAACTGTACCAATCCGTCGTTGCTTCCCGTCCAGATTAGGCCGTCTTCAATATGCGACTCTGCTATTGAAAACAATACCGAGGCATCAAAGGTCATCAAATTATCTGTGGCTATTCCGCCGGATGATTGTTGGTGGGCTTTATCATTTCTCGTCAAGTCTGGACTAATTATTTTCCAACTTTGGCCATAATCTTCCGTCATATGCACGAATTGGCTACCTACATATACTCTTTTGTGATTGTGTGGGCTTATATAAATTGGGAATGACCAATGCCATCTGTAGCGCATGTCTGCTGGCGCCCAACCATAGCCAGCTTCTGGCCATACGCGCACATCTCGAGCGTGGCCAGTTCGCAAATCATATACCTGCAAGCCTCCATCATAGCAACCAGACCATACAATATTATTATCTACAGGATCAGGAATGGCCCAACCACTTTCGCAACCACCTACTGCATGCCATAGGCCTAATGGAATACTTCCTTGGCGACTATTACTAGGCCCTTTGTACGAGTAGCCATCTTGTCGATTTCCGTACACATTATATGGCACTTGAGTGTCAGTCCACACATGATACATTTGCGCATTTGGGAACACAAATTGTTTATATGTTCTCTGCTTATTCCAAGTAACACTTGCGCCTCCGTCATGGGCAACCATTATACGATCGGGATTAGCTGGGTCAACCCAAATATCATGATTGTCTCCTCCCGCTCTATATCCAGCCTGGTCTAGGGTGTAGCCTCCATCTGTGCTAGTACTAAAACGGACAGAAGCAAAATACACTTCATCAGGATCGTCGGTAGAAACTCTTAATCTTGTATAATAAGGAGCTCTTTCGTTGATCGTATGATTGATCATAGTCAATTCCCAGCTATCTCCTCCATCTGTAGATTTCCATAGCTGAGGACTGTCCATTTCAAAAAGCGCATATACTACATTTGGATTACTGTAAGAAACTGCTACGGAAGCCTTACCTACTGGATTTTCAACTCCACCTGGAAGTCCATTATTTTTCATAGGCTCCCAAGTTTTACCTGCATCTTTACTTCTATAAATTCCACCACCTGGTCCTCCACTTCGCAAGCCCCAAGTTTTAATTTCGATAGACCAAAATGCCGCAAAAAGAATGTCTGGGTTCTTTGGATTTATAGCTAAATCAGCCGCACCAGTATTTTCATCGACAAAAAGAACGAGCTCCCATGTGCTTCCTCCATCAGTAGTTTTATATACTCCGCGATCTTTTTGTGGACCATAGGTATGGCCTAGCCCAGCGGCATATACAGTATTCGCATTTCGAGGATCAACGATAATCTGTCCAATGCGGGAGGTTTCTTTTAGTCCGCTGTGTTTCCAAGTTTTGCCTGCATCATTGGATTTGTAAATACCATTGCCCATTGCATGCGCTGGTCGGATCAAAAAAGTTTCGCCCGTACCTGCCCAAACTTGCTTGTGGTCTGTAGGTGCTACAGCCAATGCCGAAACTGAAGAAATATCTTGGTCGTCGAATATTGAATTCCAGGTAGTACCGCCATCCTCCGTTTTGAACAACCCACCTGAAGCCATACCTACATACATTACCATGTTATTGCCTGGCTCTCCCGTTACAGCAATGGTTCTATTCCCATCGGGGCCAATAAATCGAAAATCTAACTGCTTAAAATATTTGCTTTGGTCTGCAGTGGTTTGAGCTAAACTCAAGAATGGCAGCAAGAATATTGCTACGCAGAAAATCATTAATTTTTTCATAGAGGTGCTTTTTTAATAATTCATCCTTCGACAAAAGATATGAAAACCAACCCAAATGAATTTATGAAATTCTTTGTGAGGCAAAAAAGTAATTTGAAAGACTATTTAACTTAAGAGTGATAGATGTAATTTATTTTACTCCTTCAAAAATTTCAAGGAATGTGGAATCCCCTTTCACCACTCTAATGGTGAACCTCAATTTCTTTGAATTATGAATATATAATCCACCATCGGTAGACGAAATATTAGAGGTGCCTTGAACTTGATTGGGAACATTGATCAAGCCTCCCGAAAAAATCATATCTGCATTCGCATTGAAACTACTACTAAAGTTACTAGCAACGGGCGTAATTCTCAATTGAGTAGTGCCTGAGGCTGAAGGAGAAACTCTCACTTTAAAATTATCTCTTTTGGGTGTGTTCGAGTTTGGATTGTCAATATTAAGAGGCTGAATAATGAATTTCTGGGCAGTTCCAGTATATTCACCATGTAATTCTGAGATTGGCAATAAACTGATTTCTTCTTTGGAGCAGCTTGATAAAGTGAATATTAATAGTAAGAATACAAGGCTAACTTTCATTTCAGATTTCATAAAATTCTTGGCGTCTATAATAGTATTGTAATTGTTAAAACATCATTAGATATGAGAACGACTAGTTTTTATATTAATTGGCCGAATCTAATAATAATTTCTTGAAAAATGAATCAAGAATATAAACTGTAGTTAAGTAAAGTATATTTTCACCAAAAGCAATGACAATATGAGGGAATGTTTTCAATTTGATTTGACTAAATGAGGTATAAGTGAAATAAACCTTCATTCCTTTTTGGGAATTTCATATTTTTGTTCATTATTTAAGAAAGCACTAACACCAAAAACCATTCATATAAAGAGTGGAACCTTGCAAAAAAGTTAACGTTTTCAATCTCTTATATTAAAATTCCCAAAAATTGTTTTAGCACAATGCAAACTTTTAAATTACCTACATGAACCCAAAACCATCTCTCTCTACTCTCAAAAATGATCTACCCTCTGGATTAGTAGTATTCTTGGTGGCACTTCCACTCTGTTTGGGAGTCGCATTAGCTTCAACAGGAAGGCCTGATTTGCTTTTTTCAGGTATTATTGCAGGCTTTGTTGGAGGCATTGTTGTAGGTGCTTTAAGCGGCTCAGCCTTAGGTGTATCCGGACCTGCTGCAGGATTAGTTGTAATTGTCCTCAATGCTCTGGACACGCTAGGAGCTTTCGAGATATTCTTACTTGCTGTTGTATTAGCAGGTGTTATTCAAGTGATTGCAGGTTTTTTTAAGGCAGGTGTAATTGGTTACTATTTTCCCTCATCTGTTATTAAAGGTATGCTTGCTGCGATTGGGTTAATTCTAATTCTCAAAGAAATTCCCCATGCCTTAGGTTATGATGAAGATTACATGGGTGACCAAAGCTTTATGCAAGCAGATGGACATAATACCTTTTCTGAAATCATGTATGCTCTTGGAGCTGTGCAGACTGGTGCAATAGTAATCACGCTATTGTCTCTGATTATTTTGATTTTATTTGAAAAACCAATAATGCAGCGTGTATCGCTTTTCAAAATATTACCAGGAGCTCTATTTGTAGTTGTATTTGGTATAGTTATTAACCAAGTATTCCTCACATTCGCTCCTGATCTTGCAATGACTGGGAAGCACCTCGTTCAGCTGCCGGTAGCGTCCAATGTAAGTGAATTCTTAAGCTTCTTTACACTACCAGATTTTACTGCTATCACTAATATTGATGTATATGTAGTTGCTTTCACTTTGGCCATAGTTGCCAGTTTGGAAACATTACTATCTGTCGAAGCAACAGATAAATTAGATCCTTTCAAAAGAAATACTCCTACCAACAGAGAGCTTAAAGCACAAGGTGTTGGTAATATTATATCTGGCATGATTGGTGGCTTGCCAATTACTCAAGTAATTGTTCGAAGTTCTGCCAACATCAATTCTGGTGGTAAAACCAAATTATCTTCCATAATACACGGTGTTATTTTACTTGTTTCTGTAATACTTGTTCCTAGAGTACTAAACCTTATCCCTCTAGCTACACTTGCTGCTATACTATTGCTAATTGGATATAAGCTGTCCAAAGTTTCTCTTTATAAGCAAATGTATAAATTAGGCTGGGATCAATTCTTCCCATTTGTAGTCACTGTAGCAGCTATTCTGTTCACGGATTTACTAAAAGGTATAGGAATTGGAATGGTCGTAGCTATTTATTTTATTTTAAGAAAAAATTACAAGCACCCTTATTATTTCCACAAGGAGGAGTACCAAGAAGGTGATGTTATCAACCTAACCTTATCTGAAGAAGTTACCTTCTTGAATAAAGGTAGTATTCAGCTAACATTGGATCATTTGCCTAATAACTCCAAGGTAATTATAGATGGAACAAAATCTCAGAATATAGATTACGATGTCTTGGAAATCATTCAGGACTTTAAAGCTCACACAGCTCCACACAGAAATATTGAAGTAGTGACTAAAGGTATAGAAACTGTAGATTCAACTGGTGGACATTAATATTCAAACTAGATAAACGACGATATGGAATACTACAAGCAACTCTTAGACAACAACAAAACCTGGGTTGAAACTAAATTGAAGGAAAATGACAAGTACTTCGAAACTCTTTCTAAAGGCCAAAAACCGCCTGTTTTATGGATTGGTTGTGCCGATAGTAGAGTGCCTGCAAATGAAATAACTGGGACTCAACCAGGCGAGGTTTTCGTGCATAGAAATATCGCCAACATGGTGATTCATAGTGATATGAGCATGTTAAGTGTATTAGACTATGCAGTCAATGTATTGAAAGTTTCCCACATAATTGTTTGTGGTCATTATGGTTGTGGCGGAGTGCTTGCTGCTATGAGTGATGGTAAGTTTGGCTTGATCGACAACTGGCTAAGACATATTAAAGATGTTTATCGCTTGCACCAAGCTGAGCTAGATGCGATAAATGATAAAGATGAAAAAGGTAAAAGATTTGTAGAGCTGAATGTAAAAGAACAAGTTCTTGATTTGACTCATACTTCTATCGTGCAGAATGCATGGCAAAATGGACAGAACCTACATGTACATGGATGGGTTTATGATATTGCTAATGGCTTGATCAAAGATCTTGATGTTAACGCTAGTGGTACCGAAGATATAAATAAAATTTTCAAATTGGCTGGAGGATAATTTCAGAATCGTTCAAAATTGTTAAAAAGCTCGGCTCTTACAGTCGAGCTTTTTTATTGAACAGAACTTGAACTTGCTAGTTTATATTCCATGGCAGATTTGAATGAAAAAGACGTTGATAGGATAATCGAAATGGCATGGGAAGATAGGACTACTTTCGATGCAATTGAAGCTCAATTTGGGATAAGTGAAGCCCAAGTAATTAAGCTGATGAGGGCCAATATGAAAGAATCCTCCTTCAAAATGTGGCGCAAAAGAGTAAGTAACAGATCCACTAAACATCTGCAAAAAAGAGACTTTACAAAAAGCAGATTTAAGTGCAGCCGACAAAAAGCTATTAGCTTCAATAAGGTATCTAAAAGATAAAAAAACTGACCAAATTGAATTTGGTCTGAATTATGAACAAGCATTGCGTATTAATTTAGTATTTTCGCCTCTGTTTCATAAATTCAAAAATCTATGTCCTCATTCAAAAAGCTCAATAACCTTACAGGTTGGATAGTTTTTATCATTGCTACTTTAGTATATACTCTCACTATAGAGCCGACAGCTAGCTTTTGGGATCCAGGTGAATTCATAGCCGTCTCATACAAACTACAAGTGCCTCACCCACCTGGAGCACCTTTTTTCTTGCTAGTAAATAGGATGTTCTCAATGCTTGCTTTTGGCGATGTAGAACAAATCGCTTGGTGGATCAATTTCTCAAGTGCGATTTTTAGTGGCGCCACTATTCTATTTATGTTTTGGTCCATCACCATGCTTGGGCTAAAGCTTTGGAAAATAAAAGACACCTTCCAAAATGATGGACAGAAGTATGCCATTATTGGTGGAGGCTTAGTAGGTTCTTTGGCCTATGCATTTACTGATTCATTTTGGTTTTCAGCTGTTGAAGCAGAAGTTTATGCAATGTCATCGTTTTTTACTGCGTGGGTAATTTGGGCATTTCTGAAATGGGATAGAATTGAAGATGAAGAAACAGAGCAAAGATGGTTAATCCTTATTGCTTATATGATGGGTCTTTCGATAGGTGTCCATTTGCTCAACTTGGTTACTATTCCTGCTCTTGGTTTACTTTACTATTTCAAAAAATACAACCCTACTGTAAAAGGTGGAATCATTGCGCTATTGGTAAGTGGTTTGATTCTTATCATTATTAATAATGGAGTTATAACTG
The DNA here is from genome assembly GCA_964598395.1 of uncultured Roseivirgaceae bacterium. Taxonomy (GTDB): domain Bacteria; phylum Bacteroidota; class Bacteroidia; order Cytophagales; family Cyclobacteriaceae; genus CAXBDP01. Next base: position 16,183 of record CAZRBW010000053.1, read on the forward strand.
GCTTCCCATCCATTGTCGGCTCAATGGAAGTGTTATTTGTAAACTCATTTGGGTTGCCATTTAGCTCTGGAATGATCACATTTATTATTGTGGCACTAGGATTACTAATCTATGGAATAAGATGGAGCTATAAGAGTGGAAGGCCATTAATAAATACTGCCCTACTGTGTTTTGCATTTATTCTTATTGGCTATTCCTCATACACTATTGTGGTAATAAGGTCAGGCTATGACACCCCAATAGACGAAAATGACCCTGGTAGTGTAATGGGATTTATTTCCTACCTGAAAAGAGAGCAATACGGTGAACGTCCACTTTTGTATGGTCAGTATTTCACTGCTGATGTTATAGATCAGAAATTGGGAGCACCTGTCTATTACCGTGACGAAGGCTCTTATGAAATAGCTGATTATAGACTCAAAAACATTTACGATCCAGAGGAAAGCACCATCCTCCCGCGAGCATGGAGTACCAATCCACGGCATGCCGAGATCTACAGAAATATGCTAGGCCTACCAGAAGGTAGAACTCCGAGCTTTATGGATAATCTCAAGTTCATGTTTCAGCATCAAATGAACCACATGTATTGGCGTTATTTTATGTGGAACTTCTCTGGCAGATCGTCTGACATTCAAGATGCTGGTTGGCTTTCACCATTAGACTCAAATAAAAATTTACCAGAATTATTAGCTAACAATAAAGCACGCAACCAATACTTTATGATTCCACTAATCCTTGGAATTTTTGGGCTTTTATTCCAATACAAGGAGGATTTCAATAGCTTTTTATTTACCCTCATGCTGTTCCTAATGATGGGAATTGTATTGATTCTCTACCTCAACTCCCCACCAGTGGAGCCTCGTGAACGGGACTATATATATGTGGGTTCATTTTATGCCTTTGCATTCTGGATTGGATTGGGAGTGATGGCTATTTATCATTATGCAAGCAATGCCATCAAATCCAAAAAAATGGCTGCAATGCTTGTAACAGCGGTCTGCATGTCTGCCCCTATTGTCCTTATCGCCCAGAACTGGGATGACCACAACAGAAGCAACCGCTATTTCTCTGTCGATTCGGCCAAAAATATGCTGGCAGGTGTTGCACCAAATGGCATTTTGTTTACTGGGGGTGATAACGACACTTTCCCACTTTGGTATGCACAAGAAGTTGAAGGCTTCCGCACGGATGTGAGGGTGGTTGTTTTGAGCTATTTCAATACCGATTGGTATATAGATCAAATGACTAGACAAGTGTATGAATCGGAGCCATTCCCATTCACATTGGAGAAGAAAAATTATAGAACTGGTACGAACGATTATTTGCAGCTACTCGAAAGCTCCAATGAGAATATCAAAAGAGGAATTAATGTAAAAAGCTATGTAAACCTTATCAAAAGTGAAAGTCAGAATCTAAGATTCCCTACACAATCGGGCAGAGAGCTTTATATCATTCCTTCCAAAAATTTCTATTTGGACATTGATACAACGGCAGTGAAAGCTTCTGGGATAATTCCTGAAAACTTGGAGCCATATATCACCTCTAGGATGGAATGGTCGCTCAACGGCAGCAGCATGGACAAAGCTAGCTTGATGATTCTTGACTTGATTGCAAATGGAAATTGGGAAAGGCCAATCTATTTCAACAACACATCACTTGCAACTATTAACTACAACCTGAAAGATTATGTAGTGCAAGAAGGCACAGTTTATAGATTGCTTCCAGTGAAAAAACCTGCTAGCTATCCACTTGACAACCTTATCGATACTGAAAAAATGTATGATATGGTAATGAATCAATTCAGCTTCAGAGGTTTGGATGATCCAAACACCTACAATAGTCAAGATTACAGATTCTTTGTGCTGAACCACCGCTCTGCATTCAATGAACTTGCAAGTGCATTGTACCTACAAGATGAAGAAGAAAAGGCGAGAGATGTAATATTCAAATCGCTTTCTGCCATGCCTGATGAGGGTGTGCCTTACGATTTCTCAGGTTTACAAACTGTGGATATGTTGTTCAAGCTTAACGAAGTGGATAAAGCCATTGAAATGGCCGAAATACTTGCACGCAGAGCCGATGAAATGATGGCTTACATGATTGAACAAGATCGCGAAATTGGGAATGAATTGCGAATTAATTTGGTGACCTTAATGAATTTACAAAGAGTAATGCGCAATTACGATCAAGAAGAGTTGGCGATCAAATATGATAATATGCTTAACCGCCATTATGGAGCAACTGGCGTACAAAGAATATTGAGATAGAAATATTAAAACCATATAAAAAAGAGGTAGCCAAATTTGACTACCTCTTTTTTTTTATTCTCAAGTCCAATTTGTACGCTAATTATTTGCTCGGCAAGCTGCCAATTGCAGGCTTAAGTTAGCGGGGGGATAATCATCCCAACATCCTCCCGCCATTCCCAAAGTGGGCACAAGGAGTGGGCTGTAAGGTTGTTTAAGATTCCTTTATTTTTTGTGAAGGATATAGAATAAGTCTAAGCCTTGGTTTGGATTATCTACTTCATAGTAATCTTCATGACGAATACTTGCCACCAAACTATCATTTTTGCCTTGAAGCTTATTTCTATTAAAGCGATTGAGCAATTCATACGGCACTCTCAAAACTGAAGCTGGCAATCTGTATTGCAACTTCAATATATCCCAACGCATTATTTTATTCACCGATTTCTTATTCTCCTCATAGTAGGTCATCACTTTTTGATTTCCGGCAATTCCTTTGGTTTCCACTTCATCAAAAATGGATTCACAAAGGGCTTTTAGTTCAATAGGCGTATATTCACGCTCATGCCAAGGATTTCGAGAGAGCGTCCAATTGATATTGGGAGTAGAAATAATCGCTTTTCCACCAGGCTTCAAAACTCTGAAAATCTCCTTCAAAAAAGCCTCATCGTCCTTGATATGCTCAATCACTTGAAAACTCACCACCGTATCGAAACTATCGCTCATTGCGGCAGGTAATGGTGGAATATTGCCTTGAATAAATTCGATCTTAGGATACTTAGCACTCAGTTTGTCGATCACTTCTTGAATCTTATCCAGCGCTTTATAGCTCTTTGCCACAGGTGCAAGTAGCTCGACTCCTCTACCTTCTCCACAGCCCAATTCGAGCAAATCGCCCTTTACATAAGGCAATGCGGCATAGTAGGCCTTCAACAATCGCTGGTGGATAGGATTATCAGATACAATTTTGTCAGAAGCAATTTCGGTGGTGTATGTACTCATATCAAAAATCTTTGCACAAAATTAAAGGAATATTCGGCAAGGGAATAGAATAAATAAGAAAAGGCAAAACGTATATCCCGAAAAGCCGTTTATTTTGTACATTCAATCTAAATTGCGCTTGCGGCAATCCATTGATTTCATTAGTATTGAATTCAGTCGAGCCCTTCGCCGTGCTTCTGTATAAGACCTATGATTATATGAAAAATTCGCTGCTATTTATTTGTACTTTATCCTTCCTTGTCATGGGCAATCAATTTGCCTCGTCGGCTCAAACTCCCATCGTCGAAATAGATTTCGCTCATATTTATCAGCCAAATGCGCCTTATAATTTAGACAGCGAGCTCGCAACCAATGAAGAAGATTACAAACTTTTCCTCAGATTCAACATTAACGCCCAAGGTCAATTATTAAGCAATTTTCAAATATTCTATGGCTTTAAGGACTCCTACACAAGCACAGAAATACCTGAATATAAGCAAATTAATTTCGAAGATGCTAAAATCACTGGTGAGAGAAACACGCATTATTTGAGCATCGATTTCAAAAACCCTGAGAAAAAATCAATCTTAATGCTACGTGTTATCCAGACACAAGGACAGCGGGAATTTTTTCATGTGATCAAGCTTCGTAATAATGAAGGGTCGCTATACACATCGATATTGCCTTTCGAAAAAGATAGAGAAATTCCTCTTTTCAGAAATTATGTAAATGGAGAAGAAGAATTTAGAATTAGGCATTTATTTGGCTCTAAAGAAGACATCTCCTTTATCTATTATCCAGAAACCTTTTTAGCAGCAGAGCCACCTTTGGTGATTCAGTCCACTAGAGAATCCCCCGAACTCAACGCTGATTCCACCTTTGTGAAGCGGGAGGGTGAAGCACTTTCACTAGCTGGCGAAGGCTTTTATTTCATTCAAACCGATGCCGACAGCAATGAAGGAATTAGCCTTGTCCTTACAGATAGATTTTTTCCAAGAGCCGCCCTCATCGATGATGTAATTGAGCCATTTGTGTATCTAAGTAGTTCTGCAGAGTTTGAGCAATTGACCACTGCCGAAAACTCTAAAAATGCGCTAGATGAACATTTAGTAAAAATTAGCCGCTCCCAGGATCGATCTAAAACCATCGTAAGGGATTATTTCAGAAATGTAGCAAGAGCAAACGAACTATTTACAACTTACAAATACGGCTGGAAAACGGACAAAGGGCTAATCTACACCATTTATGGCAATCCTAATGAAGTAATGCTAATTGATAATTCTGAGGAGTGGATTTACCTGAACCGTGCAGGAATTCCAAGATTGCGTTTTACCTTTACGCGCATCGAAAACATCTTTTCTCCAAAACAATACGTATTGCTACGCGATCGCAATTATGCCGAATTTTGGTTCCGCACCGTAGATTCTTGGAGAACAGGCAGACAAGGACAATGAGAGAAAACAACCATTCAGACCGCAGCGAAATGATTTTTGGTACGCGAGCGGTAATAGAAGCAATAGTAGCTGGCAAGGAAATCGAACGCATTTTACTTCAGCGTGACTTAAGAAACGAGCTGATTCAAGAACTTCTTCAAGTAAGCTCCCAGCACAATGTGCCAGTGACCAAAGTGCCCACAGAAAAGCTCAATAGCATCACTCGCAAAAATCACCAAGGCGTTATTTGCTTTATCTCACCTATCCAATACGCAAGTTTGGATGGTATAATCGATGCGTGTTTCTCCACAGGAAAATTACCTTTTCTGCTCCTACTAGATCGCATCACGGATGTCCGTAATTTTGGCGCAATATGTAGAACGGCACTTAGTGCAGGAATCGACGCAGTGGTAATACCCGAAAAAGGTGCCGCACAGATTAATGCCGATGCAGTGAAAACCTCCGCAGGCGCATTACATTATTTGCCAATTTGCCGAGTGCCTAGTCTCCACAAGACTGTGCAATATCTACAGGAAAGCGGCGTAAAAGTGGTTGCTTGTACAGAAAAGGCTTCTGATTTAGTTTACAATGTAGATTTATCAGGCCCTTTGGCAATGATAATGGGTTCAGAGGAAGATGGAATATCCAATGATCTGATCAGAAAAGCGGATGATTTGGCAAGGCTACCTATGTTTGGGCCAGTAGCCTCTCTCAATGTGTCAGCGGCAACCTCCGCTATCCTTTTCGAGGCTGTAAGACAGCGGGAGGAATTGGTTTAGCTAGATATATTCATCGCCTTTTTTAGCTTTCACATCTTTCACAAACTCACGGAATTGCTTTTCATCATCCTTTTTGCAGATGAGAATTACATTGTCGTTTTCTGTAACCAAGTAGCCGTCGAGGCCTTGTACTACAATTAGTTTTTCATTAGAAGAGCTTCTGATGATTGAATTTTTGGTGTCATAAGCCATTACATTTCCTTCGAGTACATTAGCCTTTTTATCCTTTTCTTTGATATCGTGCAATGAAGCCCAAGAGCCTAAATCGGACCAACCGAAATCACCCAAAATCATATAGACGTTTTCTGCCTTTTCCATGATGGCATAATCTATCGAAATACTTTTACACTGTGCATATGCAGCGAAAACAAAATCTTTCTCGTCATCTTTATAATAGTGGGAAAGTCCCTCAGCAAAAATCTCATCCAACTCTGGTTGATAGGCTTTGAAAGCCTTTTTAATGGCTGAAATTTTCCAGATAAATAATCCAGCATTCCATACAAAATCACCACTTTCGATAAATTTGACTGCAAGATCATATTCAGGCTTTTCGGTAAAGGTTTTCACCTTTTTGATTTCCTCAGCATCATCATGGATATATTGAATATAGCCGTAGCCAGTTTCAGGTCTATGTGGCTTAATGCCAAGTGTAATCAACTTTTCTCCTGATTCCGCACCAATTACCGCTTTTTCGATTACCTCCACAAATTCAGTTTCCTTGAAAATAGCATGATCTGATGGCGCTACAATTATGGTAGCGTCAGGATTTCGAACTCCTATTTTATAACAAGCATAAGCTATGCAAGGCGCAGTATTTCTTTTGGTAGGTTCTAGTAAAATTTGCGCATCTTCCATTTGTGGAATCTGCTCTTTTACTAGGCCATAGTAGTCCTCATTGGTAACGATGTAGATATTTTCGGGCAGGCAAATTTTCTGAAATCGCTCCACTGTCATTTGGATTAGGCTTTTGCCTGTTCCTAGCACATCAAGAAATTGCTTTGGATGATTATTGCGACTATATGGCCAAAAGCGGCTTCCAACACCACCTGCCATTATTACTACGTAGGTATTCTTATTCATTATATCCGCCTTAATTGCGTGGCCGAATATAAGAATTTTTAATTTTTGCTAGCCGTATTTCTCGAAATTGACAGCTGAAATAACAATCTGTTAAAATTGAAAGAATGAATCCTCAAGCTAATTTTCGAATAATTTCCAATAATGGAATCACAAGTTTGCTGAATGTTATTTAGTTTCACTCCATAGAGGTGCCTAAATATTAAGAATTTGTGCAAATCAGATTGAAAACATATTCCTTC